>NZ_NPBY01000043.1 GCF_002272015.1 Paenibacillus campinasensis | reverse complement strand
GTGGTGTGAAAATACGAGAAAAATTTACAGAATCAGGTGTCGTTTTTCAATTTTTTAGGAAAAAAACAATAAAAAATGATTAAAAAGCCCTTCTTTTCGTCGAAAGATAGGGCTTTTTTCTTATTGTAAAAAGTCCCAATCTTTAAGAAACTTAGTTTATATGACATCATGTTGTCTTTTTCTACTTAAGACCTAGGTTAGTGCGTACGGATTAGATTAATTGTCGAAAAAAGGATTAAGTTAGGAAGTGCGCAGTGCCTTTCAGCAATCCAAATAGGAGGAATGAGCTAGTGAATCTATTGAATAACAGTAGCTTTCAACGGCTTCAAAGCGGATTGGACGCAGCGAACCTCAGAAACACGGTTCTGTCGAACAATATCGCGAATGTGGACACTCCCCATTTCAAGAGATCTGCGGTTACATTCGAAAGTCTTTTGAAGAAAGAAATGGGAGGGACCCAATTATCCCTCTCCGGCAGAAGGACAGATCCCAGACATTTTGAAATCGGACGTTCCAATCGGATTCCTGATGCTGTAGTTCTAACGGACGAAACAAGCTCCATGAACAACAATCAGAACAATGTCGATGTGGATCGAGAAATGTCACTGCTCGCGGAAAACCAGCTCCGCTACAATTCCTACGTACAGGCTGTTAACGAGCAAATTCGAATCATGCGGACAGCGATCGAAGGGAGATAACATGACATGAACATCAGCAACAGCTTCGCAATCAGCGCATCGGCGCTTACGGCACAGCGTCTACGGATGGACGTCATCTCTTCCAATATTGCGAATGCGGAGACAACAAGAGCCCGCATCGTCAATGGAGAAGCGGTTCCGTATAGGCGGAAAACGGTTGTTCTTGAGCCTGGGCAGGCTTCGTTTGAGCAGATGCTAAGGGCGGAGATGTCGGGCGGACAGGCGTTTCAAGGGGTAAAGGTAGGCAAGGTTCAAGAGGACCAATCTCCTCTGAAGCTGGTCTATAATCCGAACCATCCGGATGCTAACGCCGAAGGTTATGTTTATATGCCTAATGTGGACATCACCAAAGAAATGGTGGACATGATTTCAGCCTCTCGCTCCTATGAAGCGAACGTTACAGCGATCAATGCCTCCAAAGCTATGATTATGAAGGCTCTGGAAATCGGTAGATAAATAATTGCTCTAAATACATAACCATTGCTGGAGGGAAGAATTTCATGATTCAAAATACAATGTTCAGTACCGCGCAGGTACAGCCTCTTCAATTGCAGAACAGCGTTGCGGCGAAAGCGGCGCCGACCGAGACCATCCGAGAGTTCAGCTCATACTTGGGCGAAGCGCTGAATGCGGTAGCTTCCCAGGAAAAAACGGCCCACGTCATGAGTGACAAATTGATGCTCGGCGAAGTTAACGTGGATCAGGTGATGATAGCAGGCCAGCAAGCATTGTTAAGCATACAGCTTACCACACAGGTCCGAAACAAGGTGGTAGAAGCCTATCAGGAGATCATGCGTACGCAAATCTAAAAGTTTCTAGCAAAGTTTCGGATGGGGTGACGATGTGAACGAGAGAATTTCCCAATATCGGGATAAAGCGACCCAATATTGGAGCCAGTTTAGCCAAAAACAAAAAATAATGCTGATTGCAACGATTGCGATTCTGCTCATCGCGCTGATAGTTCTAACGGTCCAATTTTCCAAGACCAAGTATGAGGTAGCGTTCCGAGACCTGAATTCAAGCGATGCCGCTGGCATTATCAGCTATCTCGAATCCCAGGGGATTGGCTACCAATTGAGCCCCGATGGGCAAAGCATTTCAGTGCCGAGCACCCAGGCTGCCCGGGTAATGGTTGATGTTGGGTCTCAAGGCCTAGTCCAGAACGGGACGATCGGCTTTGAAACGTTTGAACAGAATTCCTCGGCAATCGGCATGACTGAAAATGAATTTGAAGTGAAATATGTAAACGCGCTGAACGGCGAAGTGGAGCGACTGCTTGAAAAAATGCAGGGCATCCAAGACGCTACCGTGCTTCTCAATCTGCCAAAGGAAAGCGTGTTTGCATCCACCGGCAATGAAGATAAGGCCAGTGCTTCGGTAGTGCTTCAGTTCAAACCGGGCTTCCGTCCGCATCAGGAAGCGATTGACGGGTATTACAACCTTGTCAAAACAGCGATTCCGAATCTGCCGATTGAGAATATCACCATCACCAACGATGAGGTGGAGCTGCTTGCCACTGCCAAAGGCGGTCAAGGCGGTCTCATGGGCAAAGTTGAAGAGAACTTCGCTCTTCAGAAGAAATTCGAGAACGATGTTAGGCAGAACGTACAGCAATTTCTGTCCAAGTATATGGGCTCCAACAAAGTCAATGTTCTGGTTGCATCCAAACTGAATTTCGATCAGGTGCAGAGCAAAGAAAACCTGGTGACCCCTGTGGATGAAGAAGAGATGAGGGGCATCGAGCTCAGCGTCCAGGAAATTCAGAAGAACTATTCCGGAACAGGTAGTCCAACGGGTGGTGTAGCTGGAGTCGGTGAAGAAGAAATCGCAGGCTATCCAGGCGATGCGTCCAGTGGACAAACAACCTCAGAAGAAGAATCAAGAATTGTGAACTACGAGGTTAACCGGATTACGAGAGATATCATTGCCAGTCCATATGTTGTTAAAGATTTAACCATAAATGTCTCGGTTGAACCACCTTCGGGACAAGAAATTTTGGATGACACGACAAGAATGGCGATTGAGAACATTCTGGTCAACATTGTTAGAGCTTCACTTTCAGATTCCGGCTCTAACTATACAGACGCACAATTGGCACAAAAAGTTTCGGTTGTTTCGCAGGTAATTAATACTAATCCGGATACGCCGCAAACTCTTCTGTCCCAGCCGCTGCTGTGGGGGATTGGTATCGCTGCACTGGCTCTCATTGCCGGAGGCGCATACTTCTTCATTCGCAGACGCAGACAGCAGGAAGAAATGCTGGAAGACGATGTTCCGCTTCCTCCTGCTACGGAGTTTCCATCGGTCAATCTGGAAAGTGTCACGAACGAGAGTCAGGTTCGCAAGCAGCTTGAGACACTGGCCAAGAAGAAGCCGGATGAGTTTGTCAATTTACTTCGCACATGGCTTGCTGAGGAATAGAGGTGGTAGCGTTGGCCAAGGGAAACAGCACGGAATTGAGCGGTCGTCAGAAAGCCGCAATATTGTTAATTACGCTCGGACCTGAAGTGTCCGCCCAAATATTTAAACATTTAAGAGAAGAAGAGATTGAACAGCTGACACTTGAAATCGCGAATGTGAGAAAAGTGGAAAGCGATGAGAAAGACACCATCCTGCAGGAGTTTCACCAGATATGCCTGGCTCAGGAATACATATCACAGGGCGGCATTAATTACGCGAAGGAAATTTTGGAGAAGGCGCTCGGTCAAGAAAAGGCTCGTGAAGTTATTAACAGACTGACCGCTACGCTTCAAGTTCGGCCGTTTGACTTTGCACGCAAGGCGGATCCGGCACAAATTCTGAACTTTATTCAGAATGAAAATGCACAGACCATTGCGCTCGTATTGTCTTATCTTCAGTTCGAGCAGGCATCTGTCATTCTTTCCTCTCTGCCGCAGGAGAAACAGGCTGAGGTTGCACGCCGGGTCGCTGTGATGGACAGCACTTCGCCGGAGGTCATCGCCCAAGTGGAGCGAGTGCTTGAGCAGAAGCTGTCCGCGACAGTCACCCAGGATTACACAAGCGCGGGAGGAATCGAATCCATCGTTCAGATTCTGAACGGTGTAGACCGCGGAACCGAGCGCACGATACTCGACTCGCTTGAGATCCAAGATCCGGAACTTGCCGAAGAGATCAAGAAACGGATGTTTGTATTTGAAGATATCGTCAATGTGGACAACCGTTCCATACAGCGAATTATCCGCGATGTCGAGAATGCCGACTTGCAGCTTGCGCTCAAGGTGGCAAGCGAAGAGGTGCGGGACGTTATATTCCGCAATATGTCCAAACGCATGGCCGAGTCCTTCCGGGAAGAGATGGAATACATGGGACCGGTTCGGCTGCGTGATGTTGAGGAAGCACAGAGCCGGATTGTAAGCACGATCCGCAGACTCGAAGAAGCGGGCGAAGTCATTATTGCTCGTGGTGGAGGGGATGACATCATTGTCTAATTTGATCAAATCGTCCCATTATAAGCCCATGAACGAACCGGCTGCACTGGATCTTGCCCGGCATTATCATGTGCCGGTTGAGGAGCAGTCTGAAGAAGAGGTTCCGAAAGGTGTTGATCCCGCGGTAGCGGTAACGCTGGCCGAGGCTGAACGAATGAAGGATGAGATGCTCAAGGATTCCCAGGAATTCGCGGAAAGACAGCTGAGGGAAGCTTCGGAGGAAGCGGAGCGGATGCTGGCTGAAGCGAAAGAGCAGATTGACGCTTGGTGGGAGGAACGAAGACTCCAGGACAACGATTTATCCGAAGCCTTGAAGTCGGAAGGTTACCGGCAAGGCTATGAAGAAGGCGCGGCAAAAGCCGAGCAGGAAATGAGGGAGCTGCTGGATAAGGCTACTCATGAAGCGCAGGAGCTGCTCCAGCAGGCTTACCGGGCCAAGGAAGAACTGATACAGGAAGCGGAGCCCTTTCTTGTGGAACTGAGCTGTGCGATTGCCGAGAAGGTCATCGAACGGCAATTGACCGTCGAGCCTGAATTGATGGTGGAGCTAATACGCAAGAACTTGTCCCGCAAACGAGAAAAAGGCGTGATCTCGCTTTGCGTCGCACCCGAGCATTTTGAATTTATATACGCGGCCCGCGAAGAATTGGGGCTGGTGATCGATTCACAGGCAGAGCTGCAAATACTGCCTGACGCGACGGTTCAGGATCGAGGATGCGTCATCCGCTCCTCCTTCGGAAGTGTGGATGCGCGAATTGATACTCAGCTGGAAGAGATCAAGAAAGAGCTGGTTCGAATAGCTCTGGAGGATGAGGAGCGAAGAAATCAGGATGAGGACGCTTGACAGCACGCGTTATATTGACCAGCTTCGGCATTTGGATCCGGTTCGAATTAACGGAAAAGTGACGCAGGTGATCGGGTTGATGGTAGAGTCCGAAGGGCCTGACGCGAGCATCGGGGATGTGTGCTACATCTATCCGACCAAGCAGTCCAAGCCCTTGAAGGCCGAGGTTGTCGGGTTCAGGGACAACAAGGTGCTGCTGATGCCGCTTGGCGAGCTTCATTCCATCGGACCGGGATGCGATGTGGTCGGTACGGGGAAACCGCTTAGCGTACAGGTTGGGTCTGAACTGCTGGGCAAGGTGCTTGACGGTTTGGGGCAGCCGCTTGACGGCTCGATCATTCCGGCGCGGATGCCGCACTATAACACCAACAACACGCCGCAGAATCCGCTTAATCGGCCACGCGTCCAAGAGCCGATCAGCATTGGCGTTCGGGCGATTGACGGATTGTTGACGATCGGCAAGGGGCAGCGTGTCGGCATCTTCGCCGGTTCCGGTGTCGGGAAAAGCACGCTGATGGGCATGATTGCAAGAAACACGTCAGCGGATGTCAATGTTATTGCCCTGATTGGTGAGCGCGGTCGTGAGGTGCTGGATTTCATTGAGCGCGACTTGGGCCCGGAAGGCCTGAAGCGCTCGGTCGTCATAGTGGCGACCTCGGACCAGCCGGCGCTGATTCGGATTAAGGGGGCGCTCATCGCGACGACGATAGCAGAGTACTTCCGCGATCGGGGACTCAACGTCATGCTGATGATGGATTCGGTCACCCGTTACGCCATGGCTCAGCGTGAGGTTGGATTGGCAGTTGGCGAACCACCGGCGATGCGGGGTTACACCCCTTCCGTTTTCGCCAGTCTGCCCAAGCTGCTGGAGAGAGCGGGCACCGGGCCGACAGGCTCGATCACCGCATTTTATACGGTTCTGGTGGATGGCGATGATATGAACGAACCGATTGCGGATACGGTCCGGGGAATTCTTGATGGACACATTGTGCTAAACCGGGGAATTGCCAATAAGGGACATTTTCCGGCCATTGACGTACTGTCCAGCATCAGCCGTGTCATGAAAGACATCGCGCCGGAAGAGCAGATCGATGCAGCGGACAATGTGAAAAGACTGCTCGCCGTTTATCGGGACTCCGAGGATCTGATCAATATCGGAGCCTATCAGCAAGGTTCAAACGCAGACATCGACGAATCCATCGAGCATATTCAACGGATATGGGATTTCACGAGACAGAAGGTAAATGAAAAGACGACATTGAGTGAGGTTCAGGAACGACTGATTTCCGAGTTCTCAAGGAGATGACTGTGACGAATGAAATTTCATTACGCATTCCAGAAAATCGTGGATCTGAAAACGAATGAAAAACACCAGGCAGAATGGATGCTCTCCAGTGCCATCGGGAAACTTCAGGCGGAAGAGAAAAGCCTGCATGAGCTGTATGAGCTTAGAGACGAGATGTACCGTGCCCAGGAAGAAGCCGTAGCGAAAAGAGCGCCAGTGGCTGAAGTGAGGAATATCCAGCAGTACGCTGAGTATTTGGAACAGTGCATTCATCGCAAGCGTGACGACATTCGCCGGGCTCATGTCAATGTTGAGAAGAATCAGAAGTTTCTAACCGAGAAGATGATGGATGAAAAGGTATGGCTCAAAGCCAGGGAAAAATCCAAGGAAAGGTTCCGGCATGCAAGTCTCCTTCGGGAACAAAACGAGCTGGATGAAATGGCAACGGTGCGTTTTGCGATTAAGGCTCGTTAACGGTCATCGCCATACCGCCGGGTTAAGGCGAAGGAGGGATAAGAGTGGCTAGAAACGACGATATGCCAATAGACAAAGAAGAGTCAAGCGGAGGATTCGAGCGAATTCTGTTAATCCTCATTCCGGCTATCTTCACCATCGTTCTGTTAGGCGCGCTGGCCGTTTTTTTCAGGTCTGATGTCCGGGACGGTGTACTTGATTTTGCAAACAAAATTCCGATTGTGAAAGACTGGGTTCCCGATCCGGTGCTGTCGCCGGAGGAGCAGAAGCTTAAGGAGGCCAAGGAGCAGGAGGAAAGCGCCGAGGCGACCATCGCGGAGCTCAAGAAGCAGCTTGCAGAACGGGAAGAGGAAATCGCTCAGTTGGCTGAGGAAAAGGAAGCAGAAGCCAGCAAAGTTCAGCAGCTAGAGTCTCGGATCGAAACAATGGAGAATCAGGCAACTGCAGTCGAGCCGGTTGAAGAAGACGATGAATATACGAAGCAGATTCGCGAGTTGGCCAAGCTGTATGCGGGGATGAGCCCGAGCAAGGCAGCGCCGATTATGCAAAATCTGACACTGGAAGAAATGGTGCTCATGCTCAGTGAAATGAAGAGCGCCGACCGCTCGGCGATACTGCAGCGTATGGACCCGAAGGTGGCCGCTGATGCCACGATGATGCTGAAGGACGCGAAGCCATCCGAAGACTTGGCAATAGCAGCGCTTCAGTCGCGGCTGGACCGGAATGAGTCGCAGTCGACGCAGAGTACATCAGCCAACCTCGATCAGAGCCAGCTGAATCAGACATTTGCAGGAATGACGCCGGCGAATGCAGCAGATCTTCTGATGCAGATTTACAAGATTAGTCCTGGCAAGGCCATCACGATTTTGAATTCTGTCAATGACGCTACGCGTTCCCGAATTCTTGACGCGATGTCCCAGAAGGATGCCGAAGTTGCGGCAAGGGTGTTGAATCGACTCATGGGCTCCAACTAAAAGCGTAATCGCTTGGAAAGGAGGTGAGAAAGATGACATTAATTCAAGGCGCAGTTCCTTCGATCTCTTCTGCATCGACGGTCGGGAGCACAAGCAAGGCGGGCACAGCAGGAGGCACTGCATTTGAAGCCGTGCTGGTATCCCAATTGTCAGGCCAGGGGGCATCGGAAAGCGAAACTGCAGCGGCAGTGGCGCTGCCGGTTCTGCCTGCCGAATCGGATGAGGCGGTGGACGGGCTAGTAGAATTGCTCACGCAACTGCTGGATGATCTGGATCTGCTGGATGAAGCATTGGCAGAAGATCCGTCGCTGTTACAGCAGCTGCAGGCTTGGCTGGCTCAAGCGAATCTTTTGATTCAAGGAGACAAGCAGACGGCAGCGGGGAAGACGGCAGAGGCTGGCGATGGAGAGGCTTTGTTGCCTCCTTTGGCGATGCATAGCGACACCGTCCGATTTGCGGTACAGGATACGGTGGCCCAGCTGATCGAGAAGGTGAAATTGCTCGGCTCACAGGCACAGCATCTTGAGGCACCGATGAAACAGCTCGTTCAGGCATTCCAAGGTTTGATGGGTGAAATACGGCACACAGATCAGACGTCCACCGCGTTTGGCCGCATGCTGAACGATCAGGCCGGACAAGCTGCACCAACGAACACGGCTCATGCAAAGGTTAGTGAGCAGGCTGGAATGTCCAATGGGAATTCTGGCACAGCAACCGGATCGAATCCGAACCCAGCGCCGACCATTCGTGTGGAAGGCGAGGCTCTGAAGTTTGAGTCGCTCTTCCCGGAAGGCGAATCTTTGCTGGAACAGGGAACGGTTACGGCCGGACAGCTGGCGCTTCGCTCTGGAACGCAGGTAGCGATTAAGCCAGCAGCACCACCAGTGCCGGTGGAGAATTTCGCCAATGAGATGACCAACTTCATTATCAACAAGCTGGAGATCGTCAAGATGCACGGGGCAACGGAAGCGAGAATTTCCTTGAACCCGGAGCATTTGGGGCAGGTTGACATCAAGCTGACGATGCAAAATGGTCAGTTGATCGCTCAATTCATGACGCGAACGGCCGAAGCGCGGGAGCTGATTGATCAGCAGATGGCTCAGTTAAGAGCGGCGCTCGCGGCACAGGGCCTGCAGGTGGAGAAGATCGAGGTGACGCAAAGCAGCTCCTCTTCGACCGCATATCTGTACCAGGATGGCCGTCAGTCCGGCTCCGGACAGCAGCAGTCGCAGCAGCACCGATCCCAAGAGAAGGACAGACCGAATGATGATGCCGTTATTGCTGCGGATCTGACAGAGGAATGGAACGACTGGCTCGCATCCGTTCAAGCTGAAGAGGAAGAGCATGGAGGCACATTTACAGCAGAAGCCTAATCGCGGGGAGGTGAGTAATCATGGCGGAAAATGTCAGTAATGTTGGCTTTAGCAATGTAGAGCCTGGCCATACCCGTTCGAATTCGAAGGACAAGACGGTGCCTGGCGGCGAGCTCGGCAAGGACGAGTTTTTGAAAATTCTCGTGGCTCAGCTTCGTTATCAGGATCCGCTCCAGCCGATGCAGGACCGGGAATTTATATCGCAGATGGCTCAATTTACTTCACTGGAGCAATTGATGAATATCAACTCCCAGCTGAACCAGTTGAGCCAGTCGCTTGGCGCGGCATCAAGCTTGATCGGCAAACAGATCAGCTGGATGGTTCTCCCGGAGGGCGGTACGCAATATCAGATGGAGAGCGGTCTGGTGGAGTCCATTATCGTCCGGGACGGCCTCACATATGCCAAAGTCGGGGTGAACGAAGTACCGCTTAACGAGATTGTGAAGATTGAAAATGCGGCTGTGCCAGAGACGCCTGAGATGCCGCAGACGCCACCTGCACCAGATAGCGGAGCTAGCGAGCCGGATACAGGCGCAGATGGGGCCGGGGAGAGCAGCGGCGATGAACCGGCCGGAGGAACAGGACCATGAGTGAACGAATGACGATTGGTCAGCTGTATTCCGGCACGCTTCACCCGGCAGCGATTCATCGGGATCGCTCACAGGCACATTCACCATCCCATAGTACACCAGGGTCCGGTGAGTTCCGTAAGCTCCTGAATGAAAATTTGCTGAAGATCAGCAATCATGCCGCCAAGCGGCTTGAGCAGCGCGGCATCGAGCTGGAAGCGGATCAGTTGGTCCAAATTCACAGCGCGATTGAGAAGGCGGCTGCAAAAGGAAGTAAAGAATCCCTGATACTGATGAAGGATATGGCGCTCATTGTGAACGTGCCGAATCGCACGGTTGTAACCGCCATGAATGGCAAAGCAATGGTTGACAATGTATTCACCCAGATCGATAGTGCAATTATCATTTCATAAACTGGCTGGCCCGACTAGGAAGCCAGGCGGCCGCTGATCGACAGATGCGGTCCATTAAGAAAGGGGATAAACGATGCTAAGATCCATGTACTCCGGTGTATCCGGCATGAGAGGATTTCAGACGAAGCTTGACGTGATCGGCAACAATATTGCCAATGTGAACACGGTAGGATTCAAGGCCAGCAGGGTCATGTTCAAGGATATTATGAGCCAGACCTTGTCCGGGGTTACCCCAGGAACGGAGGACCCAACCGGCGGGATTAATGCCAAGCAGGTTGGACTTGGCGTGTCGCTGGGTTCGATTGATACGCTGCACACGCCGGGAAGTGCGATGCTGACCAACTATCCAACGGATATGCGTATTGACGGGGACGGCTTCTTCATGGTTTCCCTGGGCGAAGAACAAGAGGTGCCGTTCTTGACCCGTGCGGGTGATTTCCATATTGATGTGGCTCGCAACCTTGTAACCTCCGATGGATTTTTGGTGCTTGATGCAGAGGGTGAGCCTATCGCTCTTGAAGAAGGAGTCACAGCTTTCACCATTTCTCAGAATGGAACCATCATTCAGAGAATGGAGGATGGAACGACTGAGGAAGGCGCGACCATCGGCATTGCCGTAGTTCCCAATCCTGAAGGCTTGGAAAAAATCGGCGGCAATTTGTATCGCGTGACGCTGAATGCTGTGCCTGATGGTGAACTTGAGGATTACATCTCAACCGGCAATGACCCAGAGCTCGGCACCGGAGCCATCATCACCGGTCAGCTTGAAATGTCCAACGTGGACCTGACAGGCGAATTTACCGAAATGATTGTGGCCCAGCGCGGCTTCCAGTCCAACTCCCGGATTATTACGACCTCCGATGAGGTTCTGCAGGAAGTGGTCAATCTGAAGCGTTAAGGTGAATGACGGGAGGGGTGAATTCCCTCCCTCATAATAAAGGAGGTCTGTCCATGATATCGGTAACGAGGATTAACGGTTCACCCATGTGGCTTAATGCTCTCTTGATTGAAATGGTTGAAGAGACTCCTGACACTTACATCACTTTAATCAACGGCAAGCGCATGATTGTGCTCGAGAGCGCAGATGAAGTCATCGAGGCGGTCAAGGCGTATCATCGCGAAGTCGGTGTGCATCAAGCAACTATTAAAGTGCAGCAAATGGAGGAACCTTCATGAAAAAGATGTTTCCGTGGATCATCACAATTATGCTATCGATCACGCTAATTGTGCTTGCCGTGTTCGTGTTGTCCAACTCAAACGGCAAGAACGATGCCCAAACGGCGGCGACAGTGAAAGTCAAACCGCACATGTCAGCTGACGAGATTGTTGAAGTAACATCGGAAATCACCGGCATCAAAACGAATCTGGCTGATCCTGATTACATCATTTCCGTCGCATTTTCCATCCAGCTTAGCGATAAAAAAGCGAAGGAAGAGTTCGATAAAATCAAGGACATTAAGATTAAACCGATCATCATCAAAACGCTGGCTGATACGAACCCGGATACACTCAACGGTTCCAAAGGCCGTGAGCAGTTTACAAGCAAGCTGATGGACCTGGTGAACGAATCCATTACAACAGGGAAAGTCGTCCAAATTGATATTGCTGACGTTCTCGTAGCTGGAATATAGGCCTGTTCGTCGGGTGACCTGTAAGGGGGTGAGTAGATGGTTGATGTTTTATCGCAGAATGAGATCGATGCCCTGCTGGCCGCGCTCTCTTCCGGAGAAATGGACGCTGAGGAATTGAAGAAAGAAGAAACGCAAAAGAAGATCCGTTCCTATGACTTTAAAAGAGCGGTTCGTTTCTCGAAGGATCATATTCGAAGCTTAACCCGGATTCACGAGAACTTTGCAAGATACCTGACCACTTATTTTTCAGCCCAGCTGCGCACGTTTGTGCATATCAGTGTCGTTCAGGTTGAACAGCTTCCTTATGATGAGTTTATCCGTTCCATACCTAAAATGACGGTGCTTAACATCTTTGAGGCAGAACCGCTGAAAGGCCGTATGGTAATGGAGGTCCATCCCAACATCGCCTATGCGATGCTTGACCGAATGCTGGGCGGGACCGGGACAGCGCCAAGCACGATCGGCGCCATGACCGAAATCGAAACGATCATCATGGAAAAAATCTTCAGCCGTGCATTTGAAAGTCTCCAGGAAGCTTGGAAAACGGTGATTGATATTTCGCCGCGCCTGGAGGCACTCGAGACGAATCCGCAGTTTATGCAAATCGTCTCCCCCAACGAAACGATTGCACTGATATCGCTCAGCACAAAAATCGGTGATACGACAGGGATGATTAACCTCTGTATCCCGCACGTTGTTCTGGAACCGATCATGTCCAAGCTTTCGGCACACCAGTGGTTCGTTTCCGAGAAAAAATCGCGGGTTCCGGAAGAGGTGGACGCCCTGAAGCAGCGGGTCAGCAAAGCGAAGCTGCCGGTTGTAGCAGAGCTGGGTGTTTCACAGCTGACGGTTGCAGAATTCCTCGGCTTGGGGGTCGGGGATGTCATCAGCCTGAATAAGCCGGTCCACGATGGGCTAGCCATTAAGGTCGGCGACAGATTGAAGTTTATTGGCAGTCCCG
The DNA here is from genome assembly GCF_002272015.1 of Paenibacillus campinasensis. Classification (GTDB taxonomy): domain Bacteria; phylum Bacillota; class Bacilli; order Paenibacillales; family Paenibacillaceae; genus Paenibacillus_AQ; species Paenibacillus_AQ campinasensis. The sequence continues at coordinate 102,294 of NZ_NPBY01000043.1, read as the reverse complement.
GCACGGTGAAGGATCGGGTTGCTGTACAAATCGATGAAATTGTCATCGAAGGAGCTGAAGAACTTGACGAGTAAAGATTATTTATCCCAGGAAGAAATCGACGCCTTGTTAAAGCAGTCGGAAATGGCTCCGGCCCCTTCTTCGGCGGCAACCGTAGACGACGTGCTAACGCCTCTCGAGCAAGATGCGCTTGGCGAGATTGGGAATATCACTTTTGGCAGTGCGGCAACGGCTCTATCGACACTGCTGGGCAAAAAGGTTGATATTACAACGCCAAGAGTTTCGATCATTACCAGAAGCCAGTTTGAAGCGGAGTTCCCGAAGCCTCACGTTGCGGTTCACGTAACCTATGTGGACGGCTTTGAAGGCATCAACTCCCTTGTCATTAAATCGAGAGATGCCCAGGTCATTGCGGATCTGATGCTGGGCGGAGAAGGCAATCCGGCGGATGAAGAGCTGAATGAAATACATATCAGCGCTGTGCAGGAAGCGATGAACCAGATGATGGGTTCCTCGGCAACGAGCATGTCCACCATCTTCAACCGTTTTGTCAACATTTCGCCACCCGGGATTGATATTTTGAATGTAGAGAGCGGAACGGGGGTAAGCAATCTCCCTCCGGATGAAACGCTGATCAAAATCTCTTTCCGATTGATTATCGGTGATTTGATTGACTCAACCATCATGCAGCTGCTGCCGGTGGAATTTGCAAAAGACATGGTTCGCACGCTGATTGGCGGAGCAGAGGAGTCTGCTGTTGAAGCAGCTGTGACGACAGAGGCGCCTCCGGTTGTGGAGAGCCAACCTGCGGTCGATCATCATGCAGTACCAAATACCCAACAGCCTCCAGCGGGAGCTGCGCCAATGCAGACTCCAGGCCCAGATTACAGTCAGCCGATGCAAGGAGGACAGGTACCGCCTTCCATGCCATATGGGATGCCCCATCAGCCCCAACAATATGGCGGAATGCCTAACCGGAATGTAAATGTGCAACCGGTGCAGTTCTCTAATCTGCAAGCTCCACCGTACGCGCAAGTAGATGAAAACAATCTTAACTTACTGATGGACATTCCTCTTAAAGTCACCGTAGAATTAGGAAGGACCCAGAAGCAAATTAAGGATATCTTGGAAATGACGCAAGGCTCTATCATTGAGTTGGACAAGCTTGCAGGTGAGCCTGTAGACATACTCGTCAACAACAAGTTGATCGCCAAGGGAGAAGTCGTGGTCATTGACGAAAACTTTGGGGTTCGGGTCACGGATATCGTAAGCCAATGGGACCGGATTCAAAAATTACAATAGCACTATATATTAGGGAGGATTATTATCAATGGCTAACCGAATTCTGATTGTGGACGATGCTGCATTTATGCGAATGATGATTCGCGACATTCTGGTTAAAAACGGCTTTGAAGTAGTAGGTGAGGCTCAGGATGGTGCGCAAGCTGTCGAGAAATTCAAGGAGCTTCGTCCCGATCTGATCACGATGGATATAACGATGCCTGAGATGGACGGTATCGCTGCATTGAAGGAAATTAAAAAGACGGATCCGAACGCAAAAGTCATCATGTGTTCTGCGATGGGACAGCAGGCGATGGTTATCGACGCAATCCAGGCGGGCGCTAAAGACTTTATCGTCAAACCGTTCCAATCGGACCGCGTCATTGAAGCTATCAACAAAACGCTTGGCGTATAAGGGTAGCTAAGATGATGGCAGCTTCGAAGGAAATAGGAACAGGCAGCACTGCCGAATATTATTTACAGTTGTTTTACGTCTTTATTGTGCTCGCCGTCATCATCGTTTTGATCGTAATATTGATTCGCTTTCTGAACCGGAAGAATCAGAGCTGGATGCAGGGCCGCTCCATTCGTACCCTCGGTGCAGTTGGACTCGGCCCGGGCAAATCCCTCCAGCTGATTGAGATCAGCGGCACCATCTATCTGGTCGGTGTCGGAGAAGATGTAAGCTTGCTGGACAAGATCTCCGATCCCGATGAAGTGGAGCGGATCCGGGCGGCCTTCGAGCAGGATTCCGGATTGCATGCAGGGGTGCTGCCGCCATTTGTTACTAAACTGGCGGCGAGGCTCCGCAAGGAGCAACCGCAGGAGCATCATGATGTGGAGCAGACATCCTCGTTTCATGAGGTGTTTGAGTCCAAGCTGCGCAGCGTCCCGAACCGGAAGCAAAAGGTCGAAGAATTGCTGCGGGAGGATCATAAGGATTCATGAATAAAAAGATCATTTACCTTATCTCGGTTTTTATGCTGATCGGCCTGCTCTTTACTCAGGCGGCTTCGGCTAGTCCGATTCCGAATATCGACATTCAGATCGGCAATGAAGGGGAAAGTCCGGGGACAAGCGCGTTATCCTTGATTCTCTTAATCACGATACTCAGCATTGCCCCGGCCATCCTTGTATTGATGACAAGCTTCACCCGGATTGTCATTGTGCTTGGATTCGTCCGGACTTCACTGGGAACGCAGCAAACGCCGCCTAACCAGGTGCTGATCGGTCTGGCGCTGTTTCTGACCTTGTTCGTCATGGCGCCAACGCTGTCCTCGATGAACGAAGTGGCGCTTCAACCCTATGTGCGCGGGGAAATTACGCAAACCGAGGCATTGGAAAGGGCGCAGGACCCGATCAAAAGATTCATGTTCTCCCATACGAGGGAGAAGGATCTGCTGCTCTTTATAAACTATACCGGGGCGGAGAAGCCGGAAACGTACGAGGATCTGCCGCTGCATGTGCTGATTCCGGCATTTGCAATCAGCGAGCTCAAGACAGGCTTTCAGATGGGCTTCATGATCTTCATCCCGTTCCTCGTGATCGACATCGTCGTAGCGAGCGTTCTGATGGCGATGGGGATGATGATGCTGCCGCCGATCATGATATCACTGCCGTTTAAAATTTTGCTTTTTGTACTGGTGGATGGATGGTATCTTGTCGTCAAATCGATGCTGATGAGTTTTAACCCGTAAAGATTCAAGCGGCAAGTATTTCAGAACAGGAGGACTCGCCGTGAGTGCTGAATTTATTATCGGTCTGGCAGGTCAGGCTGTTTATATCGTTCTTCAAGTAAGTGCGCCGATGCTGGTTCTGGCACTGTTAGCAGGTCTGTTGATCAGTATTTTCCAAGCGACAACACAGATTCAGGAACAGACGCTGGCCTTCGTGCCGAAAATCATCGTCGTGCTTGTGGCGCTGCTGCTGTTCGGTCCTTGGATCCTAACTACGATGGTCGATTTTACGTACGGCATTTTGGACAATCTCCACAAATATATCGGATAGGCTGAGTGTCCATGGAATGGTTGCAGCAGGTAGTACCTGTATTTATGCTTATTTTTTGTCGAATTACTGCATTTTTTGTAGTTGTGCCCGTGTTTTCTACGCTTAGCGTGCCGGCCTCCTACAAGATCGGCTTGTCCTCTATTATCTCGCTGATTGTATATTTGAGTTTTGGCATCGGCGCGGTTGTGCCGCAGGATATGGGATATGTCATACTCATTATGCAGGAAGTGCTGGTGGGGCTGCTGCTTGGATTTACGACTTACCTGATGATGGCTGCAGTTCAGACCGCAGGTGCGCTGATCGATATCCAGATCGGCTTCAGCATGGCGAATGTGATCGACCCTTTTACAGGAGCGTCTACGCCGCTGATTGGCCATTTCAAGTACATGCTGGCGCTGTTGGTCTTCTTGAGCATGAACGGTCATCACTATCTGTTGGACGCCATCATGTACAGCTATGACTGGATCCCTGTAACAGGAGAGATTTTCAGCAAAATCCATGATGGCAGTGTGGCCGAATTTTTGATACGCACGTTTGCATACTCCTTCGTCCTGGCGCTGCAGATGGCTGCACCGCTGGTGGCCGCGCTGTTTCTGACGGACGTCGGGCTTGGCTTTCTGGCCAAAACGGCACCGCAGTTTAACGTGTTTGTGATCGGCATCGCGTTGAAAATTATCGTAGGACTAATCCTGCTTATGCTGCTGATGCCTGGATTAACCGCCCTGTTTGATTTTCTCTTCGGTAAAATGTTCGAGTCGCTGAGGTATCTGCTTGACACTGTAGGTGATCGGACATAAACGGCTTAACGTTGGAGGTGTAACGGATGGCCAGCCAGTACAGATATCAGGTGGATTTACAGCTGTTCGCCGGGGAGAAAACGGAAAAAGCAACGCCGAAAAAACGTCAGGATACCCGGAAAAAAGGACAGGTAGCCAAAAGTATGGAGCTGTCCGGATCATCGGTCCTGCTTGCCGGAATGTTCTGTTTGCTCGTTTTTGGCGGATACATGAAGGATCGGACCGTCCGGCTCTTTACAGACATTTTTATCAATCGGCTGTCCATGAACGTAACGCCTGAAAATGTGATGTCGATGTTCGGGGAGTACGGGATTCAGATTTTGCTGCTTCTTGCTCCTATTTTTGTAGCTGTTTTTGTTATTGCGCTGCTCGTCAACTATTTGCAGGTCGGGGTTCTCGTGACGGGCGAACCGCTGAAAATGAAGTTCAGCAAGCTGGACCCGATCAAAGGTTTTAAAAATATATTTTCCATGCGTTCTCTGGTGGAGTTTCTGAAGTCTATCACCAAACTCGCGATTATCGGTTTCATGGTGTACAGCACGATATGGGCGGCTCGCGGGGAGCTCTCCGCGCTGTCGAATATGAGCCCCGATACAATTTTTCATTTTACCGCTAGTGTAACTACAAACCTGGGATTGAAAATTGCGGTCGGTCTGATCGTGCTCGCTTTCCTGGATTATATGTATCAGAGATATGACTACGAAAAAAACATACGAATGTCCAAGCAAGACATTAAAGATGAATACAAGAAGATGGAAGGCGATCCGTTAATTAAAAGCAAAATCAGGGAGCGCCAGCGGAGGATGGCTCTGCAGCGGATGATGCAAGAGGTTCCGAATGCGGATGTGGTCATTACGAACCCGACGCATTTTGCCGTCGCTCTGAAATACGATGGGGCCACGATGGAAGCTCCAGAAATTATTGCCAAGGGCCAGGACTACATGGCTCTGCGAATTAAAGAAATTGCCAAGGAACATGGCATCATGACGATCGAAAACAAGCCGCTGGCACGAGCGTTGTACGGGCGGTCGGAAATTGGGGAAGCCATTCCCGGAGATCTGTTCCAGGCCGTAGCGGAAGTGCTGGCCTATGTATATAAACTTAAAGGTAAAGCGAAATAACTAGGGGACCGGAGGCCGAGTGCAGTGAAAATTAAAGATATATCTGTCCTTGCGGGTATCATTGGCATCGTGATGATGATGATTCTCCCGATCCCGATATGGCTGCTGGACGTGCTGCTCATCATCAACATCTCACTGGCGCTGATCATTTTGCTGGTAGCCATGAATACAAAAGAAGCGCTGGACTTCTCGATATTTCCATCGCTCCTGCTCATTACAACCCTGTTCCGGCTGGCGCTTAACATCTCGACCACCAAGCTGATTTTATCTGAGGCTAAAGCGGGCGAGGTTGTAGCTACCTTCGGCAGCTGGATAGCCAACGGAGAAATAGCCGTCGGTTTCGTGGTCTTCCTCATTCTGGTTGTCGTGCAGTTTATCGTTATCACGAAGGGCTCCGAGCGCGTGGCTGAAGTTGCAGCGAGATTTACGCTCGATGCGATGCCAGGGAAACAGATGAGTATCGACGCTGACCTGAATGCAGGTTTGATCAACGAGCAGCAGGCGAGGGAGCGCCGGCGCAAAATCGAGCGCGAGGCCGACTTCTACGGGGCGATGGACGGTGCGAGCAAATTCGTTAAAGGGGATGCGATCGCCTCGATTGTCATCCTCCTGATCAACCTGATCGGCGGTTTTATTATCGGGATGTCCATCCACGGCATGAGCTTTGCTGAAGCGATGAGCACCTATTCCATCCTGACGATCGGGGACGGTCTGGTCAGCCAGATTCCGGCCCTTCTGATCTCGACTGCTGCGGGGCTGATTGTGACAAGAGCGGCATCGGACGGGAATCTGGCGGAGGATCTCAGCAGCCAGCTCTTATCTTACCCTAAGCTGCTCTACATCGTGGGGGGCACGGTGCTGCTGCTGGGACTGTTCACGCCGATTGGCCCGTTGACGACAGTGCCGATTGCCATCGTTCTATTCATTGCAGCACGAACGATGCAGAACTCACTGGAACGCAAGCAGGTCGAGGTGGAGCAGTTGGAGGAAGAGCAGCAGATCGAGGAGGTTCGCAGTCCGGAAAGTGTCATCAATTTGCTGCAGGTTGACCCGATCGAGTTCGAATTCGGTTACGGGCTCATTCCTCTGGCAGATGCCCAGCAGGGTGGAGATTTGCTTGATCGGATCATCATGATCCGCAGGCAGTGCGCACTTGAACTCGGCCTGGTCGTTCCGGTCATACGCATTCGCGACAACATCCAATTGAAGCCGAATGAATATGTCATCAAAATCAAAGGCAATGCGGTCGGCGGCGGCGAGCTGCTGCTGAATCATTATCTGGCGATGAGCCCCGGTTATGATGATGACTCCGTGACCGGCATCGACACGACTGAGCCGGCCTTTGGCCTTCCGGCGCTATGGATTGACGAAGCGATGAAGGAACGGGCTGATTTGGCCGGTTATACGGTTGTAGATCCGCCGTCTGTCGTTGCCACCCATCTCACCGAGCTGATCAAGCGGCATGCGCATGAGCTGCTCGGGCGGCAGGAAACGAAGACGCTTATCGACAATATCAGGGAGAGCTACCCGGTGCTTGTGGACGAACTGATCCCGTCGGTGCTGACGATTGGCGATGTTCAGAAGGTGCTGGCTAAGCTGCTTCGCGAGAAAATATCGATCCGGGATATGGTGACGATTCTGGAGACACTGGCCGATTACGGGCACTATTCGAAAGACCCGGAGGTGCTGACCGAGTACGTGCGTCAGGCCTTGTCAAGGCAGATCACCCAGCAATATGCTCAGGACGGCGAGGTTATGCGGGTCATTACCGTTGGGCCTGCGCTTGAGAAGAAGATTGCCGAGAGCGTACAGCAGAGCGATCAAGGAACGTATCTGGCCATGGACCCGTCATCGACACAGACGATCTTCCAGAAGCTCGGTGAGCAGGTGAACAAAATTGTACAGATGGGACAGCAGCCGATTCTCCTGGCATCTCCTGCGATCCGAATGTATTTGCGGCAGGTGATTGAGCGCGGTATGCAGGATATCCCGGTCTTGTCCTACAGTGAACTGGAGCCTAATGTCGAAATTCAAAGCGTCGGGGTGGTGAACTTATGAGAGTGAAAAGGTATATCGTGGACACGATGCCTGAAGCGATGCAGCATATCCGCACCGATCTGGGGGCGGATGCGGTAATTCTCAGCACCAAGGATATCAAAGTCGGCGGTTTTCTCGGCATGTTTAGCCGGCGAAAGATTGAGGTCATTGCGGCGGCTGAACAAGAGGAGAAGAAGAAAACCGTTTCCTCCTCCAAGCCGAGGCCGGCGGCGTCCGCAGTCGCTGGAGGGGCTGTTCCCCAGGCTTATAAGAAGGCAGCCAGCTTAAATGCCGGACAGCAGCAGGGAGGCGCAGCCATCGCCACCGCGCCGCCGGAAGAGAGCCTTCCGAAGCGTGATGAAGAGTATGAACGGTTCGCGTCGGCTCTCCACCAAGCGGCCGCAGCCCAGCTGGAGCCGGATCCGTCCTCTGTGGAGGAGAGGCAGCGGGTAGCTGAAGAAGCGGGGCCTTCCCGGATTGGCAAGGAGAGAAAGGTTCCCGAAGCAAGGGATGACAAGCGCCCGAGCGCAGCTTCCGAGTTGAGCATCACTGAACAAAATTTGCTGGCGGAACTGCGCGAGATGAAAGAATGGATGGCCAAGTTGTCGCGGCAGAACCTGGAGGCACAACAGCTGCCTGAGCCAATGCAGCGAATCCGCGATCAGCTGCTGAAGCAGGAGGTATCCGCCAAGCTGGCGGAAAGATGGATGGATGCAGCGATCGATGCCTGGAATGCCAGCGGCAAAAATCTGGACGACCAGCAGCTGCAAGACATTATACGCCAGCAGGCGGCATCGTTCCTCGCTGACCGGTTCGGGGGAGGTGTGCGGAAGGATACGCGCATCGTGTACATTGCGGGACCTACCGGTGTCGGGAAAACGACAACGATTGCCAAAATTGCGGCCGAGCAGCTGTTCAAGTTTCATCGCAAGGTAGGATTCATCACCTCGGATACGTATCGGATATCCGCAGTGGAACAGCTGCGTACTTACGCGTCGATCCTGAATGTGCCGATGGAGGTTGTGCAGTCACCGGGGGAAATGCAGCGGGCGATGCAGCGGCTGGAGGATTGCGATCTGATACTGATGGACACCGCTGGCCGGAATTATCGCAACGAGCTGCTGGTGTCCGAGCTCCAGAGCCTGTTGTCCCACTCCGCTCAAAGCGAAACCTATCTGGTGCTCAGTCTCACCTCCAAAAGCTCGGACATGATCGAGATCACGGATCATTTCGCCAAGTATGCGCTGGACAAAGTCATTTTCACGAAAATGGATGAAACCGGAAGCTACGGATCTTTGTTTAACGTGCTGGATTCGTACGATCTCAGCCTATCCTATATGACCAATGGTCAAAACGTGCCTGACGATCTGATCATCCCGGATGGCGAACTGTTGTGCAGGCTGCTGCTGGGAGAGATGGCGTCATGACGGATCAGGCTCAGTCGCTGAGACAGCTGGTTTCCGCCCAGCGGACAGAAGAGCTGCAGGATCCATCGGCAAGAACCGCCAAGATCATTACCGTCACCAGCGGCAAGGGCGGGGTTGGCAAATCGAATTTCACATTGAATTTTGCACTTGCGCTTCAAGCTCTGGGAAAAAAAGTTCTTGTGTTTGACGCTGATATCGGCATGGCGAATATCGATGTTCTGATGGGAGTGTCCTCTCCCTACAACCTTCATCATCTGCTCCAAAGGGAGAAGCGGATGGAGGAAATTATTCAATATGGACCGCAGCAGCTGCCGTTCATTGCCGGCGGATCGGGGATGTCGAATATGTTTTCGCTGTCGGAGGAAGAGCTGCACTATTTCATGACTCAGATCGAGACGGTGTCTGACGGGATGGACTACATTATTTTTGACACCGGGGCAGGGCTGTCCAAGGAGACGATGAAATTTATCACCTCTGCGGATCAATGCATCGTAGTGACGACGCCCGAGCCGACCTCGATCACCGATGCCTATGCCTTGATCAAGGTTGTGCATGTGACGGAACCATCGGTACCGTTCAGCCTGATCATTAATCGTGCGGGAGATGACGGCGAGGCGAAGGAAGCCTCTGATAAAATCATTCTAACCGCACAGCGCTTTCTGGAGCTGGATATTAAGCTGCTGGGCAAGGTTACGGATGATCCCCATGTTGTCCAATCGGTCAAACGACAGGTTCCATTTATCGTCGCTCATCCTCGTTGTGAGGCTTCCCGCGACATTCAGCGAATCGCTCTTCGCTACATTGCCGCACCCGCTCCACAGGAGGCAGCGATTCCGAAGGGAATCAAAGGTTTCATGCACCGTTGGTTAAGGCGCTCAAAATGATTCTTATTTGGAAGGACAGGAGCTGGAGGACTTTATGCCCCCTTTTCGCGTGCTTGTTGTAGATGATTCAGCATTTATGCGGAAGATTATTTCCGATCTTATCGAGCGGGATGAGCTCTTTACGGTGGTCGGAACAGCGACTAACGGTCGAGACGCTATTGAACAAATGAAAGAATTGGACCCCGACGTGATTACGCTGGACGTCGAGATGCCGGTGATGAACGGTCTGGACGCGCTGAAGATCATGATGCAGGAAGGGCCGCGCCCGGTCATTATGTTATCCGGCATTAACGAGCAGGGGATGAAGGAAACGATTCTTGCTCTGGAATCCGGAGCTTTTGATTTTATACGCAAGCCTTCGATCACCAATGCGATGGATATTGAACAGGTTCGCCAGGAACTGATGAAACAGCTGCATGTTGCCATGCAGGCGAAGGCAAGGAGAGCGCAATGGGAGGAAGAGGAGCGTTTGCGGGCCGAGGCTGGCCGTGCGGACGCGAAGGAAGTTAAACATGCACCGCCTGCTGCTAAGACGACATTCCCATTGACCAAGCCTTCTGATCTGTCATCAGGAGGCCAATCCGGTATGAAGCAGGCGAAGCCGAAAGCGAGCAGCGCGGCAAAGCCTGAAAGGTCTGGGAAGCCTGAAAGGGCTGAGAAAAAGCTGCCGGAGCCGAAAGAGTTCAAAAAGCGGGTGCAAAAACTTCCGGCATCCCAGCCGATTGAAGTCAGAAGGACGCTTGAGAGCAGCAAGCCTGCAGTTCAAGAGCAGCGCGGCATTCCGGATGCCGGACGCCCGGACATGCAGAAGCCGGCTTCTGCTGCGGCAGCGGCTTCGGATTTCTCCAGCCTGGTTGCCATCGGCTGCTCGACAGGAGGTCCTCGGGCCTTGAAGACGTTCCTGGAGAAAATTCCCGGTGACTTTCCTGCACCGATTGTCATCGTTCAACATATGCCGCCCAAATTCACCAGATCGCTTGCCCAGCGCCTGAATTCATTCAGCAGCGTGCAGGTGGTGGAGGCAGAGCATGGCATGCCGCTTCAGGCAGGACATGCCTATATCGCCCCGGGCGGAAGCCACATCCTGGTGGAACAGCTGCCAAGCGGTCAGCTGGGAATCAAGACAACGGATGATGCGCCGCGAAGCGGACACCGTCCGTCGGTCGATGTCATGTTCGAATCGCTGATGCCGTTAACTTCCCTGAAGCGACATCTGGTCCTGATGACCGGCATGGGGAGCGACGGGGCGAAGATGATGAAAAAACTGTATGACGCTGGGGTTACTTCAACCTTTGCGGAGAGCGAGGAGACCTGTGTCGTATACGGAATGCCGCGCTCGGCCGTTGAGCTGGGATGTGTGACTCACATTCTTCCGCTGCATGAAATTGCACCAAGGCTGGTTCAAGCAGTAAATAACGGAAAGTGAACTTACGGAGGAGGTGTCTCTCAATGGACATGAATCAATACTTGACGATGTTTATTGATGAGTCAAATGATCATCTGCAATCATTAAATGAAAACATGCTTCAATTGGAAAGCAATCCGGACGACCTGGGCATTGTGCAAATTATTTTCCGGTCGGCGCACACGTTAAAAGGGATGGCAGCAACGATGGGCTTTGAAGACCTGGCCTCGCTGACCCACCAGATGGAAAACGTGCTGGATTTGGTTCGCAACGAGAAACTGAAAATGCAGGATTTTATCTTCGACACACTCTTCAAAAGCTTGGACGCACTTGAATCCATGGTGCAGGATATTATGCAGGGAGGAGAAGGCAAGGCGGATGTCAGTTCCATCGTCGCTTCCCTGCAGGCAATCGTGCGCGGGGAAGGGCCGGCAGCGGCTTCTGCACAAGCTGAAGTTGCCGCAGGGGCTTCGGGCGGATCGGCCGTTCATGCCGGCATTGAACTGGATGAGTTTCAATACTCGGTTCTGGATCAGTCGATCTCGGAGGGACACAAGGTCCTCTACATACAGGTAACGCTTCGAGAGGACTGTCAGCTGAAAGCCGTTCGCGCCTACATGGTGTTCGAGCTGTTGGAGCGGTCCGGCGAGGTTGTGAAGTCCCATCCGGCGGTTCAGGAGATCGAGCAAGGCGATTTTGAACGTATTTTCTCCTTATATTACATAACACAAAAAGACGCGCAGGATATCGAAGGACAAATCCAGGGTGTGTCCGAAATCGAGAGCGTGACGGTAACCGCGCTGGATCATGAATCGTTGCAGCAGATGGCACAGGCAAGCGCTTCTGTTGCGGAAACGGCTGCCACAGCTGCGCCGACTGCTGCACCGGCCCCAAGCAGTACGCCAAGCGCACCGGCCGCAGCCCCGTCATCCGGCAAGAGCGGCGATACGGCAGCATCTGCAGCCAAAGCGCCGGCCCGAAGCGGAGGCGCCGCTGCTAATCCGTCCCGGACGATCCGGGTGGATATCGAACGGCTGGATGTGCTGATGAATCTGTTCAGCGAGCTGCTGATCGACCGCGTCCGGCTCGAACAGCTTGCCAGCGAGACCAACAATCAAGCCTTGACCGATACGGTCGAACATATGAGCCGGGTCAGCAGTGATCTGCAGAACATCGTACTGAAGCTGCGGATGGTGCCGGTGGACACCGTGTTCAACCGCTTCCCGAGAATGGTGCGTGATTTGGCCAAGACGCTCGACAAGAAGATCGATCTTGTCATCACGGGCGCTGATACGGAGCTTGACCGCACGGTGATCGATGAGATTGGAGATCCGCTCGTCCATCTGCTCCGGAACTCTGCCGATCATGGGGTTGAGCCGGTGGCAGATCGGATCGCTGCTGGCAAGCCGGAAACGGGAACCGTTCAGCTTCGTGCCTTCCACAGCGGCAATAACGTGTTCATTGAAATCGAAGATGACGGAAGAGGCATCATCCGGGAAAAGGTACTGGGCAATGCACTTAAGAAAGGCATTGTCACTCAGGCCGAAGCCGATGCGATGTCGGATGAAGAGGTGCATCAGCTTCTGTTCGCGCCTGGCTTCAGTACTGCAGAGAAAATATCGGACGTATCCGGCCGCGGCGTAGGACTGGATGTTGTTAAATCGAAGATCGTCTCTCTCGGAGGCAATGTCACCATCTACTCCACGCCGGGTAAAGGCACGAACTTCTCGGTTCAGCTGCCGCTTACGCTGTCGATCATCGGTGCCATGCTGATCAAGATGGGCTCGGAGAAATATGCAATCCCGCTGTCTTCCATCGTGGAAACCTCCGCGATCAAGCGCAATCAGATCAAGAATGTACACGGAAGCCGGATGATTCACTTCCGCGAGTCGCTCATACCGATTATTTCACTAAGCCAGGTGTTCGAAGTTCCTGATTTCGACGAGGAGCAAGAAGAAGAAACGGAAATTCTGATCATTCGCAAGGGAGATCGCCTTGCCGCCCTGACCGTGGACGATTTCATCGGCCAGAGCGAGATCGTGATCAAGAACCTCGGCAAATACTTGCCGGCCATTCAAGGCGTATCCGGCGCGACCATCCTTGGCGACGGACAAGTGGCTCTGATTATAGACGCGAACGCGTTTATAAAATGAGGACGTTGTAAAGTCCCGAAACATACGGCTGCCGGCAGCTAGCGGCGGACCAACAGGCAAACATTTTTAGGGGAGGTTTTCAATCATGGGAGAAGAAATCAAGGTAATTGTCTTTAGACTTGGCAGCGAGGAATATGGCATCGAGGTGGACAAGGTTCAGACGATCGAGCGGATGATGCCTATTACACGGGTTCCGAAAACCTATTCATTTGTAAAAGGTGTAATCAATCTTCGGGGTGTTGTCATTCCGGTTATCGACCTGCGCGGTCGTTTTGGACTGCCTGAGATTGAAGAAACCGATCAGACCCGAATTATCATTGTTGCTGTAAATGAGATGCAGGTCGGCTTTATCGTTGATTCGGCCAGCGACGTTATCGATATTAACTCCGACCAGATCGATTCCCCGCCAGAGGTGGTCGGCGGCATTAAAGCGAAATACCTTCAAGGTGTGGCGAAGGTAGGAGAGGAGCGCCTTCTGGTCATGTTGAACCTCTCCGAGGTTCTGAACAAGAGCGAAATCATTCAGCTTGAAGGCTTGGAAGAATAGCGGTGGAGCTCTTTAAACATGGAAAGGACGTCAAGATGGACGTCCTGAAGGAAGTAGGAAACATCGGCGCAGGTCACGCAGCGACGGCTCTGTCTCATCTCCTTAACAAGCCGATCGACATGGCTGTGCCGATGGTTCAGCTTCTCCCGTTCGAGAGAATTGCCGAATGTGTCGGCGGGGCCGAACAACTGGTGCTGGCAGTTTTTTTGAGAGTGGAGGGAGAGGCACCGGGCAATCTGTTTTTTATTATGAGCCCAGAGGCGGGGAAAAACCTGCTGCAGCGTCTTGCAGGCATTGAAGTTGAAGAAGGCGGGATGTTCTCCGAGATGGAGCAGTCTGCACTGTGTGAAATCGGCAATATTTTGGCTGGGTCATACCTGTCGTCCCTTGCAGACTTCACCAATCTTGTGATGACCCCGACGGTGCCCGGACTGGCCATGGATATGGCAGGGGCGATTCTGAGCTACGGATTGATTCAGTTTGGTGAAATGGGAGACGATGCCCTCTTAATCAATACGACGTTTCTTGAAGGACATAACGAGGTAGAAGGGCAATTCTTTCTGATCCCTGATCCAGATTCATTTACGAAAATCTTTGAAGCTCTGGGAGTGCCTTTGGAGAATGAGTGATCAGAAAACCATTGTACATGTGGGGATGGCGGATCTGAACGTCGCAGGTCCGGATGGTGTTCTAAGAACAATGGGACTCGGCTCATGCGTCGGGCTGACTTTGTATGACCCGGTGACCAAAATCGGAGGATTGGCACATGTAATGCTGCCCAGCTCGGCCATCGCCAAAGAGGGGCAGTTGAACCTGGCCAAGTATGCAGACACGGCGCTTCCGATACTGCTGAACAAGATGAGAGACCTGGGGGCATCACCCCAGCGAATGATCGCCAAGATGGCCGGAGGCGCGCAGATGTTTGCGTTTGCCGGCGCGGGAGACAGCATGCGGATCGGTCCTCGGAATGTAGAATCATGCCGTGAAGGACTCGCCATGCTGGGTATTCCAATCGTAGCGGAGGATACGGGGGGGAATTACGGAAGAACGGTTGAACTGGATTGTACAACAGGGAAGTTTATGATACGGAGTGTACAAATGGGAATAAAGGAACTGTGACATGATGCAAAAACTTCGATTGAACCTATGGCTAGGCATTGCCGGCTTTATGTTGACATTTATGTTTTCTGCTCGGAACAATCTGTGGATCACTAGTTTGAATCGCGCGTTGCTTGCATTTGTAATATGGTTTCTGGCGGCATTTGTTCTAAGATGGGTATTCTCATTTATTATGAACCCCGACCCTGGCGGTGCACACCAGCGCAGCGCGGCGCCTGGGACGGATACGAATGAGGCCCGGGGGAACTTGTACGATGTTTCTACACCGGAGGAGGACAAAGAGCTGATGGATCTTCTCAAACCCGAATCCGGAAAGGGGCAAGAAGGATTTAAGCCGCTGGACCCTCCGAAGTTGGTTTCCACCAAAGATCCGGAGGAGTTGGCAAAGGCTGTTCGTTCCCTGACGGAAAAATAAGGAGGGTGAAGGCAATTGGACGAACGTAAAGCTTCGAATCTGAGTCATGCAGATTTATGGGCTGCATGGAAGGAAAATGGGGATCAGGAAGCGAAAAAGAAACTAATCGAATATCATCTGCACATTGTCGACTATGTTTCCAGCCGTTTGGCCGTCAGCCTTCCGAAAAATGTCTCCAAGGGGGATTTGGCCAGCAATGGCGTTATGGGTTTGATTGATGCCATCGAAAAGTTCGATTATAAACGGGGATTGCAATTTGAAACCTATGCCTCCTGGCGAGTGCGGGGCGCGATTCTGGATTCGCTTCGCCAAGGGGACTGGGTCCCGCGTTCTGTACGCGAAAAAGCAAAAAAAATAGAGACGGCATACCAGCAGCTGGAGCAGAAGTATTTGCGCAGTGTCAGCGATTCGGAGATGAGCGAGTACTTGGAAGTGTCGGAGAAGGAGTTCCGCCATATGCTGCAGGAGGTGGCTGTCATGACGCTGACTTCCCTTGAAGATCCGATCAGAGAGGAAGAGTCGGAGACGCGCATGTCGCTTCTGGTCGATGAGAAGGCCAAGAATCCGGACCATAAAGTACATGAGTTTTATTTGCGTGAAGCGCTCATCAAAGGAATCGGCAAGCTGACGCCGAAAGAGCGGACTGTCGTTTCTTTGTTATATTATGAAGATCTATCACTCAGTGAAATTGCTGAAGTGATGTCTTTATCTCCATCACGAATTTCACAGCTGCATTCCAAGGCGATTTTAAGACTTCGTGGCGCGCTTGAGAAGGATCGGGATTTGCTCATGCAAGCCGATTGAACGCGTCATTGATGAAGGGGGTTCCTGGATGTCTGCAGGGCATGATTTGGATCATTATTTAAGCGTTACGGTCTCTGATGACAAGCTGACTGCTTATGTGCAGTTCAAAAATTGGGAAGAGAGCTTCACCTGCTCTGTACAGGCATTGGAGCAATTTTTGGCCAGTCATCAGATTCGGTATGGGCTTCAGCCTGAGGCGCTGCGCTTGATCGCCACCGATGGGGAGCAATTTCAGTACACCAAAGTAGCTGTAGCCATTGGGAAGGAGCCGGAGAACGGCGAGCATGGCAGGATCGATTACAGGGTGGATCTGGGAGAGGGAGAACATCTCAAACCGCGCGAAAGCGAAGACGGCAAGGTGGACTATAAAGATGTGATCCGCTTGAACAACGTCAAGAAAGGACAGCTTCTGGCAACCCGAATTCCGCCGACCAGCGGAACACCCGGCACGGCCGTCACCGGCGAGGAGATTCCGTGCAAGCCTGGCAAAGAGGCGCATTTCCGAGTGGGCAAGAACGTGGTTGTCAACGGGGAGAACAGCGCGATGTACGCAGGGCTGGACGGGTTGGTGACCAAAACGAGCAACGGCAAAATCAATGTGTTTCCTGTGTATGAAATTAACGGTGACGTAGATTACAGCATCGGAAATATTGACTTTGTTGGTACGGTCGTCATTCGCGGGAACGTATTAACCGGTTTTCGGATCAAGGCAGCAGGCGATATACGCGTCACGGGTTTTGTGGAGGGCGCTGAGCTTGAAGCGGACGGTTCCATCGACATTTCGGGCGGAATCATCGGCTACAATAAAGGCTTCGTTAAAGCGGGGCGGGATGTGAAGAGCTCTTTCATTCAGGATGGGAACGTGATCGCGGGCGCTAATGTATTGGTATCCCAGAGCATTATGCACTCGAATATTCGCGCAGCCGAGAACATCGAATGTGTCGGGACGAAAGGGCTGGTTGTGGGCGGTGTCCTGCAGGCCGGCGAGAAAGTCATTGCGCGCACGATCGGGAACAGCATGTCTACGGCTACCGTCATCGAGGTTGGTGTACTGCCTGATCTTCGAAATGAGCTTACCGAGCTGAGAAGCCAGCTTAAGCAGATCACGGAAAACATGGACAAAACGGATAAAGCGCTTTATTTATTGAATCAGATGGCCTCGACCGGGCAGCTTCCGCCGGACAAGCTTGCGATGCGCATCAAGCTGAATGCGACTCGCAAAAGCGCGCTCACCGAGCAGGAGAGCATCAAGGATCGGATGCTTGAGATTGAAAAGATGCTTGAGGATACGAGCAAGGCCAGAGTGAATGTGATCAAGACGATCTACAGCGGCTCTAAAATTGTTATCGGACGTTATACCCGATTTATTAAGGATCCGACGCAACGTGTTTCGTTTTATTATAATGAAGGTGATATTACAATGGTACCTTTGATATAATGCTGTTAAGCAATCGTGCCATGTGTTCAGGCATATGCTGATGCAACTTATTCCAAGGATACGAGGTGATTCCCTGTGAGCTTGAAATCAGTTGAAATGCAAATAGCAGTACCGCGTACCCATGAAGCGGGTAAAATGCACAATGAATTGCAGCAGCGTCCCTACAACGACCAGAGCCTGCTTGCCGGAGAGCAGATCAAAAACAGTCGCATCCAGTCTCAGCGCAGTACAGAAGTGTCAGAATCCGCTGAAGCGGCGATAAGAGATGACGGAAACCGGCAGTCCAGCGAGCAGCAGGAGCGGCACGCTTCTGATTCCAGCGAGCAGCAGGAGAAGCCGGCGGAGCATCCTTATAAAGGGAGAAATTTTGACGTCACGCTATAAACTAATTTATCGGCATAAAGGAGTTAATTGTTTTGTACCCTTGGATATATATTGTGCTTCTTGGTGTCGCAGCGCTGCTGTATGCCTGGTTACTTCCCAAGCGGCAGGATGGCTCCGGAGCGGAGCAGGGCATCGTGAAGGAAGTGGAGAGCACGCTCGAGACGTATATGCTGGAGATTCAGAATGAGAATGAGCAGCTTGTCGAACTGGTCGGCCAGATGAAGGAAGATCATAAGGTCAAACTGCTGAGTCAACAGGAACAGATCAAGGAGCTTCGGGCGAGCATGATCGATATGGAGAGGCGTTTATCCGAGTCGGAGGCGCGCCTCCAGACCGCAGAAGCAGCGGTTTCTGCGGCGGCAGCAAACTACAGGGCTTTAGAAGAAGAGCGGGGGGCAGTCGAAGGTCCCGAAGTGTTGGCAGAAGAGACAAGCCCGCCTCCCGTTCCTTCCATTAAACAAAGGTATGCGGAATTGTTTGATTTATATGATCAGGGCAAGTCGATTGACAGCATTGCAAAATCCTTGGGACTTCAGCGCGGAGAGGTTCAAGTGATTATCCAGCTGGCGAAACAGGAGGAGTCCGCATGATCAGAAACCGTACATTTATGATGGGTCTGGGCATCGGACTTGTTCTTGGCGCCATACTGCTGCAGCTGATGATCATCGGGGAAGGAAAGCAGACGCAGGAAGATGCGGCTGCCAATTTGACGAGAGAACAGCTGATCGCTGCTGCCGAAGCGATGAATTTGCAGGTCGTGGAGCGCTCCGAGGACGAAGAAGGAGCCGGGGAAGAAGCGGACGCTGCATCCGGCACGTCGGAGGGAGAGGCCGAAGCTGCTCCTGTCAATCCGCCTGCTCCGGAAGAGCCGGAGGCACCACAGCAGCCGGAACAGCCAGATGAAGCGCAGAGCGCCTCGACCCAGGCTGGCGGTGAGGTATCGCCGCCATCTGAGCCGAAGCCGCCTGCGGAAGAGCCGATCAAACTGGTTGTGGTTCGAGGCAGCATGCTTGCGGATGTGGCAGAGGATTTGCTCCAGGCGGGAATTATTGAGGATAAGCAAGCGTTTATTGCAAGAGCTTCCTCGCGCAACATCAACAGGAGGGTGCAGACAGGAACCTACTCCTTCAAGGCAGGAGAAGATTTCGACACCATCATTAGTGAACTGACAAAACCGTCCAACTAGGCTGTAAGCCGGCGTGGATGGTTTTTCCTGTTGCATTCGGCTGATTGTCCCTATTTCGATGTGCGGCCTCGCTACAAAAGACATTGCAAGCTGTCTCCGAGTATGATATAGTAATTGACGGTGTTAAAACACACGCTGGAGTGATTTCGTTAAGGGTGCTTCCTTCATGGGGAGTCTTGACGAAAAATGACCTTGGCGGAGGGACACACAAAAACCAAATTTAGGAGGTGTGTGAAGATGGCAGTTATTTCCATGAAACAGCTTCTTGAAGCTGGCGTTCACTTCGGTCACCAGACTCGTCGCTGGAACCCGAAAATGGATAAATATATCTTCACTGAAAGAAACGGTATTTACATCATTGACCTGCAAAAAACGGTCAAAAAAGTAGAAGAGGCTTTTAACTTCGTTAAGAGCATCGCTGCCGAGAACGGAACAATTCTGTTTGTCGGTACTAAAAAACAAGCTCAAGATTCCGTTAAGGAAGAAGCAGAGCGTTGCGGTATGTTCTACATCAACCAGCGCTGGCTCGGCGGAACGCTGACCAACTTCGAAACGATCCAGAAGCGGATCAACCGTCTGAAAGAACTGGAAAGATGGGAAGAAGACGGTACGTTCCAAGTGCTGCCTAAGAAAGAAGTTATCCTTCTTCGCAAGGAGAAAGATCGTCTTGAGAAATTCCTGGGCGGTATCAAGAACATGAAGGGTCTTCCAAGCGCCCTGTTTGTTATCGATCCTCGTAAAGAGCGCATCGCTGTAGCGGAAGCTCGCAAACTGGGTATCCCAATCGTTGGTATCGTGGACACGAACTGTGATCCGGACGAAATCGACTATGTAATTCCAGGTAACGATGATGCGATTCGCGCAGTTAAATTGTTGACTGGTAAAATGGCGGATGCCGTTGTGGAAGCTCACCAAGGTGAAGAAACTACAGCTTAATCCTCAAAGTGAAATGTATAAACTTTGAATTAAATGAAAAGGGTGGTTGGTAGGTGGATAACCTCTCGCCGCCCTTTTTTTAAGGCTGCAAAGCAAGACCTTTTCTAATCTAACTATTTGGAGGGAATTCTAATGGCAGTAACGGCTAGTGCGGTAAAAGAACTCCGCGAAAGAACAGGCGCGGGCATGCTGGATTGCAAAAAAGCGCTCGACGAAACAAACGGTGATATCGATAAAGCGATCGCGCTTCTTCGTGAAAAAGGATTGGCTGCAGCTGCAAACAAAGCGGGACGTGTGGCAACTGAGGGCGTTGTAGAATCCTATATTCACGGCGGCGGACGCATCGGCGTTCTCGTTGAAATCAACTGTGAAACAGACTTCGTAGGCAAGACGGATCAATTCAAAGAGTTTGCACGTGATATCGCGATGCATATCGCTGCAGCGAACCCTAAATTTGTTCGTCGTGAAGAAGTTCCTACTGAAGAGCTTGAGAAAGAAAAGGAAATTTTGCGCAATCAAGCTCTAAACGAAGGCAAACCGGAAAAAATCGTAGAAAAAATGGTCGAAGGCCGCATCAACAAGTACTACGAAGAGCATTGCCTGCTTGAGCAAGCATTCGTTAAAGATCCGGACAAAACGATCAACACACTGCTGAACGAAAAAATCAGCACGATCGGAGAAAACATCTCTATCCGTCGCTTTGTTCGCTATGAACTGGGTGAAGGCCTGGAGAAAAAACAAGACAACTTCGTAGAAGAAGTTATGGCTCAAGTGAATAAATAAGCCTGATTGGCTAATACGTTATTGAAAAAGAGTGGAACACACCGGTGTTCCTTCTTTTTTAAAAATGAACATAAGTAAACATGCCTTTAGCAGCACGAATGCGTCTGCATGTCGTTTTTCAAACGGGCGCTGTAATAAACCGGCGCCTCTTAAAGTGGAGGGTTATCATTTGGAACAGCCTGTATTTAAACGTGTGATATTGAAGGTCAGCGGGGAATCCCTGGCAGGACAGAATGGTTACGGAATTGATGCTGACACAATCGGATCGATTGCGCAGCAAGTTCGGGATGTTGTCGAGCTTGGTGTCGAGGTTGCGATTGTGTGCGGCGGCGGAAACATCTGGCGCGGCATCGCCGGCAGTGCCAACGGAATCGATCGGGCAACCGCCGATTACATGGGAATGCTTGCCACAGTGATGAACTCCCTTGCTTTGCAGGATGCCTTGGAGCAGATCGGAGTTCCTACGCGTGTGCAGACCTCCATTTCCATGCAGCAAATCGCCGAGCCGTATATTCGCCGTAGAGCCATTCGTCATCTGGAAAAGGGCCGTGTCGTCATTTTTGCCGCAGGAACGGGCAACCCGTACTTCTCCACCGATACGACCGCAGCACTTCGCGCAGCGGAAATCGAAGCAGAAGTTATTCTCATGGCGAAGAACAAGGTGGATGGAGTGTACTCCGCGGATCCATTTAAGGATGAAACTGCCGAGAAATACGAGCAGCTTACTTACCTCGATGTGTTGAACAAGAACCTGGGTGTTATGGACTCAACAGCTTCATCGTTATGTATGGACAACAACATTCCGCTGATCGTATTCGCCATTACGGAGCAAGGCAATATCAAACGCGTCGTTCTGGGTGAGAAAATAGGAACGATTGTTAAAGGGAGTGTAGACTAATGCCTCAATCGGTCAAGAAAAATGCTGAGGAACGTATGGAAAAAGCAATCCAAGCTTTAAAACGTGATCTGGCTACCCTGCGTGCCGGACGAGCGAACACGGCGCTGCTCGACCGAATCCAGGTGGATTACTACGGGGCTCCGACTCCGGTTAATCAGCTTGCCAATATCAGCATTCCGGACAGCCGTACACTCATGATTCAGCCGTGGGATAAATCCTCTTTGGCTGATATCGAGAAAGCGATCATGAAGTCAGATATCGGTCTGACGCCGGCCAATGACGGCAATCAGATTCGTCTGTCGATTCCGCCACTGACGGAGGAACGCAGAACCGAGCTTGTCAAAATGACAAAGAAATTCGGCGAGGAAGCGAAAGTGGCCATCCGCAACATTCGCCGCGATGCCAATGATGACATCAAAAAAATGGAGAAAACGGATATTTCCGAGGACGAGTCCCGGAGACATCAGGAAGATATCCAGAAGACGACGGATAAGTTTATCGCGGAAGTCGACAAAGTCCTCGTTGCTAAAGAAAAAGAGATTATGGAAGTATAAGAGACTTGCGGCCCCTCCGGTTATGGTGGGGTTTGTCTCTTTTTTTGCAGAAAGATGCCTGGAGGAAATGGAATGATCAAACGGGTTCGATCGTGGTTGAATCAGGAGGACAGTCAGCAGGCGCACCGGATCTCTCCGGACAATATCCCTCACCATGTCGCCATCATTATGGATGGCAACGGTCGCTGGGCGAAACGGCGCGGTATGCCGCGGATCGTTGGACATCAGAACGGATTGAAGGCCGTGAAAAGAGCGGCTATCGCAGCCGATGATTTAGGCATCAAAATTTTGACGATGTACGCTTTTTCGACGGAGAACTGGAAACGCCCCAAAGATGAGGTTGATTTCCTGATGAAGCTTCCGCAGGAATTTCTGGCAATTGAGCTGGAAGAGCTGATTCAGAAGAATGTCCAGGTGAGGATGATGGGACATCCTGAGGATCTGCCGCAGCATACGCGGGATGCGATGGAAGAAGCGGTTGCCCGAACAGCAAGCAATACCGGACTTGTCCTAAATTTTGCGCTTAATTATGGCAGCCGCAAGGAAATAACGGAAAGCATCAGGGCGCTTGGAAAAGACATCCGCGAGGGAACCCTACTGCCTGAGGATATTACCGAGGAAATGATAGGTGAACGGCTTCTCTCAGGCGACCTACCTGATCCGGATTTACTCATCCGTACCAGCGGTGAGCTCCGCCTCAGCAATTTTATGCTCTGGCAGCTGGCTTACAGTGAATTATGGTTTACGGATATCTACTGGCCGGAATTTACCAAGGAACACTTGATCGAGGCCGTTGCGGAGTATCAGCACAGAACACGTCGTTACGGCGGATTGTCGTAGAATATGGAGGATGGAGCATATTGAAACAGCGATTGATTACCGGATTCATTGCGGGAGCGGTCTTTTTGGGATTATGTTTCATAGGCGGGTTATGGTATCACTTTCTCATTGTGGCCATGGCTTTGGTCGGCTTCTATGAGTTTGCCCGAATGACAGGTACGGCACCATTTGGAGGAGCGGCTGCACTGGGTTATGCAGGGGTGGCTGCACTTGTGTTCCCATGGGAAGGTTTCGGTATCGCCTTTACCCTTCCATGGGAGCAGGTCATCTGGCTGCTGCTGTTTTTGCTGCTGCTCGTAACGGTAACGACCAAGAACAGTGTTGATATTCGCCGGGTATCGCTGCTTCTTCTCGGTGCGGTATATATCGGGATCGGCTTCTCTTATATCGCTGAATCCCGTAGCGCACCGGACGGCAACGGTTTGTTCTGGACGTTTCTGCTTCTGGTGTCGATTTGGGCAAGTGATGCAGGCGCATATTTCGTTGGCAAATGGATCGGAAAGCATAAACTGTGGCCGGCGATCAGCCCGAACAAAACGATCGAAGGCGCTGTTGGCGGTGTCATTATCGCGGTATTTACATCGCTGGTATTCGCTTTTCTCTCCAGCGGGCTTCTTCCTGCGGGACAAGCAGCGCTGATTGGCCTCTCTTGTGCCGTAATCGGCCAGTTGGGGGATCTCGTTCAGTCCGCCTACAAACGAGTGTACGACATTAAGGATTCCGGCCAGCTTCTGCCCGGGCATGGCGGGATTCTGGATCGCTGTGACAGCTGGATCATCGTTTTTCCGTTTGTACATATCATTAATCTTCTGCCTTACTGATGAAAGGAAAGAGAAGCATGAAAAAAATCAGTGTGCTCGGTTCGACCGGCTCCATCGGAACGCAAACGCTGGATGTGGTCAGGAAGCACCGGGAACGGTTTCAAATTGAAGGGTTGGCGGCGGGAGGCAATACGGAGCTTTTGCTTGCGCAGGTTCACGAATTTGCGCCAAGTAAAGTCTCCGTAGCTTCCAGGGATCTGGCCGAGCGCATCAAGCATGAGCTTCCGTCTGGTACGCAGCTGTATTACGGTTCGGAGGGGCTTGTCGAGATTGCCGCGGGTACGGAGGCAGAGCTTGTCGTGACAGCCGTGATGGGGAGCATGGGGCTTCCGTCAACACTGGCGGCTATTCGCGAAGGCAAAACGATTGGCTTGGCCAACAAGGAAACGTTAGTGACAGCAGGTCATCTGGTCACAGCGCTGGCTGAAGAGAAGGGTGTGAAGCTGCTGCCGATCGACAGCGAGCATTCGGCGATCTTTCAGTGCCTGAACGGGGAGCGGCATGAGGACATCGAACGGATTACATTGACGGCCTCGGGCGGCTCCTTTCGTGACTATACCCGTGAACAGCTGGTGAATGTGACGGTGGAGGATGCGCTGAAGCACCCGAACTGGTCGATGGGCGCGAAGATTACAATCGACTCGGCGACGATGGTTAACAAAGGGCTTGAGGTGATGGAGGCGCATTGGCTGTACCAGATTCCGTATGACCGGATATCGGTGCTTCTGCATCCTGAGAGTATCATTCATTCCTTCGTTGAATTCAGAGATTCGAGCATTATTGCACAGCTGGGCAACCCGGATATGCGCGTGCCGATCCAGTACGCCCTGACCTATCCGGAACGCTGGGAATCTCCGGCGACGAGGCTGTCATTGGCGGAGGCAGGCAAGCTGAATTTCCGTGAAATGGACATGGAGCGGTTTCCGTGTTTAAGACTGGCTTATGAATGTGGTAAAATGGGGGGGACGGCTCCAACCGTGTTTAATGCGGCAAACGAAGTTGCGGTTGCCCGTTTTTTGCGGAAAGAAATTTCGTTCCTTCAGATTGAAGAGATCATTCAAGAGGTGACGGATCGTCATGAGACGATTGCGAACCCGGCGCTCGAGACGATTGAAGAGGCTGATCAGTCCGCCCGTGAACTGGCATCAAGGCTGTGAAATTCAGCTGGCCTGCAATCTCCCTTGAAAAAAGCTGTCAGCTTGTGATTCTCTTGTGGACGATAGGAGAATAATGATAATCTATAAGGACATACTGCGTTCTCAGCGGGAAAAGGGGGATGTAATCAATTGGAAATGGTGCGGATCGTCTTTCTGACAGTGCTCATGTTTTTTGTCATTGTGACCGTACATGAATGGGGGCACTACTATTTTGCCCGGCGTGCCGGGATTCTGGTTCGGGAATTCGCGATCGGGTTTGGCCCTAAGCTGTTCTCATATAAGCGAAATGAAACCCAGTTTACGCTAAGGCTACTGCCGTTTGGCGGTTATGCCCGCATGGCTGGAGAAGACCCGGAACTGGTAGAGATTCATGCCGGACAGACGATCGCGGTCCGCCTCAATCAAGAGAATCAGGTGAAGAAGATTTACCTGGATCAGCTGGATAACCGGAAGAATGTGATCCGCGGGGAAGTTCAGTTTATTGATATGGTGGATCGACTGTCCGTTCGCCTGGATGTGGATGGCGAATTTCAACAGTACGAGATTCACCCGCAGGCGATGACGGTTGCGAAGGGAATCGAAACGCAGATCGCCCCGAGAGACCGCCAGTTTAACAGCAAGACGGTCGGACAGCGGGCACTTGCTATTTTTGCCGGGCCATTGATGAACTTTATTTTGGCCTTTATACTGTTCGCGCTTCATATTCAGATGGCAGGGCTTCCTGTCGACAATCCGACTTATGTCAAAATCGGCGAAATTACGAAAGGCGCGCCGGCGGATGAAGCGAACTTGCAGGTTGGCGATATTATTGTCAGCATTAATGGAACAGCGATCGGTGCGGATTACCGGAAGATGATCGAGCTGATCTCGGCGTCGACGGACAAGCCGATGGATTGGACGATACAGCGCGGTGAGGAAACCTTTGACTTGTCCTTGACGCCTCGGGCGATGGAAGGACA
Organism: Paenibacillus campinasensis; assembly: GCF_002272015.1. GTDB lineage: Bacteria > Bacillota > Bacilli > Paenibacillales > Paenibacillaceae > Paenibacillus_AQ > Paenibacillus_AQ campinasensis. Next base: position 76,341 of record NZ_NPBY01000043.1, on the reverse strand, counting down.
GGAAGGCGGCAAGGTGGGCATTGTACCGGAGCTGCCGACCCGGCAAGCGGGTCCGATCGAGACCGTGACGGGGGCCGGTACCGCGATGGTGGATACAACCGGGATCATCTTCCAGGGATTCAGGCAGCTGATCGAGCGCTTCTCCATGGATGATCTTGGCGGTCCTGTGCGGACGTTTGAGGTTACCGGTCAAATTGCAAGACAAGGGATTGAACAGCTCACCTATTGGGCTGCGATATTGAGTTTGTACTTAGGCATTTTCAATCTGCTGCCAATTCCGGCTCTGGACGGTAGCCGCCTTGTATTTCTTGGCGTGGAAGCCGTGCGCGGCAAGCCGATTGATCCCAACCGTGAAGGGATGGTCCACTTCATAGGTTTTGCGATGCTGTTCCTGTTAATGATAGCCGTCACCTACAATGATATATTGCGTCTGATTAACGGGTAAGAAGGACACACCGGTACGGCTTGGAGGCGCCAGCCGCTTTACGAGCCGTGCCTTTTGCTGTACATTTTACCTGCAGCTGTATTTTACTTATGCCGATAACGCGATGGTCGCGGGAGCGCTGCGGGGCATCGACGTTTTATTTATGGGAGGAACACGATTGATATGTCGAAGGATGCCAACAACAAACAATTTGTGACTGAGATAACGCCGCAAGGGGAGGATTTCTCCCGCTGGTATATCGACGTTATTAAGAAAGCCGATCTGATGGACTACTCTCCGGTTCGGGGCTGCATGGTATTCAAGCCGGACGGTTACGAAATATGGGAGCATATCCAGCAGGAGCTTGACCGCCGTTTCAAGGAAACCGGTCATCGCAACGCGTATTTCCCGCTGTTCATTCCGGAAAGCTTCTTCCAGAAAGAGAAAGAGCATGTCGAGGGCTTTAATCCTGAGCTTCCGTGGGTAACCGAGGCAGCAGGGGAGAAGCTGGAGGAGCGCCTGGCGATCCGTCCAACCTCGGAAACGATGATTGGTCATATGTATTCGAAATGGATCCAATCCTATCGTGATCTCCCGGTTCTCATTAACCAGTGGGCAAATGTGGTGCGCTGGGAGAAGCGTACGTTGCCATTCCTGCGCACAAGCGAGTTTCTATGGCAGGAAGGGCATACCGCTCACGAGACCGAAACAGAAGCGAGAGCGGAAACGATGCAAATGCTGGACATCTACGCTGACTTTGTAGAGAACTATCTGGCGATTCCGATCATTAAAGGGCAGAAGACGCCTTCCGAGAAGTTTGCGGGTGCGGTCGATACCTATTCCATCGAAGCGATGATGAAGGATGGACGAGCCGTTCAGGCAGGAACGTCCCATTATATGGGCACGAATTTCGCCGAGGCTTTTGAAATCCAGTATTTAAGCCGTGATAACACGCTCGAATTTGCACACACCACTTCATGGGGGGTCAGCACGCGCCTCATCGGCTCCCTGATTATGGTTCACGGGGACGATCGCGGGCTCGTATTGCCGCCGAAGGTCGCTCCAACGCAGGTGATCATGATTCCGATCGGCCCGCCGAAGACGCGTGATGCCGTTGTCGGGCGTACGGACGAGCTGTTCCGTGAGCTGAAATCGGCCGGAATCCGGGTGCGTGTTGACGACAATCCGGACGTTCGTCCGGGCTGGAAGTTCAATGAATATGAAATGCGGGGCGTGCCGGTTCGTCTGGAGATTGGTCCGCGCGATATGGAGAACGGCGTATGCGTTCTGGTATCCCGGATCACCGGAGAGAAGAAGATCGTTCAGCAGGCGAACCTGGTGGAAGAGGTTCAGGCGATGCTTGAGCAGGTGCATCAGGAGATGTACGACCGTGCGAAGCAGTTCATGGAAGATCACTTCTATTCCGTAAATACGCTGGATGAGATGAAGGCAAGCATGGAAGAGCAGCGCGGATTTACGCTGGCTGGCTGGTGCGGCTCCGAGGCTTGCGAGGACACGGTCAAGCAGGAGACCGGTGCGACGAGCCGAAACATTCCGTTTGAACCAGGCGAGAAGAAAACAACATGTCTCGTGTGCGGCGATGCAGCGAAGCATACCGTATTGTTTGCAAGAGCGTACTAAGGATCAGTGTATGGATTCATTGATCTTGTTCGTCCCGATCACACGGGTTCAATCATTGAATCTTTAAGAAGACTAGCATTCGGAGCTGGCTTCCGGATGGCAGTATGACTTTACGCTCTGTGGCAACAGGAGTAATAGGCGGCTGCCGACGGAAGCCTTTTTCATTCATATCTTTCGTTTGAAGTTTTAGGTTATGCGGGGGGAGGAAGCCATGGGCACACAGGAAGAGAAAAGGAAGCGATTTGAACTGCTGATGAAGCAGGGAGAAGTCCCGGCCAGTCTGGTGGAACCCTATTTCCTGGACGGCTGGATTGAGAAGGTGGAAATCAGCCGCGCCAGCAAGGATTGGAAGATCACGATTCATAAGGAAAAGCTGGTTCCGGGTGAAGTCTACCGGACCTTCTGTCTGAGAATTCAGGAGAAGATGAACCACATTGCCAAGATCAGCTTTGTGTTCAAATATGGAGGCCAAGTTCATGAGGCCGACATCGTTCAAGAATATTGGGGATTGTTTCTTGAATGGGTTCACCGCGAGATCCCATCGGTCAACGGCTGGATGGCCAGAGCGCGATATGAGGTCCATGAAGGGCTGTTGACGCTGACGATGTCGGATGGCATGTCGCTTGAGCTTGCCCGCAAGAAGCAGATCGATCAGGCGATCACACGCTTTTTTGGCAAGTACTTCGAGCTGGATCTCAGGGTGAAGATGCAGGTTGGCGTAAGTGATGTGGCTGCCATGGAAGAGTTTGAGCAGCGCAAACGCCAGGAAGAGCGGGAAGTGATTGAGGCGCTCATGAGCAGCCTGGAGGCCGAGAGCTTGGCCGAAGAGCAGGAAGAGGGCGAGGTCCGCCTGCAGGTCGGTTATGAGATCAAGGAGCAGCCTGTACCGATTCAGGAAATTCAGGATGAAGAGAAGAAAATTACGATTCAAGGCACGATATTCGGGCTGGATCAGAAGGAACTCCGGAACGGAAGCACACTGTTTATGTTTAACTTGACGGATTTCACCGACTCGCTGCAGATGAAGATGTTTGCCAAGACGAAGGATGATCTGAAGGTGCTTGGCCAGCTGGCGAATGGCAAATGGGTCAAAGCGCGCGGACGAGTGGAGTATGACCGCTTTATGCAGGTGCCTGAGCTGGTGATGATCCCTTCCGATCTGGTTGAAGTTCAGGCTCCGCCTTCCCGCAAAGACAACGCCCCTGAGAAACGGGTGGAATTCCATCTCCATACAACGATGAGCACGATGGATGCCGTAACCCCGATTGACCGGTACATCAAAACAGCTGCAAGCTGGGGGCACAAAGCGATCGCCGTCAGCGATCACGGGGGCGTGCAGTCCTACCCGGATGCGGCCAAACACGCGAAGAAGAACGGCATCAAGATGATGTATGGTCTTGAGGCCAACGTGGTTAACGATGCGGTCAACATAGTCGAGAATGCCAAGCCGCTGGAACTGAGCAGCGCGACGTTTGTTGTTTTTGATATCGAGACGACGGGTCTGTCGATCACAGCGAACAAAATTATCGAGATCGCCGCTGTCAAAATGCAGGAGGGTAAGGAGATCGACCGGTACGCGACCTTTGTCAACCCGCATGAACGAATTCCGTACCATATTCAGCAGCTCACGAACATTAACGATGAGATGGTGAAGGATGCACCGGAGCTGGAAGATGTGATGAAGGAGTTTGTAGCATTCGTCGGCGATGCGGTGCTTGTTGCCCACAATGCCCGGTTCGACGTTGGCTTCATTCAGGCGTCGCTGAAAAATCTGGGCATGGAGACGCTCGACAACCCGTATCTCGATACGGTGGAGCTGGCTCGCCTCCTGCATCCAGGCATGAAAAACCACCGGTTGAACACGCTGGCAGACAAATACAAGGTTGCACTGGAAAGCCATCACCGGGCGATTGACGATACCGTTGCCTTGGCCGGCATTCTGAACGGGTTGCTGGCTGATGCCGAGAAGATGAAAGGGATCAAAATGCTGGACCGGCTGAACGACTATGTCGGTACAGATCTGTCCAATGCACGTCCGTTCCATTGCGGCATTTACGCCTTGAATATGACGGGCAAGAAGAACTTGTACAAGCTGGTGTCCATGTCCCATACGGAATATTTCAGGCGCGTGCCTTGCATTCCGAAATCGAGGCTGCAGGAGATGCGCGAGGGGCTGCTCATTCTGTCCGGCTGCGAGAAAGGCGAGTTCTTCGAAACGGTGCTCAACAAGACGGAGGAGGAGGCCGAAGAGGTCGCCCAGTTCTATGATGTGCTTGAAATACAGCCGCTGACGATGTACATGCATCTGGTAGACAAAGGCCTAGTCGGCAGTCCGGAGGAAATCAAAACGGCCCTTCACAAAGTTGTCCGCATCGGCGAGAAGCTGGACAAGCCGGTCATCGCGACAGGCAATGTGCATTATCTGGAGCCGCGGGACAAGCTGTTCCGGGATATTACGATTCACGGGATCACCGGCTTTAGCCCGCTTAAGGATATTCGCAAGCCGGATGCCCACTTTCGCACGACAGAGGAAATGCTGGCCGAGTTCGAATTTCTGGGCGAGGACAAATGCTACGAGGTCGTCGTGAAGAACACGAGCGAACTGGCCGACCGCTTCGAGGAGTTGGAGCTGTTCCCGGATAAACTGTTCACGCCGATTCTTGACGGAGCGGATGAAGAAATCCGCAACACCTGCTATGAGACGGCAAAATCCATCTATGGCGAGCCGCTGCCTGAAGTGGTGGTCGCCCGGCTGGAAAAAGAGCTGGAGCCGATTATCAAATACGGCTTCTCGGCCAACTATCTGATCTCCGAGCGTCTGGTTAAAAAGTCGAACCGGGACGGGTATCTGGTAGGGTCACGGGGGTCTGTCGGCTCCTCTGTCGTCGCAACGTTCCTCGGCATCTCCGAGGTCAACCCGCTGCCTGCGCACTACATATGCCTCAATCCGGAGTGCAAGCACAGCGAGTGGTTCCTTGACGGCAGTGTGCCGAGCGGATTTGACCTTCCCGACAAGTCGTGTCCGGACTGCGGACAGATGATGAAGGGGGAAGGCCAGGATATTCCGTTCGAAACGTTCCTTGGCTTCAAGGGGGACAAGGTTCCGGATATCGATCTGAACTTCTCCGGGGAATATCAGCCGCACGCGCACAATTTCACGAAAGAAATGTTCGGGGAGAAAAACGTGTTCCGGGCGGGAACGATCGGTACGGTTGCGGAAAAGACGGCGTTCGGCTTTGCCAAAAAGTATGAGGAAGATCATCACAAGCGCTGGCGCGGGGCGGAGCTGAGCCGCCTGGCTGCCGGCTGTACCGGCGTCAAGCGGAGCACCGGTCAGCATCCGGGCGGTATTGTCGTCGTGCCGGATTACATCGAGGTCGAGGATATTACCCCTGTGCAGTATCCGGCCGATGATGTGAATGCGGAATGGAAGACCACGCATTTTGATTACCACGCGTTTGATGCGAACTTGCTCAAGCTGGATATTCTGGGGCACGATGATCCGACGATGATGCGGATGCTGCAGGACCTGACCGGAGTTGATCCGACTACGATCCCGATGAATGATCCGAAAGTCATGAGCATGTTCAACTCGACCGAGGCGCTCGGCGTCACGCCGGAGCAGATTCGTTCCCCGGTCGCCACCTACGGCGTGCCGGAGATGGGCACGAAGTTCGTGCGCCAGATGCTGGTGGAATCGCAGCCGTCCAGCTTTGCGGACTTGCTGCAAATATCCGGTCTGTCTCACGGAACCGGCGTATGGCTTGGCAATGCGCAGGAACTGATCAAGAACGGCACCTGCAACATCAAGACCGTGATCGGTTGCCGCGACGACATCATGCTGTTCCTGATCTATAAAGCCGGGATGGACGCAAGCCTGGCGTTTAAAATTACCGAGAGCGTGCGTAAAGGCAAGGGGCTTACCCCGGAATGGATCGAGGAGATGAAACGCTGCAAAGTTCCGCAGTGGTATATCGATTCCTGTCTTAAGATCCAGTACATGTTCCCGAAGGCGCACGCCGCGGCCTACGTTATTTCGGCGGTACGGACAGCCTATTTCAAGCTGTACCATCCGATTGAATACTATGCGACCTACTTCTCGGTTCGGGCTGAGGACTTCGATATCGAGCTGTGCTGCCAAGGTTATGATGCGATATATCGCCGGATCGAGGAGATCGAGCAGATGGGCTTCTCGGCCAGCGCCAAGGAAAAGGGGATGCTGCCGATTCTGGAGATGGCCCTTGAGATGACGGCACGCGGTTTCTCGTTCAAGTCCATCGACCTGTATCGGTCCGACGCAGTCAAATTCATTGTGGACGGCGACTCGCTCATCCCGCCATTCTCCGCGCTGCAAGGCATCGGGGAGAACGCGGCCCGCAACATCGCTGCCGCTCGCGAGTACGGGGAATTCCTGTCCGTTGAAGATTTCCAGCAAAAGGCGAAGGCGAGTAAAACCGCCGTGGAGCTTTTATCGCAGATGGGCTGCTTCCGCGGATTGCCGGAAAGCAACCAGCTGTCGCTGTTTTAATGAACGAGACGTAAGCCGCCGCTTCCTGCTTTTCGGAGCGGCTTGACAGTCAAGGAGTCATACTTGTCACTATTACCAGACTATGTTATAATTTTTTTGGTAATCATGGAGATAAAACCGTTGTGTAAAGAGTGGGGCGACCCACTCTTTACTCTTTGGTATATAGGAAAAGAAAGTTGGAGGTTATGTTCTTTGAGCACACCGAAGATTAAAACGACTGTGGAAGAAATGGTGCAGCCATACTTGGACGAACACGGCTTTGAATTGGTAGATGTGGAATATGTGAAAGAAGGCAGCAGCTGGTTTCTGCGTGTGTTTGTGGACAAAGAAGGCGGTATCGATATTGAGGATTGCGGCTTGATCAGCGAATATTTGAGCCAGAAGCTGGATGAGAACGATCCGATCCCGACAGCTTATTTTCTTGAGGTTTCTTCTCCAGGCGCAGAGCGTCCGCTCAAGAAGAAGGAGGACATTGTGAAGGCGGTCGGCAAGAACGTGTTCGTCACGCTGTACGAGCCGATCGATGGGCTGAAGGAATTTGAAGGCAAGCTGGAGTCCTTTGAGAATGAGGAGCTTGTTGTTCAGACGGCCAGAAAAAAACACGCTATTCCATATGCTAAAGTAGCCAGCGCCAGATTGGCCATCATTTTTTAAACGGAAGTTTTGAAAGGGGGAACCGATTTTCAATGAGTATGGATTTTATTGAGGCAATGAACGAGTTGGAGAGAGAGAAGGGCATAAGCAAGGACGTGCTGTTTGAAGCGATAGAAGCAGCGCTGATCTCGAGCTACAAGCGGAATTTTAACACCGCGCAAAACGTGCGGGTTGACATGAACCGCAACACCGGGGTAATCAAGGTGTTCGCCCGCAAGCTGATCGTGGAAGAGGTTCTGGATCCGCGCACGGAAATTTCTCTGCATGCGGCCCGCGAAATCAATCCTCATTTTCAGCTGGAGGATGTCGCGGAAATCGAGGTTACGCCGCGCGACTTCGGGCGCATTGCTGCGCAGACGGCGAAGCAGGTCGTAACCCAGCGCATCCGGGAAGCTGAGCGTGGACTGATCTACAGCGCCTTTATCGATAAGGAAGACGATATCGTAACCGGGACGCTGCAGCGCCAGGATTTGCGCAACATTTATATCGATCTGGGCAAGATCGAGGCTGCGCTGCCGCTGACTGAGCTGATGCCAAACGAGAAGTTCAAGCACGGAGACCGGATTAAGGCGTATATTACTAAGGTTGAAAATACGACTAAGGGACCTCAAATTATGCTGTCCCGCACACATCCAGGACTGCTTAAGCGTCTGTTCGAGCTTGAGGTGCCCGAAATTTTCGACGGCGTGGTGGAGATTCGTTCGGTTGCGCGCGAAGCGGGCTTCCGCTCCAAAATTGCGGTCTATTCGCGGAACGAGGAAGTCGATCCGGTTGGCTCCTGCGTCGGACCTAAGGGGATGCGCGTACAGACGATTGTCAACGAGCTGCGCGGAGAGAAGATTGATATCGTCCGCTATTCGGATAATGTCGAGGAATATGTAGCCAATGCGCTCAGCCCGTCCAAAGTGCTTGAGGTTCAAGTATTTGAGGACGAGAAGATGGCGCGGGTGATCGTTCCGGACTATCAGCTGTCGCTTGCGATCGGAATCAAAGGCCAGAACGCTCGTCTTGCGGCGAAGCTGACAGGCTGGAAAATCGATATTAAAAGCGAAAGCCAGGCGGAACAGGAATTTGGCAGACCGAGATCCCAAGCGGGAGAAATGCATCAGGATTCCGTCTCCGTCGACTAAAATCATAGCGTGACGGGGGGTTATCGTGTTGAAACAAAGAAAAGTACCGCTGCGCAAATGCGTGGCTTGTCAGGAAATGAAACCGAAGAAAGAGCTGATCCGGATCGTAAGAACCCCCGAGGAGGAGGTACTCATCGATCTGACCGGCAAAAAATCGGGCCGAGGGGCGTATCTGTGCGGCAACGTTTCCTGCTTCAAGCTGGCACATAAAAACAAGGCGCTTGACCGCGCCCTGAAGCATAATGTTAAGCCGGAAATTTACGAGCAGCTGGCCCAGGACTTCATCAAGGTTGAGGATGAATTTCTTGCGGCAAAGGACCGTGCCGATGATGAATAGAACGCTTTCTCGTCTGGGCCTGGCCATGCGCGCAGGCAAGGTGGTTACCGGAGATGAGGTTGTGCTGAAAGCAATCCGGTCTTCCGAAGCAAAATTGGTTATTCTGGCGGGTGACGCCTCAGATCTTACGAAAAAAAAGTTCCGCGACAAATGCGGTTCTTACAACATCCCTCTGGTAATCGGATTTGACCGGGACAGTCTCGGCACAAGTGTAGGAAAACCCGAAAGGGTTGTGCTGGCCATTACGGATCAAGGATTCGCAGAACTGATCTCCAAAGGTATGGAGACAATGTCGGAGGTGGAGTATATTGAGTAAACAGGAAAACAAGGATAATAAACTTCGTGTGTACGAATACGCGAAATCATTGAATATGAGCAGTAAAGAGATCATTACGATTCTCAAGCGTCTGGATATTCCGGTCAATAACCACATGAGTGTTATGGAAAATGATACGGTATCCAAGGTGGAGCAGTTCTTTAAGGACATCAAGTCTAGTGCAGCCGCCAAACGCGATACTGCAGAAGCTTCTCGCGGAGACAGCCGCAAGTCGGCATCGGTCGCGAGCAGCCAGGCAACGACCGGAGGCGGACAGGGCGGAGCGACCACTGTGCGCAGTGGAGATGGCAATGGCAGCCAGCGCTCCCAGAGCCGAGGACAAGGACAGCAGCCAAAAAAACAACAGGAAAAGCAGGTAGGTATGAATAATAGAAATCATCAAAATAACCAGAACTCTTCCAGCACCCAAAACGGAAGAAAAAGTCAGCCAGGCTCCCCACAGGGGCAGAACAACAATCGGAACAACGGACAAAGACCAGGCGCAGCGGTACAAACGACAGCGCGTCCGCAGAGCAATGGGCAGCCAAGCGGTTCCCGTCCACAGGGCGGCGGAAACAATAGCGGGACTCCAAATCGAAGCGGCGATCAGAACCGCAACAAAACCGGCGGCAACCAGAACCGTTCGGGCGGCGGCAAGCGCTTTGATGACAACCGCCAGGGAGGTTTCCGGAACAACAACCGCGGCGGCAGAAACAACCGCGGGCGGAATCAGAACAACCAGCCGCCTCGCGAGAAAATCGACAACACGCCGAAGAAAATTATCGTCCGCGGCAACATGACCGTCGGTGAGACGGCAAAGCTGCTTCATAAGGACGCTTCCGAAGTCATCAAGAAGCTGATTTTCCTCGGCGTGATGGCCACGATCAATCAGGAGCTCGACATCGAGACGATCCAGCTGCTTGCAGGAGAGTTCGGGGTTGAGGTAGAAGTGAAGATTCCGGTGGAAGAAGATCGGTTCGAGACGGTTGAGGAGAACGATGCGCCAGAGGATCTGCTTGAGCGTCCGCCAGTCGTCACCATTATGGGACACGTTGACCATGGTAAAACGACGCTGCTTGACGCAATCCGCTCCACCAATGTAACCGGTGGCGAAGCCGGAGGTATTACGCAGCATATCGGGGCTTACCAAGTCGAGATCAACAACAAGAAGATCACCTTCCTCGATACCCCGGGCCACGAAGCGTTTACGGCGATGCGTGCGCGCGGTGCGCAGGTGACGGATATTACGATTATCGTTGTGGCTGCGGATGACGGCGTGATGCCGCAGACGGTTGAGGCGATCAACCATGCGAAGGCAGCGGGACTGCCGATCATCGTAGCTGTCAACAAAATCGATAAACCGGATGCCAACCCGGATAAAGTCAAACAGGAACTGACCGAATATGAGCTTGTGCCTGAAGAGTGGGGCGGCGACACGATCTTTGTCAATGTCTCAGCGAAACAGCGCATGGGCCTTGAAGATCTGCTGGAGATGATTCTGCTCGTTGCCGAAGTGAACGAGTACAAAGCCAATCCGAATAAGCGCGCCCGCGGTACGGTCATCGAGGCCGAGCTGGATAAAGGCCGCGGTCCGGTAGCGCGGATTCTCGTTCAACACGGAACGCTCAAAGTCGGCGATGCCTTCGTGGCGGGCAACTGCTTCGGACGGATTCGTGCGATGGTGAACGATAAAGGCCGCCGTCTGAAAGAAGCCGGACCTTCGACGCCGGTAGAGATTACGGGTCTGACCGAAGTGCCGGGCGCCGGCGATCCATTCATGGTGTTTGAAGATGAGCGCAAAGCGCGCTCCATTGCCGAGAAACGGGCGGTTACACAGCGTCAATCCGAGCTGAACACCAACACAAGAGTGACGCTTGACGATCTGTTCAAGCACATTAAAGATGGCGAGATTAAAGATTTGAATGTCATCATCAAAGGGGACGTTCAAGGTTCTGTCGAGGCGCTCAAAGGCTCGCTGAACAAAATCGAAGTGGAAGGCGTGCGCGTGAAAATCATTCACAGCGGTGTCGGTGCCATTACGGAATCCGATATTATTTTGGCCGCAGCTTCCAATGCGATTGTGATCGGCTTTAACGTCCGTCCTGATGTTCAGGCGAAACAGACGGCAGAGCAAGAGAAGGTAGACATTCGTCTCCACCGGGTAATTTATAAGGTAATCGAGGAAATCGAGCAGGCGATGAAGGGCATGCTGGATCCGGAGTACAAGGAAACGGTTATCGGCCACGCCGAGGTGCGGAACACCTTTAAAGTGAGCAAGGTCGGAACGATTGCCGGCTGCATGGTCACTTCCGGTAAGATTGCGAGAAATGCCGAAGTCCGCCTCATTCGCGACGGCATTGTCGTTCACGAAGGCAAGATCGATTCCCTCAAGCGATTCAAAGATGATGCAAAAGAAGTTGCTCAAGGTTATGAATGTGGGATTACCTTGGAAAACTATAGCGACGTCAAAGAAGGCGACGTCATTGAAGCCTTTATCATGGAAACGGTGGAGCGCTAATCAAAGAGGTGATCTAAATGGCGAAAATAAGAACAGGACGCGTAGGAGAACAGATCAAGAAGGAGCTTAGCCAGCTGATCCAGACGGAGATCAAGGATCCGAGAATCGGGTTCATTACGGTGACGGGCGTGGATGTAACCAATGATCTGTCCCAGGCGAAGGTGTACTTGAGCGTTCTCGGGGATGACGAGCAGAAAGCCGCTTCCTTGAAAGGGCTGGAGAAAGCCAGCGGTTTCCTGCGCTCGGAGCTGGGCAAGCGAATCCGCCTTCGCCATGTTCCGGAACTGCTTTTCAAGTTCGATGATTCGATTGCGTACGGCAGCCGGATTGAAAAGCTGCTGAATGAGATCGGCGAGAACGAAGAGAAGTGATCAGGTAGTTTGTTGTATAAAGGAGAGGGCGAATGCAGACCTATGAACAGGAACTGCAGCAGGTGAAGTCATTTCTGCTGGAGCATGATGATTACTTGGTAGTGTCGCATGTTCAGCCCGATGGAGACGCAGTCAGTTCCACCCTAGCGGTGGGCTGGCTTCTCTCATGTCTGGGCAAAAAATTCGCAATGATGAACGAAGGGCCGATTCCGAAGCGGATGAGCGGGCTGTGGAATGCGGACGAGCTGATCAATCTGTCCGAGCAGCAGCCGGGTCGGAACTTCAAATTTGTCATTTGCGTCGATTGTGCGGATTTTGACCGAGTTGGCCGCACCAAGGAATGGTTTGCGGAGGATGCGCTGATCGTCAACATCGACCATCATCCGACCAATAACCGATACGGCGCCGTCAACGCTGTGAGATCTGATGCAGCAGCTACGGCGGAAATCTTGTATGATCTGTTACAGTTGTTTGATATCCGCTGGGATGCCGATATTGCAACTGCACTCTATACGGGATTGCTGACGGATACCGGGGGCTTCCGGTACTCGAATACTTCCCCGAAGGTGATGGGGATCGCTTCGGAACTGCTGTCTTATGGTGTGAACGGTCCGGAGCTAGCTGAATCGCTGCTGGAGGAGATGACGCTGCCGCAGATGCAGGTGCTTGTGCAGGCGCTGAATACACTCAGTCTGAGCGAGGATGGCAAGATCGCCTGGGTCTATGTGACGCCGGAGCATATGAAGCTGTGCGGCGCGATCAATGAAGATCTCGAAGGCATCGTCAATTATCCACGCAACATTCAAGGGGTGGAAGTCGGCATTTTGTTCAAGCAGCTGGAGAACGGAGGCGTTAAGGTCAGTCTGCGCTCCGCCGGCAAGGTGGACGTGGCTGCACTGGCTCAAAGCTTCGGCGGCGGCGGACATGTACGCGCGGCAGGCTGCAGAATGGAAGGGAATCTGGAGGAAGTCATAACCCGGATTGTTGAGCGGGTGAGACTCGCCTTATGAGTACGCTGGAAGGAATACTGGCAGTGAACAAGCCGGCTGGCTGGACCTCGCATGATGTGGTAGCCAAGGTACGCCGGATCGTGAAGATGAAACGGATCGGCCATGCCGGCACCCTTGACCCCCAGGTAACGGGCGTGCTTCCGCTGTGTCTAGGGCGAGCCACCCGGGTGCTGGAATATTTGCAGGAGCTGCCCAAGGAATACAAGGCGGTCATGCGGCTTGGTTATGCTACGGATACGGAGGATGTTACCGGAAATGTGCTGGAATCGGTAGATGAGGTTCATGTGACAAGAGAAGAGGCGGAGGAAGCGCTGCGTTCTTTTGTCGGGGAGATTTCCCAGGTGCCTCCGATGTATTCGGCCGTCAAGGTAGACGGGAAGCGGCTGTACGAGCTTGCAAGGGAAGGGAAAGTGGTTGAGCGCAAAAGCAGGAATGTGTTCATCCATGAAATCGAGATGACCGGCTTTGAAGCTGGGGATGCCGGCACCGATATCTCGTTTCGGGTGCTCTGCTCGAAAGGAACCTATATCCGCACGCTCTGCGTGGATATCGGGAAGGCGCTTGGCCTTCCATCGGTTATGGTCCAGCTTGAGCGAACCCGATCCGCTGGCGTTACGGCCGAGCAGTGCCTGTCGATTGAAGACATCGAACGGTTGATGTCCGAAGGCACGCTGGACGCTTATTTGATTCCGGTGGATGAGGCGATTTCTCATCTCCCGGCTCATCGTGTCGGAGAGGAGAAGGCGGAAGCGGCGCTTCGAGGGCAGCGGCTGTCCGCCAGAGTGGTTACTCCCCCGGTCCAGGATGAGCGTCCTGTTCGCTTGTATGATGGCAGCGGCAAGTTTTTGGGAATCTTTCAGAAGCAGGAAGAATCCGGGGCGATTGCGCCTGTAAAAGTGTTTTCCTAGAGATATATAGTATATGGACTGGTGGTGAGAAATTCGTGAAAGTGGTTTCCCTATCCTATCCGATTTCATCGGAATTGAAACAGCAGCTCGGTCAGCCGCAAATTGCGGCGATCGGCCAGTTTGACGGGCTGCATCTGGGACATGCGAGCGTGCTGTCCACAGCGGTTCGTCTGGCCCGGGAAGAAGGCGTTCCGGCCGCGCTCATTACCTTTTACCCGCATCCGAAGGATGTGATTCGCAAAGGGAGCTATGAGGGCTATCTGACGCCCCAGCCGGACAAGGAAGCACTGCTGGCCGATATGGGCATCGACATCCTCTATGTGGTTGAATTCAACGAAGCGCTGTCCAAGGTAAGTCCGGAAGCATTTTTTACGGATGTGCTGCTTCCGCTTGAACTGAAAACGGCCGTGGTCGGATTTGATTTCCGCTTCGGTCACAAGGGCCAGGGTGACGCCGACATTCTGGCAGAGCTGGGCAAGGGCGCGATGAAAGTCATTACGATTCCGCCGTTTTTGATGAGCGGAGAGAAGGTGGGGAGCTCCTCCATCCGAACAGCGCTGAAGACGGGACAGCTGTCGGATGCCAACCGGTGGCTCGGCCGCCATTACCGCATCCGCGGCAGTGTTATTCACGGGGAGAAGCGGGGCAGGCTGATCGGCTTTCCGACGGCGAATCTGGAGCTGGCTGAGTCCTATGTCGTGCCTGCGCTCGGCGTATATGCCGTATTTGCACAGATTCCCGGCGAGAACCGCCGCATTCCGGGCGTGATGAATGTCGGCGTCAAGCCAACTTTCCACGAAGGGATAACGAAGCCGGTTTTTGAAGTGCATCTGTTCGATTATGAAGCAGATCTGTACGGTCAAATGCTGACCGTCGATCTGGTGTCCTACATTCGCAAGGAGCATAAATTCGAATCGGTGGACGAACTGGTGGAGTGGATTAACCGCGATGCAGCGGAAGCCCGCACAATTTTAAGCGAGTCCGAATAATTGTTTTCCTCGTGCGGCGGATGAAGCATGTTTTTCTTTCGTTTTGATTTTCTTTTTTGGGCAAAGTATGCTATACTCGTAGAGGTTGCCGGAAAACACGGCAATTATAACCTTGGCTTGGATGCTTGATCTCACCGTCGGTATACTCGGCCAATGGCGATTATGATGAAGGAGGTGAACAGGATGGCATTGACTCAAGAACGTAAACAACAACTGATTGACGAGCACAAAACTCACGAGTCCGATACAGGATCTCCAGAGGTGCAAATCGCTATCCTAACGGAAAATATTACGAACCTGACTGACCACTTGCGTACTCACAAGAAGGATCATCACTCCCGCCGCGGATTGCTGAAAATGGTCGGTCAACGCCGTAAATTGCTTGCATACTTGAAAAACAAGGATGTTACCCGTTACAGCGCTTTGATCGAAAAGCTTGGATTGCGTCGCTAATCATCCATACGATGTGCGTAAAAGCAGCCTGGTTGTCCACTGTCCTTCCTGGAACGACAGCGGCGCAGCCGGGCTCTTTTCTAAATTTTTTGGTTTTGCCTGTGGATAGGAGTTGTTATGTCGGCTGAATCTGCTGGTTGATGAAACGTTTTGTGTGCTGTATTTTACATATGAGAACCAGAATCGCTATCGTTTCGGCTGCAACGAACAATCCTATTTTATGAACATTCATAATAAAGGCAATACTTAACACTTGAAGGAACAAAAAATACTGTCCCCACGAGGAGGGATTATATGGAAACCCGTGTTGAAATGCAGCTCGGTGGAAGACCGCTGGTTCTTGAAACCGGACGTCTGGCCAAACAGGCGAATGCGGCGGTCATGGTGCGCTACGGCGAAACGGCTGTACTGTGTACGGTGACGGCTTCCAGCGAGCCCAAAGATCTGGATTTTTTCCCGTTGACTGTTAACTATGAGGAAAGACTGTACGCTGTCGGCAAAATTCCGGGCGGATTCATCAAACGTGAAGGAAGACCGAGCGAGAAAGCGATTCTTGCCAGCCGTCTGACAGACCGTCCGATTCGTCCATTGTTCCCGGAAGGCTTCCGGAACGATGTGCAGGTGCTGAACCTGGTCATGAGTGTCGATCAGGATTGTGAACCGGAAATTGCAGCGATGATCGGAACTTCGGCGGCGCTGAGCATCTCGGACGTGCCGTTTAACGGACCGATCGGCGGCGTGGCCGTGGGCCGGGTGAACGGAAACTTTGTTGTGAACCCGACGATTGCGGAGCAGGAGGCAAGCGACATTTATCTCGTCGTTGCCGGTACGAAGGACGCCATCATGATGGTTGAGGCTGAAGCGAACGAGGTTCCTGAAGAAGTGATGCTGGAAGCGATTATGTTCGGGCATGACGAGATCAAGAACATCGTGGCGAAAATCGAGGAATTGGTGGCTGTTGCCGGCAAAGAGAAGATGGAAGTCAAGCTTCATGCCGTTGACGAAACGGTGAATCGCGAGGTGCGCGAATTTGCGGGCGCTCGTCTGGTTGAGGCAGTCCGCATTGCCGAGAAGCATGCGCGTCAGGAAGCGATTGATGCCATCAACGAAGAGGCGTATGCCCATTTTGAAGAGAAATATATCGAAACACCAGAGCTGCTGAAAGACGTGAAAGAGGTTCTTCACGATATTGTGAAGGAAGAAGTTCGCCGTCTTATTACCCATGACAAAGTTCGTCCGGACGGACGCGGTCTGTCCGAAATCCGACCGATCGAATGCGATACCGGCCTGCTGCCGCGTACGCACGGTTCAGGGCTGTTCACGCGCGGTCAAACTCAGGCGCTCAGCATATGTACGCTTGGCGCGCTTGGCGACGTGCAGATCCTCGATGGCATCGATCTGGAAGAAACGAAACGCTTCATGCACCATTACAACTTCCCGCCGTTCAGTGTCGGCGAAGCTCGTCCGCTTCGTGCACCGGGACGACGCGAAATCGGTCATGGCGCATTGGGCGAGCGCGCCTTGTCCAAGGTGATTCCTTCCGAGGTGGATTTCCCTTACACGATCCGTCTCGTATCCGAAGTGCTGGAGTCTAACGGTTCGACTTCGCAGGCGAGCATCTGTGCCAGCACGCTGGCGATGATGGACGCAGGCGTTCCGATTAAAGCGCCGGTTGCCGGGGTAGCGATGGGTCTCATCAAAGACGGAGATCATGTGTCCATTCTGACAGACATTCAAGGCATGGAAGATCATCTGGGCGACATGGACTTCAAGGTGGCAGGTACGCCGGATGGGGTTACGGCGATTCAGATGGATATCAAAATCGACGGCATCGACCGCGCGATTCTTGAGGAAGCGCTGGAGCAGGCGAAGGAAGGCCGCATGTTCATCCTTGGCAAAATGATGGAAGTGATCCAGAAGCCGAGAGAGACGCTTTCCCAATATGCGCCTAAAATCATCACCATGCAGATTAACCCGGATAAAATCCGTGACGTTATCGGTGCTGGCGGTAAAATCATCAACAAAATTATTGAAGAAACCGGCGTAAAAATCGACATTGAGCAGGATGGCCGCGTATTCATCGCCTCTTCCAACGAAGAGATGAACCGGAAGGCGCTGTCGATTATCGAAGGTATCGTCCGCGAAGTTGCCGTAGGTGAAATCTATACCGGAACGGTAAAACGGATCGAGAAATTCGGCGCGTTCGTAGAAATTCTTCCGAATAAAGATGGGCTGATTCACATTTCCCAGCTGTCCACCGAACGGGTGGCGAAAGTGGAGGATGTGGTGTCTATCGGCGATGTTGTGACGGTAAAAGTAACCGAGATCGATCAGCAAGGCCGCATCAACCTGTCGCGCAAAGCCGTGCTGACAGCCGAAGCGAGCAAAAGCTGAGGCCTGCTGAATTCGGATCAACCGCATCAAGCTTGTACCAGCGTAGAAAAGAGACAGAACTGATTTCTGGCTCTTTTTTTGCGTTTAAGGACGTATTTAATGACCGATTTTTTCATAAAATGGGACAAAGCTTCTCAAAGAGAGGGGATCAAGCCCATGAATCGGAAAAAAATAACGGTGCTCCTGTCTGGTGCCGCAATGGTATCGGCTCTTGCTGTGTTCAGCGGAGCCTGGGATTATGTACAGGGAATAAGCGCCTATCCAGCCAGTGGGATCACCGCCAAACCAGAGCGGAAGAGCGAAGTCCATCTGGAGCTGTTAAATACGATTGAAGCGGAGGCTGCCAAGGTGAGGGTAGAGCCGCAGGATGCTAGAGTGGACAGCGTATGGAAGGCGATCCCCGGCTATAACGGCCTTGAAGTTGATGTGGAGGCGACCTATGAGCAGGCTGTGCAGCAGTATAAGCCCGGAAGTCCGATTACCTACATATATCGCCAGATCCCTGCCAAAGTGAAGCTAGACGATCTGGGCGTCCATCCGATCTACCGCGGCAATCCGAACAAGCCGATGGTTTCCTTGATGATCAATGTGGCCTGGGGCAATGAGTATTTGGTCCCGATGCTCAATACGCTGGATGAGGAGAACGTAAAGACGACCTTTTTCCTGGACGGCAGCTGGCTCAAAAAGAACCCGGAGCTGGCAGCGGAAATCGTCAAGCGCGGTCATGAGGTCGAGAATCATGCTTACTCGCATCCGAATATGAGCTCCTTGAGCCGCGCTCGCGCCGAGCTCGAGATCGCCAAAACGCAGCAGCTGCTAAAGGAGAGCCTTGGTGTAGAGAACAAGTGGTTCGCTCCGCCTTCCGGCGATTTCAACCAGCAGACGGTCGAAATTGCCCACGCCCGTGGACTGAAAACGGTGCTGTGGACGCTGGATACGGTCGATTGGAAAAAGCCGTCTCCGGAATCGGTCGTTCATAAAATCACAACCAAGGCCGAGCCGGGATTTCTCATTCTGATGCATCCGACAGAGTCGTCCTCTAAAGCACTTAAAGCCATGATTCAAGGCATCCGCGCCAAAGGGCTTCACATCGGCACGGTCAGCCAGACGCTGTCCCCGGAGCGGATCATGCCCTAGCGGTTGAGCGGCAGAGGCAAGTTTGATAAAATGTATGGATGGCATTAGGTAAATCGAGCCATTGGAAGTGAACCTTGGCGGAACAATTAGGGGGGCCTATCATGAAAAAAATACAGCTGTCTAACGGCCTGAGAGTTGTTATGGAGCAAATCCCGACAAGCCGCTCGGTCTCATTCGGCATCTGGGTCAAGACCGGATCGAGGAATGAAACCCCCGAGATCAACGGGATTACGCATTTTATAGAGCATATGATGTTCAAAGGCACCGAACGCTTCGACGCGCGTGCCATTGCGGAGCAGTTTGACGCCATTGGCGGGAATGTGAACGCATTTACGGCCAAGGAATATACTTGCTACTACGCCAAAGTGCTGGATGAGCATCTGCCGATTGCGGTGGATGTATTGTCCGATATGTTCTTTCATTCGAAGCTGGATTCGGAAGAGCTTGCCAAAGAGAAGAACGTCATCCTGGAAGAGATTGCGATGTATGAGGATACACCGGATGATCTGGTGCATGATCTGATGTCGCTGTCCGTCTACGGCGGCCATCCGCTGGCCTATCCAATTCTCGGCACGAAGGATCGGCTGGAGGCGATGGACTCTGAGGCGCTTAAAGCCTACATGACAAGCCATTATACAATTGACAACACCGTCATCTCCCTGGCAGGCAATATTGATGAGAGCGTAGTGGAGCTGCTGGAGCGGCATTTTGGCCAGTTCTCCAACCGCGGGACGAGCGGGCCGCTGGAAGTTCCTGTATTTCAGGACGGAATCGAGTTCCGGAAGAAAAAAACCGAGCAAAATCATATTTGCATGTCATTTCCGGGCCTGGCCATCGGAGATGATCTTCAGTATGCCATGGTGCTGCTCAACAATGCCATCGGCGGTGGCATGAGCTCGCGCCTGTTCCAGGAAATTCGGGAGAAGCGCGGACTGGCCTATTCGGTCTACTCTTACCACAGTTCCCATGCGGACAGCGGCATGTTTACCATTTACGCCGGAACGGCGCCGAAGCAGACGAAGGACGTCCTCGAACTGACCAAGGAAATGCTGTTTGATCTGGCAACGAACGGGATGCAGGAGGAGGAGCTGCGCAAAGGCAAGGAACAGCTGAAGGGCAGCCTGATTCTGAGCCTGGAGAGCACCGGGAGCCGCATGAACCGTCTGGGCAAAAATGAGCTGATGCTCGGCCGTCACTACAGCCTTGATCAAGTGATCGAGCGGATCGAAAAGGTCAGCATGGACGACATTGATGCGGTGCTTGACCGGATGTTCGGAACGCCATATGCGCTGGCCATGGTCGGAACGACAGACAAGGCATTAAACACACTTAGGAGGAATGAATTTGTTGCACTACGTTCAAATTAACCGATTGCCCGGAAACGAGGATATCAAGCTGCCTGTCAAAATGTCAGAGCTTGCGGCAGGCTTTGATCTGCACGCCGCCGTCGAGGAACCGGTTGTGCTCGCGCCAGGAGAGCGCAAGCTGATCCCGACCGGGTTCGCCATCGCGATGCCGGGGGAGCTGGAGGCGCAGATCCGTCCGCGAAGCGGGCTTGCATACAAGCATGGCATTACATGCTTGAACGCGCCGGGAACGATTGATGCGGACTATCGCGGGGAAGTCAAGGTGCTGCTCATCAATCTGGGGCAGGAGCCATTCACTATCGAACGCAACGAACGGATTGCCCAGATGGTGTTCAAGACGGTGCCTGCCGTCGAGTTTGTGGAGGTGGATGAACTGTCCGATACCGTGCGCGGAGCGGGCGGATTCGGACATACCGGCAAATAAGGCGGATCGTTATAAGGTCATAAAACGTATGCCTGCGTGTCGAATGCACTCATGGGTTAGAGTTTATATAATGAATTTACGGCGCTCGCGGTTGTCGCTTCAACCGTGAGCGCCGTTTTTATATTGGCGCAGCTGTTATCGAACGCTTCCAAATTCAACCAATATCACACTCATCTTTCCTCACCACCTCTTAGGCTTCGGCATAAGATGGTTTATACGATGGTTGAAGAAAGGAGCGACGCCTTCCATGCTGACTGGAATCCGGACCGTCTTTGTAGGAGGAGACGCCAGGCAGATCGAGGTTATACGTAAATGTGCGGATATGGATGCCTCCGTCAAGATAGCCGGTTTTGAGAAACTGCAGGAGCCATTTCAGGGAGTCACGAGGGAGCCGCTGACGCCGGAGTTGCTGGCAGAAGCGGATGCCCTGGTGCTGCCTGTCGTGGGATGTGATGATGAAGGACGTGTCAGCGCGTTATTTTCGGAAGGTCCTTTAAAACTGCAGGAAGAACATATTGCAGCTATGCCTAAAAACGGTGTGGTATACACGGGCATGGCCAAACATTATTTGCGCACATTGTGCAACAAATACCGAATTAAGCTGGTGGAAATTTTGGAACGTGATGATGTTGCCATCTACAACTCGATTCCGACGGCGGAAGGAGCCCTCATGATGGCCATCCAGAATACGGATTTTACGATTCATGGTTCAACCAGCATGGTTCTCGGTATGGGCCGGACGGGATTTACGATGGCGCGCAGCCTTCAGGGACTGGGTGCCACAGTCAAGATGGGAGTACGGAAATCAGAGCACTTTGCCAGAGCCGAGGAGATGGGCTGGAAGCCTTTTATGATCAAGGATTTGGGGAGCGAAGTGGTCGATGTTGACTTGCTTTTTAACACGATTCCAACTATGATAGTCACAGCACAAATCATCTCGAAAATGCCTCGGGAGGCTGTCATTATTGACCTTGCCTCCGCACCCGGCGGCTGCGATTTTCGCTATGCCGAGAAACGGGGAATCAAAGCAATGCTGGCACCCGGATTACCCGGAATCGTGGCTCCCAAGACGGCTGGAATCATTCTGGCAAACGCGCTGGTGGAGCTGATTTCTGAAGAAATCAAGATTCGGGGGGAAGCGTAATGGATTGGAACGGCAAGACGGTAGGTTATGCGCTGACAGGTTCGCACTGTACGCTGGAAGAGGTTATGCCGCAGATTCAGCGGTTCAAGGACGGCGGGGCGAATGTGGTTCCGATCGTATCCAGCACAATCATGACAACAGACACGAGGTTCGGCACTTCGCTCAGCTGGCAGAAACAGTTGAAAGATATAACCGGGAATGATATTATTTCTACAATTGTCGACGCCGAGCCGCTTGGCCCATCCAAGCTGCTGGATGTGATGGTAATCGCGCCATGCACGGGCAACACGACCAGCAAGCTGGCCAATGCGATGACCGACAGCCCGGTGCTGATGGCGGGCAAGGCCCAGATGCGGAACGGCAGACCGCTGGTGCTGGCCATTTCGACCAACGACGGGCTCGGATTGAATGCGGCGAACATTGCGAAGCTGCTCGTTACGAAGAACATTTATTTTGTTCCGTTCGGCCAGGATGATCCTGTGAAAAAGCCGAATTCGCTCGTAGCGAAAATGGAGCTTGTACCGGAAACATGCTACGCGGCGCTTGAAGGAAAACAGCTTCAGCCGCTTTTGATTGAGAAATTTCAGTCGGCATAATTCCCTATCGTTCGACAATGGGGTAAAATGATAACTGCGTGTTCCGTTCATGAGGGTGAGGTTTCGTCATTGAGCGGCAAACTATAGATTATAGATACATGAAACGGTCAGGCTCAAGCAGCCGGCCGTTTCAATTCGGTCGGCCCGCCTTTTTTCGTCTTTTGGGCACCTATAAACGGAGGAATATTTATGCGTATCTTAGTTCAAAAATTCGGCGGCACTTCCTTGTCCACACCGCAAGCGAGATCGCGCGTCATCGGTCATATCCAGCGCGAACTTGCCAATGCGTACAGGCTGGTCGTCGTTGTATCAGCCATGGGACGCCGCGGTGAGCCTTACGCGACAGATACGCTGCTTAACTGGATCGAGCAGAACGGCAACGCGCTTCCTTCGCGTGAGAAGGATATGCTGCTATGCTGCGGGGAGATCATATCGGCATCTACCCTGTGCAGCCTGCTATACAGTGAAGGCATTACGGCGACGGTGCTTACCGGAGCGCAGGCCGGATTTACAACAGACAGTCAGCATGGCAATGCGCGTATAGTGGACGTGCGGCCCGAGAGAGTCATCAAGGAACTGGAGCGGTATCAGGTAGTGATTGTGACCGGGTTTCAGGGGCAGACCGAAACGGGGGATTTCACCACCCTCGGCCGCGGGGGAAGTGATACGTCCGCTACGGCACTCGGAGCCGCCCTGCGGGCCGAGATGGTTGATATTTATACCGATGTCAATGGCATTCTCACAGCGGATCCTCGAATCGTGGAGGATGCCAAACCATTAAGCTATGTCAGTTATACGGAAATATGCAATATGGCCCATCAGGGAGCCAAGGTCATCCATCCCCGGGCAGTGGAAATTGCGATGCAGTCCCAAATTCCGGTCCGGGTTCGCTCAACATTCACAGATAGTGAAGGGACGCTGGTGACCCAGCCCGAAGGCTTCAGGGACGTGCAGACCGGCATCGTGGACCGGTATGTGACTGGGATCGCTTATGTAAGCAATATTACGCAAATTTCGGTGGAAGGTGATCCTTCGGAAGGACTCCAGCTGAAGGTGTTCAAAGCGATGGCTGAACATTCCATCAGCGTTGATTTTATTAATGTTACCCCTACCGGGGTACTTTATACCGTGTTTGACAGCGATTCTGAAAAAGCGATCGAGGTGCTCCAAAAGCAAAATCTGAAGCCAAAAAGTCTGTCCGGATGCGCCAAGGTGTCCGTCATCGGCGGCGGCATCAACGGGGTTCCCGGCATCATGGCCAAAATCGTGGAGTCGCTTAGCGAGCACGACATTCCGATACTCCAATCGGCAGATTCCAATACAACGATTTGGGTACTCGTAAAGAAAGAGGACATGGCTCAGGCCCTCCGTGCACTGCATAGTAAATTTGAACTTCACCGGTAGGGAATCGATTTACCGGCAACAACCGTTTTCAAGGGGGAATCAAGGTGGATTTCGGAAGATTAATTACGGCCATGGTCACGCCTTTTCGCGGGGATGGCTCCATTCATTGGGACGAGACGGCAAGGCTTATCGATCATCTGATTGAGGACCAGAAGTCGGATGCGCTGGTCATTGCAGGTACGACAGGCGAATCGCCGACGCTGACCGAAGAGGAGAAGCTGGAGCTGTTCCGCTTTGCGGTCAAACACGCTGCCGGAAGAAGCAAAATCATCGCCGGCACGGGCAGCAACAACACGGCCCATTCCATTGAACTAACCAAAAAAGCGGAGCAGTGCGGCGTGGATGGCATTCTGCTCGTAACGCCTTATTACAACAAGCCGAATCAGGAAGGGCTGTACAGACATTTTGAAGCGGTCGCCGCTGCGACCACGCTGCCTGTGATGCTGTACAATGTGCCTGGACGCACAGGCATCAGCTTGAGCGCAGCAACGACGCTGCGTCTGGCCCAGATTCCGAATGTGGTAGCCACGAAGGAATGTGCCTCGATCGATCAGGTAACGGCGATTGTTGCCGGGGCTCCGGAAGGCTTTATCGTCTATTCCGGCGATGATTCAGCAGCGCTGCCGGCGCTTGCGGTCGGTGCTTATGGCATCGTCAGTGTCGCCAGCCACGTGGCCGGCGCACAGATGAAAGCGATGATTCAAGCTTATGTCGATGGCCAGGTAAAGGAAGCCGCTCGGCTTCACCAGCAGCTATTCCCGCTCTTTAAAGGGCTGTTCGAATGCCCGGAGCCGCTCCCGAACCCGGCGGCCGTTAAGTACGCGCTTGTGCAAAGAGGGTACCAGGTCGGAGACGTTCGTCTGCCGCTTGTAGCGCCAACTGAACGCGAGGCAGCCTTTATTAACCACTTGTTGTCCAATCTGTAATTGCATATGGAGATAGGAAGCCGCTCGTCTGTTTGGACGGGTGGCTTTTTCGTTTAAAAGAGCTGTACAAGGGCATCCTAAAGCACACGGGATCGGCTGACTTGTGTTTTCACTTTTTCTTCATGTATAATGAGTTCAAGTGACTGGGTGCGGTATTTTTTTGAAATTTAATATAACGATTAGAACGACGTCCAAAAACTTTAGGAGGGTTAGAACTTTTGTCAAAGAAAATTAGCAGCGATAAACTATCGATTTTTGCCTTGGGCGGCGTCGGTGAGATCGGGAAGAACATGTATGTTGTCCAATATGCCAACGACATCGTTGTCGTGGACGCGGGATTGAAATTTCCTGAGGAGGATATGCTGGGCATTGATATTGTTATTCCTGATATCAGCTATTTAACGGAGAATCGTGACAAAGTGAGAGGCATTTTGCTTACCCACGGTCATGAAGACCATATCGGCGGACTGCCTTACGTATTGAAACATTTGAATGTACCTGTGTACGGGACGAAGCTGACGCTTGGCTTGGTTGAGAACAAGCTAAGAGAAGCCAATTTGCTGGGAGAGACGAAGCGGATTCTGATTCATGCCGATTCCGAAGTTGAGCTTGGCAGCACGATGAAGGCTACGTTCTTCAGAACGAACCACAGCATCCCGGATTCCGTCGGAATCTGCATCGAAACACCGGAAGGCAATGTCGTTCATACGGGGGACTTCAAGTTTGACCATACCCCGGTGAATGATCAATATGCCGACCTTCAGCGTATGGCTGAAATCGGAAGCAAGGGCGTGCTTGCACTCCTGTCCGACAGCACGAACGCGGAAAAACCCGGGTTCACACCTTCGGAGCGAAGTGTGGGCATCGTTCTGGAAGACATTTTCCGCAAAGCCGAGCAGCGTGTCGTTATCGCGACCTTCGCTTCGAACGTTCATCGGATTCAGCAGGTCATTAATGCAGCGGAGTCGTCGGGCCGCAAAGTAACCGTCATTGGACGAAGCATGGTGAATGTCGTCTCGATCGCAGCAGAGCTGGGGTATCTGCACATCCCTGACGGCATGCTTATCGAGCCGGAAGAAGTGAACAAGATGGCTGCTGACCGGGTGGTCGTGCTTTGCACAGGCAGTCAGGGCGAGCCGATGTCGGCGCTGACCCGCATGGCCCGCTCGACGCATCGCAAGGTGGATATACTGCCAGGCGACACCGTCATCATAGCGGCAACTCCGGTTCCGGGCAATGAGAAATATGTGGGCCGGACGATTGACGAATTGTTCCGTCTTGGTGCTGATGTCATCTACAGCGGCTCCAATTCCGGCGTACACGTATCCGGACACGGCAGCCAGGAAGAGCTGAAGCTGATGCTCAACCTGATGAAACCGCAGTTCTTTATTCCGATTCACGGTGAATACAGAATGCAGCGGCGTCACGCACTGCTGGCGGAATCCGTTGGAGTGGATCCGGACAATATCTTCATTACCGACATCGGTGAAATTGTCGAGATTCAGAACGGATCAGCCAGAAAAGCAGGCAAGGTTACCGCCGGTAACGTTCTTATTGACGGACTGGGTGTAGGTGACGTGGGCAATATCGTGCTTCGCGATCGCAAGCTGTTGTCCCAGGACGGCATTCTGGTTGTCGTGGTAACGTTAAGCAAGCAGAGCGGAGCGATCGTATCCGGCCCTGACATCATTTCCCGCGGTTTTGTATACGTACGGGAATCCGAAGGGCTTCTGGACGAGGCGAACCGCATCGTATCCAGCACGCTTCAGAAGCTGATGAGCGAGAATGTGAACGAGTGGGCGTCTCTGAAGACAAGCGTGAAAGACGCTTTGGGCCGCTTCCTGTATGAACAAACTCGCCGCAGACCGATGATCCTGCCGATCATCATGGAAGTTTAATTGACATTAAGCTTTATTCGTCTGCAGCTAATGAGCACAATTGTATAACTAGGCACACAGTCGCCTCTTCTCGCAGGTAATATGGACGGTTCCTGCGAGAGGAGGCTTATTTGTTGTGTGATGGAATTTTGCGGAGGAATTCATGTCCCAGTGCTGTCCCAGGCATAAAACGGTATGGCCGTTTGCCATACTAAGACGTAGCCGTGATGAACGGCCCTGACTATATAAAGACAAGGTAGGGATCAGCACATGGACAAAGAGCGGACGCAAACAGATCGCAACATCAGGATGAATGGAGCGCCAGGCAATCCGCCTGTGGGAACAGAGGAAGGGAAGAAGGCAACCGTGGCTGAAGCTATTCAGCAGCTGGGACAGACGGCGGTGCCTGGCAGCGCGGATTCCAACATATTTTGCATGACGATTATCGGTCAAATCGAAGGGCATATTGTGCTTCCCCCTCAGAACAAATCGACCAAGTATGAGCATATGATCCCTCAGCTGGTGGCCGCCGAGCAAAATTCGCGGATTGAAGGATTGCTGATCATTCTTAATACGGTAGGCGGGGATGTAGAGGCTGGCCTGGCCATTGCGGAGATGATTGCTTCTCTTAATAAGCCGACGGTGACGGTAGTCATTGGCGGCGGCCATAGCATCGGCGTGCCGATTGCGGTAGCGGCTGACTATTCGTATATCGCGGAAAGCGCAACGATGACGATTCACCCAATCCGGATGAGCGGCTTAGTGATCGGTGTTCCGCAGACGTTCGAATATATGGAGAAGATGCAGGAGCGCGTCGTCCGTTTTGTCACAAGTCATTCGAAAATAACGGAGGATCAGTTCAAGGATTTGATGTTCAAAACCGGCGAATTAAACCGGGATATCGGGACGGCTGTATCGGGAGCGGATGCGGTTAAGTTTGGATTGATGGATGAAGTAGGCGGCATCGGGCAGGCGCTGAACCGGCTGAACAGCATGATTACGGAACGCAAATCGGCGCATGCGGGAGGCATCACCCAATGATCTGGTATAGCATTGTACCTGAGGAGATGCTGTGGCAATTTGCGCCTCCAGCCGAGCCGATACCACTGAAGGAAATCCGGCTGGGAGGCGTGCTGATGGAGGTCGAGCTGCTGGGTGAGGAGCAGGCTCGAATCGTGCGGCTGCTGGATTGCGAGCTTCACCATTACTTGAATCCGGATTATGCGCCGGGGCGCATGATTCGGTATATTCCGACATTGGAAAATGATTCGAAAGGCTGAAAACAGAACATAGGTACGCCACCGAATATATGATATAATATGGATTCGGGGGTGACTCTTTTGGCAAAACGTAGGAGAAAAAAGAAGCCGATATTTGCAGCTGTACTGAAATATGAAATATATGGCATCGTACTGATGACCTTGGCGGTGATCGCGCTGTCGGGAGAAGCTCCTGTCGGGCGTTCGCTCTCGAAGATGTCGGCTTACTTGCTCGGCAAGTATTATTTTATCATCCCCCTGATTGCCATTTACTACGGATTGATGGTGATGATTCATCGAAAATGGCCGCGCCGCTGGAACAGCAGGAAGACGGGTGTTCTTATTCTTGTTCTGTCGCTGACGTTGATGAGCAGCATATCGGGACTTGAATCCAAGCTGGCTCCGATTGGTCAGCTGACCGGTTCCAATGTGCTGAGCCAGATACATAGTGATTTGCAGGGTGAGCTTATTGGCGGCAAACCGGCAGACGGATCTCATCCTGTTATGGGTAAAGACATCAGCGGCGGATATGTCGGCGCTTTGCAATTTGCGTTACTGCTGACGCTGTTTGGCAGCATAGGGGCAAGACTGATTATGATTGTAATGCTGTTTATCAGCTTTATGCTAATTACAAATCTGTCCTACGTCGATCTGATGCGGATGTTCCGCGTCCGGGTGGCGAAGGCGGGACAGCGAATCCAGAAGCAGCTGAACGCGCATCAAACGCGGAGCAAGGCAGCAGCGAAAACATCTGCGAAACAGAATATCAAGCTGCCGGAGGATTATGACGATGACGAAGCGGATGATCTCGAAGATCTGGAGCAGCTGAAGCTTCCGAAGCGAAAGGGGACATTCCCGATCTTCCACATCTTCAGCAAAGAGAAGCGGCCTGCTTCTGCTTATGCTCCCGAGGAGGACGAGCTGGAGGGCGGGCCGCCGGTTTACACGACCGGAGGCGAGGTCGGCGCGCCTGGAGCCGCGGAAGCGGTTGTGTTCAGCCAGACTGAGCCGGAAACGGCCACTCCTGATATGGGCACGGCTTCGCCTTCTTCACCGATCATTCGCGACTTCTTCGAGCATGTGAAGCAGGAAGGGAAAGGCGAGGAAGAGGAAGTCGATGACCTGGAGCTGCCACCCCTCTCCTCCGAGAGCCCGGCTGCGGAAATACCGGGAGACATCGGAGTGGATGAGGTGGCTTATGAAGAGCTGCCAGCAGATGATGAGGCCGGTCATCATGAGGCCGGGCAGCAGGCGGAGGCAGCCGCTGCCGGCGGCAGTGGGGAAGAGAGCGGCCAGGCAGCCGCAGCTGCGCCGGTGCCGCCGCCGAAGCCATACAAGCTGCCGCCGTTCCGCCTGTTATCCAAGCCTAAAAATGGCGGCAAGGCGGGCGACCAGAGCGACTATATGCAGACAGCCCGCAAGCTGGAGGCGACGCTGGAAAGCTTCGGCGTAAGGGCCAAGGTGCTGGAGGTTGTCCGCGGGCCGTCCGTTACCCGTTATGAAATTCAGCCGGATATCGGGGTGAAGGTGAGCCGCATCGTCAATCTGACCGATGATATTGCGCTCGCGCTCGCGGCTAAGGATATCCGGATGGAAGCGCCGATCCCGGGCAAATCGGCGATCGGCATTGAGGTGCCGAACCATGAGGTGTCCATTGTAACCATGCGAGAGGTGATGGAGACGCCGGTGTTCCAGGAAGCGGAATCGAAGCTGTCGATTGCCTTCGGGCGGGACATCTCGGGGCAGACGATTGTCGGCAACCTAGCCCGAATGCCACACTTGCTTGTCGCCGGGGCAACCGGCTCGGGCAAATCGGTGTGCATCAACGGCATTATTACCAGCATTCTGTACAAGGCCAAGCCGGACGAAGTGAAATTTCTGATGGTTGACCCGAAGATGGTCGAGCTCAACGTATATAACGGGATTCCACATCTGATGGCTCCGGTGGTGACCGATCCGAAGCGGGCTTCATTGGCACTAAAGAAGATCGTCGTTGAAATGGAGAAGCGGTATGAACTGTTCTCCAAATCCGGGACGCGTAACATTGAAGGCTATAATGCATTGATGAAGGATAATCCGGCAGCTGTTCTGCCTTACATCGTAGTGATCGTGGACGAGCTTGCTGATTTGATGATGGTGGCGGCCAACGATGTGGAGGACGCGATTACCCGCCTGGCCCAAATGGCCCGGGCAGCGGGCATCCACCTGATCATTGCAACCCAGCGGCCGTCGGTTGACGTCATTACTGGCGTGATCAAAGCCAACATACCTTCCCGGATTGCCTTCGGCGTATCTTCCCAGGTCGATTCCCGGACCATTCTGGATATGGCCGGGGCCGAGAAACTGCTTGGCCGGGGGGACATGCTGTTCATGCCGATGGGCTCATCCAAGCCGATCCGCGTGCAAGGGGCATTCATGAGCGATTATGAGGTGGAGAACATCGTCAACTTCGTCCGTGATCAAGGACAGGCGGAGTACGATGAATCGATCGTGCCGGAGATTGATGACAGCGCATCGGCCGAAGATGAAGAGCTGGATGAGCTGTATGATCAGGCGGTGACGATTGTGCTTGAGGCCAAGCAGGCTTCGGTATCGCTGCTTCAGCGGCGGATGCGGGTGGGTTACACCCGTGCCGCCAGACTGATCGATTCCATGGAGGCGCGAGGGATCATCGGTCCGTATGAAGGCAGTAAGCCGCGCGAGGTGCTGATGTCACTGGAGCAATACCAGCAAAACCGAATCAGTTGATCTGAATCTTGAAAGTAACCGCTCTTTGCGGGAGTGGACACCGACGTGTCCCTCCCCAAGGGGCGGTTTTTTCATATGTATGACCCGATGCATGTTTCCCTTGGCAGAGCTGCCATGGATGGATCGATGGGATGCGGCAGCCGGGGGCTTTTCAGTTTAGCCGGCGCCGCTTCCTTTGCGATACTTGCTGGCGGTCATGCCCATCATTTTCTTGAAGGTGCGGTCAAAGTGCGTGAGGCTTTCAAAACCTACCGCTTCCGCAATGTCCACAATTTTCATGTCCGTATCATTCAGCAGCTGCTGGGCTACCCGGATGCGGGTCAGATTGACGTAGTTGATGATCGTGAACCCGGTAATTTCTTTAAAGATGCGGCTTAAATAGTATGGACTTATATAGAATGTCGATGACAAGGCGTCGAGCGTAATTTTGGACGAATAATACGTATGGATGTGCTTGACGATGTCGGTTATTTTCTGGTGCAGCGGATTGTTGGAAACCGGTGCCGGGGCTGGCGCCGAATCCAGCATGCGGCCTGCTCGGATCAGCAGTTCTGTCAGCAGAATGCGAAGCATGTGCTCATACGCCGGTGCCTGTTCTGCAATTTCCTGCTCCATCTTGTGAAATAGCGACCGCATGATTTGCTGCTCGTCGGGACTGAGGCGAAGCAGCGGGCGGTCAAGCTTGAACAGGCTGAGCAGGCCCGGCGGCTGAAGCGGCTGGCTGGCGTTGACGAAGTTGTCGGAAAAGTTGATGACGATCCGCTCATGCTCCGGGTCCCCGAGCCCCGATGTTTTATGCACATCAAACTTATTGATGAATACCAGATCCCCGGCTTGAATGGCATACAATTTCTCCTTGATAAAATAATGCCGCTCTCCCGACACCAAATAAAACACTTCATACGTTCCGTGATAATGGTTGTTTCGTTCGAAAGGTTCGATCCGGTGTACGCGATCGTAATAAAACTCGCCTTCTTCTTCGCCAAATGTCATTGCGTTTGCTTCCATATGAGGCATCATTCCCATCATTTCTGATTTCATCGGCGCTGCTCCTTTCTTACGTGAAGACGTGCCTGAACAACTCTAGTGTACCAAATTATAGGAAGGCAGGATATGTTGAATTACAGCTTATATGAGCAAAAAAAGTGAAGTTTTACAACTGATGATGCTATATGATGGAGGTAACTTTATAGGGGTGGTGAACCGATGAAACCATTTATGGATGAGGATTTTATGTTACACAGCCGCACGGCCCAGACGCTGTACCATGAGTATGCTAAGAAGATGCCGATTATAGACTATCACTGTCATTTAAGCCCGCAGTTGATATACGAGAACCACAGGTTCCGCAACCTGACCGAAGCGTGGATCGACGGTGATCATTATAAGTGGCGCGCGATGCGGGCCAACGGGGTAAGGGAAGAGCTGATTACGGGCGGCGGTGGAGCAAGCGATTATGACCGCTTTCTCGCCTGGGCCAAGACGGTACCGATGACGCTGGGCAATCCGCTGTTCCATTGGTCGCATCTGGAGCTTCGCCGCATTTTTGGCATTGACGATATCATCAGTGAAAAGACAGCGCCGCACATCTGGGAGCAGGCCAACGCGCGATTGGCCGAAGCCGATATGACGACCCGAGGGCTGATCAAGTCCAGCAATGTGCAGGTGGTGTGTACAACAGACGATCCAACCGACACGTTGGAGTACCATATCAAGTTGTCCAAGGAGGATGCGCCGGGCTTTCGGATGCTGCCGTCATTCCGTCCGGATAAGGGGCTCGAAATCAACCGGGATACGTTTGTACCTTGGGTGGCTAAATTGGCGGAAGCTAGTGGCATCACCATTTCGGACTATGATTCGTTTCTGAAGGCCCTTGAGAGCCGGGCACTATTTTTCCACTCCGTTGGCGGACGGGTATCCGACCATGCGCTGGATTATGTGCCTTATGCCGAGACGACGCAGGAAGAAGCGGGCGCTATTTTTCTGAAAGCGCTTCAAGGTTCCGGGGTTAGCCGGGAGGAAGAAGTGAAGTACAAGACATTCACGCTGCTCCATCTAGGCAAAATCTATGCCCGGCTTGGCTGGGCGATGCAGTACCATATCAATGCACAGCGGAATAACAATACCCGCATGTTCCAGACGCTCGGCCCGGATACAGGATATGATTCCATCGGTGACGCGCCGCTCGCAACGCCGCTCGTTCGGCTGCTGGACCGTCTGGATCAGGAGCAGGCGCTGCCCCGGACGATTCTGTATTCCCTCAATCCAAGAGACAACGACATTCTCGCCGCGCTCATTGGCAGCTTCCAGGGTGACGGCATCCCGGGCAAAATCCAGTTCGGTTCGGCCTGGTGGTTCAATGACACAAAGGACGGCATGATCGACCAGATGAGCAAGCTGGGGAATATGGGGCTTCTCAGCCGTTTTGTCGGCATGCTGACCGATTCCCGCAGCTTCTTGTCCTACACCCGCCATGAATATTTCCGCAGAATCGTGTGCAATCTGCTCGGCGACTGGGTGGAGCGCGGCGAGGCACCGCATGATCCGGCGTGGCTGGGTGAGATGGTCCAGGCGATCTGCTACAACAATGCAGAAGCCTACTTCCGGTTCGGAGCGTCCGATGAGGCTGGTGAGTCCTGATGAAGACAGACGCAGGAAGAAGTCAGCTTGGCCGTCATTCGCTTGAAGGAACGGACGCTGCCCGCCAATATGATGAGCTGAAGACATACCCGGTGAAGGTGCTTCAGATCGGAGAAGGCAATTTTTTGCGGGGATTTGTGGACTGGATGGTGGATGAGTGCAATCGGAAAGGGCTGTTTCGGGGAGGGATTGCCGTTACGCAGCCAAGGCCTTCCGGAAAGGCCAAGCTTGAACAGTTGGCATCCCAGGATGGGATCTATACGCTGCTGACCCGAGGCCTGCTTGGCGGGAAGCGCATCGAGGAAGAGCGACTAATCACCGTCTTCTCCCGGATGATCGATCCTTATTCAGCATGGGCGGAGTTTCTCGGACTTGCCGAAAGTCCCGACCTGGAGATCGTTGTATCCAATACAACGGAGGCGGGGATCCGCTATGAACAGGTTGCCTGGAAGCCGGAGGAACCGATCGCTTCGTTTCCGGGCAAGCTGGCGCTGCTGCTGTACCGGCGATATGAGCATTACAAGGGAGATCCCGCCAAGGGCTTGCTGATCCTGCCGTGCGAGCTGCTGGAGCGCAATGGCGATGAGTTGCTGCGCATCGTTCTTCAGCATGCCGAGGATTGGAAGCTGCCCGCGTCGTTTTCGAGCTGGGTGAGGAATCACAACCGGTTCTTGAACAGCTTGGTGGATCGGATCGTGACCGGATTTCCGGAGCAGGCCGAAACTTATTATGACAGGTGGGGATATGAGGACCGGATGCTGAATGCGACGGAGCCTTATCATTTCTGGGCGATTGAAGGGGAGCCAGCGCTGGGGGAAAGACTGCCTTTTCATAAGGCTGGCCTGAATGTGCAATGGGTGGATGATCTGACACCGTTTCAGACGCGCAAAGTCCGTCTGCTCAATGGTACCCACACACTCATGGCCGCGATTGGACGGATTTACGGCGTGGACGAGGTGAAGCAGGTGACGGAGCATCCGGTATGGGGCCCGAAGCTGAAGGCCGCCATGGAGCAGGAGCTAGTCCCTTCCGTGCCGATTTCAAGAGAGGAATCGCTCGGCTACGCCGAGTCCGTATGGGAACGGTTCCGGAATCCATTCATTCGCCATAAGCTGGCCGACATTTCCATGAACAGCATATCCAAGTTCAAAGTCCGTCTGCTTCCCAGCCTGAAGGGTTATGTTCAGCTGCATGGCGTGATCCCGCCGACCATCGCGGAAGGGCTGGCCGCATTGATCCGCTTGTACGACGTCATCCGGAGGGATGGTGAGTGGCTCGGTCAGCGGCTGGACGGCCAGCGCGTGCCTGTGAAGGATGATGAGGAAGCACTGGCCCTGTTCGAGGGCGCCTGGGCGCGTTATCGCAGCGGAGAGCTGGAGCTGTCCGGCCTGGCCAGCGATCTGCTCGGGTCGGAGAAGCTGTGGGATGAGAATCTGAACGCCATAACCGGACTGCATGAAGCGGTGTGCGGCTATCTTCAGGAAATGGAGCTGGTGGAACGATGAACGATATGATCGTGCTTCATCCGAAAGATGATGTTGGTATTGCGCTTAAGCCTCTGGCTGCGGGCGAGCATGCGCGCTGCGTCATCGATGGCAAGGAGCATGCCTTTGAGGCGCGGGAAGACATCCCGAAAGGGCACAAGCTGGCGCTGCGGCCGATCGAGAAGGGCAGCCATGTCATCAAATTCGGCTATTCGATCGGTGTGGCAACGGCGGCGATTGAACCCGGCAGCTGGATTCATACCCACAACTTGAAATCGGGCCTGTCCGGCAAGCTGGAATATGAATACCGTCCCTCCTCTTCGCAGACGGTGTCACCGGCCCTTGGGGAGCGGCGGACCTTTCAAGGCTATATTCGGGAAGATGGCGAGGCGGGCATCCGCAACGAAATCTGGATTATAAATACGGTGGGCTGCATCAACAAAACCTGTGAACTGCTGGCGCGAATGGCCAATCAGCAGTTTAAAGACCGCGGCATTGACGGGGTGTATCACTTCCCGCATCCGTATGGCTGCTCCCAGCTTGGGGATGATCTGCAGCATACGCAGCAGCTGCTGGCTTCCTTGGCGAAGCATGGCAATGCGGCTGGCGTGCTGATCATCGGTCTCGGATGTGAGAACAACCAGATTGACGAGATGAAGGCGCTGATCGGCCCGGTTCCTCCGGGACGGGTGAAGTATCTCAGAACGCAGGAGATCGAGGATGAGCTGGAAGCGGGTCTGGAGCTTATTGAAGAACTGGTCGACTATGCTGAGCAGTTCAAACGGACTGAGGTGCCGCTGTCGAAGCTGAGGGTCGGGCTTAAATGCGGCGGCTCGGATGGGCTGTCAGGCATTACAGCGAACCCGCT
This sequence comes from Paenibacillus campinasensis, assembly GCF_002272015.1. Lineage (GTDB taxonomy): Bacteria > Bacillota > Bacilli > Paenibacillales > Paenibacillaceae > Paenibacillus_AQ > Paenibacillus_AQ campinasensis. The sequence continues at coordinate 40,794 of NZ_NPBY01000043.1, read as the reverse complement.
CGCGGGGCGAATTGCTGACGCCGTCACCGCGCAAGGCGGGACCGCCCTGTTAACCGAGGTGCCGGAAATGTTCGGCGCGGAGACAATTCTGATGGAGCGGGCGGCTGACCGTCAGGTATTCGAGGATATTACGCAGCTTATTAACGGGTTCAAGGAGTATTTTATCCGTCATGGGCAGGAAGTGTATGAGAATCCGTCACCGGGGAACAAGGATGGCGGCATTACAACATTGGAGGAAAAATCGCTCGGCTGCACACAAAAAGGCGGTCGTGCCATCGTCACCGACGTGCTCAAATATGGGGAAAGATCCGTGAAAACCGGTCTCAATCTGATCGAAGCGCCGGGGAACGACCTCGTATCGGTAACCGCGCTGTCTGCCGCTGGCGCGCATCTGGTGCTGTTTACGACAGGCAGAGGCACCCCGTTCGGCGGTCCGGTGCCGACCGTGAAAATCTCCACCAATTCCCAGCTTGCCGCGCGGAAATCGCATTGGATCGACTTTAATGCCGGCGTGCTGCTGGAGGGGAGCTCGATGGACCAGGTGCAGGGGGAACTGCTCGATTATATCATTGACCTGGCCTCGGGAAGCCGCAGAACGAATAACGAGAAGCATGAGTTCCGGGAAATATCGATCTTCAAGGATGGTGTCATTCTGTAGCGTTCATGTAGGAAGGTAAATACTGGTTGTGGCTATGTGTACCCTCGCTATGTGTACTATCACTGAATCATCAGCAGCGAGCACCATGCATCAATGAAGGTCCTGCATCATACGAAGAAGCGAAAATCCTGAACCAATGGAAAAGGGGAGATAAGGGATGTCCAATCAAGCGCAGAAAGAGGTCCAATTATCGCCGTTAACGGCGGCCGCCGAAGCTTGCCGCGCTATTATGGAAACGTACACTCCGGAGGAGCTGCCGCCCGCTGGACGCTGGCATTATCATCAGGGGGTATTTCTCGTCGGCATGTTCCAGCTGTGGAAGGTTGCGGGTGATAACCAATATTTGGATTATATCAAAGGCTATGTGAATCATCTCGTGGACGAGCACGGCAATTTGCTGCTCGATCGGGGCGAGCTGGACTCGGTGCAGGCCGGTCTCCTGCTGCTCGAGCTGGATGAGGCGCTCGGGGATAGCAGATACCGAAAGGCTGCCGACAAGCTGCTGCATCTGTTGTCCACGATGAACCGGACGACCGAGGGAGGCTACTGGCACAAGGACAAATATCCGTACCAAATGTGGCTGGATGGGCTCTACATGGGCGGAGTGTACACGATGCAGTATGGCCTGCGTTATGACCGACCGGAGCTGTTTGAGCAGGTGCTGTATCAGGAGAAGCTGATGCGGACCCATACCCGGGATGAGAAGACGGGGCTGTACCATCATGCCTGGGATGAGAGCAAGAAGATGCCGTGGGCCGATCCGGATACCGGCCGCTCGCCGGAATTCTGGGGCAGGGCGCTCGGATGGTATGCGCTGTCGCTTGTGGAGTTTCTAGATATGCTTCCAGCTGGCCATGAAGGCCGCGGTGTGCTGGAGGAGGCGCTGCGCGATCTTGCCGGTTCGCTGGTGCGTTACCAGGACCCTGAGAGCGGGCTGTGGTATCAGGTGCTGGACAAAGGCGATCGGCCCGACAACTGGCTCGAAACGTCCTGCACCAGCCTGTTTGTGTATGCCCTGGCTAAGGGAGCGCGGCTGTCCTGCCTCGATGCTTCCTTCAAGGAAGCGGCCAATCGAGGCTTTGAAGGTCTGCTTCGGACTGTCTATAACAATGACAAAGGCCTCCTGGTCCTGCCGGAGATTTGTATAGGAACAGGCGTAGGAGATTATAAACACTATGTAGAACGGCCGCGCAGCGAGAATGATTTGCACGGTGTCGGCGCCTTTGTCATGGCCTGTGTCGAGATCGGACGCAGCGAGAGCTAGACCAGGTAGTTCGAATAGAAGTGGCCTGGTTATAGGTGTATCTGTTTATACGGTGGAGGCGACGTTGCGGTCCATGTGGCTGATAGTCATGGCTGCATGGAGCCTGTGAACAGGCGGACGGACTTTTTCTCGGCCGCGGGCGAAAGGTTGTTGTAAGCGCTGCCGCTCCCTTGTGGAGCGGCTTTTTTTATTCTATAAAAATCGGAGGTCAATTGTTGGCATTCATGAATGCGACGGGGTGAAGGCAAGGAGTGCATAGGAAACTGGCAGTGTTGTCATAATAACCTTAGCAATCCTGTTAAACCACAAGAGAAAGGTAGAGCGCAGCATGAAAAACTCGAAAATTTGGCTTCTGATGGCCATCGCGATTTTAGTGTCGGCGACTTTGGTGATTCCGGGCAGGTTCAAGATGGCAGACAGCGAGTATCCCGCCCAGGAAGCGTTGCCGAGCTTCAGCGATGCCATTTTGCAATTCGGTTCTTACGGTGAGGATGTTTACGAGCTGCAGGGGCGTCTGAAATATTTGGGCTTCTATCATGGGAAGATCGACAGCGTGTTCGGCTCCAAAACACAAGGAGCTGTGAAATGGTTTCAGTCCGAGTTCGGAATGAAAGTTGACGGGATTGTCGGTCCGAAGGTGAAGCTGCGGCTGTACAATGCCACGAAGGATTGGAAGCCGACCGAGCCTAAGCAACATGAAGGCGGCGGCGGTGGTGGCGGAGGAGGCGGCGGCGAGCAGGCCGCTGACAACATCAACAGCAATCTGGGCTCTGCCAATACGATGGGGCTATCGGAGAATGACCTGAAGATCATGGCTAACGCCGTATACGGCGAAGCCCGCGGAGAGCCGTTTGAAGGACAGGTTGCCGTCGCTGCGGTCATTCTGAACCGGGTTAGATCCCCGGAATTCCCGAACACGATTCACGGCGTGATCTTCCAGCCGCTAGCGTTTACGGCCGTGGCGGACGGACAGATCTGGCTGGAGCCGAACGACCAGGCGCGCAAAGCGGTTATGCAGGCGATCGACGGCTGGGACCCATCGGGTGGCTGCCTCTATTACTTCAACCCAAGAACAGCCACGTCCAAGTGGATCTGGTCACGGCCTCAGGTTAAAACGATAGGCCAGCACATCTTCTGTATGTAGCCGTATCAGGAGCAACCGAGGCTTGTCTTCGGTTGCTTCTTCACTTTGGCTTAGGTTAGAATGAAAGTTAACGAATGAGGGAATTGATGGCAAAACCAATCCTTGAGCTAAGGGAGTTATGAACCTTGACAAAAGCGGAATTTGAACACGGCGTCGCCGGAGGCATCCGTATTCATGTGCTGCCAACGCGCCGTTTTAAAACATTTGCGATTTCATTGTATGCCGGAACGCCGCTGGCTGAAGATACCGTCACCTCCACGGCGCTCACACCGTTTGTATTGCGGAGAGGGACCGTCTCCTATCCGGAGACGCGGGCCTTCCGTGAACGGCTGGAGCAGCTGTATGGCGCGGGCTTCGGATTTGATGTGTACAAACGCGGTGATTACCAGATCGTCCATTTCCGGATGGATACGATCAATGATTCTTTTGTACAAAGTCCGGAAAGTTTATTGGCTTCGTCCTTTTCCTTCCTGGGAGAAGCGTTCACGCAGCCGGTGCTGGAGAACGGCGCATTTCGGAAATCCTATGTGATGACGGAACGGGATACGGTGCGCAAGAAGCTGGAATCCATCGTCAATGACAAAATCCGGTATGCGGCAGAGCGCTGTATTGAAGTCATGTGCAAAAACGAGCCGTACCGCCTGCACCCGCTCGGGGAGCGCAAAGACCTGGACGGAATTACGCCGGAGGGACTGTATGAGGCGTATCAGGCCTGGCTGCAGCAATCTTCTCTGGATCTGTACGTAGTGGGCGATACATCGCTTGAAGAGGTCAAGGCGCTTGTTGAGCAGCATTTCAAGCTGAATCGGACCGCTGAGGTCGAGTACGCGCCTTCTGTCATTCGGCAGGCAGCCGGCGAGGCCGAGACCGTGATCGAGCAGCTCGACATTAACCAGGGCAAGCTGAACATGGGTCTTCGCGGGTCGATCACGTATGGCGATGATGACTACGTTTCTGCCCTGATGTATAACGGCATCCTTGGCGGTTATCCGCATTCCAAGCTGTTCGTGAACGTGCGCGAGAAGGCGAGCCTCGCTTATTACGCTTCCTCCCGTTACGACGGACACAAGGGGATTGCTACGATCCAATCGGGGATCGAGGTGCAAAATTTTGATCAGGCGGTCGATATTATCCGCAAGCAGCTGGATGATATGGCAGCGGGTGCGATCACCGATCTGGAGCTGTCGCAGACGAAGGCGATGATCCGGAATGTGATCAAGGAGATGCAGGATTCGGCATTTGAGATTATCGCTTACGATTTCAACCGTCAGCTGTCGGGACGCGAGCGCTCGCCGGATGATATGCTGGCCCAGGTCGCGGAGGTATCCGTGGATGATGTGAAGAAGGCGGCCGAAGCGTTTACGCTGGATACGATCTACTTCTTGAAAGGCCAAAAGGAGGAATAGCCGGTGCAAAGCATTCATTATGACAATCTGCAGGAAACGCTGTATTATGAAGCGATGGACAACGGACTGCATGTATATGTGCTGCCGAAGCCTGGCTTCCAGAAAACCTATGCCACCTTTGCCACGAAGTACGGATCGGTTGACAACCACTTCCGCGTAGAAGGCCAGAATGAGGTGCGGGTGCCTGACGGCATTGCCCATTTTCTGGAGCATAAAATGTTTGAGGAGCCGGAGGGCGACATTTTTGCCAAGTTTGCCTCGAGCGGCGCATCGGCCAATGCGTTTACGAGCTTTGACCAGACGGTGTATCTATTCTCCGCAACGGAGAACATTAAAGACAACCTGGAGACGCTGATTGATTTTGTCCAGAACCCGTATTTTACCGATCAAAATGTGGAGAAGGAAAAGGGCATCATCGGCCAGGAAATCAACATGTATCAGGACAATCCGGACTGGCGCGCCTACTTCGGCCTGATAGAGGCCTTGTATAAGGAACATCCGGTTCGCATCGATATCGCCGGCACCGTGGAGTCGATCGGCACGATCACGAAGGAGGATCTGTACACCTGCTACAACGCTTTCTACCATCCGAGCAACATGCTGCTGTTTGTTGTCGGCGGGGTGGATCCGGAGGAAACGATGGAATGGGTTCGCAGCAACCAGGCACGCAAATCCTATGAGAAGCAGGGAAGCATTGAACGGCTGTTCGAACCGGAGCCGCAGGAGGTTGCCCAGAAACGCAAGGAGAGCCGTCTTGCCGTATCCTTGCCGAAATGCTTGTTCGGCTTCAAGGAGAAGCAGGTCGGGTTGACGGGCGAGGAGCAGCTGAAGCGGGATTTGACGACCAAGATCATGCTTGATCTGCTGTTTGGCTCCAGCACCGAGCTGTATCAGAAGCTCTACGATGAGGATCTGATCTCCGACAGCTTCGGCCATGAATATAACAGCTCGCCGCAGTATGCTTTTTCTGCGGTAGGCGGAGATACGAAGGACCCGGATCTGCTGCTTTCGCGCATTCGTGAGGAAGTGGACAGACTGAAGTCTGCCGGCTTCCAGGCGGCGGATTTCGAGCGGGCCCGCAAGAAAAAGATGGGCGGATATTTGCGCATGCTCAATTCCCCGGAAAATATCGCCCATGAATTTACCCGCTATCAATTCAGAGGCGCTGACTTGTTCAAGGTGCTGCCGGTCTATGAATCCATTACGCTTGAGGATGTCAACCAGCGGCTGGCCGAACATGTGGACTGGGAGCAGATGGCCGTCTCTGTCGTATTGAGCCCCGCATGAGTGAGATGATGGGAGAGGATCTGAAACCGATCGGGGAAATGACCGTCCTGGTGACGGGAGCGAGCAGAGGGATCGGCGCAGCTATTGCCGAGCGCTTTGCCTCGGTTCGCATGAATGTTGTCCTGCATTACCGCAATTCCCATGAGGCGGCCAACGAAGTCGCTCGGCGCTGCATGGCACATGGGGCGAAGGTGATGACGGTCTCCGCGGACCTGAGTGACAAGGAGCAGATTGTGCGCATGAGGGAGAAGCTGGAGGCCCACGGCATGGAGCCGGATATTCTGGTGAACAACGCCGGGGTATCGCATTACGGATTGTTATCGGACGTGACGGAGGAAGAATGGGATTCACTGATGTCCATCAACCTGAAAGGGCTGTTTATGTGTACCCAGACTTTTATGGGCCGAATGGTTTCCCAGCGCTTTGGCCGAATTATCAACGTCTCGTCCGTATGGGGCATGTCCGGCGCTTCCTGTGAAGTGCTGTATTCAACGAGCAAGGGCGGGGTGAACGCTTTCACGAAGGCGCTCGCCAAGGAGCTGGCTCCGTCGGGCGTGACCGTCAACGCGGTGGCGCCCGGCGCGGTGGATACATCGATGCTGGACCATCTGGAGCCGGAGGATATCCGGCTGCTGCAGGAGGAGATTCCGGCAGGGAGACTGGCGCAGCCGGATGAAATTTCGTCGCTGGTGTATTTTCTGGCGCTGCCTGAATCCGGATATATTACGGGACAAATCATCAGCCCGAACGGCGGCTGGGTAACCTGAAGGGAATGAGCGGGTGGTGCATTTCACCACTCATAACGGCTCTGGCATGGGGACATATTAGTATTGTGACTTTATCGCCACAATGCAAAAGGAGGATTTAAACCATGTCATCCGTAATCAAGAACTTTGATTCCTGGAAGAAGTTTCTTGGCGAGCGTGTCGTTCAGGCTGAAAAATCAGGGATGAGCGAGGATATGATCGCTCAGCTTGCTTATGAGATCGGCGACTTCCTTGACGAGAAGGTCGACCCGCAAAACGCTTCCAACCGTGCGCTGAAGGAACTGTGGGATGTCGGCAACGATGAAGAGCGTCACGTGATCGCCCGCCTGATGGTGAAACTCGCCAAAAACAACGCGTAACGAGTCATTGAAAAGCCCCCGATTCGGGGGTTTTTTGTCAAGTAACAAGATCGTTAAGTTCATGTTATCCCTTTGTACTTGCCTTTCAATTTTATTTTATATATCATTAACGTGACCCATTTTATATTTCGACTTTCTGAGCGGTTGTTTAGGAGCTAATTATGTCGAAAGATGATGGAATAGAAGTCCGAAGAAGGTGTCTGTCGTTGAAATCGAACCAATGGTACATGGAATATAAAATACATAAGAATCGCCCGGGTCTGCTCGGTGACATCGCTTCGGTGCTGGGGATGCTGGAGGTCAACATATTGACCATTAACGGTGTCGAAGGGCAAACGAGAGGCATGCTGATTGAGACCGATGATGAAGAAAAAATTGTGCTCATGGGCAGAATGTTAAATAAAGTGGAGAATATAACCGTCACGGCTTTGAGACCGCCGAAACTGGTGGACATTCTTGCTGTGCGGCATGGACGATATATCGACCGGGACTCGGATGATCGTAAAACGTTCCGTTTTACGCGTGATGAGCTCGGTTTACTTGTTGACTTTTTGGGTGAATTGTTCAAGAGGGAAGGCAATCAGGTGATCGGACTGCGCGGAATGCCGCGTGTCGGCAAAACGGAGTCGATCATTGCGGGCAGCGTGTGCGCGATGAAGCGCTGGACGTTTGTTTCCTCGACGCTGCTGCGCCAGACGATTCGCAGCCAGCTGTCCGAAGAGGAGATGAGCCCGAACAACATTTTTATCGTGGACGGCATTGTCAGCACGATCCGCTCGAACGAAAAGCATTATCAATTGCTGCAAGATCTGATGCAGATGGAAAGCACAAAAGTTATTGAGCATCCTGATATTTTTGTGCGTGAGTCTGAATATTCTTATGATGACTTTGATATTTTAATTGAATTGCGAAACAATCCGGATGAAGAAATCGTTTATGATACGTTCACCGGTTCTTATAATGATGATTTGTAATTAAGGGATATTCATGATTTTTCATAGGAGGTGATGGCATGTCCGAACTGGGACAGCAACTAAGAGAGGCGCGTCTGCAGAAGGGAATGAGCCTGGATGACGTGCAGGAAATAACAAAGATACGAAAGCGATATTTGGAAGCCATCGAGGCGGGAGATTACAAAGTGCTGCCCGGCAGTTTTTACGTGCGTGCCTTTATTAAAACCTATGCCGAGGCGGTTGGGATAAATCCGGATGAACTGCTGGAGGGGCACAAGCAGGATGTGCCGCGGAATGAACCGGAATCGACGATGGAGCCGGTCATTCAGAAGCGGGCCAGCAGATCCGAATCGTCCCGGAGCATGAGTTGGCTGCCGACGCTGCTCATGTGGACCTTTCCGATTCTGATTATTGCGGTTATTTACTGGTATGCATCAGGGGCGAACAATCCGAAGACGGACCCGCCGCCGGCCACGAATCCGCCGGTGACGCAGGAAGAACCGGCAGACCAAGGCGAGAACAATCCGGATGGCGAAACACCTGGCGATCAGGAAGGCGGCGGCGCAGGCGGGGAAGAACCGGGAACGGATGCGGCTGGCGGCGAGACTGAATCGGTGGATGAGCCGGAGGAGCCTGTCGGTCAAGCTACGGTAACGCAGGATCGGACCGAGGGCAACCGCACCTTCTTCAAGGTAGCGGGAGCCGGCGTGAAGGTCGAGATCTCTGCTTCGAGCGATGGCAAGAGCTGGGTTGAAGTATATCGCGGCACCAACTCCCAAGGGGAGCGGCTTTATTTTGACAATCTCGAAAATGGCGCTTCGGTAAGCTATGATCTGGACGGCCAAGGCATGTACATTAAATCGGGTTATTCTGCAGCCACCACCATCACGGTAGGCGGGCATGAGGTTACGGACGGAAAAACGACCTCACGGATCGTGCTGGAGGCAGCAGATGCTTCGACGGAAACGGACACGAACGGCGAATAATTTGCTTCCGCTTGGGAAATATTAAATAGCATCGTGTGTGCTGTTATCCATTTCCGTAAAGTGGGGCGAATGTAAATGTCAGTGAACTGGATTGTGGTTAGTTTAGGGATTATCGTCAGTCTTCTTGGCTATTATCTGATCCCGAACGCATGGGGATATGGTATTTTTGGTTTCGGGCTGGCTCATGTGGTGCTTGGCATTCTGAGCATGTTCCGCGGCAAAATACTGCGGCAGGAGCCGAAGGAGCAGACGTAATTGTGACAGGACCTCGTTTTCGGCGTGCCAGCTGGAAACGGGGTCTTTTTAGGCTGTGGTCAAGCTTGCGAAGATTATGTGTCAGGTGACAGGTTAATTAGACTTGACCCTTGGTTTTACCTATAATAGAAGAACACAATGATAGGAAAGGAAGGGTTATGGTATGGCTTCGGAACATTCATTTGATATTGTATCCAAGATGGATATGCAGGAATTGAACAACGCGGTTACCCAGACGGAACGGGAGATCAGCAACCGGTTCGATTTTAAAGGCAGCAAGAGCAGCCTGAGCCTGGAGAAAGATGTGCTGGTCATTACGTCGGACGATGAATATAAGCTGAATGCGGTGATCGATATTTTGCAGACGAAGATGGTGAAGCGTGGTCTATCGCTTAAAAACGTAGATTACGGCAAGGTGGAGCCTGCGGCCATGGGGACGGTTCGTCAGCGCCTGTCGCTCAAGCAGGGCGTTGATCAGGAGAATGCCAAGAAAATCAACATTCTGATCCGCGACTCGAAGCTGAAGGTGAAAAGCCAGATTCAAGGCGATCAGATTCGTGTTACAGGCAAAAGCCGGGATGATCTTCAGGCTGTCATGCAGTTGCTGCTCAAAGCGGACCTGCCGCTGGATCTGCAATTCACCAATTTGAAATAAGCAGCGCCCGATAATCCCCCTCCTGCGGGCGCGGTGTCAAGGGTAACGGCGCTTTTTGACATCGCAACAGGCAAAGCATTATACTAAAAAACGATATATCAGTAATTACTTATACATAGCTTATTGGGGGATGAATATGACGGAAAGCGACGAACGCTTATTACAGCCTCTTCGATACATGAACATGATGGTTATGCTTGCCCGAGTGGTCGGCAGATTGGCTGAGTTCTCGAGACAACCCCAGGTGAGGGAGGTTGCTTCATGAATTTACCCAACCGAATAACGATTGCGAGAATATGTCTCATTCCGCTGATGATGGTTTTTTTGCTCGTTGACTTTGGTTTCTACCCGGCTCCGCTGGTGTGGTATAACTACGAGCTGCCTTTCAATCAGCTCATCGCAGCGTTTATCTTCATTGTGGCTGCCAGCACGGATGGCATTGACGGCTATTTGGCACGCAAGAACAACATGGTCACGAACCTCGGCAAACTGCTGGATCCGCTTGCGGATAAGCTGCTGGTGGCGGCCGTTCTGATCTCCCTTGTCGCGATGGGCAAATGCGATGCCTGGATTGCGATCGTTATTATCAGCCGCGAATTTGCGGTGACGGGACTGCGCCAGATTGCACTGCTCGACGGTGCCGTCATGGCGGCCGGACAGTCGGGCAAAATTAAAACGACGATTCAGATTGTAGCCATTGTGGCGCTGCTGATCAATGACTTTCCGTTTGTCTTTTTGCATATTCCGTTCGGGGATATCGCGATCTGGGCCGCGGCCTTGATTACGATCTACTCAGGCGTGGAATACTTTGTCAAAAACCGGCATTTGCTCAAGGAAGCATAATGAAAGGCTGCGCTCATATCGTGCCTAGGATGACGGGGACACATCCGGCTTGCTAAGGAAAGGACCTCATTTCACTGTCCAGTGAAGCTGAGGTCCTTTTCCAACCAGGCGCGATGGTCGAGGTGTATTAGTACCAACGTGCCGGGAGCCATGTTGGTGAAGAGGCAGAGGCTCCCCCCGAGGAAGATGGCAGAAGAGACACCAAGGTCTGCTAGGGCTGCCGGTTTTCCTATGGCTGCAGGTTGGCATTTGGCTTTACATATTGGCCCAGACTAAGGGAATTGAGGGAAGGATAACCGGTTTTCATCCGGGCATCTTTGGGGTGAATAACATGCATATAGGTGATTGCACAGGAGGATGGTCGTTATGAAAGCGGAAATTATTGCGGTGGGAACAGAGCTCCTGCTGGGGCAAATTGTGAATACGAATGCGCAGTATCTCTCCCGCGAGCTGGCCGCTCTGGGGATTGACGTATATTATCAGACAGTGGTTGGGGATAACCTGGAGCGTATTCAGGACGCGCTGCGCCTGTCGAGCAGCCGGGCGGATATCGTTCTGCTGTCCGGGGGGCTTGGCCCGACCCAGGATGATCTGACGAAGGATGCGCTGGCGGCATTCCTCGGACGCACACTGCACATCGACCGGATGGCGATGGACGCCATCGAGCGCTTCTTCAGGGAGCGGGGCACTCCGATGACGGAAAACAACCGGCGGCAGGCGCTCGCTATTGAAGGAGGCACACCGCTGCCCAACGAGACCGGACTTGCCGTTGGCAACGCCGTAAGCTCTGATGATGTGCATTATATAGTGCTCCCGGGCCCGCCGAAAGAGCTGATGCCGATGTTCGAACAGCAGGCGAAGCCGTGGCTGATGCAGCATGTGCTTACCCATGAGCAGCCGATCTACTCGAAAATGCTGAAGTTCGCCGGCATCGGCGAGTCTTCCCTGGACGAGCGTCTTCAGGATCTGATCACGGCCCAGACGGACCCGACCATCGCATTATACGCCAAGGAAGGCGAGGTCACGGTACGGATCTCAACCAAAGCGCCAAGCGAATCGGAAGCGATGGACAAGCTTGACGGGCTGGAAGCGAAGATTCGGGAGCGCGCCTCGGCGTTTATGTATGCGAGCGAAGATGTGCCGATCGAGAAGGTGATCGTGGATCTGATGGCGGATCGGGGCTGGACGCTGAGCGCGGCGGAGAGCTGTACGGGCGGGCTGGTGATGGAAAGCCTCACCTCCGTACCCGGCAGTGCAACGATGTTTCGCGGCGGGGTCGTATGTTATACGAACGAGATGAAAGAGAAGCTCGTCCATGTCCCGCACGGGCTGCTGGAAGGCGAAGGAGCGCCCGGAGCGGTCAGCCGGGAGGTGGCCGAGGTGCTGGCCGAGCATGTGCGCATGATTACGGACAGCGATTTCGGCTTGTCGGTTACCGGGGTGGCCGGTCCCGGTTATGCCGAGCGCAAGCCGGTGGGCCTCGTCTACATCGGGCTGGCCGAGCGTGGCAAAGAGACAGAGGTGCATGAGCTTCATCTGCAGGGCAACCGGGAGACGATTCGAATCCGGGCGACCAAAGCGCTGCTCTACCGGCTGTGGCGGCGACTGATGGCTGCTCGCGGCGAGAGCTGATCCGGCTGCCGCTTTTTCAGATATTCTCAAGCGTTGGATGTAAATGTATGGATCAGGGCCTGGCGCGGCAGCTTGCGGATTCGCAATCCTCGCGCTCGCTGGCAAGGCTGCTTGAATTCCCAAGCGGAACCAAGTATAGTAGAAGTACGGAAGAACCGTGGCATATCAAACGATGTTGCCGCGGTTTTTTGTCATTGCGGACGAGAGCGGCAGCAGCGCATCAGGAGGCGATCGCGCGAAAAAAAGACGAATGTATGTTCGAAAAAAAGCTTGGCAAACGTGTCAAAACAAGGTATGATAATAATATCAAGAGTGAAGGGTTGTGGAAGAATTGTCAGATCGTCGTGCTGCGCTGGAGATGGCGCTTCGTCAGATAGAGAAACAGTTCGGAAAAGGTTCGATCATGAAGCTGGGTGAATCCACCCACATGCAAGTGGAGATTGTGCCAAGCGGCTCGCTGGCATTGGATATAGCATTAGGAACCGGCGGTTTGCCTAGAGGCCGGATTATTGAAGTATATGGACCGGAATCTTCCGGTAAAACGACGGTAGCGCTGCATGCGATTGCCGAGGTACAGAAGACCGGTGGACAAGCTGCGTTTATTGACGCCGAGCATGCCCTTGATCCGTCGTATGCCAGCAAGCTGGGCGTCAACATTGACGAGCTCTTGCTGTCCCAGCCTGACACAGGGGAGCAGGCGCTGGAAATCGCTGAGGCGCTCGTGCGGAGCGGCGCGGTGGATATCATCGTGATCGACTCGGTTGCCGCTCTCGTGCCGAAGGCGGAAATTGAAGGGGACATGGGGGATTCTCATGTCGGCTTGCAGGCGCGTCTGATGTCGCAAGCGTTGCGTAAATTGTCCGGTGCGATTAACAAATCGAAAACGATCGCGATCTTCATCAACCAGCTTCGCGAGAAGGTCGGCGTGATGTTCGGCAACCCGGAAACGACTCCTGGCGGCCGTGCGTTGAAGTTCTATTCCACCGTTCGTCTCGACGTGCGCCGTGTGGAAAGCATTAAGATGGGCAACGACGTTGTGGGTAACCGCACGCGCATCAAGGTTGTGAAGAATAAGGTAGCTCCGCCTTTCAAGCAGGCTGAGCTGGACATTATGTACGGTGAAGGAATTTCCAGAGAAGGCAGCCTTATCGATATCGGCACAGAGTTGGATATCGTGGATAAGAGCGGTGCCTGGTACTCCTATGCAGGCGATCGTCTGGGACAAGGCCGCGAAAATGCGAAGCAGTTCCTGAAAGAGAACCCGCAAATTGCCGAAGTGATTGAGCAGAAGATTCGGGAAGCAAGCAATCTGACAACCATTGTTCCAGAGGTTTCCGAGAGCGAGAAGAAGCAAGAGGAGCAAGAGGAGCAAGCGTTATTTGAAGTGGACAATGCCTAAAGTCTAACGTCTTCACCACATAAGCGGGACCGCCCAGTGTGCACGCACCGGGCGGTCTTCTTTATTCAGGACGAGGAAGGAGAGCTTGATGAAGAACGACAGCTATAGAGAGCAGGAGCAGACGGAGGCCGAGGCTGAGGGACTGGCCGCTTTTCCGGAAGATGAAGATCTGGTTATCACTGCGGTCGAGCTGATGAAGAAGCAGCGCTATCGCTACCTTATCTCATTTGGCCCCTATACGTTATCCGTTCATGAGGATGTCATGATTAAATACCGGATGATCAACGGGGCTGTCTTCCGGAAGGATGCGCTGGAGGAAATTGTGGCCGCGGATGAAAGGCATCGCGCCTATGTAGAGGCGCTGCGGTATCTGGAGCGGAAGCCGAGAACGTCGAAGGAAATTGCGCAGCGGCTGCAGCAGAAAGGCTGGGAGCAGGGAAGCATCGACCACACGCTGGAGCGATTGGAGCGGGAAAAGCTGGTCGATGATGGCCTATACGCCAGGATGTGGGCTCAGCAGCGCATGACCAGCCATAAGAAAGGCCGGCTGTGGGTGAAGCAGGAGCTGAGACAGAAAGGGATTGAGTCCGGCATGATTGCGGAGGCGCTCGGCGAGGTCAGCCCGGAGGAAGAGCTGGAGAGCGCGCTGGTCATAGGCCGCAAGAAGTGGCAGCAGACGAAGGGGGAGCCGCTCGACAGAAAGCGCAAGACAGGGGCGTTCCTCATGCGCAGAGGATTCGGCGGAGAACAGGTGCGCCAGGTGCTGAAACGGCTGATTGACGAAGAGTTTGAGGAAGTGGATGAGGATGCATTGGAAGACGATTTCGTGTAATTGAACTCGTCTTCCGCTGCCAGAATTGGAAGCGTTGGTGGATGGCTGCTGTTTCCCCCAGCGCTTTCCCTTGACAATATCTTTTCATCAATACTAAAATAAACATGAATCTGTAACATGAAATAGTAGCCTTTTTCCTTCCAAAAAAGCGACTGTTTTGTGAAAGATTCTTGATTCGCCAATTCATCATAACGAAATGTGAGCCGCTGTAGAGGCGGGCTTTACGTGTGGACAAACACGTGTGGGGAGGCAGTTTCATCTGCCGGAATTTTATGTATGAATGAATGAGTAACCTGACAATTGCACATTCCCAAGGAATGCCTTGGAGGAACCAACGAGGAGGTGATCAGATGGAGGCATGGATCTGGATCATAATCGTTCTCGTTGTAGCCGCTATATTCTTTGGGTTCGGTTATTTTATTCGCAAATCCCTTGCAGAAGCTAAAATTTCCAGTGCGGAGGAAGCCGCTTTGCAGATCGTTGAGAATGCAAAGAAGGAAGCTGAAGCGCTGAAGAAAGAAACGGTCCTCGAAGCGAAAGACGAAGTCTTTAGAATTCGGGCCGAGGCTGAAAAAGACACTCGCGAGCGCCGGAATGAAATTCAACGGCAGGAACGCAGATTGTTGCAAAAGGAAGAATCGCTGGATAAAAAAATAGAATCTTTGGAACGTAAAGAAGAACAAGTGGCGAACAAAGAGAAACGAATTGAAGAAACCCAGCAGCAGATTGATTTGATCTACAAAAAACAGGTGACCGAGCTGGAGCGTATTTCCAACCTCACCATGGAAGATGCACGCAGCATTATTTTAAGCAATGTTGAGCAGGAAGTTCGCCACGAGACGGCTCAGATGATCAAAGAGATCGAGCAGCAGGCGAAGGAAGAAGCCGACAAGAAATCGCGCGAGATCATTACGCTTGCCATTCAGCGTTGCGCTGCCGATCACGTAGCAGAGACTACGGTGTCGGTAGTTACACTGCCGAATGAAGAAATGAAAGGGCGCATTATCGGTCGTGAAGGCCGCAATATCCGTGCTCTGGAAACCTTGACCGGGATTGATCTTATCATCGATGATACACCGGAAGCGGTGATTCTGTCCGGTTTCGATCCAATCCGCCGCGAAATTGCCCGTACAGCCTTGGAGAAATTGGTGGCTGACGGTCGGATTCACCCGGCGCGTATTGAAGAAATGGTGGAGAAATCCCGCAAGGAAGTGGACGAACGCATTCGCGAGTATGGAGAACAGGCCACCTTCGAGGTTGGCGTGCACGGACTGCATCCGGATCTTATCAAGATCCTGGGCCGTTTGAAATTCCGTACAAGCTATGGTCAAAATGTGCTGAAGCACTCGATGGAAGTCGCTTATCTTGCCGGTCTGATGGCAGGAGAGCTCGGGGAAGACATTGTATTGGCGAAACGTGCCGGGCTGTTGCATGACATCGGTAAAGCGCTGGATCATGAAGTGGAAGGTTCGCACGTTGAAATCGGCGTGGAGCTGGCGAAGAAGTACAAAGAACATCCGGTGGTTATCAACAGTATTGCTTCTCACCACGGTGATTGTGAAGCAACTTCGGTTATTGCCATGCTCGTCGGAGCGGCTGATGCACTGTCGGCAGCAAGACCGGGTGCCAGAAGAGAGACGCTTGAGACGTATATCAAACGTCTGGAGAAACTGGAGGCGATCTCCGAATCGTTCGAAGGCGTGGAGAAATCCTATGCCATTCAAGCCGGACGTGAGGTTCGCGTAATGGTACAGCCTGATAAAATCGATGATGCGGAAGCATTCCGATTGGCTCGTGATATTACGAAGACCATTGAGAATGAGCTTGACTACCCAGGTCATATCAAAGTCACTGTCATTCGGGAAACCCGGGCAGTCGATTATGCGAAATAAGCTTAAAGTCCGAAAGTGGCCGCAACCCGGCCACTTTTTTCATTAAGTTGCAGAAGGAACACACAGCGTATTCTAAGGAGCGTGATTGACATCAACGTTTTATTCATCGGAGATATCGTCGGCAGCACGGGGCGCAAGGCATTGAAGTCCTGCCTGCCGGAACTGAAAAGCAAATATAATCCGCATATCATCATTGCCAACGGGGAGAATGCGGCATCTGGACGGGGCATTACGTCTGCCATTGCCAATGAGTTTTTTAATCTGGGCGTTCACGGGATTACGATGGGCAACCATACATGGGACAACCGGGACATATTCGAATTCATCGACGATGAGCCGAGAATGGTTCGGCCGGCCAATTTCCCGCCGGGAACACCGGGAAGAGGATATACCATCGTTAAGGGCAACGGCAAGCAGCTGGCGATTGTGAATCTGCAAGGAAGAACGTTTCTGCCGGCGATCGATTGTCCATTCCGTGCGGCAGATGACATCGTGGATGAGCTGCGAGCGGAAACGAAGTGCATTCTGGTTGATTTTCACGCTGAGGCGACATCGGAGAAAATCGCCATGGGCTGGCATCTCGACGGACGGGTGTCGATGGTGGTCGGCACGCATACCCATGTTCAGAGCAATGACGACACGATTCTGCCGGGCGGAACGGCCTATCTGACCGACACGGGCATGGTAGGCTCGAAGGAAGGTGTGCTTGGCATGCAGCGCGAAGCGGTGCTGTACAAGTTCAAAACCCAGCTTCCGGCCCGGTTCCAGGTGGATGAGGGGAAATGGCATTTTCATGCCGTCTATGCAGATATTGACGAAGCGACAGGCAAAGCTCGCAAAATTGAAAAAATTCGCCTTTACGAGGACGAATGGAGGATGGATTGAAGGGCGCCATAAACGGTTAATAATGTAGGACACCAACAAAAAGAAGGAATTTTTTCTCCTCTCACGAATAACATCTACTAAGCAGAAGCAAACGATCACTCAACATTCCCAGGGGAGGTACTTACCATGGAAGTATTAAAAGTTTCAGCCAAATCCAATCCGAATTCAGTGGCAGGAGCGCTGGCTGGGGTTCTACGTGAACGCGGCGGAGCGGAACTGCAAGCGATTGGGGCGGGAGCACTGAACCAGGCTATTAAAGCGGTAGCGATTGCCCGGGGATTTGTAGCACCGAGCGGGGTGGACTTGATCTGTATTCCTGCTTTTACGGATATTGTGATTGATGGCGAGGACCGGACGGCGATTAAATTGATCGTAGAACCTAGATAATGTTGGAAGTGACGTTTGGCCTGTTTACCTGCGGGGGCTGCACCTGGATGTAAACAGGCTTTTTGCTGTGAATCGATATATTCCTTGATGAAGGGGGACCTTTGGGATGCGGGTGGTCGATTTTCATTGTGATGCACTCAGCAAAATGTGGCAAAATCCGCAGGCTTCGTTTGTTGATGCTCCGGATATGGACGTCACGTTAAAGCGAATGGAGGAAGGCTCCCTCGACCTTCAGGTGTTTGCCGTGTTCTTGTCCGAGCAGTACGGAAAGCCTTCGATGGAGCGAATCCTTGCCCAGATTGAGGTATTCCGCGATCGGATCCATCGTGCCGGACATCTGGAGTGGCTGCAGTGGAAAGAGCAGGTGTATAACATCCGGCAGGGAGGCAAGCAATGGGGACTGCTGTCTCTGGAGGGGGCCGATGGACTGGAAGGGCAGTTGTTTTATGTCGACGTACTATACAAGCTTGGCGTTCGCTTTCTCGGCGTCACCTGGAATTATGCCAACTGGGCGGCGGACGGGGCGATGGAGAAGCGAAACGGCGGGCTTACCCTGCGCGGTCGTGAACTGGTGAAGCGGTGCAACGAAATCGGCATGCTGCTGGATGTATCCCATCTGTCACGGGCATCGTTCTGGGAGTTGACCGAGCTGACGCAGGCGCCCATCATCGCTTCTCATTCCAATGCCGATTCGGTATGTCCCCATCCCCGGAACCTGGCCGATGATCAGATTCGGGCGGTGATCGCGCTAAACGGGCTTGTTGGCGTTACGTTTGTCCCTTGGTTCATCAAGAACGGTACAGGCCTGGTAAAGATGGAGGATGTGCTGCCCCATATTGAGAAGATTTGCGAGTTGGGCGGCGAAGCGCACCTGATGTTCGGCTCCGATTTTGACGGGATTGACGAGTGGGTCAGGGGGCTGGAGCATCCCGGCGCTTATCCGGATCTGGCAGAGCTGCTGTTGAAGCATTATTCGGCGTCCCAAGTCGATGGCTGGATGTCCGGCAATGCCCTTCGGTTTCTGGAAGCGAACCTGCCGGCGATGCATAGTGAAAAATCATGACGCGCGCAGCGAGCACCGGAATTCGGTGTTAGCCGCCTCATTTTCAATAAATAGTCACGAAATCGGGCAAAAGGCAGAACGATGTCATCGGTCTGCCTTTTTATTTTTGGGTAATAGAGAGTATAATAGGTGGTGGCATGTACAGCATATAGAGAAAAACAAGGAGTGAGTCAGGTGAGCAAAACTGTACCGGTGGGTGTATCTGCCCGCCATATCCATTTGACACAAGAACATATTGAGACATTGTTCGGACCAGGATATCAATTGACGGAATTCAAGCCATTGTCCCAGCCTGGACAATTCGCTGCTAACGAAACGGTGGCGGTAATCGGCACGAAGGGGCAATTTGATAAAGTGAGAATTTTGGGACCTGCACGTCCTGCAACCCAGCTGGAGATCTCCCTTACGGATTCCTTCGCGCTTGGTGTGAAGGCACCTGTACGCGAATCCGGCAACATTGAGGGAACGCCAGGTATTACGATTAAAGGGCCGGCTGGCGAAGTTACGATTGACCAAGGGGTCATCATCGCTGCCCGTCATATTCATTTCCATACATCCGATGCCGAGAAATGGGGCATTAAAGATAAAGATCTGCTGAAAGTCCGTTTGGGCGGTGAGCGCGGCGTTGTGTTCGAGAACGTCATTGCTCGCGTATCCGACAGCTTCGCCCTCGATATGCATATCGATACCGACGAAGCGAATGCAGCCGGCGCAAGAACCGGGGACACTGCGGAAATCGTGGACTAACACATACTGAGAATCGAATAAGGTGCACCTTGGAGCTGACGAAAACGGCTGTATATGTCGTCCAGGGCCGCCTCGCTTGAAGAGCCGGGATCATGCCATTTGATCCGCCGGCTCTTTTTGCTGTATGCCGGGCAAATCATCGCCCCGGTATGGTAGCTTAGCCCTCAAGATCATGATATAATTAAAAACAGTGCCTATCTGGCCGCTTTTCATAACAAAATTATACAATCGGATTACAAGAGATTTAACGGAGCATAAGGAGTGACCTGTTGCATGTCCAAAGAAACGAAGGACTACTCCAAGTATTTTGATTTTTCCAGTGCGAAGATTCTCTCCGAGGACGAGAACGGAAAGCGAATCCGCATTAACGGCAGGGAAATCAATATTCTATCGGAGCCTAACCATAGACAAGAGAAGCAGCGTGGCAAACAGAGCGTCGAGGTGCTGTACGATACCGCGGTTCCTAGTGAGCTGAAGGGCATCGGCGCGGGCAAGCACTATCTGGTGTATACGTACGGGTGTCAGATGAATGAGCATGACTCCGAGACGATCAAGGGGCTGCTCGAGCAGATGGGCTATTCGCCTACGGAGGACCGCAAAGAGGCGGACATCATTCTGCTGAACACCTGTGCCATTCGAGAGAATGCCGAGGACAAAGTGTTTGGCGAGCTGGGGCATCTCAAGCATCTGAAGACCGAGAAACCGGATCTGCTGCTGGGCGTCTGCGGCTGCATGTCGCAGGAGGAAGCGGTCGTCAAACGCATTTTGCAAAAACACGGCTTCGTTGATCTGATCTTTGGCACACACAACATTCACCGTCTGCCTCATCTCATCCAGGAGGCGCTGTTCAGCAAGGAGATGGTGGTTGAGGTATGGTCCAAGGAAGGCGACATCGTGGAGAACCTGCCGAAGAAGCGGGAAGGGCTTCGCGGCTGGGTGAACATCATGTATGGCTGCGACAAGTTCTGCACGTACTGCATCGTCCCTTATACGCGGGGCAAGGAGCGGAGCCGCCGACCGGAGGATGTTATCGCCGAAGTGCGTGAACTGGCGCGTCAGGGCTATAAGGAAATTACGCTGCTGGGTCAGAATGTCAATGCTTACGGAAAAGATTTTACCGATATCAACTATACATTTGCTGATCTGATGGATGACATTCATAAGATCGATATTCCGCGCGTGCGGTTTACAACCTCTCATCCGCGGGATTTTGATGACCATCTGATTGAGGTGCTTGCCAAAGGCGGCAATCTGGTGGAGCATATTCACCTGCCGGTGCAGTCCGGCAGCTCGCAAATCTTGAAGAAAATGAGCCGCAAGTACACCCGCGAATCGTATCTGGAGCTGGTCCGCAAGATCAAGGCGGCAATTCCGGACGTGGTGCTTACCACCGACATCATCGTTGGCTTCCCGGGAGAGACGGATGAGCAGTTTGAAGAGACGCTCTCGCTGGTGCGGGAGGTCGGATACGACTCCGCCTTTACGTTCATCTATTCGCCTCGTGAAGGGACACCGGCCGCCGTGATGGAGGACAATGTTCCGATGGAGGTCAAGAGCGAGCGTCTTCAGCGTCTTAACGCAGCGATTAACGAGTTCAGCCGCAAGAGCAATGACCGACTGATGGGCCAGACGGTGGAAGTGCTTGTGGAAGGCGTCAGCAAGAACAACGAATCGATGCTGTCCGGCCGCACCCGCACGAACAAGCTGGTTCATTTTGAAGGGACGGCAGATCTGATCGGAAGCTTTGTCCATGTACAAATTACCGATCCAAAAACATGGTATATTAAAGGGGAAATGGTACCGGAGCCGGTCAGTACGCCGGATGCGGTATAACGAAGCAATCCAACGGATTCAGGAATAACAATAACCGAATTGAGGATAGAATTGGAGCGATGAATGTGGCACAAGAGCATGGTCGTGTGAACGCGTACGGAATGACAAGCTACAATACAAGAGAATTGATTATTCGCGACGATATTATGGCCAAGGCGGAAGAGCTGGCCGAGCTGATTTCATCCAGTGAAGAAGTCAAAATGTTCAAGCAGGCGGAGGAAAAAATCCGCAATCATGAGCGCGTGCAGGATTTGATTAAGCAGATTAAGAAAAAGCAGAAAGAAATCGTCGCTTTCGAAACCTTCAAGAACCAGGAGATGGTGGCGAAGATTGAACGGGAAATCGAAGAGCTGCAGGACGAGATCGACAGCATTCCGCTTGTGGTGGAATTCCAGCAAACCCAAAGCGACATCAACTATTTGCTACAACTTGTCGTTTCGGTCATCCATGACACCGTTTCGGAGAAGGTCAATGTGGAAACCGGGAAAGACATGCCGCCGAGCAGCTGCGGGTAAGGAGAAGGTGCGGACTGGTTCCGCGCCTTTTTTCGCTTTATGTGCCTTCCTACATAAATGATGCGGTAAAACAGAGAGCAGCAGGGCAAGTTAAAGGTGAACTTTTGCATAATCCTGTTAAAATAAAGTCAATATATCTTGACAATGCAAACAAATATGTCATAATGAAATTATCAAAATAATAGTTATGGTGATGGAAATGACAGATCATGAACAGAAGCCGAAGAGCAGCGGCAAGAAATATCGAACACCGGACGGGGTTCCTGCTGATATAGTCATGTTTACGCTCACGAAGCGGGAACGGAAGACGGTGACCAAGACGCTGCCGATTCGGGAGCTGAAGGTCATGCTCATTCGGCGCCGCTCCTGGCCATTTGCAGGCATGTGGGCACTGCCGGGCGGATTTTGCCGCGAGAGTGAGTCCATCTACGATGCGGCCAAGCGTGAGCTGAAGGAGGAGACCGGCGTGGATGGCGGTCATCTCGAATATTTGGGGGTATACAGCGCGCCGGGGCGCGATCCTCGGGGCTGGATCATCAGCCATGCTTTTTTTGCCCTGGTGGAGGAATGGATGCTGGAGCATCGACAGGCGGCGGATGATGCTGAGGAAGTCGGCCTGTTCACGATGGAAGAGGCGCTGGAAGAACTGGAGCTGGCGTTTGACCACCGCAAGATCATTATGGATGCTTATCGGAAAATTCAGCTGCAGATGCTGCAGACGACCATTGCCAGACAATTTCTGCCGGAGCATTTTACATTAAGCGAGCTGTATCAGGTCATTCAAACGGTTGTGCCTGAATTTAATGAGCCGAACTTTATCCGCAAGATCACCTCCACCCGCAGCAGAAAAGGAATTCTGGAGGAGGTTCGGGACGAGGAAGGCAATCCGCTCAGCTCGAATCAGTATTCCCAGCGGCCGGCGCAGCTGTACCGGTTCACGGACCATTCGCCGCTGCTGTCCATTTATACGTAAAGTTTCAGCTGCAGCCGGACTCCAAGTCAGCTTGTCGTTAAGTGTAAGGAACAAGTTGCATTCCAATCGATGGCAAAGGAGTGTTGATGGATGAAAGCTTTAATCGTGATTGATTTCACGAATGATTTCGTGGACGGGAATCTTCCGGTCGGCAAGCCGGCAATCGAGATTGAGCCTACGATCGCCAGGCTGACAGAATCGTTCTGTGATCAAGGGGATTATGTGGTGATGGCGGTGGATCTTCATGAGCGCGATGATTCCTATCATCCGGAGACGAAGCTGTTTCCTCCGCATAATATCCGGGGAACCAGTGGCCACGACCTGTACGGCGCTTTGAAGGATGTGTACGAGGCGCGCAAAGAGCAGATCTATTGGATGGACAAAACACGCTACAGTGCTTTTTGCGGAACCGATCTGGATCAGAAGCTGCGGGAGCGCGGTATTACCGAGGTTCATCTGATCGGCGTCTGCACCGACATCTGTGTGCTTCACACTGCGGTGGATGCGTACAATCGAGGGTATCATATTACCGTGTTTGAGGATGCGGTCGCAAGCTTTAACCCGGAGGGCCACAAGTGGGCTTTGGGTCATTTCAGCGGCAGCCTTGGCGCCAGCGTCGTTCGCAGCGTTTAAATTGACAGCTGTATAAGTTGAACGAAGAACTAGACAAGAGAACGCCAGAGCGGTCGGAAGTCCTTATACCCGGTTGACTTTAAACCGTTCATTGCTGTTCAACTTGTACGAACCTCCCGGAGAGACATATATGGACCGGGCAACTGGAGGATGATCGTGATGATGACAGCGGGATTGGCCCTGCATACGGATAAATATCAGATTAATATGATGTACGCTCATTGGATTAACGGCTCTCATAACACGAAGGCGGTGTTTGAAGCCTATTTCAGAAAGCTTCCGTTTGGCAACGGCTATGCCGTATTCGCCGGACTGGAGAGAATCGTGAATTACATTCAGTCCCTCTCCTTCTCGGATGATGATATCGCCTATTTAGCGAAGCAGGAGGAGCAGTACAAGCCGGAATTTCTGGAGGAGCTGCGACGCTTTCGCTTCAAGGGCAGCATCCACGCCATGAAGGAGGGCGCGCTTGTATTTCCGAACGAGCCGCTCATTCGGGTGGAAGGAACGATCTTCGAAACGCAGCTGGTCGAAACCGCCATTCTGAACTTTATGAACTTCCAGACGCTGATCGCAACGAAGGCGTCCAGAATTCGTCAGGTGGCCGGGGATGACACGCTGCTGGAGTTCGGGACCCGCCGTGCCCAGGAGGCAGACGCGGCCGTATGGGGAGCCAGAGCCGCTTACATCGCCGGTTTTCACGCGACATCCAACATGCTGGCCGGGGAGAAGTTCGGGATTCCGACGAAAGGGACACACGCCCATTCCTGGGTGCAGACGTTCCGAAGCGAGCAGGAAGCATTTGATATCTTTGCCCAGGTGATGCCGGATCAGGTCACGCTGCTGGTGGATACGTTTGATACGCTGAAGAGCGGAATACCGAATGCTATCAACACCGCGAAAAAGCTGGAGGCGCAGGGCAAGCGGATGAATGCGATCCGTCTTGACAGCGGCGATCTGGCTTATCTCTCGATTCAGGCGCGCAGAATGCTTGATGACGCCGGTCTTGATTATGTCCGCATTGTCGCCTCCAACGATCTTGATGAGGGAACGATTCTTGATCTGAAGGCGCAGGGCGCCAAGATCGACACCTGGGGCGTGGGCACCCAGCTGATTACGGCAGCGGACCAGCCGGCGCTGGGCGGGGTTTACAAGCTGGTGGAGCGTGAGGTGGACGGCAAGATGGTACCGACCATCAAAATATCGGCCAATCCGGAGAAAGTATCGACACCGGGAAAAAAAGAGGTGTATCGCATCATCTCCAATGGCAGCGGGAAAGCCATCGCCGATTATATCTGCTTCCCGCATGAAGAGATGCCGCCGGAGAACGGCAAGCTCAAGCTGTTTAACCCGCTGCATCCATACATGCGCAAGAATGTGAAGAACTTTGAAGCTGTTCCGATGCTGACGCCGATCTTTATTCAGGGAGAGCTTGTGTATGAGCTTCCGCAGCTGGAGGAGATTCGGGCCTACCATGACACCCAGCTGGATCAATTCTGGCCGGAATATTTGCGCAAGCTGAACCCGGAGATTTACCGGGTGAACTTGAGCGAAGAGGTATGGGAGGTCAAGCAGCGAATGATGGCTGAACTGATGGAACATAGTGAAGATTAAACATCATCATATCTAAGGCAGCGATACCTAACGCTCCTGTGCAGATGTTCTCATGCTGCGCCGGGGCGTTTGGTTTACATCAACCGGCAGGCGGTTTGGCACAAGCAGCGGGTCTCCTGGAGTGATTGACCGGCATCTTGCAGACGAATGAAGGGCAGGGCTGGGCTGGGCAATGCTGGGCTAGGCAAGGCGTATCATCGGTCACTGACATCCAAGCTGAACAGATGGTACTGTAGTAGGCAGCAGATACGCAAATAACCAATAGGAAATTATTTCTCGGGAAAGCGCAGGAAGCGCCAAATTGTGCGCCCCCTTGCAGCGGCTTCGACAGATAGCAGGGCAGCAGCCCCCGTCTGCTTAAATGTCCGAGATGCAGGTTAAACAATAAGGGAAAGGGTGGTTGTCATGCGCGCGGATACACCATTTCAGGCATTTGTGCTGCGAGAGGAGAAGGACGGCGGTGTCCGGGGCGGGATCGAGCCATGGACGCTGGATCAGCTGCCGGAAGGGGATGTGACAGTCAAGGTCTCCTATAGCGGCGTCAATTATAAAGATGGTCTTGCCAGTATACGGGAAGGAAAAATCGTTCGCAAATACCCGTTTATTCCGGGGATTGATCTGGCCGGGACGGTGATGACTTCATCCCATCCCGACTTTCAGCCGGGAGATAAGGTATTGTGCACCGGATATGAGGTCGGGGTATCCCATGATGGCGGATACAGCGAATATGCCAGAGTCCGGGGCGACTGGTTGGTGCCGCTGCCGAGCGGCTTGCTCGCCCGGGAAGCGATGGCGATCGGAACAGCCGGCTTCACAGCGGCGCTATCCGTGGACGCGCTGCTTCGCAGCGGTCTCCGTCCGGATCAGGGCCCGGTGCTGGTCACGGGCGCTACTGGTGGTGTGGGCTCTTTTGCCGTCTCCATATTAAGTCGCCTCGGCTATCATGTCACAGCTGCGACTGGCAAGCCGGACGTGGCAGATTGGCTGCGATCCGTCGGGGCCAGCGAAGTGGTGAGCAGAGACGAGGCGGCCGGAAGCGGGAAAGGCGCGCTGTCCGATCAGAGATGGGCTGCGGCCGTAGACCCGGTAGGAGGCGCTCGGCTCGGGGAAATCCTTAAACATGTGAAATACGGCGGCGCTGTCGCCGTGTCGGGGATGACGGGAGGGCGCTCGTTCGAGTCCTCGGTCTATCCGTTCATCCTGAGGGGAGTATCGCTGTTTGGCATCGATTCGGTATATTGCCCGATGGAGCGGCGCACAGCGATCTGGTCGCGGCTGGCCAACGAATGGAAGCCGGAGCAGGTGCTTGCTCACGGGATCGCCGAGTACAACCTTGATCAGCTGCCCGAGCTGCTGCATAACATTCTTCAAGGCAAGGCCATCGGCCGCAGTGTCATTGTTGTCGAAAAGTAGAAGGCATTCGCATAATGTTCTTCCTCCGCAGCCATCCTAAGACAAGGAGCACGTGTACAGGAAGGGGGACTTATGATGATCTATCGGCGTATGCTGATCGTTCTGATCAGCGTGGTCATGGCTTCCGCAATGATCGGCTGTACTAAGCAGGTAGCCAAAGAAGAGGCGCGAAAATACAATATGCAGGCGTATGAAGAGGGGACCCGCGAGTCCCAAATGACCGGACGCGGCCTCAATGGCCGTTTTCTGGAAGACTTGCAGATGGCCTTCCGTGAACAGAACATGCGCCTGACCAACGAGAACTATGTCGAAGACGAAGTGGGAAATATGACATATCAGTACCGAATCAATTATGATTCCAGCCAGTTGATCACCGTGCATGTGTACCAGGATGAAGCGTCTCGTGAACGTGGAATCGAGGAGCTGTACGGCGGCGAAGGAGATCATCAAAACGCCGGAATGCACAATCTGGTCATCAGCGACCGGGATGCTGCGATCGTATACACCTCGACCGGAGATAAAACGGATCAGTATACCGAGCAGGTAAAAAGCATCGCCGAAACGATACTGGCAGAGTCACCACGGCGGTCAAGCCCATAATGAACCACAACAGCGGCGCGTTAGCGCCGCTGTTTTATTATTGTCTCAGCTAAGCGGGTTTTTCGGAAACGCAGCTGCTGCGTGACGCCACGATTTCCTAGCCCTGCTTGTCCAGCTCCCGCTTCACGTGACGGAGCTCCGGCACGAGGATGCGGCTGAGCGCCAGCTTGACGGCGCCGGTCGAGCCCGGCATCGAGAATACGGCGGTATTGCCGACGGTTCCGCCGATCGCCCGGCTTAAGATAGCGGCTGGCCCGATATCTTCTGCAAAGCTGAGGTAGCGAAAAATTTCGCCGAAACCGGGCAGCTCCTTATCGAGCAAGGAAGCAACCGCCTCGTACGTCGTATCCCGTCTGGATATCCCGGTTCCACCCGTCAGCAGCACGGCCTCGACCTCGGGATCACCGGCGGCTTCATGGATCAATTCCCGAATCGTGTCGTAGTCATCCTTCACTATCATTTTTTTGACTACACGATATCCCGCTTCTTCAAGCATCTCGCGCATCAGATGGCCGCTGCGGTCATTCTCTTCTGTTCTTGTGTCAGATACGGTCACAATCATGCAGTTTACGGTCTGAGGCGCTTCTTGTCTATGTTCTTCCACTGAATTCATCATCAAATCACATCTCCTGTCTCGTTATTGCGGCATCTGTTGCAGTCCTGCGTTCATTTGTAGTACACTCGCTAGCATAATACACTAACGGTAGTTAAAGGAGTACTTTATGGATCATCGTGTAACGCCCATCTATATTTTATCAGGTTTTCTTGGCAGTGGAAAAACAACGCTGCTCACCCGCTTCATCAGTCACTGGAAGCAGCAGGGACTGAAGCCTGCCATCGTGATGAACGAGATCGGCGAGGTGAACATTGACGGTTATATTGCCGGGCAAGATGTTCCCACAGCCGAAATGCTCAGCGGCTGCATCTGCTGCTCCATCCGCTCTGACCTGTCTTCGGAGCTGGCGCTGCTGATCCAGCGGGAACAGCCGGATGTCATTGCCATTGAAGCTACGGGGGTCGCGAATCCGGTGGAGATTCTGGATGCGATTGCCGAGGCTTCATTGTATATGAAGGTGGATCTGAAACAGCTGATCACCGTGGTGGATGCAGGTCATCTGCTGGAGCTGCACCGAGAGCAGAAGGGCAAAACCTACCGTCTCATGCAGGAGCAGATTCGGGCAGCGACCTTGCTCATTTTGAATAAAATCGACCGCATTCAGGACCATGAGCAGGCGGAGATCCGTCAGCTGCTCACGCGCTGGAATCCGTATGCGCCGATTGTGCCGGCATCGCATTGCGAGATGGATGTTGAAGCGCTGCTCGTTGGCCGGACAGCCGATGTGGTGGACGCTACAGGCCAGGGAAGCGGCAGCGGCGTTGCGCAATCTTCCGTACTGTCAGCTGGCTCTCCCGCGGCTGCGTCCCATTCCGCAGCACGAAGCCGAACCGCAACTGCGGCCGGCAGCCAATGGAATTCAGACGCTGATCATCACGGCCAGGGCGGTCATGACCCTCATAATGATCACCAACAGGACCATGAGCATCACCATCATGACCATGACTCTCATGATCACAAGCATCACCATCACGACTCTCACGATCATGTCATGTCCTACACCTATTATTTCTCCCGACCGGTCAACAGCGAGGCGTTTGAGCGATTCATATCCGAGCTGCCGCGGGATGTGTATCGGGCCAAAGGAATATTGACGTTCAGCGATACGAACAGCCGCTTTCTGTTCCAGTATGCTTATCGGGAAACAGACTTTACGAAAATTACGCCGCAGGGGGAACTGCCCGATGTGGTTGTGTTTATCGGAGAGCACTTCCATAAATCGGGGCTCGAGCAGCAGCTTCAAGCGCTTGAAAATGAGGGGCACGGTTAAACATCTAATCTGCTCTGCTCGTCTAATCTGTGCACTTAAGGCCCCGTTTCCCCGTATTGCTCGTCAGGTTGGTTCAGCCGACCGGTTCGTGTTTAATAGATTGACATAGCGTTTTGAAGACAGCAAGGAGGATCTGATCGATGTTGACTGAGCCTAAGTACGAACAATGTATTGAAGCTTGTATTCGATGTATGAACGCTTGCAATGTGTGCTACGTTTCGTGTCTGAAGGAATATGAGCTGGCCAAGCTGCTGGACTGCATTGCGATCGACCGGGAGTGCGCAGATATTTGCGCTTATGCTGCCCAGGCAATGTCACGCAACAGCCCTTTTGTCAAAGAAATAGTCGAGCTATGCATCAAGATTACGACGGCATGTGCCGAGGAATGCGGCAAGCATGACCACGACCACTGCAAGCAATGCGCAGAAGCCTGTAGACAATGCGCCGAGGCTTGCCGGGAAATGCTGAGCCATCTTTAAGCCTGAGTGTTTGCTATATGAGGAAGTCCGGCTTCGTAATGGAGGCCGGGCTTTTTTTGAGTGACGGCGTGTTTTAAGTTATGGCGTTCCTAGGGTGAGGCTGGCACACGTTGATAACGTCACGGAGAACCTCTATAATTACGACTATGGAACGATGATGTATCCAATGAATGGGATTGTAGGTGAGTCGCTTTGGAGAAGGTACTCGAACTCATCAAGGTGGATAAACGCTTCGGCCAATATGCTGCCTTGACGAATATAACATGGAGCCTGAAGCAGGGGGAGTGCGCTGCGATTGTCGGGGGAAACGGAGCCGGGAAAAGCACGCTGCTCCACATCCTTGCCGGCCTTATCCGGCCATCCGGCGGATCGCGGATTGCACATATAGACCCGCTGCGGATCGGCTACGTCCCTGAGCGATTTCCGGCGACCCGCTTCCGTCCGACGGAATATTTGCGTCATGTGGCGGCGATCCAAGGGCTTGCCAAATCGGAGGCGGCAAGACGCATCGATGCGATGATGGCGGTGTTCCAGCTTCCAGACACCAGTATGATGCGAAGCTCGAAGGGGATGCTGCAAAAGGTAAATCTGATGCAGGCGCTGCTTCGCCAGCCGGATCTTCTCCTTCTTGATGAGCCGCTGTCTGGACTCGATGAGGCAAGCCAGGCTGAAATGGTCGGCATCTTGAATGAGACGAAGCGGCTGGGCACGGCCATCGTCATGTCTGTGCATGAGCCGCTGCTCATTTCTTCGGTCGCTGACCGGGTGACCCGGCTGAGCAGGGGACGGATCGTGCATGAAGGACCGCCGGAGATTCGCATCAGCCGGGAAGAAGATGAGATGAGGCTGGAGTTCGCGAATGTGGCGGCACATCTGTTGTCGGAGCTGGAGGAAGCCAGCGGCTTCCTCCGCTGGGAAACGAAAGGCAAGACTGGAGCGGTCATTGTTCGCGCCAGTATTGCTGATGACGTAATGCTGCATATTTTGCAGTCAGGCGGGTCCATCCTCGGCGTGCAGCGGCTGCATGAGCGTTCAGGCGCCGCGGGAGTGCCGGCCCAATCAGCAAGGAAGGGGGCGCTCGCTTGATGATGCCTCTGATCCGCTATATGATTGCGAATTACACGCGTTCCTATCGTTATTTTGCACCGGTGGCTTTTATGCTCATCTCGGTGGTCTTCATATATGCTTATCGGCCCAATCCGATTATGGACAGCTATGCGGTTACGGCCGCTTTGTTATTTATAGGCTCGGCCTGGCTCGGGATGAATTTCCTGAATCATGATCAGGGCAGACAGGCTGTGCTGCTCATTGTTCAGAGCGGGAGCGCGGGGCGCTATTACATAGGTCAATATCTGGCCATTATCCTGATTGTAATGATGTTTAGTCTGTTCGCGGTCGGCTACCCGATCGCTGCCAATATGTTTGACAAGCCGATAACGATGTCCGAGCTGGTGATCGGATATTCAGCACATGCAGTATTATCCATGCTGGGCGCATCGCTGTCGATGTATTTTCAATCGGGATGGATGGAGAACCAGGGAAGAGCGGCAGGTTTGCTGCTGCTGGTGATGATTGTTTCATTAGCCGGGCAGAGTGTCGGGAACCAGTTGCCGGAAGCGGCATCCCTTGTTCGTTATCTATTGCCGCCGGTGTGGCTGGTCATGGATATGATGGTCAATGCGCCGGTGCGCGGGCAGGCGGTTCAGATCCTCGCGATCCTGTATGCCTGGCTGTACAGCCTGGTTCTTCTTGCCGTATATGTGTGGTGCGCCCTTCGCCGGGATGCGGCCGTTCCGGCTCAAAAAGGCGGTTGAACAACCGGCCTTCTTCCTATACCATTAAGAATAATAGATATAGCAGATGGTAAATAGTCAAGACAGGAGGACGTTATGAAAAAATCCTTACTGCTGGACAGCGAACATTCCAGAGAACTGTTTGCCTATTTCGGGTTGGCGGTATACTACTCCCAAGCGCTGGAACAGCAGCTTGCGAATCTGCTGATGTTAATCAAGCTCTCCCAGGGGAGCGTGCCTTCGGAGGAGGATTTTACACAGTTGTATCAGCGCAAGCTCAGCAGTTCTTTAGGCCAGCTGGTGCATGAGATCCAGCATTACTTTCCGTTCTCCGAGGAAGAGACGCAGCAGCTGAAGGAAGTGTGGAAACAGCGGAATTATATCGTTCATGATTATTTTAAGGAACGGATCCATGAAACCTTCACGCCTGCCGGTCGAACGAGAATGATCCGGGAGCTGTCCGCCTTCAAGGACCAGGCGCAAGCGCTGGAGCAGAAGCTGCAGGGCTACTCTCGTGAGATGTATGTGAAGCTCGGCTTGCACAATGAACAGAACGTTTAGTAGAAAATAGGACATTGCTGAAACATTTTGCCATACCTCCACGTCAGAAGGAATAGGAGGTGGAAATAATGAACAAAACTACAAAACTGATAACTTCCATTCTTGTGACTTCGTCGCTTCTTGGTGCGGGTGCCGCTTCCGCTTTTACGGATATCCAAGGGGAGCAGCCACTGCAAATGGTGAAGGAGCTTCAAGCGAAAGGAATTATTCAAGGCGTAAGCGCCGACAAATTCGCACCGTCCAAGACAATCACGACAGCACAGGCTGTGCAAATGATTGTGAATGCCGCTCAGCTGGAGTCTATAGCTGGTACGGGCGACGCTCGTGTGAATGTGCCTGAGAACGCCTGGTATGCGGATGCCGTTCAAATTGCTGCTGAGCATGGACTGTCCGTATCCGAGAACATGAAATGGAACGAAGCGATCACGCGCGAGGCGTTCGCGCAATTGCTGTATGAAGCGGTTGAAGTAACCGGCCCGTATCCGGTCATCAAGATGTACATTAACGTGGCGGATGCGGATTTGATGAAGCAGGACAGCCTTGGTGCGGTTCAGTTTCTGCTGTTAACGAAAATTGCCGAGCTGGATGAGCAAGGGAACTTCCGTCCGACAGACACGCTGACACGGCTGGAAGCGGCTGAGCTCGCTTACCGCGCGGTTCAGTTCTTAGAGATGCATCAGGAGAACGCGATTCCTGACAAGCCGGAGCAGGACGATCCAGCGGTTACGACCGAAGTTGTCAAAGTGGATGCGAACGAGAACAAGGTTATCGTGACTAAAGAGGATCTGCCAAATCCGGGATATGCAATTAAGATTACGTCCGTGGATTATGTAGGTGAAGACGAGGCTGTCGTATACTACACGGTGGTCGAGCCTGATCCTGACAAAATGTACCCTCAGGTCATTACAGCAGGTTCTGATGAAGTGCTGGTGCCGGCTAAGTACACCAACATTACAACCAAGCTTGCAGACAAGCTGGAACTGCTGCCATAATCGGATTCAGATTTTTTCAGCCGCTTAAGAGACGGCTGTAGCGATTCTGCCAGTAAGAAAAGGCTGCATCGCCCGCGAACTTTACGGTTCGCAAGGGCGCTGCAGCCTTTTTGCATGTGCTAAATGTTACAGAATCTCGCTTGACGCGTGGGTTATAAACGATGGTTCGGCCTCAAGACGCATGCCTCTAGCGCGGTATTCGAGCTTCAAACGATGGTCCAGGCGTTCAGACTTCAGCTTATGCCTGCTGACGAAGACCGCAGCTTCGGCGCTTACGCCTGGCCTCCGGCAAGCTGGCCGGCTGAAGCGCCGACAGCCTCGGGCGCCTCGGTGGAGGCTGGCTCTGGGCCGCCCTGCTGAAGCTGAACCATTTTGTAGTACCGCCCGCCCATCTTCATCAACTCCTCATGGGTGCCGCGCTCTACAATTTCTCCGCGATGCAGCACCAGAATCTGATCCGCATTGCGAATGGTAGACAGGCGATGGGCGATAATGAAGGTGGTGCGGCCCCGTTTTACGACCTCGAGCGCATCCTGGATCAGCGCCTCGGTCTCCGTGTCGATATTGGCGGTCGCTTCATCCAGAATGAGAATAGCCGGATTGAACGCGAGCGCCCGGGCGAAGGAGATCAGCTGCCGCTCGCCGGCTGACAGCGTGCTGCCCTTCTCAATGACAGGCTCATCGAAGCCCTGCGGAAGATGGAGGAGCAACCGGTCGGCACCGACATCCCGCAGCGCCTGCTCAATTCTCTCCCGGGGAATATCCGGATCGCCCAAGCTCACGTTCGAAGCGATGGTGCCTGTGAACAGGTACGGGTCCTGAAGCACGATGCCCATATGCTTCCGCAGATGCTGTTTCGGTATTTCCGTAACGGGAACACCGTCAATGGTGATGGTGCCTTGCTGCGGATCGTAGAAGCGGAACAATAAATTGATGATGGAGCTTTTGCCTGATCCGGTGTGACCGACAAGAGCGACGGTCTGGCCTTGCTTGGCTTCAAAGGCGATGTTCTTCAGCACATAATCTTTCTTATAGGCAAACGACACATCCTTAAATTCCACATCGCCTTTATAGCGCGGCATGGAACCGTCGTTTACCCGCTCGCCAGGTTCATCCATCAGCTCAAACACCCGCTTTGCGGAGACGATGGACGTATCCAGTGCGGCAAGCTGATTGACCATGCCGGTAATCGGCTGGAACATGCGGCCGAGCAAATCGACGAATGCATACAACACACCGATGGACACAATCCCGGCCCCGTTCAGCGATCCTGACCCGAAATACCACAGTACAACCACCAGGGAGACGTTCCGAAGAATGTTGACCAGGTTGTGGGTTGTCAGGGAATTCAGGTTCAGCATTTTGTTCTGATGGGCAAGGTAGTCCGCGTTCAGATCCTCGAATTCTTTCTGGGTTGCCTTCTGTCTGCGGAATACGCGGATGATCTCCATGCCCTGGATCGATTCATTAATGATGGCATTAATCTCGCTTAAACGCGAACGGATGACGGTGTTGTATCGGGTGGCGAATTTCCGGTACAGAATCGTCCATATGACCAGCATCGGGATGACAAACAGACTGATAAGCCCCAATCTGACATCCAGCAGGAACAGCGCGATATAAATCCCGGTAATGTATACAATACCGGAGCTGAAATTGGACAGTACCGCAACGAACAGATCTTTAACCGCTTCGGTATCGTTAGTAACGCGGGATACAACCTTGCCTGCTGGCAAATTGTCAAAAAAGTGAACCGGCAGGCGCTGAATATGCGCGTATACATCGGTTCTGAGCTTCTGGATTACCCGATTCGCCGCTGATTGCAGCCAGTAGGTTCTTCCGAATACGGTAACCATCGAGATAAACAGGCAGACGAGGAACAGTCCTACCAGCTTGTAGATGCTTGGCAGCTCCGGCTTGTAAAATTCAAACAGCTCCTCGCGAGACAGCTGGACGGCCGGATACTGATGCAGCTCCCCGTTATAGGACAGGCTCAGCATGCCGTCCTGGAAGGAGCGCTCGCCATCGCTGCGCGCCACCGCTTCGGGAATGAAGTAGAAGCTTCGCCCGACCTGGAGAATGCGCACCTCCTGCCCCCGGCTTTCGTTCTCGCCAAATCGGTCTTCTCGCTTGTAATATTGATCCTGATATCTTGCGGCGCCATCCGCCTGGGTCGTTTCATAATAAGGCTTCTCAATGCCCAGAATGTGATCGTCGATCATCGTCTTGGCGATGAACGGACCGGCCAGCTCGGCAGCAACCCCGATCGCCAGCAGGATCAGAGCGGCAATAAACGTTCCTTTGGCTGTGAGCGCATAGCGGAACAGCCGCTTTCCGATCCCGGATTGATGTTTGAATGTCGGTTCATTGGGCGTCAATTAGGACACCTCCTCAGAGGTTAGTTTGTTCTCAAGCTGCTGGCGGTCGTATTGCTCACGGTACCAGCCGTTCATCGCCAGCAGTTCCTCATGTCTGCCCTGCTCGACGATGCGTCCTTCTTCAAGGACGATAATCCAGTCCGCATGCTGGACGGCAGACAGCCGGTGTGTAGAGATCAGCGTGGTCTTGCCTGCACGTTTAGTGCGGATGTTGTCAATAATGCGCGCCTCGGTTCGGGCATCGACCGCCGATAAGGCGTCGTCCAGAATCAGAATTTCCGGATCGCTGATGAAGGCGCGAGCGAGGGAGACGCGCTGCTTCTGCCCGCCCGAGAGGGCTACGCCCTTCTCGCCGACAAGGGTATCGAGCCCGTCGGACAGAGTGGACAAGTCCTGGTCAAATGCCGCAGTGGCGATCGCTTCCATAATCAACTCGTCGGAGGCATCCTTTTTACCGAACTGGATGTTTTCCCTAACGGTCTTCGAGAACAGAATTTGCTCCTGCGGCACATAGCCGATCCAGCTGTACAGATGATCAAGCGTCAGCTGTTCAATCGGCACACCGTCAAAGCGAATTTCGCCCGAGCCGGTCGGATATTCATGAAGCAGCTGCTTCAGCAGCGTCGACTTCCCGCTGCCTGTGCGTCCGACGACGCCGAGTGTCTGGCCTTTATTCAGCGTGAAACTGATGTCCTTCAGGTTATCTGCCGAAGAGCTCGGATATCGGAACGTGACGTTGCTGAATACGATGGAGTTCGGCACTGCCGGAGTTTCCGGCTGTTCCGGGTCTGTGACGTCAGGCGGTGTTTTCAGCGTCTCGTTGACGCGGTCCAGGGAGGCGCCGCCGCGCTGCATAATGTTAATCAGTTCGCCGATGGCGAACATTGGCCAGATCATCATCCCGAGGTACATGTTGAAGGCAACCAGATTGCCAAGCGTAATCTCGTTCTGGAAGACGAGGTACACCCCGTACGACAGACCGATCACATAGCTGAGGCCGATGGAGAAATTGATCGTTGGCTCGAACAAGGCATCTACTTTGGCTACTGCCAGATTTTTGCGGTATACATCATCCGTGATGTCCTGGAACCGCTTCTGGTCCGCCCGCTCCTGGACGTATGCGCGGACAACGCGCACGCCGGCCACGGATTCAAGCACTTGGTCGTTCATGACACCGAAAGCGTCCTGGGCGAGCGTATAGCGCTTGTGAATGGCCCGCCCGTAAATGACCATCCCGATCGCGATGATGGGCATCGGCAGAATGGCAGCCAGCGTCAGCTTCCAGCTGACCAGAAAGCCCATCGCAAACAGCACGGTGAACAAAAAGACGGAGGAGTCTGTCAGCACGAGCATGCCAAAGCCGGCGGTAGCCGCGACAGAACGCAGGTCATTCGTCGCTTTGGCCATCAGATCACCCGTCCGGTTGCGCTCGAAGAACGGTGGCAGCATGCCGAGCAGATGATTCATGTACCGGGTGCGCAGCAGCCGCTCCACCAGGTTGGCCCCGCCGAACAGGCGGTGCATCCAGACATAGGTGGCCGCGTAGACGACAGCCACGATGCCCAGTATGAGCAGCAGGTAGCGTGTCAGCGAAGCCCATGTGATCGTGCTGGTGACGATGTCGTCAATCGCGTTGCCAAGCAGAAGCGGCGGGAGCAGTTCGATCACACCGCAAATAATGAGCAGGAACAAGCCGACAAGGTAACGTTTTTTCTCTTGTTTAAAGAACCACCCTAAATTTTTAAGTACAGCAAACACTAGAAACCCTTCCTTTCGTGTGGGAGGTGCAGTCTAAGCTCCGGGTTAAACTAAAAAAAGCACATCATCCGCGAAAGACGGACGATATGCTTCCTTATCATTCAACGTATCTTACGCACGGGGATACGACTGTGCGTGCATAAGGGTCAAGGACCACAATGGAGTTACCCAGCAATGAGCGGAATCCATCAATCCTCGGTAAGATGTGCACCGGCAGGGAGTCGATCAATATTCAATTGCAAGCATTGTCCATCCATATCATGGAGCATAAAATGTACTTGATTGAACATGAGTCTCACCCTTCCTTTCATTTTACAATAAATTGAAATCGCGCTCGTATGGATTGAATTCTATCATCGGGTACCGGAATGTGTCAAACAAAATTTCAGAAAATCTTCATTATTTTTGCGAAACAGGCGGGGGGATTACGGCTGAAAATGTTTGTATCCCTGAGCCGGTTTGCGTTATGATACTAATACACCCTGCATATGACAAGTTTTAGACATGGTTTTCAAGTTCAGGGTAAACATACGTTAGAGAACCTCATGAAAAGGGGAGTGTATAGAGCATGCAAATCGAAGTCACCAATGAGGCTGCCCGCTGGTACAAGAAGGAGCTTGAGCTGGAGAGGGGTAAGGCCATTCGCTTTTTCCCGAGATACAGCTCTGGCGGAGGACTGCATCCCGGATTTTCTCTCGGTATTTCCGTGGAAGAACCGGTGTCGCCGGGATTGACGGAACAGGCCGAGGATCTGCTTTTTTTTATGGAAGAACACGATTTATGGTATCTGGAAGGCTATAAGCTAAGCGTGAAATATGTGGAATCACAGGATGATATTTCGTATATTTATGAAAAAGAGGGCGCAGTTAATTAACATCGGTTGTAAGTCTGCAGCGCTGCCTTAGGGAAAGGAGGCTCCTTGGATGAGCGTATTTCAACGCGATATCAGGCCTTATATTGGCAGAAGATCGAGCATTCAGGTCAAGGCGGCGGTGCTGGTGCTGAATGATAACGGAGAGGTGCTGCTTCTGAAGAGGCCGCGCAGCGGCGAATGGGGGCTTCCGTCAGGCAATTTGAAGCCGGGGGAAGCGCTGGAGGATACAGCTGCAAGAGAGCTGTGGGAAGAGAGCGGCCTGGTGGCCGATCGTTTGCGCCTGCTTGATCTCTTCTCGGGACCACGATATGTCAAAAAGCATCCCGGCGGGGATGAGGAGTATTATGTGATCGGGTTGTACGGGGCCGACGGAGTACGCAGTGCCATCAATATGCCGCAGGGCAAAGATAGCGAAGTATCCTTAAAGTATTTCGGCTTTGACGAGCTGCCGAAGCTCGATCCTCTTGCCGTTCGCCTGTTGGATCACATAGGGCAGTCATGAATCGATAGCAGCAGGCCAGTGGCCGATCGTATGCGATTCCCCGCAAGGGGAATTTTTTTTCGGATACATACGCGGATGGGTAAGTAAATAGGAACAGGCTATTCCGCCTGCTCCGGAAATGACAGCTCCAATGCAAAATCAAAATCATCAATGTCGTATACCTGAACCGGGAGTGCGTTCTCGATAATGCGTTCGATCAGCTCGTACTGGTCGGTGATGATCGGCGCTTCCGTCCGTCCGGCTGTAAGCAGCAGTTCGGTCTCCACGGGATCGAAAATATCTCCGTACGTGGCGGTATCCATCGCATTGATAACGGTGACGATCGTTCTGTCACCTATCGGAATGCTGGGGCTCTTCGCCCACGGCACTTGAAGCGCGCGATCGATTTTCTTCTTGTTCAGCGGCTCCTCAAAATATTGAATCAACTCACCGATTTTATCCCTGACATGCTGATCATCGGCAGTGTTGGTCATAAGCGGCTCGGGGCTCGGCTGCAATTCATAAAGCTCCATAATCGTGGTATAAGGAATAATAAATTCTACGGGCTTGGGCGGAACCACGAGTTGCCCATAGATGGCAAGCATAACGGCTTCCGTTACAAAAACTCTGGTCATGAATAAAATCCTCCCTGCAGGGGCGTTAATACGTGATCGAATTTTGCGTAATCCTGGATAGGGATTCGGCAACAATCCTGAAAAAATCAGTTTAGAACTAATAAATCATTGAAGCGCGTAAATGTCAACTTGCTCTCGAAACAGCGGGCTTGCTGCAACTAAGAAAGGAGCTGTTACTCACCGTTGAAGTCCTGGAAATTGTACTACCCATTCGTCAAACCATACATGAAGTGGATTATCCTCACGCTGATCATTGGCATGATCAAGTTCTCGATTCCTCTATTGCTGCCGATGATTATGAAATATGTGGTGGATTCGCTCCTGATCAATCCGGAACTGACCAATCAGCAGAAGATTCATGATCTGATGATGGTGCTCGCCGGGACGCTGGTGCTGTTTGTGATTGTCCGCGGTCCGGTTGAATATTTACGGCAGTATTTTGCCCAGTTTATAACAAGCCGCATTCTGTTCGATATGCGCAATCGGCTGTACGCCCATCTTCAGCGCCTGTCGCTCCGGTATTATCAGAACACCAAGGTCGGCGAGGGGATATCCCGATTCATCAATGATGTCGAGCAATCTAAAAATCTGGTTGAAGTCGGGATGATGAATATTTGGCTGGATATGTTTACTTTGCTGTTTGTTTTAATAATTATGTTCTTCATGAACCCGATGCTTACGCTCGTGTCCATAGCGGTGCTGCCTTTATATGCGTTGGCTGTCAATCTGCTGTATAAGCGGCTCAAAAAGCTGACGAAGGATCGCTCTCAGGCGCTGGCGGGCATCCAGGCTTATCTGCATGAGCGGATTCAAGGCATTTCCGTGATTCGCAGCTTCACACTAGAGCGTTATGATCGCAAC
This sequence comes from Paenibacillus campinasensis, assembly GCF_002272015.1. Classification (GTDB taxonomy): domain Bacteria; phylum Bacillota; class Bacilli; order Paenibacillales; family Paenibacillaceae; genus Paenibacillus_AQ; species Paenibacillus_AQ campinasensis. The sequence goes on along the minus strand of NZ_NPBY01000043.1, from coordinate 1,101 downwards.
AAATTCGAAGGCATTAACGGCAATTTCCTGAACAAGGCGATGGCGCAGACGAAATGGAATGCCCTTACGTTCTCCGTCATTAACACATTGACAGATATTGCCCCGATTCTGGTCATTGGCTATGGGGGCTACCGGGTCATTCAGGGGGACCTGACGCTCGGGACGTTTGTCGCCTTCTTCGGGTACCTGGAGCGGATGTATGCTCCGCTGCGGCGGCTGATCAATTCGTCCACGGTGCTGACCCAGGCGTCAGCGTCGCTGGAGCGGGTGCAGGAGCTGCTGGACGAGCCCTATGATATTGTGGATGCACCGAATGCGAGAAAGCTGGATAAGGCGGGACAAATCCAGTTCGACCGGGTATGGTTCCGGTATAGCGATGAGAATGGATGGGTGCTGAAGGATATTAACCTGACCATTGAGCAGGGGCAGACCGTGGCCTTTGTCGGCATGAGCGGCGGCGGTAAGTCCTCCTTGATCGGACTGATCCCGAGGTTCTACGATGTGCAGCAAGGGGCGGTCAGAATTAACGGGCAAGACGTCAAGGAGCTGACGCTGGAAAGTTTGCGCGGCTCGGTCGGGATGGTGCTGCAGGACAATTTTCTGTTTAGCGGTTCCGTACGCGAAAATATTATGTTCGGCAATCCGGAGGCCCCGGAGGAGGAGATCATCGCGGCTGCGAAAGCAGCGAATGCGCATGACTTTATTATGCAGCTGCCGCAAGGCTACGACACCGAGGTGGGCGAGCGGGGGGTCAAGCTATCCGGCGGGCAGAAGCAGCGGCTGGCGATTGCCCGGGTGTTCCTGAAGGATCCGGATATTCTGGTGCTGGATGAAGCGACATCTGCGCTTGATCTGGAATCTGAACATTTGATTCAGCAGGCGCTGCAGTCGCTGTCCAGCAACCGGACCACGCTGATCGTAGCCCATCGTCTGTCCACCATTACCCATGCCGACCAGATCGTGGTGCTGGAGAATGGCCAGATCACCGAGCAGGGCACACATCAGCAACTGATGGACCGGGAAGGCAGCTACGCGAGACTGTACAATGTGCAGCATTTGGAGGCGTAGGCAGGCGAATACAGCATCATGATATATAAAAAA
>NZ_NPBY01000042.1 GCF_002272015.1 Paenibacillus campinasensis | reverse complement strand
GATTTTAAATGTTTATTTTTGGACTATAGCCAATCTCGCTGGTTTTTCTTATGACAATACAGACAAAGCCCGTCATTTATGATTAAATGAATGTTGAAGTTTAAGTAAGGGTCTGAACTTACGCATGGGAGTGCGAAGCTAGGGGGAGAACGATGAGTCACAATGCCAATACACGAACGAAGTTAAGGTCGGTCTGGAAAATAGCGCTGTTATCCGCCGCAGCAGTTATGCTGCTGTCTGCCTGCAACAGCAATCCGAAGGAAGAGTCGCAGCCGGAAATCCCGGTCGCGGTGGAGACACCGGTTGAGGAGCCGGCAACGGCGGAGGGCGAGGCACCTTATACAGCTCCGCTGACAGGCATGCCATTGGAGGAGCCGGTTACGCAGCGGCCGCTTGCAGTCATGATCAACAACGCGCCGGCGGCCAGACCGCAGTCCGGTTTGGGACAAGCGGATATCGTGGTCGAGGTGCTGGCAGAAGGCGGGATTACTAGACTGGTCGGCATCTATCAGAGCCAGAGCGGCATCGATACCATCGGTCCGATTCGCAGCATCCGCCCGTACTTGATCGAGCTGGGCGAGAGCTATGGCGGATTGTTGGTCCATGCCGGCGGAAGCCCGGAGGCCTATGCGATCATTCAACAGCAGGGCAAGGCAGACCTGGATGAAATCGGAAACGCAGGTGCCTACTTCTGGCGGGACAGCTCCCGGAAGGCGCCGCATAATCTCTATGCCAGTGACGAGAAGCTGCGTGAAGGCGCGGACAAGCTTGGTTACAGCAGCGAGGTTCCAATTCCTGAATACACGTTCTATCCATCGGAGAATGCGGAATCCGGGGATGCGGTGGCCGTTTCGGGAGCGGAAGGCGGAGAAGCAGCAGCCAAGGTGGAGCTTACCTTTTTACTGAAAAATTATGTGGTCGGTTACGAATATGACCCGGAAGCCAACGTGTACAAGCGCACGATCAACGGCAACCCTCATATTGACCTGAATGATAATGAGCAGCTCAAGGCATCGAATGTGATGGTGCTTGGCGCTGATCATAAAGTGCTGGATGATGTCGGTCGTTTGGCCATCGACCTCGAACGCGGGGGCGAAGCGATGCTGTTCCAGAATGGCCGGGCGATCAAGGGGCAATGGGTCCGGGCTGCGGGCGATGTCATTCGTTTTGTGAAGGACGGGCAGGAGGTGCCGTTCGTTCCAGGCACAACCTATTTGAATATTGTTCCGAATGATCCTCCTTTTGAGAGCCATCTTACGATTACGAATCCGTAAGGGAGCGTAAGGATGAAACGCGGCAAATCGGGCACATTATGACAGAAATTACACTTGTTTTAACACCCTGTTTATGTCATGAATGATAATGAATGAGATTTCTGAAAATTTCTTTTCTATACACAGCTTCCATCGGATGTGATAAGATAATCAAGGTTGTCTAGACATCTTACCGTTTGCGTTCGCGGCGATTATCCACAAAAGGGGTTAAAAAGCACATGAGACTAAAGAAGAAAGATATATTCTTTCAAACACTGGAAAATATGGCCGATACGATCGTACAAGCCGCCGATTATTTCTCACAGCATGTGACCAAGCTTGATGATGTCCTTGAATTTGCGAATGAGATGAAGAAGTATGAATCGAAGTGTGATTCGTTCACACATACGATCATCACTGAACTCAACAAAACATTTATCACACCGATCGAACGCGACGATATTATGGATCTGGCAACCAGCATGGATGATGTAATGGACGGACTAGAGGCGACGGCATCCCGGTTCTATATGTATCAACTGGGTCAGCCGGATAATTACATGATTCAATTTGCAGAAATTTTGCGTCAGTCTGCTTATGAGATTCAGAAGGCGATTCATCTTCTGTCGGAGAAAAAGCTGCTGGCCATACGGGAGTACACGATCCGCCTGAACGATCTGGAGAACCAGGGGGATGAACTGCTCCGCATCTGCACGAAAGACCTGTTCGCCTCCGTATCTGATCCGATTGAGCTGATCAAGCGCAAGGAAATTTATGAGCGCCTTGAGACGACGACGGACACCTGCGAAGACGTAGCCAATATGCTTGAATCGATTATCATGCGTAATTCGTAAGGGAGTCCTGAATTCATGGAAACAACAATGCTTGTATTAGGTATCGTTATTTTTCTCGCTTTGGCGTTCGATTTCATTAATGGATTCCATGACACGGCCAATGCGATTGCCACTTCTGTATCGACCCGGGCACTGAAGCCCAGAACAGCGATTCTGCTTGCCGCTTCGATGAACTTTATCGGAGCGATGATGTTTACCGGTGTTGCCAAAACGATTGGCGGCAGTATCGCAGATCCGGCCGATCTGGACAACGGAATCCAGGTCGTTATAGCGACGCTGCTGTCGGCGATTATATGGAATCTTGTCACCTGGTGGTTCGGACTGCCGTCCTCCTCCTCGCATGCGCTGATTGGCGCCTTGGCCGGTGCCGTATTCGTTGGGGCGGGCAATGACAAGCTGAACTATTCCGGATTTACGGACATCGTGCTGGCGCTTATCCTGTCGCCGATTATCGCTTTTGTTGTAGGTTACAGCGTCATGCAGCTGCTGAAACTGATCTTTGCCAGACGGAGCCCGCATACGGTCAACAAAGGCTTTCGGACGATGCAGATCTTCACGGCGGCGCTGCAGTCTTTTACGCACGGCACGAATGATGCACAGAAAGCGATGGGCATCATCACCTTCGCGCTTGTAACCTCAGGCAAGCTGCAGGAGATGGAAGTACCGCTGTGGGTTAAAATATCCGCGGCAACCGCGATGGCGCTTGGTACATCGGTTGGCGGATGGAAGATTATTAAGACAATGGGAACGAAAATTTTCAAAATCGAGCCCATCAACGGGTTTGCAGCCGATTTTTCGGCGGCGTCGGTTATTTTTACAGCCACGCTGCTGCATCTGCCGATCAGCACGACACATGCCATCACGTCAGCGATTCTCGGCGTAGGGTCCGCGAAGCGGTTCTCGGCGGTGAAATGGTCGCTTGCCGGGCGTATCGTGGTAACCTGGTTCATTACGATTCCGATTACGGCGGTGCTTGCAGGCCTTATATTTAAGCTTCTTTTTTAGGTTTACATGACCATATAGAATGATGAACTTATAGAGGTACATGCCCCAAAGCCATTCGATGGAACGAATTGGCTTTTTTCTTTGCTTGGCGATATGATGAAACGTAAGCGATGCCGAAAGGAGACCGGACACTGTGATTCGTACACTGGCTGTCACCAAAAATCATGAAGTCGTCACAGGACGGCCGCTGGACCAAATGGATCGGAAAGAGTATGAATGGATTTGGGCCGATTTCAGCGGGCCGACACCGGAGGAGGCGAATTTGCTGGACGCCTACTTCCACTTTCATCCGCTGGCGGTGGAGGATTGCCTGCATACTTTGCAGCGGCCGAAGCTGGACTATTATGATGAGACGCAGTTTTTTGTGCTGCATGCGCTGCATCCGGATACGCTTGAAGCGGTTGAGGTGGATATTTTCCTCAGCCCATCCTGCATTGTATCCTTCCATCAGGATCATCTGCAGGAGATGGACGATGCCTGGGAGCGTGTAACGGCGATTGCGCGAGGCGGCAGTTTGGCGAGTTTTGGCCCCAGTTTTACGGCGTACACGATTATGGACAAGCTGGTGGATCAGTATTTTCCGGCCTTATTTGCGATTGAGGACGAGCTGGGTGAGCTGGAGAGCCAGGGGGAAGAACGGGATTCGATTGAGGATATGATGAACCAGGTGTTTGCCCTCAGATCGAGGCTGCTCCGGCTGCGGCGAACGGTGGTGCCGATGCGCGATCTGCTGTACCGGATTGTGAACTCGCAGCATTTGGAGAAGCACGCGCACCATGCTTATTTTTCCGATATCTATGATCATCTGCTGAAGCTGACTGATATGATCGAGGCTGACCGGGAGATGACCTCCGATCTCAGGGACAGCTACATCTCACTGAACTCCAACCGGATGAACAATATTATGAAAACGTTGACCGTGATTACGACCATCTTCATGCCGCTGACGCTTATTGCAGGCATTTACGGGATGAACTTTGAGGTGATGCCGGAGCTGGGGTGGCGGTACGGGTACCTGTTTGTACTGCTTCTGATGCTGTCGCTCGCAGGCAGCATGGTGCTGCTGTTTGTCCGCAGAGGCTGGTTTAAATAGGCGGCAAAAGGGTAAAGGCCCCAGAGGGGGGAGCCTGATGAAGCAAGAATCATGCAAACAGACGGATAGCCATCAGAGGAACGAATATGATGAGGCGCCGCCTCGCTTGCGGGCGCTGCGCCGGATTCGGCAGTCTTTACGACGCAAGCGCAGGCTGACCGTGACCAATCGGTACGAGGCCGGGATGATGATCAGCGAGCTGTTCACGGGCATGTTATTTGTAGCCGGGAGCATATGCTTATTTTATCCGGGTACGAGGCCGATCCCGCAGGTGCTGTATTTATTAGGAAGCATCTCGATGCTCCTGAGGTCTGGCATTCGGGGCTCGTACTGGTTCCGCCTGAAAGCGATTGACCGCGATGACAAGGAAGCGGCAGAGGATGCCGCGAACTGGAGCCGGTAATCGGTATGTAGGTAGAAACCCGCCCTAACAGGTATAGCATCTGCCAAGGGCGGGCATTGTGGAAACATGGAAGCTGCTCTCTGCCGGGAATGGGAGGAGCTATGTGCTTCGCTTTTTTTGCAGGCCCGTTTATCCCCGGCGTTTGCGTCTTGCTGCACCCGAGGATTTGCCAGCGCTGCCGGTTCGCTTCGTGCCGGATCTGCGGCGGCGTCTGCGGACCGTGTACTCGATAGCATCATCGTCGTGATCGGTATGGGCGACAGGCGGGGTTGCGGCTTTCTTTTTGCCCAGGGCACCGGTCAGCAGGGAGATCATGGGGGCCATTTGCTGTACACCCTGCATGATTTTCTGAACTTTGCCGATATTAGCCATGATGCCGTCAATGCCGCCCATCCGGTCGATGAGGCCTTTGACATCATTCATGTTGTTGATGCCAAGACCGGACAGCAGCCCGCCGCTGCCACCGCTGCCGCTGCCTCCACCGAACAGGCTGGACAGTCCACCCGAGCTGCTGTCGGGAGCCAAAGCCGCTGTGTTCATGGCTGTATCCGCTCCCGGAACCGGTGAGGCACTCGCCGGAATATCGGTGTAAGGATACACCGAGGAGGCTCCTACTTCGGGATATTCGCTGTATGGAGAGATGCCCGGGTAAGGCGTCGATGGCGGTGTTTCGGATGGCAGTGATTCATTGAGCGATCGTGTGGAAGCAGACCGTCGGTGATAATAGTGCGAATGACCAGACATGATATCACTTTCCTTTTTTGATTGATACTATACTGTATGATGAATGCCTACAATGGGTTTAGGCGTATGCCCGAATTGTCGGGATAGGAGCTGAATCGGGCGAGCGCCTATAGGGACCGCTGGGGATGAAGGCAGAAGCAGGATGCGCCTTGGCGGCCTGATTCGAGATGCGGTTGCCTGACCGGGTGGAGTCCTGCAGTGCGTGAAATCGTTAATGCTTGAAAAGACTGTATCCGCTCGGGTACAATGAGTATGCGAGTGTTATACACAGTAACAATAGGGGATGATCATCCAGTGCAGTTGAAGAAGTTAAATGATAAAAGTATTGATCAATTATTCGAGGCGATTTTGACGCTGAAAAATATCGAGGAATGCTACATATTTTTCGATGATCTCTGCACCGTTAACGAAATCCAGTCCCTGTCCCAGCGGTTAGAGGTGGCGCGGATGCTGGGCAAGGGTTGCACATACAACCAGATTGAAGCAGAAACCGGAGCCAGCACGGCCACCATTTCGCGTGTGAAGCGCTGTTTGAACTACGGGAACGACGGGTATAAAATGACGTTGGAGCGTCTAGGCCGCTAATGAGCACCATCAAGCCGGGGGTACTGGTTATCAGTCACGGCTCGCGTGAGCCGAAGTGGGTGTCGCTGGTGGACGAAGCTGTCGGGAAGCTGGCAGCCCGGCTCGATATGCCGGTCTATTCCTCCTATCTTGAGCTGGTGGAAGGGCGGCTGATTCAAGATGGCATTACCGCGCTGGAGTCTAAGGGCGTTACCGATCTGCTGGTCATTCCGCTGTTTATATCGGCAGGAAGCACACATGTGGATGAAATAGCCTACGCGATCGGCGCGAAGGACGTTCCCGAGCTGGAGACGGAGCTTGACCTGTTTCAGGTTCAGGCTCGTGTTCATTTTGGCACACCGATGGACGATGATCCGGACGTTGCCCTGATGGTATGGGATAAAGTTAAAGCGCTGTCGGTTCAGCCGGAGAAGGAGGTTGTGCTCCTTATCGGTCACGGCAGCAGGCATGGCAGTTTTCGCCGACGCTGGGAACAGGGCATGTCCTCGCTCGGCCGGCGTGTTAGCGAAATAAGTGGTACCAACGCGGATTATGCTCTGCTAAGTCCCGGCGATGTCCGGGATAAGGCCATTCTTTGGAAGGAGCGCGGCTGCGATGTCATCGTGGCTCCGCTTTTTTTAAGTGAGGGGTACTTTACGGAGAAGGTGATACCGGAGCGGCTCGCGGGTCTTAATTGCCGCTATTCGGGTCACACGCTGCTTCCTCACCCGCTGCTTACGCAGTGGATGGAGTCTCAGGCGGTCCATCTTCTGCAATCCTTGAATTTGTAAATAGGTGGCGTATCCTTGATGAGAAATGCAAGATTGATATATAACCCGACCTCCGGGCGGGAGGAAATGAAGCGTAGGCTGGCCGACATTCTGGATCGGCTGGATGGTGCGGGTATCGAGGCCTCCTGCCATGCAACAACGGGGGAGGGCGACGCGACGCGCGAGGCAGCCGAGGCGGTAGAGCGAGGCTATGATCTTGTCATCGCTGCGGGCGGTGACGGGACGCTGAACGAGGTCATCAACGGGATGGCGGGCAAGGATAACTTGCCTCCGCTCGGGATCTTCCCTGTAGGAACGACCAATGACTTTGCACGTGCGCTTGGCATTTCGAAGAACTGGGAGGAATACTGTGACCTGGTGATCCGAAACCAGACGCGGGCGATTGATGTCGGGAAGGCCAATGACCGCTATTTTATCAATATTGCCGGAGGCGGCACGCTGACCGAGCTGACCTATGAGGTTCCAAGCAGGCTGAAGACGATGATCGGACAGCTGGCTTATTATTTGAAGGGAATCGAGAAAATGGTCAGCCTGGCGCCGCAGGAGCTCATGATTCAGGCCAACGGCCATATGCCGATTCATGATGAATTCATGCTGTTTCTCATCGCCAACAGCAACTCGGTCGGCGGCTTCGAGAAGCTGGCTCCGGGAGCCAGCATCGACGATGGCTTGTTCGATGTCATCGCGCTGCGCAAATGCAATCTGGCCGAGTTCGTCCGCGTGGCTACACTCGCCCTGCGCGGTGAGCATGTGCATGACAAGAAGGTGGTTCACTTCCGCACCGACTATATGGAGGTGGTCTCTCCGGGACAGGTTCAGCTGAACCTGGACGGCGAGTTTGGCGGTGTGCTGCCCGGCACGTTCCGCATTCTGCCGCAGCATCTGCGTATTTTTGCATGATGATACGTGAGGGTGAACTTGGAAGTTGCCGCATGCATGGTGGACGTTCAGTCGTGGAAGATTGCGATGGTGGACGGCAGTATGAGCGGTAGGTTGAAAATTGCACTGGCGGCAAGGGAACCCGGACCGCCCGCAATAGATTGAATATGGAACAACGCTCCCGTATAATGATGGACGGAGAGTAGTGTAGTGGCAAGGCTCCCTTGAGGGAGCTTTTTATTTTGACGGGATCTGGCTATGCTGGTTATATGGTGTGGAGAGTGTAACCGGAAGGCCAGGTTCATGGGTGTCAGTTGTGAGAGTGGAAAGCAGCGGCCATATGAGGCCGTTCGATAGAATAACGGTATTGATAGAACAAGTGTACTGATAGAACAAGAGTACCGATAGAATAAACGACAGCCCGCGCGTTCGGGGCGATCATATATCATGCCTTTGATGAATAGGCAACATATGAACAAGTTAAATGAAAGAAGTGACAATCCATTATGAACAAAAACCGCAGTGGACGCAAAGCGCGCCCCGGCAGCCCATCAGCAGCATCGGCAGCGCTTGCCGGACTGCCGGTTGCGAAGAACGATGAAGTGGTCATCGATATTATCGGAATGAATCATGACGGAGAAGGCGTGGGCCGCGCCGACGGCTATACCTTGTTCGTGCAGGGAGCACTGCCGGGAGAGAAGGTCCGTGTCAAAGTACTCAAGACCAAGAAACAGTACGGTTACGCGAAACTGCTGGAGCTGGTCGAAGCGAGCCCAAGCCGGATCGCTGCCCCATGCCCGATCTATGACCAATGCGGCGGATGCCAGCTGCAGCATATGGACTACACCGCACAGCTTGACTGGAAGCGCCAGCTGGTGGTGGACAACCTGGAGCGGATCGGGAAGCTGACGGTGCTTCGGGAGCCGCAGGTATCAGGTGAGGCAGAAGAGGGGGAACAGGCAGAACTCTTGGCAGGGGAAGCTGCTGGACGGGGCGATTCCGCTAGCTTGGATCAGGCAGTGGTAGGCGTAGGCCAATCGGCAGAGGGATCAGTGACCGGGAGTCAAGCCACAGGGAAACTCTCCGCAGGAGAGAATGCCACAGGAAGTTTGACAGCCGGGGCTCAATCCACAGAAGATCCAAGGGACGGCATTCGGGTTCTTCCGACGCTTGGCATGAGCAACCCGTGGCGCTATCGCAATAAGTCGCAGGTTCCGATCGGTGTAACGGAGGGCGGCCTTGTCGGCGGTTTCTATGCCAGAGGCAGTCATCGCATTATCGATATGGAAGCCTGCCTCATTCAGCATGAGCACAATGACGAAGTGGTGAGCCGCATTAAGGAGCTGGGCCGACGTCTTGGCATTACCGCATATGATGAGGAGACCGGGAAGGGGCTGCTGCGCCATGTGGTGGTGAAGATCGGATTTGCCACACAGGAGATGATGATTGTCCTTGTGACGAACGGGGACCGGATTCCGCATGCAGATGAATGGATCGCAGCTATCCGCAAGGAGCTTCCTGCTGTCGTCAGCATCTGCCAGAATGTGAATACGCGCAAGACGAATGTCATCTTCGGCGATGTTACCCGTGTATTATGGGGAAGCGAAGTCATTCATGACTATATTGGGGATGTGAAGTTTGCGATTTCGGCCCGATCTTTCTACCAAGTGAATCCGGTTCAGACGGAGGTCCTGTACAGCAAAACGGTGGAGTACGCCGGACTGACCGGCAACGAGACCGTCATCGATGCCTATTGCGGCATTGGCACGATCTCGCTGTTCCTGGCCCAGCATGCCAAGAAGGTATATGGCGTTGAAATTGTAAAGGAAGCCATCGAAGACGCCCGCGCCAATGCGATATTGAACGGGATGGATCATGTCGAGTTTGCGGTCGGCGCCTCCGAGGAAGTCATTCCGAAGTGGAAAGAGCAGGGGATCGAGGCCGACGTCATCGTCGTCGATCCCCCGCGCAAGGGCTGTGACCCTCGCCTGCTGGACACGATCCTGCAGATGAAGCCGGAGCGGGTCGTGTATGTAAGCTGCAACCCTTCAACGCTGGCCCGCGATTTGCGGATTCTGGAGGATGGCGGCTACCGCACCGTCGAGGTGCAGCCGGTGGATATGTTCCCGCATACGGTGCATGTGGAGAGTGTTGCGTTACTCGTTCGAGAATAATACAGATCGAAAACCCCTTTTATGTCAAGGGTTTTAGATGTGTAACCGATTGTTGGTTCTGAATATAACAGGTGAGGGTATAAGCAAATGATGTGAATTTGAAGTGAAACTTCTTATTAAGCTACAATAAATAGTGATAATTTCTACACAAAAATAGACACTCAGCCAAATTAACCGAGTGTCTTTTTGCTATTCGTTTCTTTACGTGTGGAAAATAGTGAATCCAATTTATCGGCCGCTGCTTGGTCAGCGGATCGTAAAGCATGGCCGTATATGTTCATAGTTGTCGTTTTCCACGACAGAAATCGTATATGATAATGTTAATCAAGAGATACTGGTTGATGGCGAGGTGCTAGATGTTGAAAGCATGGAAAACTCGGTTCGTCCACGCAGTGATACTGGCGGGGTGCCATCTATCTGCCACTATTACAGTAATTCTCAAATGACAAGCTATACGTTTCGATGCTATGAATCAATGAATTATATAGCAAATTTCAGAAGTGCAGTTGATCGTGCAGAAGATGCTTATACCTATATTAACAGACTATAATATTAATTAGGTGATATAATGTTCTTAAATATTCTAATTGGACTCGGTTTTATTGGACTTGTATTTTACTGTGTGATATCTGCATATAAGAATGACAGGACTCCGAAGGCAATCTCAAACAACATCTTTATAACGTTATGTTTAATTGTAATTTCATTTTTATTAGCAGAACGATTCAACGGTTTATTCTTATTGGTAATAGTTAGCGTGGTTGTTTTGTTGCATAACGTTACTGTCTTATTTGGAAAACGGAATAAATAACTGTTCTCAAAGGCTAATCAAAACAATAGCTCTATGCTAGAGCCTGTTATAAAAATGTTGAAGAATTGGAATAAGAATATTAGCTTTGGTTTCAGTAACGCTCATATAGAGGTACTCGCTTATCATATATTTTGAATTATTATTCTGGGCTTCGGTATTAATATCTTTTGGGGTTATTTTTTGACAGGCTATCTATAAAATCCTTCGCTTAATATCACTTTTGTTATCATAACTATTTGAAAGACGCTGGGAAAGAATGAACCCAGCGTCTTTTTTGCAGTCTGCCTCTTATTCGATAAGGATTCCCGAATTAATTTATCTGCCGCGGCCTGATCAGGGGGACGGAGAGCATGTCCGCCCGCGTATCAGACTTGGAATAGTTCTGTAAAAAACTAGGCTTCACCTTTAGTTTGGAGTAAGATTTCTCTTTCATGAAGTGGTATTATCTGGGGGGAAAGGAGGCTGGTTACAGTAAATTATGTAAGCGCTTTTACATGACTTCTAAAAAATTAGTGTGGGGTGAATGCTTCGAATGAGGAAATCATTTAAGCGGGTCGTTTCGGGGATGCTCGCAGCGGCTCTGCTTCTTCCGGTCGGTTGGATTGCTCCGGCAATCAACGCTGTAGATCCAGTGGGATCTAACTCACAAATCGTATATCAAGAAACATTCCAGAATGGCCAGGGCATGGCAACGCAATCAGGCGGTGCCCAGCTGGACGCAGTAACAGGCAAGCCATTTGGCGGCAATGATGATGGAGCTGCTTTAAGAGTTAGTAACCGGTCCAATAACTGGGACGGCGTGGACTTTGCCTTCGATGACCTTGGTTTGGAGTTGGACAAAGAATACAATGTAACCGCTTCCGTTTATGTTGACGAAGATCCTGACGCCCCTGCAGCAGGGAAAGCTGTCCTTGAAATTGTAACTAACAAGGGAATCGCTGGCTCGGAGGCATACCGAGGGATCGGCTCTTCAGACTTTAAAGCAGGAGAAGGTATTTTACTGTCTGCAGATCTCACCGTTACCAGTGTCGTCAATACAGCTCTGCAAATCAAGTCTGATGATGCTGGGAAGGAGGTCGACTTCTATATCGGGGATATCACGATCACCCAAGTAGAAACACCTGTCGAGCCCACTGTAGTCCTTAACCAAAGCTTTGAAGACGGAAATACCGGAGGCTGGAGCAAGCTGTCTTGGGGTTCGAACGGGGATACTGCGGTCGTTGACGATGTAGCCTCCGAGGGTACGAAATCTCTGAAGTTCTTTAACCGTGCGGATGAGAAGGCAGTTCCAGCTCTCGTACTTACGGACAAGATGAAATCCGACCGGAAGTATGATATTTCGCTCAAGGTGAGACTCGGTTCAGGTGAAGGCGAGTTCCATCTGGCTTCCAAGGTGGACTCTGAAATATTAGCCGATGACCAGAAGTACCCTTGGCTTATAGGCAACAGGCTTGTAACCGCTTCCGACTGGACGCTGTTTGAAACCAAGGGCTATGAAGTTCCTTCTAGAACGAATGAGTTCATCATTTATGTTGAACCGTCGGGCAATGCGCTAACCTCAGATATTTACATTGATGAAGTCATCATCACCGATGTGACACCTGGACAAACGGAACCGGAGATTGTTGATCAAACGGGCATATCTGCAGACTTTGAGAATGGTCTGGATGGATTCAAAGCACGGAACGGCCGTGAAACGGTAGTCCTTTCCCAAGACGATAATCATACACCTGGCGGCACACAAAGCTTGCTTGTGACAACTACGGCACAATATGATGGAGCTTTGGTTGATGCAGCTGGAAAAATGGCAAAGAATCACGAATATGAGCTGTCCGCTTGGGTGAAAATGGCACCTGGCCAAGCGCCTACCACGCTTCGTATCAGTGTTCAATATGCGGATAGCGGCTTTGCAAACGTGTCACAAAATGCAACTGTTACAGATCAAGAATGGGTACACCTGACAGGTAAGTATACACTCACGACAACTCCAAGCGTACTCAACGCTTACATTGAAACGGCAAACAACGACGGCGGAAACCGGACCTTCTTCTTGGATGACTTTGTCCTGAAATATTTGGGCCCTGTAGCTGCCGGGCCTCCGATTCAAGAAAATCTGCCTAATCTCAAGGATGTTTACAAGGATGATTTCCTGATCGGCAACATTGTTAATCCGTCTAGCTTTGACGAGACAAGGCTCAAGCTTCTGAAGAAGCACTACAATGTCGTTACGTTTGAGAATGACATGAAGCCGGATTATGCCTATGGCACAGACAGACAATTTGATTTCACGGCAGAAGATGCCCTTGTCCAGAAAGTGCAAGATGCAGGCTTTGATTTGCACGGTCACGTGCTTGTATGGCATGCGCAGTCACCTACCTGGCTTCATACTGCAGCGAACGGTCAACCATTGAGCCGTGATGAAGCTCTGGCCAATCTGAGAACGCATGTGAAAACGGTCGTTGAGCACTTTGGTGACCAAGTTATTTCCTGGGACGTTGTTAACGAAGCCATGAACGATAACCCGCCTAATCCGGAGGACTGGAAAAATGCCTTGCGTAATTCAGGCTGGTTGCAAGCCATCGGCCCTGAATTTATTGAGGAGGCATTCCTTGCGGCCAAAGAAGTCATTGACGATAACGGCTGGGATATCAAGCTATACTACAATGACTACAACGATGACAACCAGAATAAATCTACAGCCATCTACAGCATGGTGAAGGAGATCAATGAGAAGTACGCCGCAAAACACCCTGGCGAGAAACTGATTGACGGCATCGGCATGCAGGCCCACTACAATCTGGGCACGAGATTGGACAATGTCAGGATGTCGCTCGAACGTTTCATTTCCTTGGGTGTGGAAGTCAGCGTGACCGAATTGGATATCATGGCAGGCACCAACTCTGTCATCACTGAAAAAGAAGCGAAGCAGCAGGCCTACTTGTATGCCCAGTTGATGGATCTCTACAAGAAGAACAGCGAGCATATTCCGCGTGTTACCTTCTGGGGGTTAAGTGACGGCACCAGCTGGAGAGCCGAGCAGAATCCAACCTTGTTCGATAAGGATTTTCAAGCCAAAGAAGCATTCTACGGGGTCGCTGATCCTGAAAAGTACCTGAGGGAAAATCCGCCCGAAGAGCTTGAATACAAGAAATCAAGCGCGCACTATGGGACACCGTCCATTGATGGTGCTGTAGACAGCATATGGAGCAAAGCTCCTGAATTGAAACTGGATACGAAGCAAATGGCGTGGTCAGGTGCCACAGGAACAGCAAGAGCACTGTGGGATGACGACAATCTGTATGTGCTCGTTCAAGTCAGAGACGATCAACTGAACAAAACCAACCCGAATCCGTGGGAGCAAGACTCCGTTGAAGTATTCGTCGATGAAAATAACGGAAAAACGGCGAGCTTCCAAGACGATGATGGGCAATACAGAGTGAACTTCGAGAACGAGGCTTCCTTTAATCCGGAGCATATCGCCGCAGGATTTGAATCCAAAGTCTCCGTGGCCGGTACCAACTACACGGTGGAGATGAAAATTCCGTTCAAAAAGGTGAAGCCTGCGAACAATGTCATCATCGGTTTTGATGCACAGATTAATGATGCCAAAGACGGCAACAGAATCAGTGTGAACGCATGGAACGATCCATCCGGTCAAGGCTACCAGGATACTTCCGTATTCGGTGAATTGACGCTGATTGGCAAACCTTCTTCCGGCGGCAACAACGGCGGAGGCAACAACAATGGAGGTAACCATGACGGCGGCAGTGGCGGATCGGGCTCAGGGACTACGCCCCAGCCTCAACCTCAACCCCAGCTTCCAGGAAACGACTCCGTGATTGTACCGGATATTAAAGTCGAAGATGGGACAGCCACAGCAACCATTTCGAGCGAGAGCCTGAATAAGGCTATTGCACAAGCTTCCCCGGATGCCAATGGCAGGAAACAGATAGCCATCGAAGTGCCGAAGCAAACAAATGTACAATCCTATGTTGTGCATTTCCCGACATCAAGCCTGCAGAGCAGCGATAAGGTGGAGTTTATGCTTAAGACAGAACATGCAGCACTTCACATTCCGTCCAACATGCTGTCTACTATCACGGAACTAGCAGACCAAGTCTCTATTCAGATTAACAAAGTCCCGGCAGATCGCTGGAGTACAGATGTTCGCGCTAAAGTGGGCAGCCGTCCGGTGATCGATCTAAGCGTAAAGTCTGGGGAGCGTGTTCTGGCCTGGAACAACCCTGCGGCGCCTGTAACGGTATCCGTTCCGTACACCCCGGCTGCACAGGAGCTTGTCAATACAGATCAAATCGTGGTTCTTAATATTGACAATCAAGGACAGGAAACAGCGATACCAAACGGACGATATGATGCCAAGTCCGGCTCGGTTGTGTTCATAACAACGCAATTCAGCACCTATGCTGTTGCCTACGTAACCAAGTCTTTTGCCGATGTACAACATGTGCTGTGGGCAAAACAAGCAGTCGAAGCAATGGCTGCACGCGATATTATCAAAGGAATCACGGAAGACAGCTTCGCTCCTGCGGCTTCCATCACGAGAGCAGACTTTATCGTCTTGCTTGTCAGAGCACTTGAATTGAAAGGCTCGGGCACGAGCACGGCAGCCTTCAGCGATGTACAGCCAACCGCTCACTATGCACAGGCCGTGGCTATTGCCAAAGAGCTTGGTATCGCATCCGGATTCGAAAATAACACATTCAAACCTGATAGCAGCATATCCCGTCAAGATATGATGGTTCTGACGGCGAAAGCCCTGAAGGCAACTGGTAAGCCAACTGCCAGCAACGGAAATCTAGTTCCTTATTCCGATGCTGCAAGCATCTCCACTTACGCCAAGGAGAGTGTAGCCTCCCTTGTGGGAAGCGGAATAGTCAACGGCAAGAATGGCAAGATTGCACCAGCAGAACCATTGACGCGTGCTGAAGCAGCGATGGTTCTCTACCGGATCTGGAAAATGTAACTGTAACGTTCAATGAAGTCGGCTCCCCTGCATTCACCAAGTAAGGACTGAGGGACAGGGGGAAACGCGAACAGCAAGGCAGCGACTTTAGTCTGGTTTTAAGCATGGCTATGCAGCTATTGTTTTCGTGAATGGGCTTAGGCTACACCTGACCTTGGAGGGATAAACAGGCTTTGGGAAGTCGCGAC
The DNA here is from genome assembly GCF_002272015.1 of Paenibacillus campinasensis. GTDB lineage: Bacteria > Bacillota > Bacilli > Paenibacillales > Paenibacillaceae > Paenibacillus_AQ > Paenibacillus_AQ campinasensis. The sequence goes on along the minus strand of NZ_NPBY01000042.1, from coordinate 33,610 downwards.
TTTGGGGCGATTACGCGGCAATCACTTCTGTGCTAACATCGAGTGGATATGTATGGAAAAGGAGTGAACTCATGTATCTTTCATTATCCCGGAGCGCCCGAGCCAGATGGTGGATCACAGCCGGCTTGTTGATGCTCGGAATGATTCTGCTTAGCTTTGTGAATGTGAAGACGTCCCATGCTGACCTGAAGCCGATCGATGTGTTCGTCAATGACGAGCAAATTGCATTCAGCATCGACCCGGACATTAAAGGGGGAACAACCATTGTCCAGATGCGCCCGTTCTTTGAAGCGCTGGGCATGGAAGTGACTTGGAGCCAGAAAGATCAAACGGTATCTGCGGTCAAAGAAGGAGTCACCATCCTTCTGCCACTGAACAGCACAACCGCGAAGGTGAACGGGCAGTCGGTGAAACTGGACCGTCCGGCAACGACGGTCAAGGGACATACGCTGGTTCCGCTTCGATTCGTCAGCGAATCGACCGGCGCCTTGGTTCACTGGAACGGCGTGCATCGGGAAATTATCGTATATACCTATGAATACGTAACTTCCTATGGCTTGACGATGGAGGAGGTCGAAGAACTCCTTAAGGAAGCGCAAGCGCAAATAAATGCTGAGCATACAGCTGCCAAGGAAGCAGAACAAGCAAATCCATCCATCGTGCTCCCGCCTGTCGCTCAAGACAATGGAGGCCCTGTCCAATTAAATCAGCTGCGGGGCATGTATTTCGGAGGAGCGTATGACTATGGCGGCTATCAATGCGGCGGAGTATGCTGGCTGTTCTACACGTTCCTTCCTGATCAAAAGGTTGTCGTTGGCGAGCCGAAGGGAGGCGGACCGGAGACGATTGACTGCAGTAAGGATAACTGCCGGTCATACTCGATCAAGGACGGCATGCTGCAAATCAGCGGTGAAGAGCCGCTGCCGATTGCCATTAACAAAGATGGGGAATTGGAAATTAACGACGTAGCTATGCGCAAAGTGGTGCCTTTGCCAGACGGCACAAAGCTCGGCGGAGAATTTATCTCCCAGGGCTATACGGGTCTGGTCGGTATTACGCCATACGCGACATCCTGGACGAATTACATGACCTTTTATCCGGACGGTTCGTTTACTAGTGATCAATCCTCGCTAGCTTCGCTTGATACCGGTAATGCACGCACCGACGCGTCATCCGTCCGCGATTCGGTCAAAGGGACGTATAAAATCCAGAAAAATACAATCATCCTGACTTACACTGACGGCAAGGTCGAACGCTTTGTATTTGTGGTGCCGCCACAGCGTACCGAGGATCGGTTCTACGTGCAGATCGGGAACCAAAGCTTTCACATCGAAATGGAGTAGCTTGAGCTGCCTTTATGTTCAGGGCAGGCACAATCATTCGGAGCAAGAACGCGAAAGTGTCCCAAAGACACTGACAACGGCAAGACCCGGCAGGGGTTATCTCTGCCGGGTCTTTTTCAGTTTGGAGCTCGAGTTATTTGCCAGTTCGCATTATGGTTCGAGCCCCCATACAAGTTGCCCGCCCACATAGAGCGGAACGCGCTCCCATTCGGTGTACGAGGTTTTGGTTGGGTCATAGGAGAAGTCGTTCGCTTGGTTGTAATTCGACCAGTCGTTCTTGTTGAAGCGAATCTGGATTTCGCCGCTGTCTGCGCCAGGCGCAAGCGTTCCCGCGCCGGGCGCGAAGGAAACCTCCAAATAATAGTCGGCGCCGGACGAAGCTTCATCCAGCTTGACGAAGGTGCCCCTCACGTTACCGCTGCCGATGACCGCATAGTCGCAGTGGAACTCCTGCGGCCTGTCCCCATCGACGGTAAAGTAGTAGCGCAGCTTGACATCGCTTAGATCAATGCTCTCATCGCCGGTGTTGGTAATCCGGAATTGGGCACGGATCTGATTGTCGGTGGAATTGGTGTTGTTCGTGCGATAGAGCAGCTTCAGGTCACCTTCCGCCGGTACGGGAGCGGCTGTTGGCGTCGCGCTGGCTTCGACCGAGTTCGGACTAGCGCCCGCTGCATTGGCAGCGCTAACCACATAATAGTACGTACGGTCGTTGACGACGTCCAGATCAACATAGCTCGTTTCAGAGACGGTTGCGATCTCCGTATAAGGACCGCCACTCGTTTCGGCCCGCTTCACGGTGTAGCTGTCCGCGCCGCTCGTTCTGCTCCAGGACAATGACACTTGAGCGTCCCCGGCGTCTGCTTTCAGGTTCCGAGGTGCTTGAGGAGCCACGGGTTCAACTGGGCCGCTATCGCCGCCGTTGATCAAACGGTCGTATTCCGCATAAGCTGTAGCCATATCAACCTGGGACCAGAAGCGGTGATAGGTAAACTCTGGTGCGCCGTTTTCCCACTGCCCAGTTTGCGGATTCCAGGATGTAGTGTATTTGTCTTCCAGGTAGGGCCAGGAAGGGTCGTTCTTGATGTCCGGACGGAGATCAGAGTAACTGATATACACGCCGTTGCCGCCTTTAGCCGGATCGGAAGGAACGGCGTTTGTCCCTGGGATTGTATTGCCTTGTCCGAACGTGCCGCTCCAGCCGGCCGGGAAGTAAATTTCCTTGGTGAAGTAGCGGTAGTAATCGCCGCGTGCCTCCGGTTTGACAATGCCGATACCGTCATTGTAATTCCAAGCGGTATCGAGCAGCGCCTTGGCTAACTGCTCTGCTTGCTGTCCAAGTGCGGTGTAGCTGCCGCTTTCCGCCTCTGTAGCAGCGGCAAAGAAGGTCAGCGCTTTAATGTAGCTGCCCAGTACACCAACGTCCTGGCCAGGATTTTTGGTCACGACGCGAAGCTCCGGATTGCCCGTGAAGCTGCCGAATCCGTTCCAGGTATCCGGTTGGCCCCGCCATTCCAGATCGCTCGGAATCCAGAAATCGCCTGGCGCCGGCGTGGTCGCGATTTGCGGATTATGTCCGCCAAGCACCCGGTTGCCTTGCGGGTCCAGATAGTAGCCGTCGGCATCGGTAACCGGTTTGCTGTCCACAAATACATAATCCATCGACCAGTCGATCCAATTGGTAACGACCTGTTTGGCCATCTGGAAATTCTCGGACGACGTATCCCCGTTCGAAGCGAGAATATAGTAGTATTCTGCGATCCGTTCCACCGGCCAAGCCTGCATGCCGAACCAGTTGTTGGACGGCGGATCATGGTATACCGGGGCATCGTCGTAAGCCATGCCGTAGAACGTGCTCGTTCCAGCCGGATACGCCTGATAAGAGCCGCCCCAGCTGTTGGTTGCGCCGCCGGCGATTGCCCCTTCAGCCGATTGCAGCCAGGTGTAGAATTCCAGCTGGCGCTTCAGCGAAGTGGTCCAGTCCTGCCCGGCGGTCGGGGAGTCCGGAACCAGACCGCTGTCCGGATCCGAGAGCGCATGGGCGGCCATAACGTTCTGGTAACCCTGATGCATGTGGCTGGCTCCGATCCGCCAAGCCCAGTTGCCCGTTTGTCCCAGGCCGCCGCCCCAGGACGTGTACCAGGCCATCAGGTAATGGCTGGCGTCTTTGCCCGTTCCGGCGGCCGGGCTCCCATCTGACGCGCTGCCGATTTGCTGGAAGTACTTATCGTACATGCCGTAACGAAGATAATCGCCCATTTTTTTCGCTTTGTCAAAATAGACCTCATTGTCATAACCAAGCTGCTTCGCCCAATACATGGCCTGGATGGCCCGGGCGTCGGCGTCGGTCGCATTCGTGTAGCGCCATTGCGCCGCCGGAGCCTGGTTCTCTTTCGTGAACAGGCTCATGAAGCCTTCGCCGGCTTTGCCGAAGGACTTGTCATCCTGCGAAGGATGCGGAATCGCCTCCCAGACGGACTCCTGTTCACCACGCTGGAACGTGTTCACATAGGTAGCGATATGCCCGGGGTTCAGCAAATTCCCGTAGCCGTACCAGTTGTCAACATCAAGCAGCCAATGCATCAGGTAGGTCTGGTTGTCTCCATAGGTTGCCTTTAGCTCGGCGTCCAGCGGGTCTCTGCCAGCCGCGTACTGGCCGGAAAGCTCGCTTGGATATTGATCCGGCTGCGGATATTCCGCCGCGTAGGTTGCTGGACTGTTCGGATTGTAGTAGCTCATCGTCGGCTGCTCTTCGTTGCCGTCGCCTTCGTTGACCGGGATAATGTACTTCTCCATATTGTCCCAGGCGGCTTCAAGCTGGCTCCAGTCTCCGGTGTAATACCCGTACAGTACTTCGAGCCACAGCCAATAGCTGTACGCCTCCGAGGTTGTCATATGCCCGTAGTCGGGCGCTTCGCTAATCAAGGTTTCGATGGAGTGATAGGGAATGCCCTCCGGGGAGAAATAGCCGTTGCCTGGGTCTTTCAGCTGATTATACAGCTGAAGGAAACGGTCTGCCTCGGGAGAAGCGGACGCGGCCTGGGCTGTCCCGGAACCGAACAGCCCGGTCGTAATCAAAGTGAGAAATAACACCGCGCTCATCAGGACGGAAGCAGGTCTCTTGCATTTGGTCCAATGCATCATCCTTACATCATCCTTTCCATTAATAAATGGTTGTTTCCTTGAACTTCACCCCTGTAAAGCTCAGGGCTCAACTCCCCAAATCAATGTGCCGTTCCGGTACAACGTAACCTTATCCCAGTCGGCAAACGTTTGCTGCGTACCGTTGTAAGAATAATCATCCGTCTCGTTATAATTCGACCAATTGCTCTTATTGAAGCGGGCCTGAATTTCCCCGCTGTCCGCGCCGGGCGCCAGGCTGCCCGCACCGTGAGCGAAGGAAATTTCCAGGTAGTAGTCGCTGCCGGTCTGCGCACTGTCCAGCTTGACGAACCGGCCGTTTACGTTGCCGCTGCCGATCACGGCATAGTCGCAGTGGAACTGCTGGGGCACATCTCCGTCAATCGTGTAGTAATATCGCAGGGTAATCTCGCTGAGGGGAACCGTCTCTTCGCTGGTGTTTACAATGCGGAAATGCGGTCGGATCTGATTATCGGCGGAGCTTCCGTCACCGTTGCGGTACTGGACTTTCAAATCGCCTTCCACAGGCACCGGGGCAACGCGCGGTCTGGCGTTGACCTGGGTGGAGGGGAGGCTCTCGCCAGCTGCATTTCTGGCGGTAATGACATAGTAATAGGCCGTATCGTTGACGACATCGGTATCGATATATGCCGGCTCCGTCGTCGTTCCGATCGTTTCGTAAGGGCCGCCGCTTACAAGCGATCTTCTGACCGCATAGTCATGAGCACCGCTTACGGCATTCCAGGTCAGCCGGACAAGCGAATCACCCGGAACAGCCGTTACGTTTCGCGGTGCGGCGGGAGCCACAGGCTCGCCCGGATTTCCGCCTCCTTGGGGCAGCTCGCCGAACACGTGCTGACCTGCGTCAAACACCGGGATATACGGGGTTTTGATCGGAGACGCTCCCTGAGGGGCCAGACCCTGGAACGAAAAGTCATTCGTGTTATCCCAGAAACTCGTGTTCAGCGGGGCGGTGATGCGGAACTGCACTTCTTTGCGGTAAGCGGATTGGCCGCCCGGATAGATGCGCGTTCCGGTAAAATCAACCGTCGTGTAGTATATGTGACGGGCCGTATCATGCGGCTGCAGCTGGGATACCGCTGCCCCCTGATTGTATCCTCCGGCCGTGACCGTGATGTCCTCCGGACCGTACCCGGCCTCTACCGCTTCGCTAAGATCGACGTAGTAGCGGAAGGACATCTCTTCGCTTGCGCGGGCCGGCCAGCCTGAGCGGTTGTTCAGCAGGGCGCGGATTTCCACAAAGTTGCTGCCGCTGGCGTTGACCGAGGCTTCAACGAACATTTCATCCTCGCGCTCCTCCGGAGCAGGGAAGGAAGGGAGCGGCTGCTGTCCCTGTCCGTGAAGGATCATCATTCTTGCCAGAGCGCCGGTGAAGCCAGCGTTATAATCGATCGCAACTTCGTTGGACACATAATCGCTAATGGAATCGGTATAGCTATCGGTTGCGGTCGGACCGCCGACCAATGCACCGTACAGAATATGGCGGTGGTCATCAGGAACATTCTGGCTGTCCGCCCAGGAACCGTGCGAGGTGCGGTGATGCGGGCGCTGCGGCGGGTTGTTGCCGAAGCCGACGACATAGCTGCTGTTGCGCGGATTGTCGCCCAGCATGTACAGAATTTGCCGTTCGGCGAATGAACGTGCGTTTAACTGCTTGGCGGGATCGTCGACCCAGTCGGAATACACGAATGCGAGAAACGCCTGGTTAGCCGCATAGCGGAGAACGCCCCACTGGTCAAGATGTGCGAGCCCTCCCGGCGTATAGGTGACGCGTTCGCCCGTTCCCTGAACGCCGGTCGTCCAGAATTCGATGTTCTTTTCCACCGAACGAATGAACCTCGGATCCTCGGTGATCCGGGCCAGCAGCAATTGGGCGCCGTAATGTTTGTCGTCCCAGGCATGGGTCCATTTGTAATCCCATTCGCCCTGCTGGTTGGTACCCCACAGCTCACTGGCAGCGATAGCCTTATCGAGGTAAGCTTCGTCCTCAGTGGCCAAGTACAGCCACACACCGCCCCAGCTTAGCTCATCGGCGTATCCGCTCCAGGAGTTGTAGAACTGTCTGGCATCGGTAATGCTGTCGGAATACTTGCCGCGATACTGGTCGGCAAAGTCGTACAGCTCCTTGGCGTGCCGGAGCAGCTTGTCCGCATAAGCCGGGTCGCTGTCCCGGAAAATGATCGAGCTTGCAGCAAGCGCCGCAGCCGTTTCTCCGGCGAGATCGGAGCCGGGATTGTTGGCATCGATTTTATAGGCCGGACGCTCCATCGGCATCACTTCGGCCGGTCCCCACCAGTTGTGGTCTGCCGTCCCGTTGCCCACTTGGCCCCACAGCTCGTTAGGTGCAGTATGCGCTTTCATGAAATAGTCCGTCGCCCAGCGGATATTATCCAGAATTTCATCAAGCTGTCCTGCCTGTTCGTACCCTTCCCGGTATTCGTATACGGACCATGCGAGCATCGTGGCGGTCGCCGCCATCGGAAACCCAAATTTGACATGATCCCCGGCGTCGTACCAGCCTCCCGTCAAATCATGGCCGACATCCGCACCGTCCTGCAGACCGGAGTCACCGCGCCACTCTACCCGGTTGTTGTCTGGCAGCGGTCCGGAACGCTGGGCCTCGTAGAAATAAATCGACTTTTGCAGCGCCTCGGCATAATTGTAATCGGAGGCGGCCGCATTGGCGACAGGAGAATGGGTCATTGACCCTAACATGGTTGTAAGCGCTAACACAATGCTGAATAACAATATTCCGCTTTTTTTCGACCATTTGCTCCTCATCCATTTCCATTTGCGAATCACCGTTCTCTTCAGCTCCTTTCGGAATGCTTTTAATGAAACCCATGAAGTAGACTTTGAAAAAAAACAGCCGGTTCACCTCACTTTCAAGAGCAAAATGGAGGATGCGCTGACTGTACAAAAGGGAGGAAACGTTGCCCTCATCTATAACATACCAAAATATCCCGTATAAATCTATTGTTTTACAGTAAAAGGATGTTATAAATATATAATATTTTACAAAATAGCCACAAATAACTATGATCTGCCGTTGGATTTGTACTTCCGAAAGATAGGGCATAGCATTTTATGAATTACGGCTCCCTGGAGTCAAATTGTGATAAATACAGCATTCTGAAACCGAATCAATGCCTAATCCGTAGGTTCTAGCAAGAAGGAGGGATGACATTTGAAAAAATACTTACTGTTTGCGGGGATGTTCAGCGTTTCTTATATCGTACTCCAAATCGTATCAGGAATGCTGCTGACCATGCTTTACACGCCCAGCGTATCGGTCAGCATGACCTCGACGCTAACGTCTCAGGTGGAGTTCGGCAGCACAAGCCTGATTCCCCATTTGGTCATATCCTTGCTCGCTTTGGCAATGGCTATGGGCATCACGAAGCGAATCTCAAGAAGGCAGCATACGCATTAAGAAAGGAAGGGCATTGTTCCCCTTCCTTAGCAACAGGTGGATCATATCGCATCAAGTGTGGCTCAGATCAAACGTTTAGATAGCTGTTTGCGTTATGGTGTACAATCATGGCTTGAGGATCACAGCCAGGCACTCCTGCCCGATCTCCCCATCATGCTGGGCTGTTGAACTTGAGTACAGAGAACTCAAGAAGATTTATGCCCCATGTGCATGGCAACGCTGCCACCGGCATAACTCTTGACATCGACATGCTTGAAGCCGGCCTCCAGAAACATATGCTTCAATTGATGTTTACCCGGGAAATCCTGAGCGGATTGCTGCAGCCAGGAATACTCCTTGTAGCGCTTGACGAGCAACTTGCCGAGCAGCGGCATAATATACCGGAAATAGAAATAATACAGCTGTCTGTATCCGATCAGGGTAGGCTGGGAGGTTTCCAGGCAAATGACTTTACCGCCAGGCTTCACGACCCGATGCATTTCCTTTAACACGGTCATATAATCCGGAACGTTTCGGAGCCCGAAGCCAATCGTCACATAGTCAAACCGATGATCCTCATAAGGAAGCTTCATCGCATTGCCATGCACCCACTCGATTGTGTTGAGCTGGGCTTTGTGGGCTTTCTCCCTGGCTACAGAGAGCATATTCTCGCTAAAATCCAGCCCGATAACCTCCCCCTCCTCGCCAACCGCCTCCGCGAGGGCTAGAGACCAGTCACCGGTGCCGCAGCATACATCCAGCGCCGTGTCGCCCGGCTTCACATTCATTTGTTTCATGACATCTTTGCGCCATCGTTTATGTAAACGCAGGGAAATGACGGAGTTCATGGAATCATAGTTTTCATAGACCTTCTCAAATACAGCATGGACATGCTCTTCCTTCGATGAATAACCGACCATCATTACACTTCCTTTAATTCAGGATCTTGGACCAGCACCTATCAGTACCCACAGTATACCATACCGGAATATCGGGGAAAGAAAGCGCACTGGGAACATTCCGTGAAAGAAACCCAGGTCACCATGACCTGGGTTTCTTGCTGTCTTTAATTATCGTACAGATAACAAGAACCGGCTTACCCGAAACGGTATTCGCAAGCTGCTCTTTAAAGCCCAAGTGCGGGAGAACGATAGCAGGTGGGGAATAGAGCAGCGTCTGTTGTGCTATGGCTTACCCTTCGGCCAGCGTAGGCGGCGTCGGTTTGTTTTTGTATGTCTCGCCCCATATTTTCATCTGCATAATGATGGGTACCAGAGTCTGACCGAATTCCGTAAGGGAATACTCCACCTTCGGCGGAACCTGGTGATACACTTCGCGGTGGACGATGCCGTCCTTCTCCAGCTCACGCAGCTGCAGCGTCAGCATCCGCTGCGTAATGGCCGGGCAGATGCGGCGGAATTCGTTAAACCGTTTCGGCCCTTCCACGAGATGGTATAACAGTACACCCTTCCACTTGCCGCCGATGACGTCCAGCGTATACTCCACCGGACAGCCTTCATCATTCGGGCAATGTCCGTAGCCGCTCTTGCGGTCGCGCATGCGTTCCACTCCTTCACTAATAACAGTATAAAAAAGGATACTATATCACATTCATGTGCGTACTAACAATTCTAGATGATATCCACTATACTTACAACCATCATTCATTTCATTCCTTAGGAGGAGACGCAATATGACGAATACCACGATGAAAGCGGTTGGTTTAACCCGATACTTGCCTATCGATCATCCGGAAAGCCTGATCGACGTTGTGATTGAGAAGCCTGTACCAACCGGCCGTGATTTGCTGGTCCAGGTCAAAGCCGTCTCGGTCAATCCGGTTGATGTTAAGGTGCGAGCGCCGAAGGACCGGACGGAAGCGCAGCCAAGAGTGATCGGCTGGGACGTAGCAGGTGTGGTGGAAGAAACGGGACCGGATTGCACGTTATTTAAACCTGGTGATGAGGTCTATTATGCCGGCAGTATTGTCCGGGCCGGAGGCAACAGCGAATTTCATCTTGTCGATGAGCGGATCGTCGGTGTCAAGCCTGCCACACTGGATTTTGCCCAAGCCGCCGCATTGCCGCTGACATCGATTACAGCATGGGAGGGGCTATTCGACCGATTGGGGATTTCATCCGAGCCAGGCAGCAATGCGGGCCGAACGATCCTCATCATCGGCGCGGCCGGCGGTGTCGGTTCGATCGCAACCCAGCTGGCCAAGTATGCAGGGCTTACGGTGATCGGCACGGCTTCAAGGCCGGAATCGGCGGAATGGGTGAAGGGGCTGGGAGCTGATCATGTCATTAACCATTTCGAGGACTTCGTCCCTCAGCTTCAGGCGATAGGCTTCGAGCTCGTGGACTATATCTTCTGCCTGAACAGTACCGAGAAGCATTGGAGGAACATGGCGGAGGCCATCGCCCCGCAAGGGAAGATCTGCTCGATTGTCGAGACGGACGAACTGCTTGATTTGACGCTGCTGAAGAACAAAAGCGTGACTTTTGTGTGGGAACTGATGTTCACTCGTCCGATGTACGGGACAGCGGATATGACCGAGCAGCACAAGCTGCTGAATGAAGTGGCCGGGCTTGTCGACCAGGGCATCCTCCGCACGACGGTGAATGAGAAGCTCGGGCCGATTAACGCCGCCAACCTGCGCAAGGCGCATGCGATGCTTGAGTCGGGAAGCATGGTGGGAAAAGTCGTTCTGGAGCATTTTCGTTAATGCGATAAATCCGCGGGCGGGATCACTTAGTTGAACTATTTTCACACTTACCGCAATACAATGGAGCATCTGGAATATGCGGAGGTGTGCAAGTGAGGTTCAATTATATTGAATATTGGGACGACAACTATTCGAATGGCGGTACATCGGGGAGAGGCTCTTACGGGGAACTGGCGGACTTCAAGGCAGAGGTTGTGAATGAACTGGTGGAGCGAAACGGTGTCCGGACCGTCATAGAGTTCGGCTGTGGCGATGGCAATCAATTGAGCTTGATGAAGTATCCCGAATACCTGGGCCTGGATGTGGCTGCATCTGCCGTGCAATTGTGTACGGAAAGGTTCAAGGACGATCCTGGAAAAAGATTCATGCAGTACGATCCCCGCACCTTTGCTGACGGGAAGCTGTCGAAATTCGACATGGTCGTCTGTCTGGACGTCCTGTATCATATTACGGATGACGAGGATTTTGAGGCAACCCTGCGGCACATCTTCGACTCGTCCTCCGATCTGGTTGTCCTGTACACCAGACTGACCACCGGGAAGGAAGCGCATGTCGTGGATACGATCAAGGACCGGGATATTTTTGGCCATCTCAGAAAATTCCCGGATTTCTCCATCGAAGCGATTGTGCCTCAGCGGTATAGAGACCAGTCCTCCTCGGATTTTATCATTATGCGGAAAACGACTTGATGACGGCGAAGCCTTCATTCGCCTCATCAATATAAGCGTAGCCCCATGCTGCGTATGGACCCGGGAAGGCTGGGGTTCTTCCCGTCCCCCTCTTCTTTGTGAACAGGCTCTTGCGTTCTTTACGGACGCAGGGGCTTTTTTGTGCGTTGCTGGCGGCAACTTATTTTGTTTGGACTGAGGAGAGCAAGCATTGCTATCGCAAATTATATAATGAAGGAATGAAGAACCAAGGGAATCCCAGACTAAGAAAGGAGCAATCCAATGCCTAACAAGGAAAGCGGCAGCCAGGAGGCGCTGACGCCAGACCAGCGTGAAGAGCTGCTTGCAACGTTGAAGGCCCGTTTTGAGAAGAACATGATCCGGCATGAAGGGCTGGTATGGGCGGATGTACAAGCGAAGCTTGAGGCTCTTCCGGATAAATTGCGCTCGCTCTATGAAATGAGAGAACGGGGGGCGAGCCGGATGTGGTTGGCCAGGACAGCGAGACGGGCGAGTATATGTTCTACGATTGCTCAGCCGAAAGCCCGAAAGGGCGCAGAAGTATTTGTTATGACCGCGAAGCCCTGGAATCAAGGAAACAACACAAGCCAGAGCATAGCGCCGTTGAGATGGCGGCTGAGATGGGGATTGAGCTGCTGACCGAGGCACAATACCGGGAGCTTCAGAAGCTCGGGAACTATGATATGAAAACATCGAGCTGGGTTCAGACACCGGAGCGCATTCGGAAGCTTGGCGGGGCGCTCTTCTGTGATCGCCGCTATGATACGGTTTTCGTGTACCATAACGGAGCTGAGTCGTATTATGGAGCCCGAGGCTTTCGCGGCTCGCTCAGGGTGTGAGCGGAACACGCGCAGCTGCGGTATATGAACGCTGCGGCAACAGACGAGTGCTCTGACAAACAAGCCAATACATAAGCTTTCAAGTGATACCGATTCGACTATTAGCCGCCCCCTATCTCATGGGAGATAGGGGGCTTTTTTATAACAAGGGCAGAACATCGTCATTTTCTAGTCAGACGGTTAAGCTCTTCGCCCCTCACGTTTCCCGGCATAGGTAGACAGAAAAATGTCCACTTACCTTATCAAAATGTGTCGATTACAATGAGAAAGATCACAGCTTTCCACAGTTTTTAACCGTCAAGGCTATGCATCGACGGAAGGCCGTGTGGAGGGTAACGGTAGTCGTATTTCTTATGATAAGAGTATAAAAAGATGTTTAGGAGCTGTGATAATGAAGCGTTTGAGGTATGGAATCGTCATTCTATTTCTCCTTGTCGGGTTACATATTCCTGCTGAAGTAATGGCCCAAACGAAGAAAATAAGCGATCTCAATGCAGGTGACACGGTTTACTATAGCGGGCAAGAATGGGTCTATTTGGCGAATCTGGCAAGCCAGCCGGATGGTTTATTCATAGCAAACGATAGTGTTAATGTCAGGTATTACTATAATTCTGGCAGTCCATACGATGTAGATGTGAACTTTAACTTATCGGATCCTCTGAGTGTCGCTTATTGGCTGAATACGGAATTTATCTCCCGACTATCGAATTCGGACTGGATCCAGACAGGCTCGTGGTACAGAGGTTCAGTTTCTGCGAAGATTGGGCTTATCAGCATGGACGAGGCGGAATTAAACAGAAGCGTCCTCCTGCAGCATTTGAATCCTGTGAGAAATTACTATACCTTGACACCCGCTACGGATTTCGCCATGAATCTGATGAATATACGGGATTATGATGCGAATGGCTTTATTTCTCCGGTATCTGCTTCAACAGGGGAGCCTCAAGGCATCGCACCGGTGATCTATTTGAACACGGATTTGTATGTATACGAAGGAGAGGTGGTGTCCTGTACGCCTCCGGATCTGACGATGACACCTGCGGATGCCAACGGAAAGTGGAATCAGCACGTCTCGGTCGCCCTGCACGGCGGCTCTTGCTACAATGGGACGGGTGACGTGCAGTACCGAATCCAGACCTCGGATGGTCAATGGGGCGCTTGGCAGGACGATTCAGCTCCCATTGAATTTGCGACGGAAGGCCGCTACATCTTGGAGACCCGGATGTCAGTAGCGGGAAGCGGGGTCAGAGAGGCGGAAATCCGGATTGATCAGACATCTCCGTCGATTGCGCTACGCGTGGATGACACGGCATGGACGAACAGCAACGTGACGGTAACAGCCGATGTATACGACCTGGCAAGCGGAATAGATACGCAGAAATGGGCTGCCGGAGATCAGCCGGCCTCTTACTTCGGGCAATCAGGTGCAAGCTTGAATGGTACATTTGAAGCAAGCGAGAACGGTGTTTATACCGTCTATGCCCGTGATATGGCAGGGAACGAGACAGTGGCCACCATTGAAATCGACAACATCGACAGAGAAAAGCCGATCATTACGCTCACAGGTGATGAGAGGACCTCGATTGTGCAGGGCGCAGCCTTCATTGATCCGGGAGCCTCCGCTTTCGATAATCAAGACGGGGATCTCTCCGGTTCGATTGTTGTTACCGGCGCTGTGGATACATCCCGAGCGGGACAATATACACTTTACTATGACGTGACTGACAGCGCTGGCAATGCAGCAGACCAGGTGACTCGCATCGTTGAAGTTACCCCGGCGGCTTCCGGCGGGGGCGAATCTGGCGGATCTGGCGAATCTGGTGGATCTGGTGGATCTGGCGGTTCAGGGGGCGGCGGTGCTGGCGTATCCGGGAGCAGCGGCGATGGAGCAGGCCCCATCCCTGCTCCGTCGATGCCCGGAACGGGGAATACGATCTCCTCTGCGGGAGGATCTGTGACCCTGCAGGGGGCAACGATTCAAATCCCAAGAAACGCAGTAAGTGAGTTGACCCGGCTCCACGTCGAGCTTGTGCAAATGATCGACAAGCTCCCCGATTTCCAAAGAGTCATGAGCGATGTGTTTGAAATTAGCAAAAATACGGCAACCCCTTTTCTTTTCCCGATTCAGATCACCTTGCCGTTCCATTCCTCCCTCGTGGATGAAGCGAACTCTCGTATCAGCCTGTTCTGGCTAAACGAACAGTCTGGCGAGTGGATCGAACTGGACAACGTTCAGGTGGATTGGCAAGCGGGGACGGTCACTGGCGAGGTGGATCATTTCACCAAGTTTGCGGTGCTGGCCACGGTTGACGAGACCGGGGAACAAGTTCAGCCGCAGGAGAAGATATTCGCCGATATGAAGGGGCACTGGGCGGAAGCGAGTGTGAATGAGTTGACCCGTCTTCATGTCATCAGCGGTTATCCGGACGGGGGGTTCAAGCCGGAGCGCTTGATGACGAGAGCCGAATTTGTGACCATATTTGTCCAAGCATTCGGTATAATGGAAACAACGGGAAAAGTATTTGAGGATACAGCGAGCCACTGGGCAAGAGCAAGCATCAGCACAGCTTATGCATCCGGCATCATTCACGGCTATGATGAGAAGACGTTTGGCGCGGATGATCCGATTACCCGGGAGCAAATCGCCAGAATCATAGCGAATGTCGCTCCACTGGCTGGAACAGGTGCGGTACCACATTATACCGACCGCGATGATATCGCGAGCTGGGCGACCGATGCGGTGGAAGCCGCTGCCTCGCATGGGCTGCTGATAGGTTATCCGGACGGCAGCTTCAGGCCTCAGCAATCGGCTACGAGAGCCGAGGGAGCGGCTTTCATATGGCGTTTGCTGAGAGAACGGCAATAACTAGAAGGCTTTAGGACACAATAACCCGTTACCTCGCTTGATGCCTGGGCGGGTTATTTTTGTAGACACATGATTCTATAATGATCGCTGGGGGTGGACAGGCTGAGTCTGGACACGAGTGTTTTTTGGATCCTGCTAGCTGCAACGGCACTTAAACTCGCGGCTTCGTATCTTGCTTATCGCAAAAGAGTGCAAGCTGCGGCCCGGTATTGCGCTTGGGCTATGCTTGCCGCAGCATGCTATTCTTTCGGCTATGCGTTCGAAATTATAAGCACAAGCCTGGAGCAGGGGAAGCTGTGGCTGAAGGTCCAGCATCTGGGCATTCCTTTCATCACCACCTTCTGGCTCATCCTGGCGATCATCTTCACCGGGCATCAGGCCTTCCTCAAGAGATGGAGCGTGCTGCTCCTGTTTGTCATTCCGGTGATGGTTTTCATTTTTCAATTTACGAATGACTACCATCATCTGTATTACCGTGATGTTCAGTTTGATCCTGATAGCTCGTATATGTCGCCTATCCTTCTTGAGAAGGGGCCACTTTACTGGCTGAATGTGGCCTACCTGTATACTCAAGGAGCGGTCGGCATCACCTTGTTTGTGCGGATGTATTCCAGGGCGATGCCGATCGTCCGCAGGCAAGTGGTCATGATGATTTTTGGCGCTGTGGCGCCGTGGCTGTTCAATATTGCCTACATATTCGCATATGACGTGGTGAAGATTGACCTCACGCCGTTCGGTTTTGCGACCACGGGGATCGTCTTCATCTATGGTGTCTATCGCTTTCATCTTCTGCGGCTTGTTCCTGTCGCTTACCAACAGGTGTTCGAAACGATACAGGATGGCGTCATCGTTCTGGACTATGATCACAATCTGTCTCATGTGAACGAATCGGCGCGTTGTCTTTTCACCAAGCTGAGGTCCTGGAAGGGCGAGCCCCTCGCGATCGCGGAATTGTTCGAATCCCACCCCGATCTGCTGGCCATGAGCTCGTCCTCCGCTTATAGGGAACTCCGAATTTCCATGGACCGGGATGGCGCGCCGCACTATTATCAGGTCAAGATTTCGGTCATCTATGATCAGGGGGGGGATATTTCTCGGCAAATTAATGGTGTTCAGCGACGTGACACAATCCGTCCTGTATCAGGAGCAGCTGCTGGCCAACCGGAATCAGCTGGAGGAGCTGCATGCGTTCAAGGACAGATTGTTTGCGGTGGTTACGCATGATATCCGTGATCCCCTTGCTTTGCTGGTCAGTTTAACCGAAATTATTGAAGAGGACTTCATCGATCCGGAGAGTGAGGAATCGGAAATCTTCAGAGAGATCAGCAGCCAGGTGAGAGATACCCATCTGTTGGTAGGGAACTTATTGGACTGGGTTCGCAGTCAGGGGGGGAAGATTCATTTCCGTCCGCTTGCATGGGAGCTGGGACCGATGGTGCATGCGGCGGTCAAGACGATAAAGCACCGGCTGGAAGCCAAGCAGATCGGAATGACGGTATCGGTTCAAGCGGGTACTTCTGTGTATGCTGACAAGGAGATGGTTGAGCTGATTCTGCGAAACTTAATGTTCAATGCCATCAAGTACAGCAGAACCGGAGGTCATATCCGAATCGAGGCGACTCGCCAGATGGATCAGATCACCTTGTCCGTGAAGGATTCCGGCATCGGTGTTAATGAGGAAGTGGTCCAATCCTTGTTCAGGGAAATTCAGCAGAGTTCTTCTCCCGGTACAGACGGGGAGCAAGGCACGGGCATCGGTCTCTACCTGTGCGAGAAGTTCGTTCGACTTAATGGGGGAGAGATTGGCTATACGTCCAGCCAGGGGGAAGGCAGCACCTTCTTTTTCACCCTTCCGACGGCGGGAGCCCCGAAGATGCAATACAGATCATGGAGAGAGGCGGACGGTGGATGAGAGTGATCGTCATAGATGACGAGAAGGCCATGCATCTCATTATGGGCAAAATGCTGCGCAAGCTCCCGGGCATCGAGCTTGCAGGCTGCTTTGCAGATACGGCTTCTGCATCGCGGTACATCCAGGAGCATGAGGTGCATGTCGCTTTCGTGGATATCAGCATGCCGCAGGAGAGCGGAATGCAGTTTGCTGAACGGATGGCTGCACAGCGGCCTGACCTGCATGTCATTTTTGTCACTTCGCATAAGGGCTATGCGCTGGATGCATTCGAACTGTCGGCACTTGATTATATCGTGAAGCCGGTGTCGCTGGAACGCGTCGAGAAGTCGATCAAGCGGGCGAAGGCCATCTATCATTTCCATGAGACGGCTTCGGCGGCGTCCACTCCTCCACCGGTTCATATTTTTGCTTTGGGCGGATTTGAGGTGCGAACAGCGGCCGGGAGCGTAAAATGGAAATCTCGAAAAAGCGCGGAACTGTTTGCCTATCTCCTGATGCTGCGAGGCCGGATGGTATCCCGGGCCCGGCTAGTTGCTGAGGTGTTCGGGGAAATGCCATCGAAGAATGCGGAGACCTATCTCAATACGTCGATTTACCAGCTTCGCAAAGCGCTGGAGCCCCATGGCATCAAATCGGTCATTCAGTCGAATGCCGACGGGTATGGGCTGGATCTGCATGATGCGATAATTGATTATGTTGAATTTGAAGCGCGTCTCAAACAGATCGACACGATGGATAACGTCAATATGGAATGGTGTCTGGAGACGGAGAAGCTGTATGTTGGCGATTTGTTCGGCGACAAGGGGTATATCTGGGCGCTGAACGATGCTTCACGCCTGTCCGCCCTGCATGCCGCATTGGTCAAAAAGCTGGCCAGCGCGCTGATCGAGCAGCGCAAAGAAGACTTGGCCATCGGATTGCTGGCCAAGCAGCATGCACGCAATGAATTGGATGAGGAGACCGTCATCCTGCTGATGGGCGCCTATGCAGCCAAGAAGGAGCTGTCATCGTGCGAGAGGCTGTACCGGTCGTACGAGAAGGTGCTGCGCCAGGAGCTGAACATCGATCCTTCACAAGAACTTAAAGCGCTGTATGCGGAGCTGCTGCTGTCGAATTAATGCAGGAACATCATAGGTTACATCCTCGCCGTGAGACCCAGCGTCGCACGGTTTTTTTCTATGACCAGATCGATATCTTTCATTCATCTTTCATTGGCGCTTTGTACAATGGGATTTGGGCTGTAGATATAAGAAGAGGATTGGAGGAAAGGGGAGTGAGCGTGCGGAGTGATGAAATTGATGCTGCTTGAGGATCAACCCAAGGATCGGGAAGCTGTTGAACGGATCGTCGACTCGCTTTCCGAGGTAGAGCGGACGGGCCCGCCTGCTCCAATCGCTCGAAGCAAGCACAAAGCTTGAGATACGATAAGGAATCAGTCGCAACAGACCAAAGTATACAGGTATAGGTAGACATAAAAGTGTCCACTTACCGGGCCCCGAGCATCCATGATATTCTCACGTTATGCACTTGGTCTCACCGTTGTTCATCTTTAGGAATGTGTCTACTAAGAAAGGACTAGAACATGTATACTTGGCTTAACATCGATTTAGATCAAAGGTGGGTCTACATGTTCTTTTATGCTGAATTCCTGTTTCTCTTCTTCAGTTTAACGTCGGTTGGCGCCTATTTTATGTTGAAATACAAAGCCAATCGTCTTGTCTTATGGGCATCTGTGCTTATGATGTGCGGAGGCCTTGTAGGACTTCAGGTCGTGTTGGAGAAAGGGTGGCTGCCATACGTGGTCGAACAGCAGATGAGTTCGATTATCATTATACCTTCGCTGCTGCTTACCTCTCTGCTGAATCTTGCTGTCAATACCATTCCCTATTACGTCATCGCGGTATTCTACTTCCTGTACAATGGCGTGGTGCAACAGCAACGATGGCTCTTCCTCTCCCTTAGCCTACCTATATGGATAACGTTAATCTTCCAAACCGATCTGCTGGAGAACCGAGTGAACACCGGTTTTGTCGCATTGTGGGGGCTGGTTTACTTGGTGGTGACCGTCTACCTGGCCGTGCGATTCATTGTCCGGGAACAGGATGACAAACAACGACTCATTCATACTTCCATTGCGCTTATCTTCCTTATTCCAGTCGCCATTTTGAATATGTACCACTTTTCTGTTGCCCCTTTTAGCGACCAACTTCTGTCGATGATTCCCTATGTCTCGATTGCAGGCTTGCTGGCCGTAGCGTTTTTGTATTTTCGCGACGCATTTCTCGGGGTTACAAGAAAGTCCATGCACACCGTGCATGTGGGCACCGGACTGATTCATCATTCTCTGAAAAACGCTATCGGCAAAATCAAGCTGAATGCGCTGAACATTCGCAAAAATGTACAGAACGGAGACTATGCCCAGATCGACACCCATGTTGATAATCTGTTAAAAACGCACGAAGCGATGATTGCCACGATGTCAACCATCTCCCATGTTGTGAGCAGCAAGATTGAACCGAGGAAGGAATATGCCAATCTCGCGGACATTCTTGATGAAGTGCTGGAGCCGCTGGGTGCTTATCCGGATATCCAAGTTGTCAAGCATTATGCGCCAATCACGCTGTTCATCGACCGAATGCTCGTGATGGAATGTCTTCAGAACATATGCAACAACGCGGTTGAGGCGATGAAGGAGAGAGGGACGCTTCAAGTCGGGCTTGAAGTCGGGCGGAATAAAGCCAAGGTGATCATCCGTGACACGGGTCAGGGGATGAACAGCTTGCAGCTGCAGAACATATTTGAACCGTTCTACTCGACCAAGCATCGGAGCGGCAAGCATTTCGGGCTGGGCATGTATCAGGTGAAGAAGGTCATGGGAGCCCATCGAGGCAAAGCAGAGGTTAAGAGTGCTCCGAACGCGGGAACCACCGTTATGCTAACATTCCAATATAAAAAGGGTAGCGAAAACAATGAGTAAAATTCGAGTTCTGTATGTGGAAGATGATCCTGAGTGGAGGGAAGGAATCAGCCACTTTTTTCAGGCGCATGAGCGAATCGATTTATATGCCTGTGCGGCTTCAATTGAGGCTTGTTTCTCCGTGCTCCAGGATCAGCCTGCCGATGTTGTGGTGATGGATATCCTTCTAGATGATACCGAGTTGACCGGCGTGGATGCCACGCTGGATGTTACTACTCAGTACCCTGATGTGAAGGTGATCATGCTTAGCACATTGGATGATAATGATGAGATTTTTAACGAAGCGTTCATGAACGGGGCCTACGACTACTTGTATAAATACGACTTCGAGAAGCTGCCCGAGACGATCTACGAGGCGATGAGCAATCCGACTTCGAAATACGGCAGCCGGTTAAGGAAGCTTGTATATGAGAAGAAGAGAAGCTTGCTCAATAAAGGGGACCGCGAACTGCTGAGCCTGATGGTCGAAGGCAAGACGCAGCTGCAAATCGCAGAACAATTGCAGGTCAGCCTGGCCGCCGTCAAAAAGCATGTGGGTCGCATTTTGAAGAAATTCAACTGGAGCCGATCAAGCAGGGAATTGGCTGATAAATGCGATAAGTGGGGGCTTTTGAACGAGGATGAAGGGTAATGATTGCGATATGCGCCGGCATGAGTCCGGATCAAGGAGGTTAGAGTATGAGGCGATATATATCGGTTGCGCTAGTTTTTCTATTGACCTGTATGCTGGTATACCCGGCATATGAAAGGACAGCTGACGCCAACCCCAATAGGACGCAAAGCATCGTTGTCGCGCAAAGCAGGACGATCGAATACTGGGGTGTGAACCCAAACCCATCATTCTATGAGCCGGATATGGGAACGGTCCTAGGCAAATCGATCAATATCGCAGGGTACGAGTATGAGGGTGGGGACCCCATTGTTTCGCTAAGCGTGCTTCAATTCGATCTGAGCGGTATCGATGCTCGCAGAACGATTGAGAAGATCGAACTGAGGTTGACTCAGGAAAGTGCCAGCTCTCCGGTTAATAATCCTTATTTCGAGATTTATGGCTCGAACGAAAGCGGATGGAGCAGTCCGCCAACTATACCGAGCCAGGATGTAACCATTACTGGGCATTTCCCGGTTACAAGCCAGGCACGTGTTGTTTACGACTTTGATGTTTCAAGTTATGTGCAGGATCGTTTGCAGTCCGGAGGAGCTCCGGCCGCGACTTTTATGATCCGAGGGGCGGAAGGGCCTGAGCCGGGTTCAGCTCCAAGTCATGAAAGAAGAGTGTACTTTTATTCTAAACTAGATGGAACGCCGGAGAATCGCCCGCAATTAGTCATCACCTACGGTGTCAACGCGCCTCCTACGGGTTCGCTGTCCGTCGAAGGCAATGGGTATACCCATGCAGCGGAAGTGGATTTAAGATTGTCCGCTTCGGACCCGGAACAGGACCCGATTGAGATGAATGTATACAACGAGGGCCAGAACCTGGATCAATGGGAGCTATTCCAGGAGACGAAGCGCTGGAGTGTTCCGGGCGGAGATGGCGTGAAGAGGATCATGGTTCAGTACCGGGATAGCCACGGCGCATTATCGGGGATATATTCCGCAGAGGTCATTCTGGATACGACTAACCCGACGGGAGATGTGCGCATCACGCCGGGAAGGACGATCGGAGGAACCGATTATGTCGGTGCTTCCACGGTGAGCCTGGCTGTTACGGGAATTGATGACCATCTCGATCAGATGTGCTTCTCACATTCGGACACTACCTGTGCAAGCGGAGCATGGGTGCCATTCTCCAATACAGCCAGCTGGACATTCGATCCGGCGGATGGCGATCAGCAAGTGTACATGTGGCTGAAAGATAAAGCGGGCAATCTCAGTGATACAATCACCAGCAATACGGTGGTGGTCGATCGTACGGCGCCTACGGGAAGCGTCGTCATTAACGGGGGCGCGCGCTATACGAGCGACGTAGCCGTCACCTTAACGCTGTCGGCCGATGATGGCGCCGGGATCGGCGGGATTGAGATGCAGCTGTCTAATGATGGCCAGACCTGGAGCGCAGCGGAGCCATTCTCCTCTACGGCATCCTGGACACTGCCATCCGGCGATGGCGCCAAGACGGTGTATATGAAGCTGAAGGATCAGCTGGGTCATGAGCGCGTGATCAACAGCAGCATTGCGCTGGATCAGACAGCGCCTACCGGCAGCATCACAATTAACAGCGGGGGGACGCACACCAACGACCCGCAGGTATTGCTTACATTAACAGCCGATGATGGCGCTGGTATTGGCAATATGGAAATGCAGCTCTCAAACGATGCGAATACATGGGCAGCGAATGCGTGGGAGCCTTTCTCAGCGTCCAGGGTGTGGAGGCTTGCCGAGGATACGGATGGACCGAAGACCGTGTATCTCAAGCTGCGGGACGGCTTGCATAACGAGACCGACCTTAGCGCAAGCGTTGAGCTGGACCGCACCTTGCCGGTCGTCACGGGCATAACCGACGGGAGTCATTCCAACACGGATGTCACGATCACGTTTGACAAAGGAACCGCCGTGTTAAACGGTCGCGCCTTTGCAAGCGGCACCGTCGTACGGGACGAAGACAGCTACGAGCTGGTCGTTCGGGACGATGCAGGCAATGAAACAACGGTGCGTTTTGTCATCGACAAAACAGCGCCATGGGTAAGCGGAGTGGATGACGGGGGCTTGTACAATACCGATCGGGTCATTACGTATGACACGGCTGACGCGGCAGAAGCGACGTTGAATGGCCGGTCTTTCGCCAGCGGCGCGACGGTGAGTGATGAAGGCGATCACGAGTTGATCGTAACCGACCGTGCGGGCAATGAAACAAGACTGCACTTTGGGATCGACAAAACAGCCCCTTGGGTAAAGGGCGTAGAGGACGGTTACTATTACAACGCGGATAAGATCATTACGTATGACGAGGCCGATGCGGTCGAAGCGACCTTGAACGGGAGCCGGATCGCTAGCGGAACGGCAGTCAGCAGCGAAGGCAGTTATGAGCTGATTGTGAAGGATCAGGCGGGCAACGAAACGAGGTTGCAGTTCACGATCGACACTACAGCGCCATGGGTGCAAGGCGTCAGCGACGGCTTCTTATATAACGCGGATAAAGTGATTACGTATGACGTATCCGATGCCGTCGAGGCGTGGCTGGACGGGGCTGCATTCACAAGCGGATCGACGGTGAGCGGCGAAGGCAGCCATGAGCTGACAGTGACAGACCGTGCGGGCAATGGGACAACGATCCGGTTTACGATCGACAAAACAGCGCCGACAGCTGTTGTGACCCTAAATGATGGAGCAGCATATTCTGCGTTGTTGGCGGTGCCTGTTACCATTCAGGCGGAGGACACCGGAGGCTCCTCCAAGCTGTCTGTACGATTGAGCGACGACCTGGCTTCATGGGACAGTCCAGACAATGAATGGTCCGAATATCCGGTCGGAACTGGACCGGTTGAGATCGTGAAGCCATGGACGTTTCCGAACGATGGAAATCAGCAGAAGACGATCTATATTCAAATCAAGGATGAGGCAGGAAACGAGAATACACAGGTGATTTCGGACAGTCTCATCTACCAATCCGTGCCCGTGCCTTTGTCCAGCACCGTATCCGGCATGGAAGATACACCGCTGTCATTCAGCAGGGCGGATTTTGCACATCAGAATGAGGATCGGACCGAACCATACGTGATTCATATCCGTACGCTGCCGGATAACGGCGAGCTATGGTTCGATCATCAGCGTGTAACAGCAGGTGATCGCATTCTGTGGAGGGAGATCGAATCGAAAGGATTGGTATTCGAGCCGGACGCCGACTGGTACGGAGCAGCCGCTCTGACATGGACGGCAGGTAACGAGTACGAAGACGCCGGAACTTTCGCGACGATCAGCATCCAGGTCGATCCGGTCAATGACGCACCTGTAGCCGAGAAGATGAGCTTCAACACGGTCGCAGGCCGTGTCCTTGAAGGTCAACTGCGGGCGAAGGATGTGGATAATGATCAGGATGACCTGAGCTTTGAGATCGTGAAGCAGCCAGATCAAGGCGAGATCAGAAGCTTTGATTCGCAGACGGGCAGCTTTGAATATGTCTCTGACAGCGGGGAGCACGGTACAGTTACTTTTACATACCGGGCGTATGACGGTGAACTGTACTCTGAAGAGGCGACGGTAGAGATTCATATTGCTCCGTATGTGCCGGAGCCGAACCCAGGTCCAGGTCCAGGACCAGGTCCTGGACCGAATCCCGGGCCGAACCCAGGACCGAACCCAGGACCGAATCCCGGTCCAGGACCGAATCCAGGACCGAACCCAGGGCCAAACCCAGGGCCAAACCCGGGACCGAATCCCGGGCCTACACCGGCTCCTTCACCAGGACCATCGCCTAATCCTTCTCCTCCTCCCGGACAGCATGAGGAAGGGGTGCGGGTGCATGTCGAGGGCGTGGTGACAGAAGCAGTTCAGGCGCAGAACGTAGTGATCAACGGACAGCAAGTTACCCGGGTCACTTTCGAAGACCATCTTCCGCTGGAAGGGCTGGATAAGCTGGAGAATGCGTTGCGGTTGTTCCTTACGGGTCAGGCTGATACGCTGCAGACGGAGCTGCCGGAGACGCACTTTAATCAGTTAAGCAGCAACAAGCTGGATCTGGAGGTTGTCACCGCAGGAGCAGTGTATCGGTTGCCTGTTCAGTCTCTTGATCTGAACGAAGTGAAGAAGCTGCACGGGCTGCAAGAGCAGGAGGTCAAGCTGGTACTGAAAGTCGAGCAGGGCTCTGCAGAGGCGCAAAGAAGGGTACAGAATGCTGCTCGTCAGACAGGCGCGACTATTGTGAACCCTGTCCTGAACCTGCAGATGTACCTGGTTCACGATGAGCAGACATATTCGATCAACCGATTTTCCGGGCATGTTCCGGGGCTCATTTCTGTTCCTTACACGGGGGATGGTTCCGCTGTGGCGGTTCTCATTCTGGAGGATGGTTCTCTGCTGCCGCTCCCTACCAAGGTAATGGAGAATGGGGATGGACGCTATCTTCGTGTGACGAGCATGCGGCCTGGCAACATAGCCATTATTCAGACGGCTGGAGTGTCATTCCAGGATATGGATGGACACTGGGCACAGGAGGCAGTGGAGCGGCTGGCTTCGCAGCTCATTCTGAACGGGAGAGATGATAAACATTTTGCTCCGGACGATCCTGTGAATCGAGCGGAATACACGGCCATTCTGGCAAGAGGATTGGGGTTATGGACGGACCGTCAGGAAACCGTGTATGACGATGTGGCGGATAACGTATGGTATGCGTCTGCACTGCAGGCTGCGTCCGAGCTTGGACTGGTCCAGGGTTACGGGGACCATAAGTTTAAGCCCCGGCAGGACATCAGCCTGGCGGAGGCCAGCGTTATTCTCGCACGCGCCTTGTCTATTGCGGGAAGCGATGTTGCCTTGTCTGAACAGGAAGTGGAGCGCATACTGCAGGATTATTCCTATGCATCGGAGGTTAAGTCATGGTCTCGCAATGCACTGGCTCTGGGTCTGAAGCTGGGATGGATGGAAGGGGAGCCTTTTCAGATTCCGCCGGGTGAATCTCTGACCCGAGCTCACCTTGCAGTCATGTTTGACCGGCTTCGCATGACCATTGCCTGGTAAAGTCAGAGACAGAGTGTCGAACGTTTTTATGACAGCATGTCTTTAAGCTGTTCGACACTCTTTTTATGCAAGGAGGGCTATATGGAGACAACGATCCACAGATGGGTATCATTAAAGCCGGTTCATGCCAGGTTGGAGCAGGAAGACTTCTTCTATCTACTGTATGAGAAATCCAGGGAGCCGGAGATGGCGTTATGGAACTGGACGGAGCAGGAGAAGAAGACCTTTCTGAGAATGCAGTATGATTTTCAATGCCGCTCCTATCAGTGGCAATATCCGAATCTGGTAGGGAGAATGATCCACTATAGAGGCCAGCCGGTTGGCAAACTGGTAACGGTATGCGGTGACAGGGAACTGCGGTTGATCGATCTTATCATTCATCCGGATTTCCAAGGGCTCGGAATTGGGACGAGTGTCGTTGTCAAATTACAGCATGAAGCCAGGGTGAGAAGAATGCCGCTCGGCCTGAGTGTTCAATCACACAATATGAGGGCTTACAAGTGGTATGTGAAACTCGGTTTTGAGAAGGTATTAGAGCATGAAGCCTATATCAGCATGCACTGGGTACCGTCAATCCAGGTGAAATCCAAATCGTAATGGGGGGATACATATGGATCAATATATAGGAGAAATACGTATGTTTGCAGGGGATTTTGCTCCGGTGGGGTGGGAATTATGTGACGGGCGGCTTTTGCATATTCAAGATTACGAACTGCTTTTTTCGCTGCTGGGCACGACATACGGCGGGGATGGCCTGACGACTTTTGGATTGCCGGACCTAAGAGGGAGAGTGCCTATTCATTACGGGACTTCTAGTGCGGGCACCCACTATGCTTTAGGACAAAAAGGGGGCAGCGAAGTTGCGAGCTTAACGGTTAATCATTTGCCTCCACATACCCATATCGTGAATGCAGCCTCCACACCAGGAACAGAAGCAAGTCCAACCGGGCATGTGTGGGCCGCGGGTATCCCTCAATATGCTCAAGGTGAGGTTAGCGGGACGATGGTTCAAGGAGCGCTTGAGTCGGCTGGAGGAAACCAGCCTCACAATAATATGATGCCTACACTGGCTGTTCACTTTATGATTGCGACAGAGGGGATATATCCATAACTAGACTAGAAATGAGCGAATGGTTGAAATAACCACACAAGAGGAGGAAGAAATCATGGCGGAACCTTTTATTGGGGAGATCAGATTATTTGCTTTCGGTAAAGTGCCGAACGGCTGGCTTCCATGTAATGGACAGCTGTTACAGGTTCACCAATATCAAGCTTTGTATGCCCTTATAGGTCCTTCTTATGGAGGGAATGGGATGACCAACTTTGCTCTTCCTAATCTGCAAGGGAGAGTAGCCGTTCATGGCGGCCAGGGAGCTGTGGGGGTTACGGGCGGAGAAGAAGCTCATGCTCTGACTGTGGCTGAAATGCCGCAGCATCATCATGCGGTCAGGGCCTCTTCAAGCTGGGCGAATAACAGGCAGGCGGATGGGAGGATATGGGCTGCCAATGAAACGCAGCATCTATATGGATCCGCGAATAATACACAGATGAGTACTGAGGCGATTGCAAATGCAGGTCAAGGGCAGGCTCATTCCAATATGCAGCCTTATACCGCGCTAAATTATTGCATAGCCGTACAAGGTATATTTCCATCAAGAGACTAGGAAGCTGATGTTGTCACGACAGGGAGAGGAAAAGGAGGAAGAAGATACATGGATCCGTTTATTGGGGAGATTAGAATTTTTGCAGGGAGGTTTGAGCCCAAGGGATGGGCTTTCTGTAATGGACAATTGTTGTCTGTAGCTCAGCATCGCGCCCTGTACACTATCCTGGGTACACGATACGGTGGCGATGGTTTTAACACCTTCGCCTTGCCTAATCTGCAAGGAAGAGCAGCGATGCATGCGGGTGCCGGACCGGGGCTTACCCCGCGGATCTTGGGAGAGATGAGCGGGACCAGTACGGTTACTTTGCTTCCAGAGCAAATGCCTAGGCATGAGCATGCTGTTCAAGTCGCTGCATTGGGAAGCACGATCTCTCCTGAGGGGGCGGTGTGGGCATCCGTTCCACGGGGACAAACGGAGGCTTATGCGGATCCGGACGCCAATCTGGTATCTATGAGCCCGCAGGCGGTTTCTCCAAATGGAGGCAATGCCCCTCATGAGAATAGACAGCCTTTTGTTACGGTGAATTACATTATCGCGCTGCAAGGGATCCATCCTATAAGGCCATAAGCGAAGCAGTTCTTGTGAGGGGGTGGGGTGTTGAGATTCAGGATTAAGGAGGAGATAAAATTGAAAGCATTGAAGCAACTGGCGTTATCCGGATTGTCATTATTGATGATATTCACCATTATGCTAGGCCATTTCGCAGGAACAGCTTTCGGTGCCTCCGGCCACTACGCACTGGCTAAAGATGTTGTCGGGGCTGTGTATGTAAAGAAGGCCGGGGGCAGCAAAGAGATTCGCGTATATCAGGGAATGACCTTTCATGAAGGGGACCGGATTCGTGTTGAGGGTGGCGCGAGCCTGACGCTGAATGTTGCTGGGCGTGAGGATGAAATTACGCTTGGTGAGCATTGGAATGGAACGTTGTCCAAGTTAAGAGTAAGCGATGCTGGCGATATGGAAACCGCTATACATACATGGTCGGGATCTATGTTCAACAGCGTTCAGACGCTGGATCGAGAAGGAAGCTCCTATCAGGTGGAGACGCCAACATCGGACATGAACGTGCGGGGAACGAATTTCACCGTCTTCATTGATCCGATTACAGGGATTTCCAACGTAGCTGTTCTGTCGGGACGAGTTGCCGTCACGCCGCCTTCCCGGGCTCCTGGTAGTCCAATAACGCCCGATCTAGGCGGGATTGTCCTGTATCCTGCACAGCAGGTCGAACAAATGGCTAGTTCGCTTCCGGGTTATACCCCGGTGGACTTAGGTTTGTATATGAGTTCTGTTCCCAGCAAGGTGGTTGAGGAGATACTTGCCTCACTAAGCAAAATACAAGAAGAAAACAGACAAATGCTGGAGTCAATAACAGAGGGTGCGCAGAACCCTTCAGACGTGGGGAACGGGACCGACTTTGACCCGGATCTGGAACGATTTAGGGATAACCTTGATCGCCTGATTCAAGGGATCATTAATAATGCTCAGGATCTGGGGAAAGTATCCCAGCAGCAGATTGAAGATATTCTGAGAAATTCATCTTCTCTTTCTGACTTCGAAGTGTATAGGCCTGTTCCGCCTATTGATCCATCTGTGGGGCTGGATTCAGATCGCGTAGCGGAACGCCAGAGACAACTGGACGAAGTGAAGGCAAGGCAACAGGAGAAAGCCGCTGCTCAGGAGAGTCTGCGCGAACAGCAGATTGCGCAACAGCAGCAGATCCTTGAGCAAATCAAGCAGAAGCAGGAAGAAATCAACAGACGCAATCAGGAGGCCCAAGAACAAAAAGCGAAAGAGGCGCAGGAGAAATATTTGGCCACGTTAAGCGAGCAGCAAAGAGCCAGCCTGGAACAGAGAGTCCAGCAGGCTGAGCAGCAAAAGCGGCAGCAGGAAGAACGTGTGTCACGACAGACACCGACACCGCCAGTATCGCCGCCACCGGTAACGCCCGCACCGTCAGCACCTGCAGGACCGGGGAGCGGGGGCGCACCTGGCCAGGGCCCTTCCGTTCCGCCTCCACTTGCAACGTCCACAACGATGGATGTTGATACGTATGAGATTTATGCGGGTCAATCCTTCGTCGTGAGTGCCCATGCTGTGATTACGTCAACCAACATGCCGGTTCCAGATGGCACGAATATTGTTTTTCAGGACCGGAGTTCCAAACAGGTATTAGCCACGGCGACCACAATGAATGGCGAAGCTTCGGCTGTCATTACACCGGAGCAGAGCTTCACGCTAAATGTGGGTGCCCGTCAAATCGAAGCGGTAACAGCTGCGACATCGCGGACGCAGTCCAACACTTCATTCCCTGTTGCCATTACCGTCATGCAGGATGAAACCACCCTGGACATTTCGGCACCGCATCGAGTAGCGCTCGTTGGCGAGACGATCCCGTTTACCGTTCAAGTATCTCCGAAGCACGGTCAAGTCCCGGCTGTGGGGACGGTTACACTGTATGAGGGGGACAGGGAGCTTGAAGTCAAGGAGCTGAATGCGGACGGGAGCGTTGTCTTTCATGTGCTGATCGAGGAGCCGATCTCAGATTTCACACATAAGTATACGGCGGTTTTCGAAGGCACAGAGAAGCAAGCTGGAAGCGAGGGTGTCAAAGTAATCGAGGTGTCTTCGTTCCATGAACTGCCCGGCTATGCGTATTTCTTCATCGAGCAGGTCTCTCCTACACAATTCAATGCGGTCATCGCGCTTGACCGGTTCACCGGAGATTCCGAGTTTTACAGGGCTGAGCTCGAATTCGAATACGGCCGTGGCCTAAAGCCGCTGATCGGCGATAACGTACGCTACTATAATCCTCATAAGTTCGATCCGGCAACGGTAACAGAATCCGTGTACATCCATGAGGGGATGTATTACCAGGATGTGGACTTCATGGAGTATATATTCGAAGCAAGTCAAGGGGCTGCGTTCCATGCTGAGGACAGATTCGTCATCATCCCGTTCACCATTGTAGATCCGTCGGCCAGCACGATCCTTAACATCTTCCGCTTGAGCTTCTTCAAGCAGAACGGATACGGAATCGAGGTTATGCTGACGAACGAAGAGGACGAACTTAATCCATGATAAATAAGGAGTTCATTATGAAATTGATGAAGTCGATTAGTATGTGGGGGCTGACGACGGCTATGTTCCTGGGAATGGTTGTTCCTGCTCATGGAGCGATTTATTCGGAGGGCAGACCACTGATTGAAACGATGGATGTTGCAGGCAGCGGGGAGTACAACGAATGGAACGGGAATGCGGCGGAAGCCGCGTTCCGCCATCCCGGCGCGATTCTGGTGCTGGCAGACGGATCGTTATTGGTGTCCGATACAGAGAATCATCGGATTCGTGCGGTTCGGAACGGCCATACAGCCGTTTATGCCGGAACAGAGGTCTCCGTTCTGACCGGTGAAGACCGCCTTCCGATGGGCGCTTATGCTGATGGTGCGGCGGGGGTAAGCTACTTCTCAAGTCCTATGGGCCTCGCATCGGATGGGAAGGGCAATGTGTATGTTGCTGATCAGGGAAATCATGCTGTTCGAAAAATTTCGCCTGACGGCAACGTGACAACGATTGCGGGCAATGGTGTTCTGGGAGATGCGGACGGGAAGGGGAGCGAGGCCTCTTTTCACACGCCGTCCGACGTGGCGGTTGATGCCGCGGGCAATGTCTATGTTGCCGATACTCTGAACCATGCCATCCGTAAGGTTGACCCTGCCGGGAATGTCACGACACTCAATGCGTTATCAGAGCGGATCGTTGAAGTGTTCGACGGCGTTGTCGAAGCGACAGGAGATTATCGGGATGGCCCGCTTGCCGAGGCGCTGTTTAACGAGCCTTCTGGTCTGGCGCTCGACAGCAAGGGCAATCTGTATGTGAGTGATACGGGCAACCAACGCATTCGATACATCGATTTTCATACGGACACCGTGACTACCGTGGCAGGCGGCGGAGAGCTGCTGGCCGGACAAATGTACGTTTCAGGCGCATATCGCGACGGCGCGGCGGAAGAAGCAAGGTTCTTCAGTCCGTACGGTCTTGCAGTTGATGAAGGCGGAGGACTCTATATTGCAGACAGTCTGAACCACACCATCCGCTATTTAAAGGACGGGCTTGTAACCACCGCCGTTGGCAGCGCGGGGGAATACGGGAGTGCGAATGGATATGAAAAGCAGGCTGCATTATATAGGCCATCAGACATTGCGTTAGATCGGGATGGCAATCTCTATATTGCCGATACGTTGAACAATAAGATCCGCAAGGTATCGTTCTATGAGCTGCCAAGTGGCTGGGAGGCCGGCAGCGGGGATATTCGCGTGCTCCATAATCAGAAGGAGATTGTGTTTGACACGGCTCCGGAGATGCACAAGGGGCGAATCATGCTGCCGGTGCGCGCGATTGCCGAGGCGCTGGAGTATAGCCTGAAATTCGTGGATCAGGACACGGTAACCTTGTCCGGACCTCGTGGCGATGCTGTCACCTTGTCGGTCGGCTCCATCGAAGCTCACCTGACCCAGGATGATCAGACAGCGCTTCAGATGGACGTTGCGCCGTATATCAAGGATGGACGTATCTATGTCCCGGTCCGCTTTATCGCCGAGGGACTGGGTGCGACGGTGAACTGGCATGCGGATACAAAGACAGTGCTGCTGCGGGAGTAGCAGCACTGAAGTGGACCCTGGGCGGCCTTCGAACGAGACGTTCGGGGGCCGCTGTTTTGTATATAAATGATCCGCCTTGAAAATCACTGATGTAGCTGTCAGTGATTTTTCTATATGTTTGTAATAGAAGTCAATAAAGGAAATAGAGGGAGGGTCTTCTTGCAGATGCGATCTTTGTCCAGCTACCCCTGGGCTGGTAAGGGATTGCGAGATTAGCAGTGCCGGAGCGCAGTGAAGGGGTGCGGTGGGCTTGTGACGGACTTCCATGGAAACAGGAAGATCAAATAAAAGGGCCTTGAGTGCGAACCCCAAGCGCACATAAAATCTCTGGGAGGTTCGCACCTGGCGTCCTGCAAGGGTTTTCGGCGATTTGAGTGGAAAATATGCTCAATTTATAGTACTTTAAAAAGAGGTTCGCACTTTGGGCTTTCTGAAGCCTTGCTGCATAAGGCTGTATAAGGCGGGCTGTCGCACTCTATGTGAGTGCGTGGATTGAAATATTTACTATGGCTTTTGTTTTTACCTACATCAGACGTCGCACTCTATGTGAGTGCGTGGATTGAAATCAGGGGAGGAAACAACATGAACAACGCCATATATACAAAGTCGCACTCTATGTGAGTGCGTGGATTGAAATAAGGAAGAGCAATCGGGAACGGAGGTCCTCACATCCGTCGCACTCTATGTGAGTGCGTGGATTGAAATTTTCGCTCATATTATCAACCGTTTAACAACCGCGTCGCACTCTATGTGAGTGCGTGGATTGAAATTTTATTTCGCTAATCGCCGCTCGGCCAATATCTTGTCGCACTCTATGTGAGTGCGTGGATTGAAATGAAGCGATTTGAATCAAGACGTTCTCTACAGAAGAAGTCGCACTCTATGTGAGTGCGTGGATTGAAATCGGCTCAATGTCCTTCAAGCTGCCGACGTCGTCCAGTCGCACTCTATGTGAGTGCGTGGATTGAAATAACAACTTGGCGGCGCTACGATCGGCGGGGCAATGGTCGCACTCTATGTGAGTGCGTGGATTGAAATTTGAATGATGGGGAAAGGGCAACAACCAAGAAGTTCCAGTCGCACTCTATGTGAGTGCGTGGATTGAAATGGGTCCTTTACGTCCTGCCCGAGATGTTTATGAGATCGTCGCACTCTATGTGAGTGCGTGGATTGAAATCCTTGCCGTGTTTAACCGTCAGGGAATCCTACCATCGTCGCACTCTATGTGAGTGCGTGGATTGAAATATGAACACCAGTAACACTCCAAACCATAAGGATCCCGTCGCACTCTATGTGAGTGCGTGGATTGAAATACCCGTTTTGCCTTTGAAGAAAATGAAGAACATATGTCGCACTCTATGTGAGTGCGTGGATTGAAATACCACTTTACAGCTCTATTATAGAGCGAAAAATTGTCGCACTCTATGTGAGTGCGTGGATTGAAATCAGGCATCACAAACAACGGTTTATACAAAATCGGTCGCACTCTATGTGAGTGCGTGGATTGAAATATTGCGGGGTAAGCCATATGTCCTGCATATGGCTGTGTCGCACTCTATGTGAGTGCGTGGATTGAAATAATGATTGATAAATACAAGTAAATAGAGCATAAAGGTCGCACTCTATGTGAGTGCGTGGATTGAAATTGAAACGCCTATATGATCATAAGGCTAATAAT
>NZ_NPBY01000041.1 GCF_002272015.1 Paenibacillus campinasensis | reverse complement strand
CTAGCGCGATGACAGCGTGATAGGCGAACGTTAGGATGGTCGCACTCTATGTGAGTGCGTGGATTGAAATCGACCGTGCTCGAATACTACGAAACGGTTGAGGTCGCACTCTATGTGAGTGCGTGGATTGAAATGTTGGGTATGGTTAGGTATGGTTTGGTTAGGTTGGTGTCGCACTCTATGTGAGTGCGTGGATTGAAATCCTGGTAACTGACAATGGTTTTTGGGGAGACGCCTCGAGTCGCACTCTATGTGAGTGCGTGGATTGAAATATATCGCGTTAGGTTGAAAGGAGGCATTTCATGGATTGTCGCACTCCATGTGAGTGCGTGGATTGAAATTATCCCTCCTTGGGTTTATAGGGCTTCCCTAGCGCGATCGCACTCTACTCCAACCCGAGCCAGCTTGATACGGGAATCAGCACGGTTGATACGGCTTCGTTCAGTCCAGGCAACTCGGGGTAGAACACGATCAGACTGTATAGGGTCGCGGCAGCGAGGCTGAAGATGGCGACCCACGTTTTTTCTTTACGCTGCTTCTTGCGCAGTTGCTTCCATTCAAACCCAATCACGATAGCGGCAATAAGAAAACCATAAGCGAGCTGCAAGCTAGGCATGGCTCATTCTCCCCCCTCTTCGGTGGATAATTTGGATGGGACTCGCATCATGCCGATGCGTCTCATCACGAATTTCGGGTGAATATCGATCTCAAGATTCTGGAAGATCGTCTCCCATTCGTCTTTCACACGATTGAATTCATGCGGATATTTTCGGTGAAACGCGTCGGCGAAACCGAAGATGTCCGCTTGTTGCTGCTGCGCGTATTGGATGGTCTCCTTGAGGCGGTTGGTAAGCATTTGTTCGGCAGCATTCTCGATCAGCGGCGCGGCTTGCGGGTTGCTTGTTGTCAGACGGGTCGAATTCTGGATGAGATCGTTCTCGCAGTCGATATGAATGCCCATACTCCATTTGCCGTTCTCATACCGAGGCTTCAGGCGCGTATGGGAACGAAAGACTCGCAGGGAAATATCCCCCGGATAATCCTCGATCTTCAGATTGATGGTCGCTTCATGAAGCTTGTCTGTCATCCACAAGATGCCCTGCGAAGTTGCGGAACCGACTTGTCCCACCATCCGATCCGATTTGAAAATAGCGGTGGTGTCGCGTCTGGCCGAGGGTTGCTCGCCTGTCAGCTCTACCATAGGCAAGGTGAAGGCCCCCGCCTTGCTGTGCAGGGCGCTCTTCAAATCCTTAATGGTCATGCTCAGCTTTAGATGCAGCGACGCGAATTTCTGCAGGATGTCCGCAGTAGAAGTTTCCATCCTAGGGCTTTTGCCGAGCACATCGGCAGGTTTATTTTTGCTAACATAGACAAACGTCGTCAGACGAAAATCCGGATTGCGCAGCAAGTAATCCATCTCTTCCACAATGCCGCGGCGGGCGAACTTTTCGCTGAACAGTAAAATCTCCGTCTGACCCCAGAATAAAAGTCGAGGCACTTTCGCCTGAAGCTTGGAGACAGCATCAGCCAGCGTAATGCCGGATGCAGTCACCGACGAAGTGCTCGGTCCGTTGCTGGGACTCATGCTTTGACGTCCGGACGATTGCGGAACCAAAAACTGCACCGTCAATTCGATGTCTTCCTGGTCGTTCAGATCGAGACCGACAGCAGTAATGATGTTGACATCATTGATCTCTTTCCGATCCCAGCAGCCGCATAGCCCCAGTAGACAGAACAGGACCAGAAGGATGCATATACAGGCGCGTTTGACTTGACTCATGCCTTCACCCCTTTACTTTGCGCTGAATCCATGCCGCGAGCAGCACGATGGAGGGCAGCAAGGTGTTGAAGCAAGTGAAATAGGTGGGCGAGACGCTTGAGAAGAAATCGATCAGCTTCTGCGTGTTCGGCACAATCCATAACCCGGTTGCTGCGAGCAGCAATGACAACGGAAGCGACAAGCTGCGATAATCGCTCAGCTTTAACAGATGGGCGGTCCCATACACCATCGCGTAGTGGAATACGGAGATTTTCAAGTAAATGGTCAGTATCCAGAAGGCCAGCGGCAATGCGTCGATATTTTCAAAAAAAGAACCCACGTTGATATAACGGATGACTTCAAAGAATGGATAAATGAAATTTGTTGTTTCGATGCCGAAAATGAGCAGCGATGAAAAACTGATCAGCACAAAAGTTATGATCACTCCGACCAGCGCCCAAAGACTGTATTTCTTAATATGCTTGCCGCTGGAAAGGAACGGGATCAGGAAAGCGAGCATTATAAATTCGCCGTACCAGGTTTGTAGCAAGAAGCCTCCTTTAAGGCTGGGCAGCGCTCCGAACTCCAGAATCGGCAAGATGTTCTGGAATTCCCAATCAGGAATCGTAATCAGCAACAAGCCGAACCAGACAATGAGGGAGATCGGCAGGAATAATTGAGCGGTTCGGGCCAGCACCTCGATGCCGCCTCGTACAGCCAGCGCACAGACCGCAGCCATCAAGCCGATAATGGCGGGGACAGGCGTTTTGGGCAAAAATACCGTGATGACAAACTCCGCATATTGTCGAATGAACAAGGCGTTTGCGTGCAGGAAAAAGAACAGATAAACGATGCCGAGCAGCTTGCCCAGATAGGAACCGAGGAGCTGTTCGAACATCTCAAATGGATGGAGTCCCGGGTACAGCTTGTTCAAGGACAAGGCGATAAAGATTCCCCAAAAGCCAAAAACAGCAGCGATGATGGCCGACAGCCAAAAGTCACGGCCTGCCTGTTGCCCTGCTATGGACGGCATGATCAGAATCGAGGTTGCAATAACAGTGACGTATAGCAAGTAGGCGACTTGTCCGTCGGATATTCTCCCTTGTTCCATCCTGTTTCGAACTCTCCTTTCTTTCTGTTTCCTGTTTATTCTTTGCGATCCGCAGACGGCTTGGAGACGGGCTGACGATTGGGATTGCCGTGAACCGTTGAAGGTCGTTGATTCATTTTCCACCAAGGGGCTCGGACAATCACGTCTTTAAAGTCACCGGTACGGATAGGAGCGAATGGCGACATATAGTTAACGCCGAATGATTTGATGGAGCACAGGTGAATGCATAACACAATCAGCCCGATCATCATGCCGACCAAGCCGAAGATGCCGGAAATGACCGTAAGCGGAAATCGCAGCAGACGTATGGGCAAACCAGCGGCAAACCGCGGCACGGTGAATGAAGCGATCCCGGTAAAAGCGACGACAATCACAATCGGGGACGATATAATGCCAGCCGAGACGGCAGCTTCCCCAATGACGAGCGCACCGACAATGGTGACGGCAAAGCCGACCTGCTTCGGCAATCGGATGCCCGCTTCCCGCAGCGATTCGAAGGCGGCCTCCATGATCAGCACCTCGATCAAGGTCGGGAAAGGAATGGCTTCCCTGGCGGAAGCGATGCTGTTCAGCAATTGCGTCGGAATCATCTCTTGGTGAAATGTCATGATGGAGATGTATAAAGACGGTAAGGTGATGGAGCAGATGAACAGAGCAATCCGCAGCCAGCGAACCGCTGTACTGAACGTGTAACGTTCATAATAATCCTCAGGGGATTGCAGCAGGGACGGCAACGTAATCGGAAGCGTAAGCACAACCGGTGTATTGTCTGTCACTATGGCGATTCGGCCCTGCAGCAGGCTGGATGCAACCACGTCCACCCGTTCCGAGGGCTTCACCTGAGGAAACGGCGAGTAGGGATGATCCTCGATAAATTCCTCCAGATAGCTGCTTTCCAGCACCCCATCAATATCGATTTGCTGCAAGCGATCCCAGACTGTCTGGATCACTTTCGGATCAGCAAGGTCCTGTATGTACACGATCGTCACGGAAGTAGCGGTTAACCGTCCGATCTGCAATGTTTTCATTTTCAGCCGTGGGGTACGGATCTTGCGGCGGAGCAAGGCAGTATTAATGCGCATCGATTCGATAAACCCGTCTTTAGGCCCGCGAATGACTGGTTCGGTCTCCGGTTCTACGATCTGTCGAGTCTCAAATCGGGTGACACTCAGGAAGAACCCTTTGTCCTGAACAAGCAGCAACGCGTGTCCGCCAGAGAGATGGAGAAGGCCATCCTGCCAATTGTTTACCGGACCGCTTGATGAGATGGGGATGAACCGCTCTTGATGCTCATCTGCTTGGATCCATTCTTCCGCTTCCTTCGGATCAATGCTCATTAAAGACCGAAGCACGTTCTCATCCAGCTCTTCCGTATTCGTCAGACCATCCACGTATGCCATGAGCGCTGGAAACTTCCCTGCGACGAGAAAAGATTGGAAGACGACATCGTCGCAATCCTTATAAGTTTCAATTGACGAACGTTGTCTTCAAACGAGTCGGAAAGCGGCGTGTTATATTCCTTCCACGAAGAGAGGGCGGTCTGTTGCACGTCGTCTAGATTCGCTTGATTGAGATTAGGCCTATGCTTTCGAAACATGCGATCCTCCTGCTGCCATATTGGTTAGAGATTTATGGGAAGGGGC
This sequence comes from Paenibacillus campinasensis, assembly GCF_002272015.1. Lineage (GTDB taxonomy): Bacteria > Bacillota > Bacilli > Paenibacillales > Paenibacillaceae > Paenibacillus_AQ > Paenibacillus_AQ campinasensis. Next base: position 2,607 of record NZ_NPBY01000041.1, on the reverse strand, counting down.
TGATTAGCATTTTTCCTTATCCTTTCCATGCTTGGCATTAAACATGTATGAGGTGTCTGTCGGATATAGGGTTTCTATTCTCGGCAATTTTTTGATAAAATGTACTAATCTTAAGGTTTAGTGGTATGAAATCAATGAAGAGGGAAGATAACCATGGCGAGACCAAGAGAGTTTGATCGGGACGAGGCACTGGATAAAGCGCTGGATCTGTTCTGGAGCAAAGGATATGAAAAAACTTCGATTCAGGATTTAGTGGACCATACCGGCGTTCATCGCGGAAGCATCTATGATACGTTTGGCGACAAGAATCAATTGTTCCTGACCTGCCTAGAACGGTTTCATGGCGTGCATAAGGACCGGGCTTTTCAGGTTTTGAATACGCCGGGTGAGCCTCAGGATATCCTTGAACGGTTTTTTGAAGAACTGATCGACAGAGCTATGGACAACGACAATCAGCGCCGCGGCTGTTTCATTACCAATACGGCAATGGAATTGGGCGCTACAGATCCGGAGATATCTGCACGCATCGCGTCTTATCTTCAGGCTATGGAGGACTTTTTTCTTGGCTTTCTCCAGCGTTGTCAGCCATCAGGTGTGCTTAATGACAGCCTGAGTGTGGAGGAAATGGCCCGGTTTCTGCTTAATACAAGACAGGGATTATATGTGCTGGGCAAAACTGCAACCGATCGTAAAATGCTGGAAGATGTGAGCAAGGTAGCGATCCATGCCATCTTGAAACCGAAAAAATAATTGACTGATCGTTCTTAAATGAAGTATTCTATCTACACAACAAAGGGGGAACCTTTGTTAATTTAAGAATGATTGTTCTTGAATAACGGACTGAAACGTAATCTGAGCTTTCTGATGGATGGATCTTTCGAGGAGGGCTCAGATATTTTCTCCTCATTTAAGAATGATCGTTCCAAAAAGGAGAGGTCGCTATGAATATTTCGAATCAAACTGCGCTCGTGACGGGAAGCAACCGGGGACTAGGTAAACATCTGGCTCAGGAGCTTCTGGCAAGAGGCGCTAAAGTGTATGCCGGGGCAAGAAATCCGGATTCCATCCATGTGCCGGGGGCGATCCCGTTGCAGCTTGATATCACAGACCCTGAATCCGTGGCAGCAGCGGCAGAGCGCGCCGGGGACGTGACGCTTCTTATCAACAACGCTGGTGTATCAACAGGTGCTTCACTTCTTACGGGAAAACTGGAGGACATCCACTTGGAGTTTAACACCCATTTTTATGGCACATTATCGGTGATTCGGGCCTTTGCACCGGTCATGGAGAAGAATGGCGGGGGAGCGATCCTGAATATTCTATCCGTGCTATCGTGGCTAAGTCTAGGGGGAAGCGGCGCGTATTCGTCTGCGAAATCGGCTGAATGGGGATTGACCAATGCGATTCGCTTGGAGCTGGCTCCGAAGAACATTAGCGTTGCCGGCCTGCACGTAGGTTTCATCGATACAGCTATGACAGCTGGTATTAAATCTCCGAAGTTAGACCCGGCGGATGTGGCACGGATAGCTATCGATGGGATCGAAGCAGATCTCTATGAGATTCTAGCTGATGACATCAGCAGACAGGTACAACAAGGGCTTTCCGGAGGCGTTTCCGCGCTGTATCCTGCTTTGAACTAAGAGCAGTTCTGCTGTTAGTGCTCTGGCATGATAGTTATCATATGGAATTCACGGTGCGAACCCCAAGCGCACATAAAATCCCTGGGAGGTTCGCACCTCGCGTCCCACAAGGGTTCCCGGGGATTTTAGTGGAAAATATGCTCAATTTATAGTACCTTAAAAAGAGGTTCGCACTTTGTGCCTTCTGAAGCCTTGTGGGACAAGGCTCCAGAAGGTACGCTGTCGCACTCTATGTGAGTGCGTGGATTGAAATGTTGCCAAAAGGGAATTAACGTAAAAGATTCGGCAACAGTCGCACTCTATGTGAGTGCGTGGATTGAAATCTTGCCGTTGTTTTCGGCGAGGAGGGAGATTGGGGTCGCACTCTATGTGAGTGCGTGGATTGAAATTCTGATTATTTCTTAATAGTTTGCAATCTGGCAAACTAGTCGCACTCTATGTGAGTGCGTGGATTGAAATTTATCGATTTGCACAGCGCAATCTATAACGCGGGCCGTCGCACTCTATGTGAGTGCGTGGATTGAAATTCTGTCCGACAACTTCTTAGCAAAGGGTTTAATAAGTCGCACTCTATGTGAGTGCGTGGATTGAAATTAGGTGATCACGAATTTCATCAAAATAATGAGACGATGTCGCACTCTATGTGAGTGCGTGGATTGAAATCCTGAAGTGATGTGGGGTCGTGGATTGAAAAGAGCGTCGCACTCTATGTGAGTGCGTGGATTGAAATGTTCGGACTTACAACCAATCTGCTTCTCACGGAGTCGCACTCTATGTGAGTGCGTGGATTGAAATTCCATTTCTTCAAACTTGGTTACATAAGCTGCTGTAGTCGCACTCTATGTGAGTGCGTGGATTGAAATTCTAATTCTTGATCCCATGACGTTCATTGACTAAACAGTCGCACTCTATGTGAGTGCGTGGATTGAAATTAATTCCGCGATTTCGGCCTGCAGGCGTTCGAGTT
>NZ_NPBY01000040.1 GCF_002272015.1 Paenibacillus campinasensis | reverse complement strand
AAAGGGCAGTCAGAATCATTTAAGACTCTGGCGGCCGCGTCGCACTCTATGTGAGTGCGTGGATTGAAATCATACCAGCAAGCTCCAAGCGAAGTCGATTACTCAAGTCGCACTCTATGTGAGTGCGTGGATTGAAATATAAACACCAGAAGTACACCGAACCACAGTGACTGTCGCACTCTATGTGAGTGCGTGGATTGAAATACCGGAGTGATGCTTGGAGGCTTTCGTAGGGGCGAATTGTCGCACTCTATGTGAGTGCGTGGATTAAAATGTACGCCGATTGGATTAACCGTCCCACGGTGTTATACGTCGCACTCTATGGAGTGTGTGGATTGAAATAGGCGCCCAGGCAAACTGCCCACTCGCTTTACGGCGTACTCCATGTGAGCGTATTGAAATTGTGCTCCGGTCCCGAGGCTAACAGGCAATCAAATAAACATGTGTGAATGAAGAATGGCGCGAGTTTTGCGTTATTCTTTTTTTCATACTTAGTGATGTTTCATCGTGTGAAGGGATGGTCTATCGTCCGGAAGGTGAGGGCGGCTCTAAGAATGCCATGTCTTTTTTTGGTACAATAGAATGCAAGTTATTGGGCGGGGGAGGAGAGAGAGTATGATTTATTTAAGGAGTTTTAAGATTTCCAGTTATACAGATCGAAATCCCAACATATATCCGGATCATGTGTTTAGGCATATCGCTGGCGAGGTGCTCTGGTTTGATCGAATTACGGTGCTGTACGGCAACAATGGCAGCGGCAAATCGACTTTGCTCAATGTCATAGCCAATAAGTTGAATATTAAGGGTGCTGAGAAGATGTCCAGTCATGGGCACAGTATCTATGTTCAGCGGTTTCTTGAGATGAGCAGCTGCCAGTTCGGGCAGGATGAACGGGAGCAAGAAATCAGGCAGCTTCCTGATGGAAGCCGCTATCTGAAGTCAGAAGATATTATGTATGAGATTAAGAAAATACAGCAATCCTCCGTGCTGCGGGAGGCGTTGTTGCATGAACAGCGGAGTAAAGGAAAATCCCAGGATCAGGTTGAAGAATATGAAGCATCCTATGCGTTTGCCAAGAAGCTGGACGACATTCAATTTTCCCAGGAAAAATACTCAAATGGGGAGACCTCGATGCAGTTTTTTGAGGAATACCTGCTGCCCGGACAATTGTACTTATTGGATGAACCGGAAACCTCGCTTTCTCCTGCTAACCAAATCAAGCTTGCCGAGCAGATCAATGAGTTGGCACGCTATTTTGACAGTCAATTCATTATTGCCACGCATTCTCCCTTTGTTCTAGGTACATTAAACGCCAAAATTTACAATCTGGATACCACGCCCTTGCAAACGGCAGCATGGTTTGAGCTGGACAATGTACGATTCTTCTATCGATTTTTCGATAAACATAAGCGGTTGTTTGAATGAGCGTATTGCGCGATAGCAAGGGATCTGGGAGGGAGGGGTCAT
>NZ_NPBY01000039.1 GCF_002272015.1 Paenibacillus campinasensis | reverse complement strand
CGTATTGCGCGATAGCAAGGGATCTGGGAGGGAGGGGTCATCATGACAACAATCATGGTGGTTGGAGCATCCGGTGCTCTTGGTAAATTGGTATGTGGTGAATTGCTAAGAATTTTTAACAACCCAATCAAGCTCATCGTTACGGATTATAAGACGGATAGAGGAACAAGGCTGGCAGATTCCTTTCATGGCGATGTTCAGTTTCAATATTTAGATGTGAATGATGAGGATCGCGTGGAGCGAGTCCTTAGGAACGTGGATGTGGCAGTGGTTGTACTGAAGCAGAAAACCCCTTATATCCAAAAAGTGTGCATTCATAATAAAATCCTGTGCATTGACGTAACCCCATTTTATGACTTTGTACAGCAAGTGATTGAGCTACATCATAGTGCGGTAGACCACAAGGTGGGTTCGGTTGTGATGTCTGGCTTCTTCCCCGGGTTATCAGGCTTAATGATACAAAAGGCGATTTCGGATTTTCAAGAGGTTCAAGAGATTAACGTTGCCCTATTGCAAAATAAAAATGCCAAAGCCGGGATATCCGGCGTTCTGGATATGTTAAGGATCATTGCTCAACCCGTAGTTTATCCTAACAAGGTCGTACCCGGTTTTACCCAAAAAAGAACCATGTATTTCTTAAATTACAACAAGGAACAAGAGGTAAGACTCATCGAGCACGCAGAGAAAATTCTAATCCGAAATCGATTAACAGCCTCCCCTATAAATTATTACACCTCTTGGAATGGGAGCGGCTTCAATAAACTGATCTCGATGCTGAAAAGGATGGGTGTGATTCAGAAAATACATAAAATCAATCATAAATGGCTATCTAAGGCAGTCCAGCATAACCCTAAAGAACGTGAGGATGCTTATCTTACGGTCGAGGTTAAGGGGAAGGACCGCAACCACAACCAGGAGCGGGTTAAACCTTAGCTTTATCTACGTTTTCTGACTATCATACAACAGCTATAGTGACCGCCTCGTTAGCCAAGATTGCGCTGCATAAAGACGTGCAGGGAGTGGTTTGTCCTTTTGAAATGACAGATTTAGATGAGTTGTTGTCCGTGATGAACTGTCCCGACATTAGCATTAACGAAGTCACGAAATAAAAATCGCCTGAAAAACTACCATAGTACTACTTCGAGAGAATATACATCCTACTTATGGCTCGGTGGCATGGTATAATTTAACTGGTATTTGTTAGGATGTTATAATGTCCTGTGCATGCTGACAAATTGCTGCATAATTATTTCTACATTGTGTTGATATTTAATGGAGAGGATGAAATTCATGAAGGAGTACATGGCGGTTCCCGGACCGAAAAACGTCCACATCAACAAAGGAGAAACACAAGCGGCAATGAATTTATTCGCTGATATTATTAATGACCAAGCTGAGGCGGGCTGGACTTATCATTCTATGGAAACCATTGCAGTGACCGAAAAACCCGGCTGCTTACAGCAACCTATCACTACATATTACTACATGCTTATTTTTTACAGAGAAGTATAAATGAATAAGCCGCACTCCACGGGACCTATTTTTAAATCATTCCCAACGGAGCAAGAGTTAGCTGCTCTTGTTTCTCCTGAAGGCGGAGACTCAAGCGATCCGCGGAGCATTCACTACACGCGTGTTCATCAGATTCCGGTAATTCTTTGGAGACGTGTTTTTTTTCAAATTGCTATTCCGCTATTAGTCTGCGCTTTTCTCTTCTGGTTCCTATATGAATGGACCTATTCCGTACAACCTCAGAATGCCGGGGGATTAGCGGGTATTGCAACGCTTATATGCTTGTTACTGTATGCTGGCGCTCGAGCAAAAGCAATCCTCATTTGGCTCGTACAAGTGTATCAGCGTTATGCGCCCGTGGAAGTCCGAAATCGTTGCCGCTTTGAACCTAGTTGTTCTGTTTATATGATACAAGCGCTGGAGAAATATGGCGTACTGAAAGGGTTGTATAGGGGAAGCAAGCGACTGCGGAGATGCAATGCTTCCGGTGGCGGATACGATTATTTGCCATGATGCCTGCCAGCAGGAGGCTTATACTATTACGTTTATGAGATCTTACGAGAAAAGGCTACATCAGGCGGATTCGTACTCTAGTGATCATTAAGCCCCATTATTTCGCTTCTATAATATAGAAGCACTACACCCTCCAAAGCCACTGCTTTGGAGGGATTTGTCGTTGAAGGGGGGCGTCCCTTTCGTATCGAGGCAGCAGAACGTCCTTGTTTTTTCCGTCATTAGGAGAAGATAGGTAGTGCCACGGGCCCATAAAATTTTTTGAGTATTCTGCTACTTGTTCCTTTTGTGAACAATGAAAACCTTAACTACAATAGTTACATTAATTTGTATATTGTTGAGGTGAATGCCATGGGCAGAATATTGGTCCCCCCGGAAAGACTTATGGAAATATCCCAACAATTCGCGCAGGCCAGGGAGATCGGGGTGCAGATTTGCAGTCACCTTACCCAACAGATTCAAATCCTTGAAAGCGGATGGGAAGGTACGACAAGACAACGATTTTATCAGAATTTCCAGCTGGCTCGCCAGCAAATGGATAATTTTACGGCTGCAGTGGGTTCAGTCAGCACGGAATTAACTAATATTGTTCACCGTTTTACAGAGGCGGATTCCACGCAGGCTTCTTTGCAGGCAAGGGCGGCTGACGATCCATTTGATCAAGCCCATAACGTGTTAGACACCTCGCTTCGAACGAGAGATAATCTGGAAAAGTGGGGCACGCTCCTCTACAGCTCGGTGGGAGCTTCTCTGGTTCTGTCCAATACAGTTCGATTCAGAGTGGATCCGAGGGATCCGACTCGGGCGAAGATCCATAATGCGCCGTGGGTCAAAGGAAAGGGAAACAATACATTCCTGAAAAATCTGGCCAGGAGCATTAACCGGCAGATTGTGAACCCGGGTCTGATCATGAAGGGCGTGAAGGGCTTCGATGCGGTAGCCAGCAAGCTCGGCCTTAATTTTGGTTTAGGCTTTAGCCAGGCCAAGAACTTTCCGCAATGGACAAGGCAGGTTATCGCGGGGGTAGAGAAGGGCAGATACGGGATCAAAACGAGTAAAATCCCAGGCATGATCGCCAAGAAAATATTCCCGATTAATGCCACCTTTAATGTGATCGGCGAGGCCTCCGGGCTGGTCAGCAAGCACCGTGACGGCAAGCTTAACGGCGAAGAGGTTGCTGTGGCCGCATCCAACGTCGTGGTGAAAACAGCGGTGACCTATGGCGGAGCTGTTCTCGGCGGGGCTGCCGGTGCGGCGATTGCAGGTCCGGTTGGAGCTGCTGTCGGTTCCTATATAGGCGGCACATTGGGGGCCTTTGCCGGTGATGCTGTAGCTGGATTTGCGGAGAAGGGTGTCCGCTGGGTTAGCGGGCTGTTTAAATAAAATCAGGAAGGCGCTAGATGATGAACACAATCTCTTATCGGAAGTCGGTAGCTTGGGGCAAGGCGCTTGGCAGCTTGCTGTTTGTGCTGGCATGTCTGTTTTTGCTGTACGCGGCTTTTTTTATGGATACTTCCATGATTCGCAAGTTTTTTTGCATCACGTCGGCCATCATCGGGATTCCGTTCTTTGGAGGTTATTTCGTGGCCTGCCTCCCCAGAGCGCTGAGCTCCAGCACGGCTGTGCTGACCTACGATGATCACTCCATTTCAGATGGTACGCGCACCGTGGCATGGACAGAAATATCAAGAGTCAGCTATAAAGGGCCCTCCATTCGCAAATGGCTGGTTCCGCAGTTTCCTGAGCTGATTTTTCATTTGACCAATAGAGACACCTGGAAAGTAAACACGTATTACTTGATCACCGATTCGGAAATTCAGTCCGTCATGAAGCAGCTGCGCGGACTTATTAGCCGCAACGGAAAAGATACGAAATAGATCTTAATTGGAGGATTGCTTACATGAGCGAGCATACCTATATATTCTCATTGGAAGAGCTCGGGTACGCTTTGGCCGTTCATCAAGGGGAGGAAGCGGCGGCAGGACTGATGAAGGCGTATTATGGCGATTTGCCGGAGGAGAGCTGGGAGCTGCTGTTCCAGGCCGCTACGCATAGCTTGATGGCCAAAGGATTTATCGAGCAGCTGGATGAAGAGCAAGGAGAAGTGAAATTCACGCCTGAAATCGAGCAGATGATTCAACATTTGCTGCACAGCAGTTATATGCTCAGAGGTGTTAAGGAACGCAAAACAAGCCAAACATTAACGATTCATGAGCTTCGTCAGAAGTATTTATATCACTTGTCGGATAACAACGTCCTGCATTTTCTCTCCTGGACGGAGCCTGCGGATTGGGGAGAGGAGCTGGTGCGCTTATATGGAGCAGACCCGGCAGCTGCGGGCACTAAATTACCCGAATCTAAGGCGGTGGTCACTGAGGCGATATGGAACGGGCTCACATCCGGGAAAGTCTCTGCCTCTTCGCTACCTGACGCGCTTACACCCGATCAGAGGCAGTTGATTGATAAGTGGCAGCAGAATTTTCAGGCAAATGGCGGGACAATGGACAATGTAAGCATCCTGAGATTGGGCAGAGGGAACGAGATGGCGATCGAGAATATTCTGTTCCTTCTACCGGCGGATGAAGGGATGTGGGTTGTGCGTAATATGGCAGCAGACAGGAACGCGGAACCACAGATTAGCATTGAGCTGCAATCCGGCCCAGCCTGCCGGAAGACGCTGAGCGCTTTTGCCGAAGAACTAATTACCTGAACTGGGTGAAGATATAGGAACATCGGACTAGCAACGATGAAGCAGAAGATACCCTTGCAGCCTCGGCCTGCAGGGGTTGTTTGGCTTTCCGGCCTTAGGGATACCTGGCACAAGAGGGGATTACGTATGGACAAGAGGGATAGAACTATGGAATTATTTTCATAGTAGCCCTGCAACCTTTTCCAGTGTCTGATCGTTTTTACAGGAGAGAGCAAGAAGATTTCCACAATGTAGGAGGTTAACCATTCATGAAACAACGATTAAATCGAAATAAAATGGTCCCAGTGCTTCTGGCGGCTGCCGTAGTGTTGTCTGCCACTTCGATACCTTACAGTGAAGTCCACGCCAAAACTTCCGCGCCTGCGGCCCATCAGAAGAGCAGTGCCAAGACGCTGAAGCCGGTATGGCAAAAAAATCTGGGAAGTCTGGACCAGCCTCAAATGGGCTATACATTCGATAAAGGTGTTGTCTATTATAATGCCGGCACTTCGCTATCTGCGGCGAATTTGAAGACAGGCAAGACGAAGTGGAGCTACAAATCCACCCCATCATCTGCACCTATAACAAATTTGGGGTATGTCTATTTCACGGACACGTCAGGCCGCATCCATAAGGTAAACGCGAAGACCGGCAAGAGCGCATGGGTTAAAAAAGCATATGCCGCGCCAAAGAGCGGAAAGGGATATGAACCGAGTAGCATCGACTACTATAGCGGTATGCTGATCCTTAGCGATGCTTATGGCTTGACCGCTTATGACACCAAGACCGGCAAGTTGAAATGGAAAACCGAGCGCAAAGGAAATTCCAGCTATAACATCGAAATGATGAACGGCCTGCTGTTGGCCAGCTCCACCGTTAGCGGCGCGATCACGACAACCCAATTGCACGCCATTAGCGCGTATACGGGGCAGATCAAATGGACTTACAACGGCAACTTCCAGGACCTGCTGCAGACGGGTCCGGAGCTTCATATCCTGAGATATAATAACGGCATTGATAATGGATATGCCCTCACGATTGATGTGCTTGAATATTCCACTGGCAAAATGTTAAACACGCTGGAGTACCAGCCGGTGCCGTTTGTAGAAATGGAATCTGCAAAAAAGGTGGCGTCCGCGTTTGATCATTACTTCTTTACTCAGAATACGCGGGACAACGGGGGGCAGCTGGCGGTCGTACCGCATCAGGCACCGAACTATTCATCCGCTGTGAAGACTTACCAATATGATGCTGTCATCACCCAGATGGAACTCTCAGACAGCAAAGACAGCACGATCGTGATGAGTCTGGCTGATGGCCGAATAGTTCTGAAGAATGTGAAGACCGGCAAAGATAAGGTAACGTCATATCCTTCGAAAATAAGCCGTTTTGATATTCTGGAGAACGTCGTTGTCATCGGGCTTGCGGATGGACGTCTGGTGCTGAAGGACATCAGAACCGGCAAGGATGTCGCCACCTACAAGCTTGGTTCAGGAGATTTCCTTGAGACCACGCGCACGATTCGTGACGAGCTGCTGATCCAGACCGGCGGCAAACTGTACTATGTTCCGCTTCCGGCAAGCCTGAAATCTTAATTCGTGAAGAAGGATATCTGGTGAAGCAATTCCGTTGGGATTTCATGGAAACAGGCCGCTTTCCATTCGAGCCGTGAGGCAGGATGGAGGCGGTCTGTTATTGCGTTATGTTCGGATGACGCTGCAATATGATATATAAAAGGATGTGGCCCCTTTTTAGCCAGGGGATGAGAGAAGATGAGCAGGAGTAGGAGCTGAAAGATACATGGCATATCAACAGATAGACGGTGTCCGTGTCTGGGGGACGCCTGACGAAGGGGCGCTTGCCCAAGCCAAGAGGTGTGCGAAGACCGGCAATGTCGTGCAGACGTTGCTGATGGCGGATCATCATAAAGGCTACAGCCAGCCGATCGGAGGGGTGATAGCGTATGACGGGCAGATCTCGCCCTCCGGGGTAGGCTATGATATTGCATGCGGGAATAAGGCAGTCCGTACCGGCCTGCTGGCCGATGAGATCATGCCTAAGTTGAACATAATCATGGATGAGATATCCCGCAGGGTCTCTTTCGGGATCGGCCGCGTGAATCATGAACGGGTGGATCATGAGCTCTTCGATGATCCGGATTGGGCGGTTTATAAGGCGATAGGTACGCAGGAACACGACAAGCTGAAAGCCCTGGCACAGAGCCAGCTTGGCACGGTGGGGAGCGGAAACCATTTTGTCGATATATTCGAAGAAGTCGGGACAGGCCGCGTCTGGGTGTCGAATCATTTTGGCAGCCGGGGATTCGGACATAAGACAGCGAGCGGCTTCATCAACCTTGCCGCCGGCAGGCCGTTTCTTGCGAACGCTCCCGGCGAGAAGATGGATCAGCCGCCGGTACTGCTGGATCTGAGCAGCGAGCTGGGCGACATGTATTACCGGGCGATGAAGCTGGCCGGGCGCTACGCGTATGCGGGCAGGGATTATGTCATCCGGCAGGTGCTGGACATTCTGGGAACGGACGCAAATCTTGAAGTGCATAATCATCACAACTTCGCCTGGATTGAGCAGCACAGCGGCAAAGAAGTGGTGGTCGTCCGCAAGGGAGCAACGCCGTCTGCACCGGGGCAGGTTGGTTTTATCGGCGGCAGTATGGGGGATATCTCCGTGATCGTTAGAGGCAAGGATAGCGAAGAGAACCGGGAGGCTTATTACAGCACCGTTCATGGGGCTGGCCGGATCATGAGCCGCACCCAGGCGGCAGGCCGAATGAACTGGAAGACTCGCAAGCGCAGCGGCGGTCAAATTACGACAGAACAAATGCACAAGGCTGTTCGGGATTTCGGTGTTGAACTGCGCGGTGCAGGGACAGACGAGAGCCCTTATGTATATCGAAAGCTTCAGGACGTGCTGGATGCACATGCAGAGACCATCGAAGTCCTGCATGTATTGAAGCCAATCGGTGTGTGCATGGCCGGAGCGGATGAATTCGATCCTTATAAGGATTAAGGGGCATGTGGCGAGAAAGCAAACCGGAAAATTCATTATGGATGTCATTGATGTAGAATAAACTGAACTCAAATGTGATTACAGCAGTTTATACCATAATATAGATGAACGGCAGGCCTGGTGCGAACCCCAAGCGAACATGAAATCCCTGGGAGGTTCGCACTATTGCTCTTATGAAGCGTTGCTGCATAAGGGGTTAAAGAATCTTTATAGCAGATCTCTTTACTGGAGGTGCTTCGCCAACTTTGAAAAAGTATAATACAAAATTCATCATTACTTTCGTGTCAATTACTGTAGTTTTAGTATTATTAGCTGTTTATTTCTTCAGAACATATACCCCTGAAGGGATACTTTGGAAAAATGGAATATCAAGCAAGGAAGTAATGTTAATATCAAAAGAGAACTATCAATTTCACCATTACTTATATGAAAAGAACGGTGAAATTAAAGGTATCATCACCCTTCAGAAAAAAGGTTGGAACTTATGGTCCCTATATAATCATGCTTATCAGCAAAAAATAGAATCTACAGACATAGAAATCATAAAAGCTTCCTATCCAACTTACAAAGATAACCATTTAGAGCACATTCCAGTTTGGGGTGGAGTCGTTATATTAGGAGATGAAGACTCATTCAGCATCCGTATAAAAAATAAAGAACAAGTACCTAATTTAACAGCAAAAATTGATGGAAAGATGTATTTTTTTTACAGTTCACCAGATCTTAACGATGGTGATAAAATTGAAGTGACTAAGCCTTGAAAATGGTTCTTAACCTTCAAATTAGATTATATAAATTTTCATTTTCCATCGGTGTGAATTTTGCTGCTATAAGATAAGCACCATCGAATAGAAAAAGTTTGATATTTATTTAGAAATAAGTCTAAACGCAGCCGATGATAATGTGGTACATATGTCTAAAAATCCGGTACATTGGTGAAATAGTCCGGAGCTTCGATCCTTAAGAATGGACATTTTCGGCGTTGGCGACCTATTAGCTTTTTCCGGTTTTCTGTCGTTTAGTACAAAAATGCATTTCATTTATTTTCTCATGATTGCTCTGAATTTCTACCATGCCTGATTTCAATAACGAAGCTGCCGATGGCATCCATTAGTGGATGGCGTTACACAGAGTACATAGATGGTGAAATCAGTTGTATAATAAAGAAAGCCAGGATGGCGCCAACCACCCTGGGCTCTATCCCTGATGGATCGGGCTGCAACCCGCCACCAGGTATAAATTTTTACGCTTTCTTTCTCATGTGACTCCGTCTTGATCGACGGGGTCTTTTTCTGTACTTCGAGTGGGCCGCTGTCATTTTACGTCTGACGTATGGGCGATGGTCTGGCTTAAAAGATGCCTCTCGTGCCTTTCGCTTGGATTCTACTGTATATGTTCCCGCCGCCCCCACCTTTGCACACTTTGCGGAAATTTATTTCGCCTCCTACCGTATTATCTACACTGGCGCACGGCGTCCGCACCTACTGGCGTAAATATAAACTTTCCCGCCTCAACGTTATGACACCGCGATCGACCAGATCGGACAAGGCGTGAAATGTTCAGCTTTTAAGTCTTGGCTAGAAGCTGATGCTATGCCAGAAAAACAAGATAAGGCGGAACGTCGCACTCTATGTGAGTGCGTGGATTGAAAAGATATATCCGTATTGTGTCCAGTGTGCCAGTGCTTGACGTACTCTATGAGTGCGTCAATTGAAATCCCACTAGTGTATCCGCAGAGATAACCATGATGCGTGCGGATCCCCTATGAATGCATGGATTCATACTCCGCTCCTTCCATCTCCTGAGGAGCACACCATCACAACAATCGGCTCCTGCCCAGGGCCGATTGATTTTTCTAATGTCCCTCCGCTCCAGAGCAAGCGGAGGGCTTTTTGTCTTCCCGAATTCATACACTTCCACTTCTCATCTGTTAATGGAATTCCCCCGCCACCAAAATTGTTTCATTATGCAACAATCATCTATAATCCATTGATCGGTTTTTGCCGATAAAACTCAAGTAAGTAGCAAAAAACAACAAATGGATTTCGGAGGGGTTAGATTGCGCAACAAGAAATGGACAAAATTTTCTTTTAAGGAATGGAACCGATACGGCAACAAGCTCATATTGTCTTTTTTAGTCATTCTGTTAGTGCCAAGCTCGGTAATCGCCTTCACTACCTACACAAGCGTTAAAGGAATGATAGACACACGCTTGCTCGACACGGCTCAGAACAATGTCCAGATGGCGGAGGAATCGATTGACCAGTTTATGTCTGCACAGATGGAGAACATCGACTTTTTATCTCAGGCGATCGCAGCTGGCCGCATTAAAGACGACCATGATCCCGACATCAGACAGCTGCTTGACCGGATTCAATCCTCGAAAGAGGATGTGGAGCAGACCTATGTAGGGACGAGTACCGGCGATTTCATGAACTCGCCAACCACATTCCAGAACCCGCCGGATTACGATCCGCGCCAGCGTCCTTGGTATCAATCCGCTATGGAGAATCAGGGGCAGATCATCATCACAGACCCTTACATCTCCCAATCTTCCGGGCAGGTGGTAGTTACTGTCGCCAAGGCAACAGCTGATGAGCGCGGCGTTGTAGCTGTCAATCTTAAACTGGAGAGTTTAACCGAACTGATCGGAAATATTAAGATTGGAGAGAAGGGTTACATTTTCCTGTTGGATCAGAACAACCACATCATCAGCCACCCGTCGGTGCAAGCAGGTGAGCCGCTGAGCGGCGAGTTTCTTGAGGAGATCAATCGCTCGACCTCCGGCGGATTCAACTATAAGGCTGACGGGGAAGAGCTGAAATATGCCTTCCATACGAATGGAACGACAGGGTGGAAAATCGTTGCCAGCATGGCGCAATCCGAGGTGACGAATGAAGTCAACCCGATTATGTTCACGATGGGAATTGTTATTCTCGTTGCGATTGCCGGAGGCGGCCTGCTGATTGTTTTCATGATTCGAAGTATGACCAAACCGATTCATGCTCTTGTACAGGCAGCTGAGAAAATGAGCCAGGGAGACCTGAGCCATCCTATTGATCTGAAACGCGGGGATGAGCTAGGCACGCTGGCGCTGGCTTTTAATCATATGCGAAAGAACTTGAGCCATCTGATCTTGCAGATTCGGGACAAGTCACTGACACTCGCGGCTTCATCCGAGCAATTAACGGCAAGTACGGAGCAGAACACGCAGGCGAGCGAGCATGTGTCAGCATCCATTCAGGAGATGACGGCTGAAATTGAAGGACAGGCACACCGTATAGAAGAAAGCTCCAGAATGGCTGGTGAAATGTCAGCGTCGATTGGCCACATTTCCTCTAGCGCAGCCGAAGCTTCTTCCACAGCTGCCCGTGCCGTTACCGTGATTCAGGAAGGCAACGAGGCGATTGCGACCACCGTGGAGCAGATGCATGATATTAAGAATACGGTGTCTGATCTCTCCGAAAGTATTCAGGGGCTGGGAAGGTTCTCCCAAGAGATCAGTCAGATTGTCGATGTGATCACAGATATCGCAGGTCAGACCAATCTGTTAGCATTGAATGCGTCAATTGAGGCGGCACGAGCAGGCGAAGGCGGCAAAGGCTTTGCGGTGGTGGCCAGTGAAGTGCGCAAGCTGGCGGAGCAATCCACGCGATCTGCCGAACAAATTCGCGACATGATCACGACGATCCAGTCGGTGACGACGAAAGCTGTTGATTCGATGAATGCCGGAACAGCAGAAGTAGATAAAGGAATTGAGGTCGTGAACCATGCCGGGGAATCGTTTAAAAACATTACGGGCTATGTTCATTCCATTACGGACCAGATCAACGAGATTACCGGAAAAATCGCAGATATATCTGCCGGAACAGAGCAGTTTGTGCTAACCTTCCAGAACGTGGCCGAGATTGCCGATTCCACAGCAGGTGCAGCCCAGACCGTTTCTGCCTCGACGGAGGAGCAGCTGGCTTCGCTGGAGGAAATTAAAGGATCGGCGAGCTCACTAACCGAGATGGCGGAGGAGATGCAGCAGCTTGTTGAACAATTCAAGCTATAAATGGTGTCCATCTACACAGATGAGTGGACAGTGATCTGAGAAGCTGGGCAGCTTTAGTACGGTAACCTTACCGGCTAAAGCTGCTTTCTTTTTTCAAAAAAATTACGGCTGTTGAAGGAAATGGGCATCAATGATGCTATCCAGTTGATTTTTTCTAGACAACGTTAAATTTACATACTGAAGGGTGCGCTCGTTCACCCCGTGATGGATCAATAGAGCCATCATTCCTCTTGTAAACCATAAGTTGAAATTCTCTTTAAGAACGTTCCAATGAAATGGCTCAAAAATAGAGCTGTAACCGTTTCTGAAATCAGTTAAGGAAGTCATGATCTTATCCTCCTGATTCCAGTCCAGAGCGGATGAAATCGCGGCACTGATGTCAAAATGATGGTTCCCTTTTCTCACTTCACCAAAGTCGATAATATACATTTTGTTATGATTAAATAGCAGATTCCATATTCCTAAGTCTCCATGGATATAGCAGTTGTTATCATGATTGTATGTTGTACACTGCTGAAATAAGGCTAACAATTGCGGTTTGTATTCCATGTTATCGAATTCTTCTAGTTGGATGAGCTCCGTCCACATGTGTTCTAAAGCAAACCGGTCATTCTGTTCATAGATGCCCGGAATGCTCTGGGTTGCAGAATGAAATAGAGCGATTGTTTTACCTAGATTATAGAAATGGATATCGCTGTTATTTACCTTATGATGCTCGACGTAGAATTGCAGGTTATATACAGCTTCCTGATCTTTAATGTAAGGCTGGTTGTCATTACTTAACAGGATCGTGGGGGATATGGCGTGCTCTTGTAGCGCTGTGGATATCCGGAATTCAGTGATGGCTTGCTCCGTATCTCTCAGCTTTCTCACAATATATTTGTTATCCATAGTAACCACCAATCTTGCATTGGAGGTATTCCCTGTGCTTATTTCCTTAATCTCAATAACTGGCGTAATGGGATAGTAGTCATGAAGTCTTCTAAAATCAAAACAATCCAAATGCTTCCCTCCTAGTTCTGTTGTAAATTCACAGTAAGCTCTTGCCTAAAGTGGTGTTCTCCGTCATAGATCATCATTCCTTCTTGAAGTATACGCATTGTGCTACAGATTGTGGAGCACGCGGAGCGTCGAATGTGTCTTTGAGAACATATACAGGACTAATTTCATAGTTGAGATATTCAACGATTCTAGGATGATGACAAGAAAAACGTAAAAAAATATCGAATATTTCCTGATTTTTTTAATTCCTGGGCCAAATGGGGTAAAGTTTTGGAGGGCTTTTGACCGATGATAATAGTTAGGGGTCTTTTTTGCCTATTACATACTTAAATTAATGGGAATATATAGGAGTTGATATTTTTGGCCAGGGATACGGATAAACGAGGCATGGTGTGGTTTAAGAACGCTCTCTCGAAGCCTGAGAAGCAGGATGAGGTTATCCAGGAGGGCACCGCGGCGGAGGAGACCCAGGCAGAGCCTGCTCTTTCAGCTGAATCCGGGCACACTCCCGACGAAGGGGGGAACGGCGTGTTTTCCAAAGACCATCAGGACAAGATCAGCCTGGATGTCATCGTATCCATTGAGAACATTCTCAAGGATCGGCAGCTGCTGACTTACAAGAACAAGGGCCTGGAGGAGCAGCTGGCCGCTGCCAATGAAGCGATTAGCCGCTACAAGCACGAGCAGATCAAGAAAGACCAGCTGATCCAGGAGAAGAGCAAGGAAATTCGCGAATTGGAAAATGTCCTGACCAACAAGCAGATGAGCTATGATCAGCTTCTCGAGGATTACAAGGAATATCAGCTTACCTCTAACCTGGCTTATGAGAAGCTGTCCAGCCAACTGGAGACCGAAATTGCCAAGTACAACAAGCTCCAAGAGGAGACAACGAACACCCAATATCAGAACATGCTCAAAATCAATGCTCTCGAAGACAAAATCAGAGCGCTGGAAATTGAGAACCAGAAGTATGCGGAGCAGTACCGGAACATCGTGGATGAGAAGGCTAAGCTCATGCAGACCATTACCGATTTTACCGAGAAAATGTCCTTCTCCTTCACGCCAAAAGGGGCAACCTCCCCGAAATCAAGCGATGAATAAGACATTTCCGGCTTAGGATTAAAGACCGGGCGCGGTGCCGGAAAGCATCCGGCATTGAACGGGGCGGGCACACCACCCCGGGTTCCAGATACAACTAGAGAAAGGGGGCGCCGTCTTGTCAGACTCCTACGGAAAAGTCATAGAGCTTCTGGCGGTCGAGGAAAGCGATAGCGGGGAGTCCGGCTATCTGCGAGTCAAATTCTCCACGGATACGGTGGAGTGGCTATGGGAAGCCGACCGTGAGACCGTTCAGAGTTTAAAGGCCGTCCTGGTCATGGATGGGCTGCATAAATACCGCCTCTCCTGCCATACCGTACGGGACGTAATGAACGAGACTGATATTGCACAAGTTACGAGAACGTATCGCGAAGAGAGCACGCGTTATCCATTCAGCTGTTCGCCGGGCTTCAAGAGCAATCTGGACGAGGTAAAAAGAGTACAGCATCCTCAGGAGCTGCTCGCGCTATCCTTCTTGTCTAGAGTCCATACCGACTCGGAACCGCACAAGGAGGAGAACGTCTCCAGCGAAAGGAACGGACCACGTCAATTCCGGCGTACCCGCCGTTTGAGACAGTCCCTCAAGCTGGTCAGCATGTCTGTTGTCAGTATCTTTCTGGTCACGGTGCTAAGCTCCTTTAATTATTCGCATAATTTCACGGATTCAAGCGCAGACGTGCTGAACCAGGCAGCTCCAACGGATCCGGCCTTCGCCGAGACGACCGTGTTGACACCGGATGTGACAGTGGAAGCCGCTGTAAGTTCTGCGGGGAATCCGGCTGAGAACGGAAAATCCCTTCTCAACACAAGCGTCAGCAAGCCGAGCAAGGAGCCGGTATCTCAGATGCCTTATGTCGAACTGGAGGAAGGGGTTACCTACGGCCTTTCTGAAGGCTACGTAGCCTTGACCTTTGATGATGGGCCATCTCAATACTCGGTTGAAATTATGAGTATTTTGAAAGAGTATGGGGTGGGAGGGACCTTCTTCTTCGTCGGCACGAATGTGAAGAAACATCCCGATTATGTCCGCACCATTCATGAAAGCGGCTACTCCATTGGCAGCCACTCGATGACGCACGCCAAGTTGCCAGGGCTGGGTCTTGAGATGCTGAAGGAGGAGATGACCGGACCAGATAGGTTCTTAGAGGACATTATTGGCGAATCGTCGATTCTGTTTCGACCTCCCTACGGGGCGTTAGATGAACGGACGGAATCCGTTAGCGGACAGCTTGGCAAGAAAATTGTAATGTGGAATCGAGATCCGGAGGACTGGCTGACACGTGATCAGGACAAAATTGTGGATTACATCAAGCAGATGAAAGCCTCGGGCTCGATCGTTATTCTGCATGAGTCTCAAGCAGTGGTAGATTCGCTTCCGGAAATTATCACCTACCTCAAGAATCAGAATTTGAGTATTGTCGGGTTGCGATAAACGGACATTTCATAACAAGGCGATAGACTGGCGGATGCAAGATTCGTAGCCAGGAACAACATCCGATGGTTGAATAAGATGGTTATCCTTTTGGCGGTGGAAACACGGTTTAAAGAGGATAACCTTTTTTAGTTCAAGGGGGTCCTGGTGCGAACCCCAAGCGAACATAAAATCCCAGGGAGGTTCGCACCCCGCGTCAGACAAGGGATAACGCGATTTGCATGGTAAATTCAGGGTGTTTATAGTAATCTAGAAATGAGGTTCGCACTTTTGACCCGCCAAACCCTTGAATCACAAGGCCTTGTCAGGCGGGCTGTCGCACTCTATGTGAGTGCGTGGATTGAAATCACAACTTTTTACGCGGACAACAACGCATACTTCGTCGCACTCTATGTGAGTGCGTGGATTGAAATACTTATAGATGAATTGCATGCCATTGAGGACAAAAGTCGCACTCTATGTGAGTGCGTGGATTGAAATGATTTGCTACAGCCTTGGCAACGGTCATGAATTACATTGTCGCACTCTATGTGAGTGCGTGGATTGAAATATTGACCAAAAAGGCAAGCATTTGTACCTCTCCAAGTCGCACTCTATGTGAGTGCGTGGATTGAAATACCTTGTATAGATCCAGATTCGGTGTCTGACTTGGGTCGCACTCTATGTGAGTGCGTGGATTGAAATCCATCACCCGCTTTGCAATTAGTAAGACCTGAAACGTCGCACTCTATGTGAGTGCGTGGATTGAAATGCGTCCCATGCCGGATGATGTGTCGTATACATGGTCGCACTCTATGTGAGTGCGTGGATTGAAATCATCAGAGGAAGGGATCCCGCTCTGGAAAGACGCCGCGTCGCACTCTATGTGAGTGCGTGGATTGAAATTTTGTAGCAACAGCATATACTTCAGAACCCGGTTGTCGCACTCTATGTGAGTGCGTGGATTGAAATATCATATCGTATAGACTTTGTGCCTCTTGTTGATGTCGCACTCTATGTGAGTGCGTGGATTGAAATGCACATATGTACATTCTACCAGCGCACACACGCAAAGTCGCACTCTATGTGAGTGCGTGGATTGAAATGTTGAATCTCGGCTTTCCGTCTTCGTGCAGCTTGCCGTCGCACTCTATGTGAGTGCGTGGATTGAAATGACATGGCCGGCACGTATGTAACGGATAAGGCGGCGGGTCGCACTCTATGTGAGTGCGTGGATTGAAATATTGCGTAGCCTTTCGATAAGCCGCGCGAGCAACTGTCGCACTCTATGTGAGTGCGTGGATTGAAATGTATCAGCTGAATTCTTAATTCGTACACTTACC
>NZ_NPBY01000038.1 GCF_002272015.1 Paenibacillus campinasensis | reverse complement strand
CTATTAATGCGGAAGTTTAACACTCGCCGCGGCGTGTCGCACTCTATGTGAGTGCGTGGATTGAAATATACCCGTATTGACATGGAGGCAACTGGCCGAGACATGGTCGCACTCTATGTGAGTGCGTGGATTGAAATCGACAAGAGTATCACAATGAGATATATCGGAATGGGTCGCACTCTGTGTGAGTGCGTGGATTGAAATGTTCCATTCTTTCCATCTCTGTAATCCTGTCTCTGGTCGCACTCTGTGTGAGTGCGTGGATTGAAATTCCTGGAGGTGGGAAGTGGAGCGCTGGCACTATTGTCGCACTCTATTTGAGTGCGTGGCTTGAAATATGATGTACAAGTACAACCAGGGTCAGGACCCTGTCGCACTCTATGCGAGTGCGACAAGTGCATGGATTTAACCGATCTATCCCATTTCTGTTAGATCACCTCATCCCTCTCCATCGCTACTTATCTCCCACACGCGACCGTTTCCTTTGACCCTAAAGCTCTCCTAATCCCAGGAGGGCTTTTTTCATTTGTTAACAAATCCCCGCTGTTTCCTCAGAATCTATTCATAAAATTAACCAACTCCTAAAATGCGGATAACATCCAGATTACAATTGAAAATTACAGTAGAGGTATAGACGTCTAGACAATTTCGATGAAAGGAGAATAACTTGAACAGGTTGCAGGCCAGTCCCAAATACGGACTACTGATTACAGTTCTCATCTGGACCTTGTTTCCGATCTACTGGATGGTGATCGTGGCCACACAGACCGATTTGTTTGCGGATGTGTCGCTATTCCCCCGTTCTGTTACGTGGGAGCATGTGATCAGTGTTTTTACAGAAGAAAATTACTTAGGGGCGTTAATCAACAGCTTTACCGTTACAGCCATCTCCTTGCTGATCGTACTCGCATTTGGCTTGTCCTGCGCATATGTCTTGGCACGGCGATCCTTTCGGGTACCGCTCAAAAAAACGCTGTTGATCTGGATTTTGCTGGTCAGAGTGCTGCCACAGATTACATTTGCACTGCCTTTATACATCTTAATGAACGATGTGGGGCTTCTGAGCACCAAAATGCCGATTGTGCTGGCACATATTCTGGTGAACTTGCCTTTTGTCATCTGGTTTATGATTGCATTCTTCTACCATGTTCCGGAGGAAATCGAAGAAAGCGCAAGGATGGACGGTGCATCCGAATTTACGATCTACTATCGGGTGGTGCTGCCGCTCGTGGTGCCGGGCATCGCCGCCATTTCGATTCTGTCCTTTATGGCTTCATGGAATGAGTATTTGTACAGTGTTATCTTCATTCAGCGTCCCAGCGACTTCACGATTCCGCTGAAGCTGGCGACGCTCAACAGTGAGCAGGAATTGACGGAGTGGGGCAAGGTTGCTGGCGGCGGGCTGATATCCATGATGCCGGTGCTGCTGGCGGCGATTTTTATGCAGAAGCATTTAATGAACGGCCTAACGGCCGGTGCAGTGAAAGAATAGGAGGATAAGAGAGAAATGAAAAAACGTATGGTTGCATTAGTAAGCATTGTGACGGCAGTTAGCATTATGGCAGGATGCCAGTCATCCTCTTCCACATCGGCCAATGAACCGACCAAGCTGGTGATCGCCGCTAGGGGCGGGACGCACGTAACAGCGATGGAAGCGGTGAAAGAAACGTTTGAACAAGAACATAATGCGCAAATCGAAATTCTCGGTCTGGAAGCAGCGGACCTGAAGCAGAAGGTGTCCCTGGATTCAACAAGCAAGAACGGTGCTTATGATCTGATCATGGCTGACGACCCGTGGATGCCGGAGTTTGGCGAAGCAGGCATTTTTGCGAATCTGTCCGAGCTGGGTGTAGAGGCTGACGCAGATTTCGAGGAATCCTCGCTGGCGCTCGGCAAGCATCCTTATGAGACAGGCGATCTGTATGCTCTTCCTTTTGCAGGCAATGTACAGCTGTTCTTCTACAATAAAGAGCTGCTCGACAAACATAGCCTCAGCGTTCCGCAAACCTGGGAAGAAGTGGTGAATGCAGCGAACACCATTCAAGCTTCGGGAGATGGAGCAGGCTATGTCATCCGCGGACAGCAGGGGAACCCGATCGTTTCCGATTTCCTGCCGATCTTCTGGGCACATGGCGGACAAGTGTTTGACGACAATTGGAATGCGCAGCTAGACTCCGAGGCCGGGCGCAAAGCGCTGGACACGTATATCAATCTACTGGCAGCCGGCGTGAACTATGAGCAGACCGACATTGTAAGCTCGGTATCCGAGGGACGCGCAGCGATGGCTTTGGGCTGGCCGTCATGGTTCATTAGCGAAGGAAAGGCTAGCGCGAATTACGCTCCAATTCCGTCCAAGGCGTCCGCGAGCGATGCCGAAGCTTCGACCGGTATGATTGGCAACTGGATGATGGGCGTTGCTGCCAACTCCGAGAACAAGGAGCTTGCAGCGAAATTCCTGACCTTCATTACAAGCAGCGAGAGCCAGAAGGTAATGGCTCAGCACGGCGGTGTGCCGACACGGAAGAGCGTGTATCTGGACAGCGAATTGTCCGCGAAGTTTGAGCATTTCCCTGTACAGCTCGAAGCGCTGCAGAACTCGGTAGCCAGACCGAGAACGACGAAATGGTCTTTGGTTGAAGAAGCACTGGGTGCTGAACTGTCAGCGGCTATTGCTGGAACGAAATCGATCGAGGACGCGCTTGCTAGTGCTAACCATGCGATTAATCAAATCATGCAATAATAGCGGTTTGACGATAAAGGAGCGGAATGAATTTGTATAGCAGGCGGCGGTTTCAATGGGCCATGCTGGCTCCCGTAATCTTGTTGTTAATCGGATTGACGGTCTTTCCGTTCATCTATACCGTCTCAAGCAGCTTTACCGACCACTACTACTTGGCGGGTGATTCCAAACAGTTTATCGGGATTGCCAACTACAAGCGCCTCCTGCAGGATCAGTTATTTCTTCAGGCTATCTGGAATACTGTCAAGTTCATGCTACTGGCGGTTTCGATTGAAACCGCCTTGGGACTTGCGATTGCACTGCTGGTCGAGAGCATGAGACGGGGCAAGAAAGTGCTGCGCGTATCGCTGCTGATCCCGTCGCTGCTGCCGCCGGTTACGGTGGCGCTGATCTGGCAGATGATGCTGAGCAACCATAATGGCATTATTAATCATCTGCTCGGCTGGTTCGGCGCAGGGCCTTTCAATTTTTTGATGGACGTGAATCTAGCTTTCCGAACGATTCTGTTCATTGACATCTGGCAATGGACGCCGTTTGCTTTCCTGCTGCTGTATGCTGCGCTCCAGGCCGTACCACGGTCGCAATACGAGGCAGCCAGAGTGGATGGCGCCGGCAAACTGAATATTTTTACGCATATTACGCTTCCGAATATTATACCGACGCTGCTGCTGGTGATCCTGCTTCGCACGATTGACACGTTCCGCCTGTTCGATAAAGTGAACATTCTGACTGGCGGGGGGCCGGCCAATTCAACGATGACCGTGACCCAGTATATCTACAGGCATGGCGTGTTTAATCTGCAGGTAGGCTACGGCGCGGCTGCATCCGTTATCATGGTTGCGCTGGTCCTGGCTTTCACCGTGTTCTATATTAAACGGTCCATCGGAGGCAGCGAGCAAGATGGGCATCGTTGATTCTGGGATGGTCGGGTTTGGCGAAGCGACCGTATGACGGCTGGCAGCAGGGGAGTGGGAATTGTAATTAATCAAATGAGGACATGTGATGGCATGAATGTGGAGCAATGGATGAAGGACATGGAGGAATGGGGCGAGCAAGTGGCCGCCTTCCAGCGAGAAACGAAACGAGAACAGCAACTGAAGGTGTCGACCAAAGGGCATGAGATGGACTTTGTGACCAATGTGGATCTGAAGTCTGAGGATATGCTGGTCCAGCGCATCAGTGAGAAATATCCCGATCACAGCATCCTGACCGAGGAGCGTGGGTTAATCGACAAGCAGAGCGACTATTTGTGGGTGATCGATCCGATTGACGGGACCACCAATTTTATTCATGGTTTTCCGATGTCCTCTATCTCGGTCGCTTTGCAATATAAAGGGATCACGCAGGCCGGAATCGTCTATGCGCCGTGGATGGCGATGAAGTTCAGTGCGATTCGGGAACGGGGCGCCTATCTGAATGGGGAACGCATCGCGGTGTCACAGACATGTGAGCTGAGGCACAGCTTGCTGGCCACCGGATTTCCTGCCGGAGACAGCCAGTCGACCGTGAACCTCGCTTATTTCAACCGGATGATCAGGAAGGTGTCGGGAATCCGGCGCACCGGCAGTGCCGCATTGGACCTGTGCTTTGTCGCTGCCTCGTTCCTGGATGGCTATTGGGAATTCGATTTAAGCGATTGGGATATGTGCGCAGGGGCTTTAATTGCGAAGGAAGCAGGGGCCATAGTACTGAACAAGGATATGGACAATCACAGGCTATTAATCTGTTGCAATCCTCGCATCTTCGATGTGCTGCAAGCCGGCTTGCTTGAGCAGGAAGAATACTAACAGAACCGGGAGGCTGTAGCATTGGGCACCTATCAACATATCAAACAGGAAATCGGAAAGATGATCGACAGCAAGCTGTGGAAGGTCGGCCAGAAGCTTCCTTCGGAATATGAGCTGGCTAAATATTTCGGCGTCAGCCGCGAGACGCTACGGACGGCGATCAAGCTGCTTGAGCAGGAGGGCAAGCTGCTGGTGAAGCACGGCGTGGGCACCTTTGTCATCAAGCCGCTTCCGATGATTCCGAGCCGGCTTGAATTTCTCCAGAGCATCGGGACGATGATCAAGCTGGCAGGTTTGACGGAAGAGGAGAACAAGGAGATGATCGGGGAAGTGGAGTGCAGCCCCGAGTGGGCCGAGGCGCTGAACATTGAAGAGGGCTGCGGGGTAGTCAAGCTGGAGCGCATTCGCTATGCGGACGGCGATGCCGTTGCTTACTCGATCAATATTATGCCGAAGGAGCTGGTGGGCGACGCCTTTGAGCGGATTGATTTCTCCGGGTCGCTGTTCGGCTTCCTGGAGGACAAGTGCAAAATTCAGATTGCCAGGGCGGACACCGAGCTGCTAGTTCCTTTGAAGAAAGACAAGTACGTGCAGCGTCTGCAAATTGATAAAGAGGAAGAAACGCCCGTCATCTTGATGAAACAGCTGCATTATGACGAGCAGAACAAGGAAGTGCTGTATTCGCTTGATTACTTGCGTAATGATGTGTTCAATTTCTGGATTCGCCGGGAACGAAAATAATCATCTTATACCGGTTAAGGAGTGGTTATGATGGGCACGCGGCATTCATGGACAAGCAAACTGTTGAAGGTGGTATTAAGCGCAGCAGCAGTGCTGCCTTTTATCGCAACTAGCGCGTCGGCAAGCTCGGTATTCATTGACGCCAATCCGTACAAAGCGTTTCACGATACGTATGATGAAAGCGATCCGGACCGCAAATTCCGCGATGCGCTCGATATGAAGTTCTACAACGTTGAGCTGGACATCATGGTGGACACGAATCGCACCCGTTACGAAGGGCCGCAGTATCCTGACTATTTGCAGGGCAAGGTGAAGCTGTACGTGAAGCATGATGCGGCTGCCTGGCCCAATACGAGGCATCTGTATCAATACTTTGAAGATATGGCCGCGCAGATTGCTGCCCGAGGCGGCAGCATTCACGGCGACGGAAGAAGCATCATCGTCAACCTGGACATGAAGACGGCCAACAGCCCGAACTACGAGGATGTGGCTGACTCGCTGCAGGCGATTTTCACCCATTATGAGTCTTATATGAGCCATGGCTACATCGGCAGTGCGAACAGCTTCACCGAGCGTGCGATCACCGTGTGCTTGTCTGGCACTGACGCGCTGAAGAATGCGTATTTCAACTACATTTCCGGACAGACGGGCAAGCTGCTGGCCTTTAAAGACGAGGTATACAGCATAACGCATAGCAGATATGGCAATGTCGCTGATTATTTCCCGAACGCTGCGGACATCTATCACCGGTTCTATGCGGTTCACTGGAAGCATATCGAGAGCGGCTTTGACACGCTGATGCCGGGCAACTGGTCGCAAGAGGAAGAGCAGCGCTTGAAGGACATGATGTACATGGCCGAGCAAAAAGGGTACACGCTCCGCTTCTACAGCCTGAACGGCAATGAAGGCGCATGGCATTACAAATTCCCGAACGGCGACGGGGACGCGGCACAGCGCTGGACCCAGTTCGCTTACATGAACCACAAGCTCGGTACGCGCCATTTCGTATCGACCGATTCCTACCAGTCCATGACGAAGTTGTTCAATCACTTTCTCGTTCCGCTCCGGGATTACAACCACCGGGTTGAGAAACCTGGCGGCACGCAGAATGGGGTAGACGTATCGGTGTCCATAACGGATGACCGGCGCGTCGTTGAGGTGCACAAGGCCGAAGGGCTGTTCAACAACAATCTGTGGTATTCCGTCGGGTCCGTACGTGATGACGGGTACATTCAGTGGGTGACGAACGAACGCATCAATCCTGGCGGTCAGAATAAAAACGGCGTTCAGCCTCACAGTGATGTCACGAATGTGGGCGGCCAGCAGATCGTGGTCCAGGTCAATAAAACCGACGGCACCGGTTCCGGGCTGTGGGCCAACATCGGCAGACTGGAGCCGAACTCGACCATCACCTGGATCACCAATGAGCGGATTGCCATCGGCGGCTCGCATACGTCGGGAGATTGGCCGCACATCGCCATCGACGGCGATCGGGCAGTGCTTGTGTACCTGAATGGCGGCAAGCTTCACTATCACACCGGGCGCATCAACACATCGAACTACAGCATAACGTGGAGCAACAGTGGAACGATCAACAATCAGAATGGCGAGCGTCCGGATGTCGCCTTCCAGGACGGCAGAATCGTTGTCGTGTATCGGGACGGCGGACGACTGAACTATACGACAGGCACATGGGGCCAGAACGGGAATATCACCTGGAACGCAAGCGGCAGCATGGGCGGTCAGGATGGCAAGGATCCAGCGGTTGCCTTTATTGGCACAGACAAGATCATTGAGCTGCATACGAGTCAAAATACGGGCCTGATCTGGTACAACATCGGGGAGCTGGAGTGGCCGAACATCCGCTGGATTCACAACTATGTGTGGGATTCCGGCGTGTCGTCCCGCCCGAGCGTCGATTATAACGCAGCGACCAACCTGCTTGTCGATCTGCACAAATCGGGGATGAATGATGCGTTGTGGTATAACACCGGGAGCATTCATTTTCCATAACGAATAGAGCACAGGCAGAAAAGTGAGAAAAGGAAGAAAAGGCATGATCGCCGCCATCCCTTGGGGAGGCTGGTGATCATGCCTTTCTTGTTTACCTGTTCTGTTGTGCGGCAAGATATTCCTTGACCCGCCCAGCGGCTTCCATGACCGAGTTCGCCTGGATCGTGACGCGCTTGTCACCGTCATAGTGGCTCGCGGTATGCTCATAGCGGGGATCATAGTAATACTGCAGCAGCAGGCCCACGGCATCCTCATATTGGCTGCTCTCGAGATGACGCTGGATCTCCGCCGCGATCGGGGTATGAATCCGCTCCTTGATGCGCAGAAATGCCTCCATGCACGCTTCAGCATGCTGCTCGGGCTTATAATCCTCGATGATGTGACGGATGCGCGCTTCCATCGGAAGGTCGATCCACAGATGAGTGCCTTGTTCTTTTTTGGTCAACAAAAATTCAGGCAAGGCCACTTTCCCGATGCGCTGGCTTTCGGCTTCAAAAAGCATGTAGGGTGCCTGCTGATGCTGAAGCAGCTCCTGCAGCAGCAGGGCATCGAATGTCTTCTGGTTACGGGCCGCGTAGCCAATGTGACCAAACACCGATCCGCGGTGGCCCGCCATGCCTTCGAGATCAAGCACAGGGTAGCCCTCCTGCTGAAGCTGGCGCAGGATTTCCGTCTTGCCTGATCCGGTATGGCCATTCAGGACGATAGCAGGGGCCTGGAGCTCATAGCTGGCCAGCTGATCAACGACCCATTTGCGGTACGCCCGAATTCCGCCCGTCAGCCGATAGGCCTTGATGCCCATTAACGAGAGGACGGTGGCCGACGTTCTGCTGCGCATGCCTCCCCGCCAGCAGAAGACCGCCTTCTGCTGCGGAATGGCCGCGAACTCGCGGATAAATGCCGGCAGCTTGGCTGACACGATCTCAAGTCCGCGCTCCTTGGCCGCCTGTACGTTCACCTGCTTGTACAAGGTGCCGATTTCGGCCCGCTCCTCGTCGTTGAAGATCGGGATGTTGATGCTGCCCGGAATCGTTGCAGCAGCATATTCGGACGGCGATCTGACATCAATCGGAAGCAGATTATTGTCTTTCTGAAGTTGTAGCAGTTCTTCAACAGAGATGTCGTGAATCAAGTGTTATCGCTCCCTCTATAATAGTCCTTAACGGACGACGATGTGCCCTGGATGCTCTGCTGTAATTTCCCCGATGCGCGCCGCTTCGACGCCCGCTGCCAGCAGATCGGCAAGCAGCGCCTCGGCCTGGCTGCCGTCCACGGCAATCAGCAGGCCCCCGGATGTCACGGCATCACACAAAATATACTGATCCAGCGGATCCATATCAGCCGGGAACGTCACCGATCCCTCGAGATGGGCGAAATTGTTCTTCGTTCCTCCCGGCACAAATCCGGCCTCGGCCAGCTCGCGAACACGCGGCAGCAGAGGGACGAGCGCCTGCTCAATGACAACGCCGTTGCCGCTGCCCTTGGCCATCTCCGAGGCGTGTCCAAGCAGGCCGAAGCCCGTAACGTCCGTGCAGGCATGCACGTCATAGGACGCCATCGTCTCGGCCGCCGTTTTGTTCAGCGTGGACATGACGGTGGTAACGCGCTGAATCTCTTCCTCGCTGAGCTGATCCTTCTTGATGGAGGTGGTCAGAATGCCGACCCCGATCGGTTTGGTCAGAATCAGCTGATCTCCCGGCTTCGCGCCGGCGTTAGTCCGCACTTTGTCCGGATGCACGAGCCCGGTCACAGCCAGGCCAAATTTCGGCTCCTTGTCGTCAATGGAGTGTCCGCCAACGAGCGTGACGCCAGCTTCCTTCAGCTTGTCGCCCGCGCCTCGCAATATGTCGGACAGAATGCTTTTGTCCAGCGTATGGATCGGGAAGGCCACAATGTTGAGTGCGGTCAGCGGCGTGCCTCCCATCGCATAGATATCGCTGATGGCATTGGCGGCAGCAACCTGGCCGAACGCATACGGATCATCGACGATTGGCGTGAAGAAATCGACCGTCTGCACCATGGCCATCTCATCGTTGAGCTTGTATACCCCAGCGTCATCGCTGGTGTCCAGGCCGACCAGAAGGTTCGGATTCGGCTCGGCAGGCGGAAGGCTCCGGATGACCTGCGCCAGGTCGGCAGGTCCGATCTTGCAGCCGCAGCCGCCTTTGGAGGATAGAGACGTCAATTTGACGTTGTTTATATGATTTTGAAGTGACATCATCACAACTTCCTTTCAATAGGAACTGGGCATACACTTACCCAAGTCACTATTATACTCCTCCAATAAATAATAGTAAAAACCTCGTTTGCTTGTGATATAATACTATCCGTTCTTATCAATCTATTACTGTTCTTACCGGAGGGAAAGGAAATGCATAGTGTGGAAACCACCAAGCCGTCCGGTCACTTCAATCGAAAGACATTGCTGTTTGCATTGCTCTTTATCGTGATCACTGCGGCTGGCTTGTTGTATGTAAAATGGTGGCCGTATTATGGCAAAGCCATCACGTCTGCGACCACGCATTCGATCGGCTCGTCGATACTAACCGGTGCCGGCGATACGATTCCGGCGCCTTCATGGAGCGCCGCCTGGGAATATGCGGCGGCTTATTTTAAAGCCGTTTGGAAAGCGGCTGTGCTCGGTATACTGCTCGGCTCGCTCGTGCAGGTGCTGCTGCCTTCCAAGTGGCTTTTGGATATGCTCGGCAAAGCCAATTTCAAGAGCACCGCTATCGGCGGTCTGGCCTCCCTGCCCGGGATGATGTGCTCCTGCTGCGCCGCTCCGCTCGCTGTCGGGCTGCGCAAGAAGAAGGCGTCGATAGGGGCAAGCCTGGCCTTCTGGATTGGCAACCCGACGATTAACCCGGCAACACTGATCTTCATGACATTTGTGCTGTCCTGGGAATTCACGCTGCTGCGCCTGGTGTTTGGCCTCTTGCTTACGTTCGGGGTCAGCTATCTGGCGAACCGCTTTGCGCCGAATGAACTCGTGCCGCAGCAGGTGCAGGCTGCGCTTCCGGAGGACAACGAGCCGGAGCAGCCGATGTATGTGCGCTGGGGCAAGGCGATGTGGAGCATGTTCATATCGGTCATTCCGGCGTATGTGCTGGTCGTGCTGATGCTCGGCGCATTCCGCGCGTGGCTGTTCCCGGCGATGGACGGGGCGGGCTCGAACAGTCTGCTGGCCATTATCGGCTTTGCCATTGCAGGCATGCTGTTTGTCATCCCGACCGCTGCCGAAATTCCGATTATCCAGTCCTTCATGGACATGGGGATGGGCGTTGGCCCTGCAGCGGCGCTGCTGATGACACTGCCGGCGATCAGCCTGCCTTCACTGCTGATGCTGGCGAAGCATTTTCCAGGCAAGGTGCTGGCATTCACTGCATCCTCGGTTGTGGTGATCGGCATATTGGCCGGACTCGTCGGCTGGATGCTCCTGTAGAATATACAAAGGACTTCAATTCCACGGTACAGGTGGGAATGAAGTCCTTTTTTTATATTGCGGCTTATGGTGGCAGCCAGCGCTTGGGGGACAGCTATGGTGCAGCCTGTGATCAACCGGTTGTTTCCGGTCCAGTGCGGCGGGCGGCACGTGGCACGGGGGGATAACGGCATGAACGCCTAGAGGAGTCCCGCCCATCGCAGTCCATGCCAGATGCCGTCCTGCTCCGCCTCGGAGGTGACGAAGGCGGCCAGCTTCTTGACAGCCTTCGGTGCATTGCCCATCGCGATGCTGCACCCGACGAACCGGAACATCTCCATATCGTTATAGTTGTCGCCAAAAGCGTAAATATCCTCCGGCCTGAACCCGGTTTCGGCGATCAGCCTTTTAATGCCGGCCGCTTTCGAACCTCCCGCAGGCAATACATCCATCGAGCAGGGATGCCAGCGGACAAAATGCAGGTCCGGAAATGCCAGTCGGAACATCGCCTCATGTTCCTCCGTGCAGAACAGCATCGTCTGGTAAATGTGCCTGCCTTCGTAGTACCGAGGATCGCATTCTGGATGGAGGACATCCAGCGAGCGCATGCACTGCTCGACATAGGGGTGATGCTGCTGATTGCAGCGCATCCCTTCCGCATCGAGGTACACCAGCGGATGCTCCCGCTCTGCCGCGAAGGCGGCCAGCTGCGCAACGAGCTCCGGCCCGATCGGGTTGCTGTAGATCAGCCGGTGTTCGTGCACGACATATTGCCCGTTAAAGCTGACGTAGGAATGCAGCCCCAGCTCCCGCCGCAGATGCTCCAGCATGAACGGGGAGCGTCCGGAAGCAAGCGCCACAGTGTGCCCGGCTTCCTTCAGGGTGAAGATGGCGCGCTTGGCGGAGGCCGGAATCCGATTATGTCGGTCCAGCAGCGTGCCGTCGATGTCGAACAGGACCAGTTTTCCTTGCGGTTTGTTCACCCGATTCACGCTCCCAGCGGCTCGGCGCTGTCCGCCAGATTCAGCCGGACCTTCTCATGCAGACGCAGCGCCACCGGGGAGATGACCTCCCAGTTCCGTTCATCACTGCGGATATCGTAGTGGAACTCCTTGCCCTGGAACTGGACGTTGACGACTTCACCGGGAATGCCTTCCGTGCCGTCTGGCTGGAGCAGAAATTGATCGGGGCGCACAGGATATAGACCGCTCGCTTTGAAATAATCGGCAATGCCGTCACCGTTCCAGGCGGTGTTGCTGCCTTCCGGCGTGAACAGGTTGCCGCTCCAGCTGCCCTGCACCAGATTGGACTTGGATACAAACTTGGCGACGAATTCGGTCTCCGGCCGCAAATAAATGTCCTGCGGCGTTCCGGCCTGTTCGATGCGGCCGTCCTTCATGACCACGATCCGGTCAGCCATGGCCAGCGCCTCCCCCTGATCATGGGTGACGTAGACGATGGCCGATCGGGTTCGGCGGTGGACCTGCTGGATTTCGCGGCGCATATCCATGCGCAGCATCGCGTCGAGGCTGCTGAGCGGCTCATCCATCAGCAGCAGGGAAGGCTCGGGAGCCAAAGCCCGGGCAATCGCGACCCGCTGCTTCTGACCGCCGGACAGCTCGTGTGGCATCCGCGCAGCCAGATGGGACAGTCCGGTCAGCTCCAGAATTTGCCGGATGCGCTCCTCTTCCTGACCTTTAATACGGGCAGGGGTGGCTTTATGGGTCCGGATCGGGAAGCGGATGTGCTCGGTCACATTCATATGCGGCCAGAGCGCGAACGATTGGAACACCATCCCGATCCGCCGCTTCTCCGGCGGCAGCAGCGTATGCTCGCCCGCCACGACACGGCCCTCCATCCGAACCTCGCCGCTGGTGGGCTGCTCGAATCCGGCCAGAATGCGCAGCAGCGTTGTTTTGCCACAGCCGGACGGGCCGAGTATGGCCACAAACTCCCCGTCCTGAATCGTTAATTGAATATCCTTCAACGCCTCGAAGCTGCCGAAGGATTTACTCACATGCTTGATCTCTATACTCATCGATGACACCCTCCGTTCACTTCATTGTTCATTAAGCTTTAAAGCCCTTGCGCGCGGCCCAGCGCTGAACGAGCAGCAGCCCCGCTCCGCCTATGCCAATCAGCAGGACGATCAGGCTGGACAAGGCGGTCGAGTAAAGCGTGTTGCCGGCCTGCTCGAAGCTGAATATGGTGACGCCAATCGTCTGCGAGCCGGAGGCATACAGCAGCGCCGATACCGTCAGCTCGGTCAGCGCGGTCAAGAAGACCAGCAGCCCGCCGGTCAGAATGCCGGGCAGCAGCAGCGGAAGCAGGATGGCGGTCCATTTGCGCCACGCGCCTGCGCCGGAGACCCGGGCAGCTTCCTCCATCGAAGCGTCGAGCTGCATGAAGGAGGTAATGCCGGAACGAATCTGCAGAATCAGGAAGCGGCATATATAGGCGATGAACAGAATCGTCATCGATCCGTAAATGCCGGGATTCCAGCCCGGAATCGGCTCCATCCAGACGAGAATCATGGACAGGGCAAACACGATGCCAGGCAGGGTGTAAGGGACGGCCGTCGCAAGCTCTGCCGCTTTATTGAAGCGGGTTGGCTTGCGCACCCGCATATAGGCGAATCCGCAGCCGAGCACGAGGCAGACCAGCATCGTCACGCCAGACAGCACGAGGCTGTTCTGGATCGCCTGCCATACCCGCTCATTCTCGAACAGAATGTAGCGATAGTTATCCAGCGTGAAGTTGGCAGGCGTCAGGCCAAGCCCGTAGGCCCGCTTGAGGGACATGGACACCATCGAGGCCAGCGGCACGACCGTGACCAGCAGCAGGAAGCCCCACAGCACCGCCGACAGCGGCTTGCGCATCTTGCCTAGCGCATAGCGGGGCGCATGGTCTGGCTGGATCGTGTCGGAGGCGTGGCTTTTGCGCAGCAGAATCCATTGGATCAGACTGCCGATCACCGCCGCCACGCCGAGCATGACGGACAGGGAAGCGCCGCGGGCAAAGGCCGATGGCCCGAAGCCGATAATCTCCTCATAGATCAAGGTGCTGAGCACCGAGATGTTCACCGGCGATCCGAGGAAAGCCGGAATGCCGAAGTTGTCCAGGGAAGCCAGAAAGACGAGCAGCCCTCCGGCCGTAAGCCCCGGCAGCGCCAGCGGGAGCGTAATTTGCCGGATCGTTTTCAGCCTGCCGGCCCCCCCGGCGCGGGCGGCCCATTCCAGGTCCCGCGGAATTTTGCGGAATACGTCCAGTGTGAACAGATATACCAGCGGAAAATGATGAATGCCCATCACAAATATGATGCCGCCCATACTGTACATGCTCCATGGCGTTAGGTCAGCATGAATCATCCGAAGCCCTTGGGCAACCCAGCCCTGTGCGCCCATGAAGGAGGACCAGGACAAGGTCAGAACATAGGACGGAAGAATAAAGCAGAGCAATACCGCCATATGCAGCAGCCCCTTGTAGCGGATGTCGGTATAAGCGACAATCCAGGCGAATGCGGTGCCAAGCACAAGGGAGAAGACGGTGGAGCCGATGACGATCACCGCCGTGTTCCGCAGGGTGGACCAGAAGCGGTCCTGCTGCAGCAAGTTGGCGTAATGGTCCAGTGTCAGGCCATGCTCTCCCTGGAAGCTGAGAAGAATCAGCTTCAGGATCGGATATACAAAGAAGATCAGTACCGCCGCTGCGCCCAGCAGTCTGGCGAGCAGCCTCAGGTTCAGAAGCTTCCGCAGACCGGAAAGGGACTTGCGCCCTTTTCCGGTCTTTGGGAGTGCGATCGTGCTAGCGTTTGTATTTTCCATCCATGCCGGTTCCATGTTGTTACTCACCAAACACCTGGATGAACTGCTGCTTGTCCGCTTCACGCTCGTCTGTCAGCTGCGCCAGATCGGCAGAGAGAATCTTCATGTCCGCGATTCCCTTAAGTCCTTCCGGCGGCGCGATGCCTTCCCGAATCGGGGAATAGCCAATCTCTGCGGCCAGCTTCTGTCCTTCTTCGGACAATACGAAATCGACAAACGCCTGGGCGGCCGGCACATTCGCAGCATCCTTCATGATGCCGATCGGCTCGGTGATGACCGGAACGCCTTCGCTAGGGTACGTTAATTCTACCGGCGATCCCTTCGCTTTCTCGCGGGCAACCATGTAGTCCACAACAAGCCCGTAAGATTTCTCGCCGCTGGCAACAGCCTGCATGACAGCGCCGTTTCCTTTAATGACAGCCATGCCGTTGTCCTTCATCTGCTGCAGGAAATCCCAGCCATAGCCATCGGTACGGCTGAATACGCCGATGTTATAGGCGGCTGCGCCCGAGTACAGCGGGCTTGGCATAATGCTGGCGTCTTTGCTTTCCGGCGCAGTCAGCACCTGCCAGGAATCCGGCGTGCTCGATACCTTCTGGGTATTGGTAGCCAGGACGGTAGCCATCACCTTGGTGCCGGCATACATGCCGTCCGGATCTGCCAGCTCAGCCGGAATGTGGTTCAGCTCGGGCGATTTATAAGAGAGCAGCATGTCTTCCTTCTTCAGCGCTTCAAACGTAACCGCATCGGCAAGCAGCAGCACATCGGCCTGAACCTTGCCCGCTTGGCGCTCAGCCTGGATCTTCGCCGTTACCTCCTCGGTACCGGAGCGGAAAATATCAATCTTCACATCCGGGTAGTGCTTATTGAATGCGGCAGCCAGCTTGCTTGCATCCTCTTCCGGCTGTGAAGTATAGAACGACAGATTGCCCGAAATTTCAGTTGTTGCGGCCGGTGGTGTTTCGGCACTGTCTTGTCCGGTTGTGGCAGCAGGCTGGGGATTGCCGCAGCCGCTGAATAAGAGCATGCCCGCCAGAAGGGGAAGTATGGCTTTTTTCGTTAATGGTTTCACAGATGATCTCTCCTTTGGTTCGTTCGTTTTTGTATATAAGGTGTAAAAATGAATCATGGCATCAGCTTGTGGCTTTCAGCAGCAGATGGCGATGAATGGCCTCGGCTACGCCGTCTTCCCGGTTGCTGCCGGTGACGACCGCAGCCCGTTCTTTCACATGGGGCTCCGCATTGCCCATGGCAATGCCGAGTCCGGCCCACTGCAGCATGTCGAGATCGTTGTCATAATCGCCGGCAGCGGCAACCTCTCTCGCGGGAATGTCATGGGCGGCACATAGCCGTTCCAGCGCGCCGCGCTTGGTGACCCCGGCCGCGTTCACATCAAACCGCAGGCTGCCTGTCCGGGACAGCTGATAGCGTCCCTGCTGCTCCAGCGCCTGGTACAGCTGTTCACGGGCCGTTTGGTCGTGGCAGATGACCGCTGCTTTATAGATCGGATCACCGGTGCTGCGGATAAATTTCCGGTAATCTCCGCCCACGTCCTCCACGCGGATAAGCATCGTCTGATCCCGGTAATTCACTTCGTTCAGCTCCCGGTTAGCCCTGACGACAACATTGTGGAGCGGCCAGCGCCGGTTCATGTCATTGAGCTCCCGCACATACAGCACATTGAAGCCGTAGAAATGAATGTAGGCCCCGGCGGTTTCCGCCAGGTCGAGCAATGTCAGAGCATCCTCCGGCAGAAGCGGAGTGCCGTCCAGCAAGTGGCCGGTATCGGCATCAATCGTCACCGCTCCGTTCAGCGCGACCAGCGGGAAATTCATGCCGACCTCCCGGGCGTGCAGCCAGACGGAGGCCGGGAAGCGTCCGGAGGCAATGGTGACATTCACGCCCGCCCGCATCAGCTGCCGGATCGCTGCCATCGTCTGCGGTGTAATCATCTTGTCCGAGTTGAGCAGCGTGCCGTCCATATCCAGCGCAAGCAATTTATACATCGATCAATCCTCCGTTAACATTCACTTAAATGGTGTACATGCTGAGCGGCTCGGGAATGGCTACCGGACCGTGGAACACCCGGCTCGCCTCCTGGCGCATATATTCAAGGTTGCCGTCACCCGGAAGGTGAACGAGGACAAGCTGTTTCACATTCGCCTTGCCGGCGATCATCCCAGCCTGCTGGGCATCCATATGACCTTGACCTGATGTATGCACACTTCCTTCGCAGATCGTCGCCTCGCACAGAAAAATATCCGCATCTCTGGCCAGCTCGATCAAGGATTCGCAGTAGGAGGTATCGCCGGAGTAGACCAGCACCTTCCCCCGGTAGGTGATGCGGATGGCATAGCACATAATCGTGTGCTGCACCGGAACGAATTCGATCTCGGCTCCGGCCAGCTTGATGGTGGTCGCCGGATCAATCGTATGCACCTCCGTATGCTCGCCGTAGAGCCTGCTGTGCATATCGACGGGCTCGCTTGGCGCGTACAGCTTCAGCCGGTGGTTCATTCGGCCGTTGCGAATTGCGCCGGCTGCCGCGTATTGAAGCACGCCGAGATCCGCCATGTGATCATAGTGCAAATGCGATAAAATGACACCGGACAAATGTTCAACCTTCGTTTCATACGGAAGCCTGCTCATCACGCCGCTTCCGCAATCCAGCAGGATCTGTCCTTCCTCCGTCGTAACCAGATAGCCGGCGGTGGCGCCGCCAGCCGACGGGTATCCTCCCCAATAGCCTAAAATTTTTACATTCATGCCTCACACCTCTTGTTCATGACCCAATGTTGTTACATTTGTTCTGCACGGTTACAATTGTAAGTAGGCTCTGTTATTGCTGTGTCAAGCTATTGTCAATTTTGTGTAAACGCCTGAACGCGGGGAGTCCCGTCGCTTGACTATGCCCGGAGTGCCATTTTATAGTGGGGGTTGTAATTGCAAAACGACTTGAAGTTGTACCAAAGAATGTAAAAGGGCGGACGACTTGTGAACCTAGAAGAACGCAAAAACATGGTAAGGGTGTGCAGGCTGTACTATTACGAATCCTGGACGCAGGAGAAGATTGCTGCGCAGCTGGGCGTGTCCAGACCCGTCATTTCCAAGATGCTGCAAAGGGCTCGGGACGAAGGGATTGTGGAGATTGTCATTCACGATGATGACCATGAGGTATCCAAGCTGGAGAAGGAGCTGGAGCAGCTCTTCGGCCTGACGCAAGTGCTGGTGGTGCCGACGAAGGACCTGAACAAGGAGCTGATCTCGAGCGCCGTCGGAAAAGCAGCGGCCCAGTTCGTGCTGAAGCTGATCCGCAACGGGGACCGCGTCGGGGTGTCATGGGGGAATACGCTTTATCATATGGTCCGGGAGTTTCCGCTGGAGAAGAAGGAGAATGTGAAGGTCATTCCGCTTGTCGGCGGCACCGGGAATGCCCGCAATGAGATGCACTCCAACCAGATCGCGTATGAGCTGTCCAAGAAGCTCGGCGTCAGCTGCGAAACGCTGTATGCGCCTGCCGTCGTGGAGACGGAGGAGCTGAAGGAGCAGATCATTCAGCTGCCCAACATCTCCTCGGTATTGCAGGAGGGAGAGCATATCGACGTGGCGCTTGTCGGGATCGGCAACCCGTATTCGATGTCAACGATGGAAAGATCCGGCTACCTCAACGAGCAGGTGCTGGCCGAGCTGAAGGAGATGGAGGTGGTTGCCGACATCAATTCCCGGTTCATCACCCGCAGCGGCGAGGTGAGCAGCCATCCGATCAACCGGAAGGTGATCGGGCTGCCGCTGGAGCAGTTGAAGCAGACGAAGACGGTGGTAGGCATGGCATTCGGACTTCATAAAATCGATTGTATTATAGCGGCGCTGAAGGGCGGTTACATCAACATGCTGATTACGGATGAAGCCACAGCGGAGCAAATTGTGAACATACAGCAAGGGACGCCGCGAATGTCGGGGCGCAGAGGGAAGAACAAGGGCTCTTGAGCGGCCCCAGCCCGAAGAGGAGAAGAGGACACCAGGCACAGCAAGCTGCGCAGGGTGTCCTCTTTCTTGATCTCATTCATCGTGATCCGATGCTGTCGTAATCTGTCCGGCTGATCCGATCGCGATCACGTAGGGCTGG
The DNA here is from genome assembly GCF_002272015.1 of Paenibacillus campinasensis. Lineage (GTDB taxonomy): Bacteria > Bacillota > Bacilli > Paenibacillales > Paenibacillaceae > Paenibacillus_AQ > Paenibacillus_AQ campinasensis. The sequence goes on along the minus strand of NZ_NPBY01000038.1, from coordinate 205,182 downwards.
TGTGCGTCTTCAGAAATTGCCGTGGAGACATGCCCTCGGCCTGCTTGAAGGCTTTGCTGAACGAATGCACATTGCTGTAGCCAACCTTCTCGGCGATCGTAGACAAGGACAGATGGTGATGAAACATCATCAGTTCTTTGGCTTTCTCCATACGATAGCGTATCTGAAACCGATGCGGGCTTACACCGAATGTCTGCTTGAACAGGCGGGAGAAATGGAACACGCTCAACACGGCCATTTTGGACAAGGTTTCCAGCGGAATGGTGGCGTTATAATGCTCCATAATATACGTAACGGCCCGCTCCATCGCCCGCTGGTGCATCGTCAGGTGAGCGTTGTCGGCGGCCCGAAGCCCCTTCAGAATCAGATAGAGGATGCGGAGCACCAGCGATTTCTGCAGCAGCGGATAATCGGGATCGCGCCGCTCGTAGGCGTGGATGATCTGCATCAGGGTGTGAAACACCTCGGCATGATTCGGAATGCGGATCACATTCGGCCAGCCGAGGGCGGAGCCGAGAATGTCGGGGCGGAGCCAGGCCAATTCCTCCTCGCTGCACTCACTGCGCCTTTTGAAATGAATCGGCACCGCTTCGTAATCCGCATAATCCAGCACGTCAAAATGAATATGGGGCATCCAGCACTCCCCCCGGGACATGACAAATTCATGCTCCAGCCCCGGCTTGAAGAGCAGAATATCCCCCGGCTCGGCAAGGAATGTCTCATTCTCCACGCGGATCGTAAGCTCCCCTCGCTCCACGTACAGCAGCTCATAGTCAAAAATGATTCTCGGCGCGAGGCGCATCCTGTCTACCCGGTGGTTCCAGGCTCTGCGAACGTTCGGGGACAGGCTTCGCATCAGGCGCTGAATCGTCGGCGGCATCGGCAGATGGTTCATCGTTTCCTCCTGATTCGCAAGATCGGATGCAATTATTCCGTCACAGACTCAATCCGTCGCTTGTTTCATGATCCCACAATAGCAAGAATGGACAACAAATCACAAGTCCTAACATCGAATAGGGGCGTCTGTCTTCGCTACAATCCAAGGTGTACACGTTGGTGAATAAACGGAACGCTGAAGATGAAGCAGGACGAATACCATGATATGAACACAAGGGAGAGCGATGAGCATGAGCGAATTTAACGGACTGGATGTCGGCTTGGGCAATTTGTATCGACTGTCAGCAGCCAAGACAAGATCCATCAGCGCGGAAAATTTTACGGGAGCGAAAGGGCAGGGCGGCATGGCCACGGAAGGAACAGGTGCGGGACCTGCGCGCGATCTGGGCCAAGGCTGGAAGGTGTCGCCATCGGTCATGATCCCGGCGGGCGAGGTGTTCACGATGGCGGAGATCGATGGTCCCGGGGCCATTCAGCATATCTGGCTGACCTGCGCGCCGGAGTGCTGGCGGCATCTGATTGTGCGGATGTATTGGGACGGGGAGAGCGAGCCGAGCGTGGAGACGCCGCTGGGGGATTTCTTCTGTAACGGCTGGTGTGAGCGCAGCAATGTGAACTCCTTGCCAGTGGCGGTGAACCCGGCTGGCGGTATGAACAGCTACTGGGTGATGCCGTTTCGCCGAAAGGCGCTGATCACGGTGGAGAACCGGATGCCTGGAGAGGTCGTGCTGTATTATCAGATCGATTATACGCTGACCTCGGTGCCCGAGGATGCGGCTTATTTTCATGCCCAGTGGAGAAGAAGCAACCCGCTTCGCTACAAGGATGTACATGTGCTGCTGGATGGCGTCCGGGGCAAGGGGCATTATGTCGGTACTTATCTGGCCTGGCAAGTGAACAACAGCGGCTGGTGGGGTGAAGGGGAGATTAAATTTTACATGGATGGAGACCGGGAGTTTCCGACAATCTGTGGTACGGGCACAGAGGATTATTTCGGCGGGGCCTGGAATTTCGAGCAGCCAAGGGGCGAGTACGCCACATACTCCACCGCCTATCTGGGCTTTCATCAGCTGATCAAGCCGGACGGCTTGTACCGGAGCCAGCAGCGCTTTGGCATGTATCGCTGGCATGTGCTGGACCCGATTCGCTTTGAGACCGATCTGCGCGTGAGCATCCAGGCGCTTGGCTGGCGCTCGGGCGGACGGTACTTGCCGCTGCAGGATGACATTGCGTCCGTCAGCTTCTGGTATCAGTCGGAGCCGCATGCGCCTCATCCGCCGCTGCCGGACAACGATGGGCTGGAAGTGATTTAAGCCGGGAAGGCTCGCCCTCGGCTGTTTCAACCGAGATCAATTGCGGCGGCAGGTTTCATCGAAATCGGCTGTAGTTGCTGATTCAGCGGTGCCAGGTGAGATACCTGGAGGATGTTGAGTGGCAAACGGGAAGGACCTCGGCTCCTGCGATGTGCGGGAGTGGGGTCCTTCTGGTGCTGTTATCGGTTCAGCCGGGATGAATTTGTTGGTTTGGCGATGCCCGGGCCCGGGAATGGTGTACAATATGATTACTGCATTAACAAACGGCAAGGCCGCATGGGGTGGACCGGCCACAGCAAACGGTCCCGCTGGGAGAATCATTCCTGCGTAAGTGAGCGATAATTGAAGGGGATTAACGAAAGTGCGCATTTTGTTACACGATATAAGTGATGTTCGTGAACTGAAGGTCTATGATACAGCGGAGTTGTATGGGGTCAAGGGGCGGTACCGTGTGCTGGAGTTCTCCGATCAGGCGGTGCAGGGGGCGATGGATCTGGATGATCCGGCGCGGATCGTTCTTGAGTATCCAAGGGCGATCATTCATCTGATGGATGCGAACCATCCGGATTTTGAGGCTGCATTCCTGATCGGGCACGGCATCGGGACGATTGTCCGCCATTATGCCGGCCGCCGGATGACGGCAGCCGAGGTGGACCCGCTCGTGGCGGAGCTGGCCTGCATCTATTTTGGAAGTGAAGCTGAATCTGTGAGGATAGGCGACGGGCGCGAGCTGCTGGAGCGGGAGGCGGCGGATACGCTCGATTATATGATCGTGGATGCTTTTACGAAGGAAGGGACACCGCGGCATCTGGTTTCGGCAGAGTTTTTCAAGATGGCGTCGGAGAAGCTGCATGATCAGGGGGCTGTCATCATGAACCTGATTGGACGCGGGACGAAAGATCCTTATATCCGTGCAATCCATACGACGCTGCAAACGGTGTTTGCTTATACGAAGGCTTTTTTTCTGTCGGATCGCCGCACCGATATGCAAAACATCATTCTCATCGGGGCTGCGCACCCGATTAGGTATCAGGAGCGGCATATGGCCGGCTTCCGGGAGGCCGGTCTTGATGAGGGCTATATCATAACAGATCGTTTGTAAGGAAGGGATGACATACATATGGAACAAGTATTGCTGGTGCTGGTCGGCATGCTGGCCGCGGTGAGCGGGGCGATTGCCGGCCTTGGCGGCGGATTTATCATCGTGCCGGTGCTGGCGCTTATGTATACGGTGCCGGTGCCCCAGATTTCGGGCACGTCGATGGCGGTTCTGTTCGTCAGCGCGATCTCCAGCACATGGGCATATGCCAGACAAAAGCGAATTGATTACCGGAGCGGCCTGGCGTTCTCGGTGGCGATGATCCCGGGCTCCGTGCTGGGTGCCTGGACGACGAGTATTGTGGACAGCCGCGTCTTTTTTATCGCGCTGGGGCTGTTCCTCATGCTGATGGCCATCGTGATCAACTTTAAGCCTACTGAGAGCCGGGGTGGATTTCTCCGGCCGACGGTGACCAGGAGCTTCATCGATGCCTCGGGCCTGGAGCATCGCTATGCGTTCAATCTGTGGTTCGGCTCGGGGGTGGCGTTTTTTGTCGGCTTTATCTCCAGCCTGTTCGGCATTGGCGGCGGCTCGGTGATGGTGCCTACCATGATTCTGTTTCTGGCGTTTCCGCCGCATATCGCGACCGCAACGTCCATGTTCTCAATCCTGCTCTCCTCGCTGGTGGGCACCATCTCCCATGTCGTGCTGGATCATGTGTTATGGGGCACGTTCATCTGGCTTGCGGTTGGCGCGCTGGCAGGGGGACAAATCGGGGCGAGGCTCGCCTCGAGGATCCCGGGGCTCATCATTGTCCGGATCTTGTCGGTATGCCTGTTCCTTGTGGCGATCCGGCTGATGTTTAAAGGGTAGAGGGGGCGAACGAGCGGGTCCTACATGTATCCGTTCCTACAGGTTTGAACACAGAGCGCTGGACCTGTGCAGGCACCATCGCTCTGCTTATGCTGTCGCTTGTTCCTGATCTCATCCAAACTGTGCATCGGTGACCTCGAAGTGCAGCCAGTGGAACGGCCCTGTCTCCAGCTGCCAGCTGACCTCGCCGCGGGACGGGACCAGGATGCCCTGAAATTTCCTGTACGCCTCCATCCTGACCGACCACGCTTCCAGGCGGAAGGTTCCACCGGCGTCCATGTAGCGCTGCGCCTCAAACCGGACAGGCTCGCCGCTTTCCTGAAAATAGAAGATGCCCGAGACGGCTGCTCCGCCATAGGAGATGGACGCCCGTGCAGCATCGGGGCCGAGCGCTTCCCATGTCATATTCGGCGACAATGCCGCCGGCGGATACCAGACGATCTCGGCCAGGTAGCGTACCAGCGAGCCTTGATCCACCTCAGGACCGCGGGCATGGGCTGCCGTGAGGATGCCCATCAGCTTGATCAGCATATCTGCATGCTGGTCCGCGTACAGATCTCTGCCGTAGATGGCTACACCCGGCGCTGCCCTGATCTTCGCTTTCCAGATAAAGGCTGGCGCAGCCAGCAGCGAATGCTGATCCGCCAGGAACGGCATCCATCGTCCATCCGGCTGGGTGCGAAGCATGCCCTTCTGGCGAATGTGCACCGAGCTGAAGGGGGTCTGATCCAGCGCCCCTGTAAGCTTCAACCATCTCGCTACCGGCGGTGGCAACTTGCGTAACCGGTCTTCTTCAGGTTGAAGGAACGATGACGGAAGAGGCGCTTGTCTAAGCAGGCGCGCTTCCTCCGCTGCTACGCCAGCCCGGTAAGCGCGATTTCGTGCAGCTATTCCGATGATCAGGCTGATAATTATCGCTGATATGACTGCGGCTATCCATAACCAGTACATGGCCAACCTCCTCACACAAGTCTTATTTTTTGTTGCGCTTAAATTGCCAGTAGATCAAATACGGGACCGGTGTGAGGCAGAGAATGAAATACTTGCTTGCATACCAGCCTGCTTCTCCTTTGGCATTGAAATGAAACGGAATTTGACTTGGCAATACGAAGGTCACCGCCAGCAGAATGACAAACGTTCCGGCGAGCAGCAGCAACGCCGTTCTGGTTGGCTTCTTCATACACAATTCCTCCTCTAATCATGATTAATGATGCCTTTCCTGCTTCCGGCACATCGCCACAATTCCCTGAACCCATGTCACGTTCAAGACGGTCGCCAGGGCAGCTAACCCAAGCAGGATTGCCGCTTGACCCCAGTTGTGTTCCAGGGCGAAGGTCAGAAGATAATACAGCAGGCCGATCAGGCTGAATGAAACGAGCATCGCCAGCACGACGTTCAGATTCTGCTTGACCGCTTCAGACTTGTTCAGCCAGTTCAGCTTCGGGCGGCGGGTGTCGATCCAGACACCGATTGCCGACCACAGACCAGCGTATAGCGACCCGATTGAGAAAATAATCACAATCTGTGTCAGACTGAATCCAAAATAAAGCCAGAAAATGAAGCAGTTCATGAGCAGCCCGCAGCAGGATAAAGAATAAGCAAAGGCCAGCTTGGCAGACACCTGGCTATGCCAGGCAAGCGGAACCAAGCGGCATATCCAGAAATGGCGGCCCTCTCTTGATACGCTGCTGGAGGCCACCGGATTAATGGCAGAGGTCGCGATGATCACGCCGAGTGCTAGCAGCAGGGAGAAGAAGGGTTCCTGCGCGACCATCTCTCTTACGGTGCCGGCATCCTCACCGGCAGAGCCCATGCTGAAAGCAAGGGGAAGCATCAGCGGGGGCAGGACGATGCCGAATAGCCCGTTGATCACGTATACAGGCTCCCGGAAGAAGAGCTTCAGCTCCTTGATGAAGCAGCTCACGAATGGGGTGCGCCGGCTGTACGGGCGAGTCGCTGTTGCCGAGACTGGAGCAGCCCGGCGGGGCTGCATTGGCAAGTACAAGCCGCTGCGAAACCATCGCCTGCTAGCCAGTACGTAGAGCGGAAGACTTAATGCAGATACGGCTGCGAACAGGGCCAGTGCGATACCATAATGCCAGGTTTCCGATCCGTGGATGAGGTGCAGCAATTTGCTGAGCACATCGCCCTGAAGCAGGGTTCCCGTCAGCCATCCGCAGCCGGTAACCGTGAGCAGGCTCCCGGCTAACCCAAGCCAGCCGGGATGAACGCGCATGCTGCACTGGGAAACCTTCAGGGCGAGCATAGCGATGACTGCCAGCAGGACCGATGGGATGACAGGCATGAACAGCATAATCGTCAAAGCCGCTGCGGCGAAGCCCATCGACGGGTGATGGCTGCCGTATACGCTGAAGACCGGCACGAGCAGCAGCAGTTCCAGCGTGTAGCCGAGCAGCAACGACACCAGCAGCTTGCTTGTCAGCAAAGTGCCAGGCTCGATCGGCATATGCAGCAGCCCGGTGTAATCCCTGGAGTAGCAGAAGAGGTGAACGGTATAGAATGCGCTCGCCAGGAGGAGCAGCAGCAGGATCGCACAGAGGAAGACGATTAGATAGGCTGATGGCGCGCCGGCTTCATGAAAGAACCGATAAGCTTTGGTCAACAGATTGACATAGCTGTACATGAGAAGGCTGCCAATCATCAGCAATATCGCGAGCATCACCGTCGTATGCAGGCTGATACCTCCTTGTCTCAGCCAGTGTCGAGCCTGGAGGAAGTTCACGTTGGTCAGCAGGATGCACCGGGTCAGCCTGCGGATCTGAAGCCTATTCATAATGCCGAATCACCTCCAGATACAGCTCTTCCAATGTCCGGCCTCCTTGCTGCGCGTGCTCATCAAGAAAGGAGGTGTGCAGAATCTTCCCCTGCTTGATGATCAGGATGCGATCGCATAAAGACTCGCATACCTCCAGGATATGGGATGAGAACAACACGATATGGCCTCGCTCGGCATGACTTTTCATTAATTGCTTCAGGACAAGGACTGATTCCACATCAAGCCCGGTCAGCGGTTCATCCAGAATCCACAGCCTGGGATCGTGGACGATGGAGGCCGTGATGAACAATTTCTGCTGAGTGCCATATGAGCAGCTTCCGATCGGCTTATGCAGATGCGGCTGCAGCTGGAATTGCTCTGTTAAGGTGCTGTACACTTCCGATCTTCTGGTGGCGCTGACGCCATACATATCGGCCATGAAATTCAGATATTCCTTGCCGGTCAGACCATCGTAAATGTGGTGGCTGCCGGAAGCATAACCGATGGCTGATTTGTATGCCTTCGGATCACGATGCAAGGATTGACCGTACAGCTCGATGCTGCCGTGATCAGGCTTTAGCAGGCCGAGGATCAGCTGAATCGCCGTCGTTTTGCCGGCACCGTTCGGTCCAAGCAGACCGCAGATGGTACCGCCGTCGATCTGAAAAGAGAGTCTGTCCGCAGCTGGCGCCGTCTGCAGATTGTATTGAAACGTCACATTGTCCACTGTCAGCATTACGTTGCCTCCTCCAGCTTCCGTCTTTTCTTTCCGGGTTGCAGATTCGCCGTCAGGCCAGCTGTTTTCCTCCCCCGGAAGTCCGCATATGGCTGGCTGGATTGCCGGACGCTCATGCGCCATCGCCGGAAGACCGTGCCTCCATGTTGGATATATTGTGCAGAAGGCGTTCAATGAACAGGTGGAATTGCGCCAGCTCCTCACCGTTAAAATCGGTGAACAGGTCGTTCAGAAAGGCGGTTTCCTTGTCTTCGCGTGTGCGGAAATAGTCCAGGCATTGCTGGGTCAGCCCGATCCTTCGAATCCGTTGATCTTCCGGATCGATGCTGATCTCAAGAAATCCTTTGCTTTCCAGGCTTCTGGCCATCTGCATCACATTCTGATGCGTCGCGCCCACGATGCTGGCGATTTCCTTCACCGCCAGCTTGGCAGGCATGCTCTTGAACAGGATTGCGATGAGCAGCCATTGCTTGACCGTTACATGCTGATCCAGCCGGTCTCCAAGCGCTTGCAATCGATTGGCGATCAGGAAGAGCGAGGCGAATACGGTTCCTTTATGTTCTTCTATGGTGGATTCCTCCTAATCATTATAGGGTTGCTAAACTGCACCAGTCCGTAATGAATTATCAAGACGAGACGGAAGCGAATGTCCCGCTCCTTGCAGCAACGGCACCTCCAGCTTGGCTCCAGGCGCAAGCCGGTATAAGGGGACCAGCGGGTGAAGTAAGGGTGAGACTTGATGGTGTCAGGCAGCTTGTCGCTAAGAAGCCGGCTTTCGACCACTTCTGCCAACTGATGGCGGAAAAAATGAACTTTTGAAACAACGCCCATCCTCGCCATAAGCTCCATCCGATGAAGCCAAGTCATCCAATCCGGAGGCCGACTCAAACGGCGATAGTCTCGATCCATGTCGGCAACCGCAAAACTTCCCGGTGCGATGACCTGCCCGTTCCATACTCCCTTCCAGTCGGGAATAGGCGAGAGGCGCAGAATGTTGCGTATTGCTTCAGCAACGATATCCATCTGAGACTCGGTCCGCCATGATCGGGTATAGGCCAGCAGCCGATAGTGATAGACGCTTGGCCAGCCTGCGCCCTTCTTCAGTATCGCCTTGCCTCGAATAGTCGTGCCGATTTCCTCCCAATGCTCCACACCGGCAGCATGGTCAAATGCCTGCAATGCTTTCTCAACCTCGCTGCGGACTAACGGGCTATGCTCCATACCGCACTGCGAGAGCAGGACGGCACGAATCATGCTCGAGCCGCCGAGATTGAGCGTATCGAGATACCGGCCAACCTTCCTTAGCGATCCGGTACCGAATACATCCGGATGTTCATGGACATACTCGAGCATGGCAGACAGCGCCGGATGATCGGGGCGGACGCCTTTCTCACTAAGAAAACGGATGTAGGTCTCCAGCCCGTGCTCAGAATGCGCATCCCGCTGCGTGATGAATCCAAGCGGCTGCTGGCGGATATGCGCTACTTCCTCATCACGCAGTAAGCGCTCGTACAGTCCGTCAATTCGTTCGGACGATGCTGTATATTCCGGGACGATTTCCGTCAGCAGCCGGTATTGGATGGAAGGGCAGCTGTCGTCAAGCAGACGGTCGATCAGTGTCTGCTTGAGAAGGCAGGCCTGCTGAAGCAAGTCTGTGCGCGTGCTCATTAATAGGTTCACCTCCGCAGTAGGTGGAAGGATGAAGCGTGCTCGTCATCTTGTATCCGGCCACCGCTGGGCATGCTGTACGCTTAACATGTTGAATGAAATATAGGTAATATATTACCTATATTATAAAGGCTGCATGTCGTTGTCAAGTCGTGCGTGGGATTGAGGTCAATCTGCTACGGCTCAAATTCTGAATTCGTCCAATGAACAGCAATCGGGACGGAAATAATAAAATTCAGAATAGGATTGACACAGACGTGTTACTAATATAACATTGCTTCAAATAGTGAAAATACGTTGAGAAGGAATAGTACGATTTTTCAAACGAACAGAGAGCTGTTGGATGGTGCGAAACAGCCGTGGAGAGAATCGGAACTCGCCTTGGAGTTGCCCGCTGAACCGTAGAAGCAAGCGTTCAATAAGTCGGATATCCCGTACTTCTGGACCCCTTGTTCAAGTAGGCGGAGCCGGAGCCTGACCGTTATCATCAGGAGGATGCCTGGTTTGTCGATGTTGACAGCCCCGTAATCCGTAGAGTGCATGCCGCTTGGCATGAATTCGGAGTGGTACCGCGTAAGATATCAAAGTCTTTCGTCTCTGTTGCAGGAGATGGAAGGCTTTTTTTACATGTCTGGTCTTTAGAGGATCAGCGCATCAAGTCGATGAAGAGGAGGATAACCATGAACAATGTTGAAAAGTACGCAAGAGGATATTTTATGCCGCCGAAAACCAGCTTGAACTGGACCCAGAAGGAGTATATTACCGAGGCTCCGGTTTGGTGCAGCGTCGACCTGCGCGATGGCAACCAGGCTTTGATCGTTCCGATGAACTTGGAGGAGAAGCTGGAATACTTCCAGTTGCTTGTGGATATTGGTTTCAAGGAGATCGAGGTTGGCTTTCCCGCAGCATCGGAAACGGAGTTTGCCTTTCTGCGGACGCTGATCGAGCAGCAACTGATTCCGGATGATGTGACGATTCAGGTGCTTACCCAGTCCAGAGAGCATATTATTCGCAAAACCTTTGAATCCCTGAAAGGGGCGAAGAAGGCGGTGGTCCATCTGTACAATTCGACTTCTGTGGCCCAGCGGGAGCAGGTATTCCGCAAATCCAAGCAAGAAATCATCGACATCGCCGTGAATGGTGCGAAGCTGCTGCAGCAGTGCGCAGAGGAGACGGAAGGGAACTTCCAGTTCCAGTATTCGCCGGAGAGCTTTACAGGCACTGAAATTGAGTTTGCACTGGATATCTGCAACCGCGTGCTGGAAGTATGGCAGCCGACAGCAGACAATCCGGTTATTATCAATCTTCCGGCGACGGTATCCATGTCCATGCCTCACGTCTACGCCAGCCAGATCGAGTATATGAGCGAGCATCTGAAATTCCGGGAGCATGTCATTCTGTCGCTGCATCCGCATAACGATAGAGGAACAGGCGTGGCGGACGCGGAGCTCGGAATGCTGGCCGGCGCGCAGCGCGTGGAAGGCACGCTGTTCGGCAACGGGGAAAGAACCGGGAATGTTGACATTGTGACGCTGGCGCTGAACATGTACTCTCACGGGGTGGATCCGAAGCTGAACTTGGAGAACATCCCGAAGATCATCTCCGTGTATGAGCGCCTGACCAAAATGCGGGTAAGCGAACGCCATCCTTACGGAGGCGAGCTGGTCTTCACCGCCTTCTCCGGTTCGCACCAGGATGCCATCGCCAAGGGCATGAAATGGCGGGAGGAGCAGCAGCCGCAGCATTGGTCGGTTCCTTATCTGCTGATTGATCCGAAGGACATCGGCAGGGAGTATGAAGGCGATATTATCCGCATTAACAGTCAGTCCGGCAAGGGCGGAATCGGCTATGTGCTGCAGCTGAAGTACGGGCTGGATCTTCCGGCGAAGATGCGGGAAAGCTTCGGCTATTTCGTGAAGAACGTATCGGACCGGCAGCAAAAGGAGCTGATGCCGGATGAAATTTACGACATTTTCGTCAGGGAATATGTGAACATCAGCGCCCCTGTCGAGTTTGTCAAATACCGCTCTGCCGAGCAGGATGATTTTCATACCATTGTCACGATTCGGACCGGTGATGAGGTGAAGGAAATCGAAGGCGCCGGCAACGGAAGACTGGATGCGATCAGCCATGCGCTGCAAGACGGCCTTGGCGTTGAATACAGCGATCTGATCTATAGCGAGCATGCCCTGGAAACAGGTTCGAAGTCGCAGGCTGTCTCCTACATCGGCATCACCGCTCCGGACGGCACCCGGTACTGGGGCTGCGGCATTGACGTAGACATTATGACCTCGTCGGTAAAAGCGCTGTTTAGCGCCGTGAATCAATTAATGCATAAAGCATAAAGCCCGCTAATGCTCGATAACGGTTCCGTTTGCGGACAGCGAGCGCGTCGTGATGGGCAGACAAGATGAAGGAAGGCGCTCGTGAAGAGTGCCTTCCTTGTTCTCGTTTCGGCCAACGGCGTGGAAGGTCGCTCCCATGCGTCTAGAGGACATCAGGCAGGCCAGAGCGCTTTTCGGCCACCAGATGACCGGTGATTGGAAGCACCGCCCGCCCTCGTGTCCCCGAAGGTAGCTATTCCGAGTTTATCCGGCAACCCGACTGGAAATAGTGAGTAGTATCAGATTGTATTATCCGAGAAGGCAGGTTGAGTGTTGTTGGAAGTAATGAAGGAGCTTCTTCTGGTCTCAGGACGTATTATAACCATCTTCCCCTTGCTGCTGGCCATCGCGCTGTTTATGGGCAAACGGTCGGTTGGTGAGTTGCCGGTGTTTGATTTTCTGGTTGTCATCGCCTTGGGTGCGGTCGTGGGCGCAGATATCGCCGATCCCAAGATTGAGCATATCCATACGGCTGTCGCCATCATCCTTATTGGGCTGCTGCAGCGAGTGGTCTCAGTATGGGCCATCAAAAGCAGAACCTTTGGCAAATGGATTACCTTCGAGCCGACCGTGGTTGTTTCCGACGGAACCCTGCTTGTGAAAAACATGCGCAAAGTTCGGTATTCGACAGACAACATCCTTCAGATGCTGCGTGAGAAGGATATCTTCCACCTGAATGACGTCGAGCTTGCCATACTGGAAGCCAACGGCAAATTGTCGGTATACAAGAAGCCGCTGAAAGCGACGGTAACCTTGGCGGATATGGGGCTGCCGGAGCCTCCGAAGGGCATAGCCTACCCGTTGATTCTTGAGGGGGCTGTCTCGGAGAAAGTATTGTCCTACCTCCATAAAGACGAGGCTTGGCTGGAAGATCAGCTGCAAGCGAAAGGGATTCAGAAGGAAGACATCTTCTACGCTTCCATCGATGACAACCTTGAACTGCATATTTCGCAAACCTCTTCAGGTCCGATTCCTCCTATTGAGCATTGAGGAGTGCGGCAAGGCGCGCGCAGGATTGGCATCCGCCGGGTCACTTTTATACATAGCCACCCCATGCGTGAACAAGAGGATAGTCGTTACAGTAAAAAAAGATCAGGGAGCGGGCTGCCGGTGATGCCGGGCAGCCCGCTATTTGTCGTGGGCCCGTTCCGATGGGAGCGGGCCTTATGCCTGTCTCTCGCAAAGGAAGAGATGAATTCTGAAATCAGATGTGGTAGGATAAACTTGTATACTTGTTTAGTTGTATACAAGTTGGAATTTTATCTTTTGAAAGCGAGGTTAAGCGATGATCAGAGCAACGGAAGACCAGCAATATTATGAATTGACCAGCCCTGTCAGCATGCCGAAGGCATCGGGATTTCTATGGAATGAGAACATGATGATACATATGAACTGCCGCGGCTATGCGGTCGCCCAGTTTATGCAGCCGGAGCCAGCGAAGTACTCGCATGCGCCCAATCTGGAGGCCAAGACCTTCATGCAGCCGGAGCAGCCGTATTACGCGCATCATCCAGGGAGGTTCCTTTATATCAAGGATGAAGTAAGCGGTAACATCTTCTCGGCGCCTTATGAGCCGGTCCGCAAGCAGCTGGACAGCTACACCTTTGCGGTGGGCAAGCATGATATTCGGTGGAAGGTGATCAGCGACGATATTGCGGTGGAGATGACGCTCAGCCTGCCGAAGTCCGATGTGATCGAGCTGTGGAAGATCAAGGTGACCAACTTGTCCTCCAAGCCGCGCAAGCTCAGCCTGTATCCTTACTTTACCGTAGGCTATATGTCCTGGATGAATCAGTCCGGGGAGTACGTGAAGGAGCTGCAGGGCATCGTCTGCTCCTCCGTAACGCCTTATCAGAAGTATCAGGACTATGACAAAATCAAAAATTTCAGCGACAAAACCTATCTGCTCGCGGATCGTCCGCCTGTCTCCTGGGAGGTGAATCAGGAGGCGTTTGAGGGCGAAGGAGGCTTGCACGCCCCGTCTGCGCTTGCGGCAGAGACGCTGCCTTGCGGAGATGCGCGCTACGAAACGCCGGTATGCGCCATGCAGTACAGGCTGGAGATGGCTGCTGGCGAGCAGCAGCAGTACCGCTTCCTGTTCGGCCCGGCCCGGAATGAGGCCGAGATTGAAGGGATACGCAAGGCGTATTTCCTAGAGCAGAACGCCGATGGTCTGGACGGCTTCGAAGCGGCAGGGCCGGAATACGCCGCCTACGTGGGCGAGGGCCAAGGCAGCATTCAGATTCGCACTCCGGACAGCTGGCTGGACAATTTTGTGAACCACTGGCTGCCAAGACAGATGTATTATCACGGCGTGACGAACCGGCTGACGACTGACCCGCAGACGCGAAATTACCTGCAGGATAACATGGGCATGAGCTATATCAAGCCGACGATTGCCCGAGGCGCTTTTCTGACGGCGCTGTCGCAGCAGGAAGCAAGCGGCGCGATGCCGGACGGCATCATTCTGCATCCGGATGCGGAGCTGAAATATATCAATCAGGTTCCGCATACCGACCACTGCGTATGGCTGCCGGTATGCCTGAGCACTTATCTGGACGAAACGAATGATTACAGCATTTTGGAAGAGAAAGTGCCGTTTAAGGACAGCGAGGAGCTGGCGACGGTATTTGAGCATATTACCCTGGCCATGCACTGGCTGATCCGCGACCGGGATGACCGCGGGCTCAACTATATTAATCAGGGGGACTGGTGTGACCCGATGAATATGGTTGGCTATAAGGGTAAAGGGGTATCAGGCTGGCTCACGATTGCGACCGCGTATGCCTTCAAGGTATGGGCCGACATATGCGAGCAGAGCGGACATCCGCAGGCAGCCCGGGAGTTCAGACAAGCGGCGGATGAAACGAATGAGACCGCGAACCGCTATCTGTGGGATGGGAATTGGTATGCGCGCGGAATTACGGATGACAATGTTGTGTTCGGCATCAGCACAGACAAGGAAGGCCGCATTTACATCAATCCGCAGGGCTGGGCGCTGATGAGCGGGGCCGCTGACGAAGACAAGCGCAAGAAGCTGATTCAGGCGGTACACGAGCAGCTCGAAAGTCCTTATGGCGTGGAGAAGCTGGCGCCTTCCTTCACCGCCATGCGCGAGGACGTTGGGCGGGTCACGCAGAAGCATCCGGGCAGTGCGGAGAACGGGGCGGTCTACAACCATGCGGCGGCATTTTATATTTATGCGCTGTATCTGGTCGGCGAGCGTGAGAATGCGTATCGTCTGCTGCGCAAAATGATTCCGGGTCCGGACCTGGATGATATTATGCAGCGCGGCCAGATGCCGGTGTTTATCCCGAACTATTATCGCGGTGCGTACAGACAGTTTCCGCGCACAGCCGGACGGTCGAGCCATCTGTTCAACACCGGAACCGTGCCATGGGTGTACCGCTGCCTGATCGACGGCCTGTTCGGGCTGCAGGGCACTCCGGAAGGATTGCGCGTTCGTCCGCAGCTTCCAGAGGCGTGGCATGAGGCAAGCGTCACGCGCCTGTTCCGCGGTGCGGAGCTGAAGGTGAATTTCAAGCGTCAGGCTGGCGTAAGCGATGTGGAGATTTATGTGAACGGAAGCCTGATCGAGGGCAGCGTCATCACCGGTGTAGAGGCTGGTCAGCAGTACGAAGTGCTGGTGAAGCTTCCTTAGACACATATTCGCCCCGTGCGGCAGCTCTCCAGCGCACGCTGTTTCGCCGCATGGTTGGGGTCGGTCGACCCCATGCAAGATAAGACAAGAGCCCGCTCCTGCTTGAGCAATTCAAGCGGGAGCGGGCTTGTTATGTATGGACCGAGATGTTGAAGATGGTGAATTCTCATGTGGATAAATACGGATCGTTAGCAGGGAGAAGGAACCTATCAGGCATCACACTGCACGTTGAATTTGTTGCCGTCCGGGTCGAAGAAGTTCAAGAACTTGTTGCCTACGCCGTCGTCAACGATGCTCTCCACCGTAACGTTGTGTTCCTTCAGATGAGTATACAGCTTCTCGATATCCCGCGTCTGAAAGCCGATCACATTATGTGTCTCGCCGTTCTTGGTGAAGTTAGCCTGGGTGTCGTCAGCGGTCTCTACCAAAAACAGCATCTGTCCGGATGGTAGATTAAGCTGGGCCAATGCCTCCTCCGGCATGTGCCATGCAAGCTTGAGGCCGAGCACCTCTTGAAACCAGGCCGCCGACTTTTCGATATGGCGAACCGGGATTTCATTGTATAGAATTTGTTCCAGCATAACTTGTCCCCTTTCCTGGCATTTTTTGATAGTATACCGGATTTGAGGCCTCAGTTAAATATTAGATTCCTTTCTAGGAAAAGACCGGCGGACATTCCTATGGGGCTATGCTCGGCCATGGTTCGCCTATGTGCGTCTGGTGATAGCGTAGCGGCCGTAAGTCGGGTGAAGCGATTAGGCTTGCTCTGCGCCTGTCAGGCGCTTTCGAGCGGCGGACCGGGGATGTCTATAGGGGTCACTCAGCCGAAGCTCCCGGGGCACGGAATGGGCGTCGCCAGATCAGCGTACTGCCGTCCGTTCATCACGTGCGCGTTCCCGGGAGCGCATCGGCATGTTAGGCGTTGCTTGTGCCTGTGTCTGAGCCAGTAATCCATACCCATTGCTGGCTGGGATAGAAGTGAGAACCATTCCAGTTGAGCTCGTTCATGAAATAGCCGAGTCCGTCGGCGTTATACCGCCCCGTTATTCGCTGCAGCGCCATCAGCTCATAGCGTCCGTCCCGGTCAAAATCAACGGGGTACAGGCCGCCAAGCGGATTCACATCGCCCTGAATCGGCTCCTTGAGCTTTCCGTCCGGGGTGTAGATTTCAGATAAATAAGCCTCGCCTTTATAAGTTAAGTCGATGATGTACGTGGAAGCGGGGGTAGCGCTGGTGGCTCTGACCTTGTAGCCGTCCTCGTAGTTGATGCTGTAAGCATGGGCTTGATTGTATAATTCATAGTCGAACAGCAAGCGGGGCTGGTTGTTAAGATACGAGAAGACGTAAGCATAGATGAAACCGCCTGAGCCGCCGGAATCGATAACGATAAGGATGTCACTGGCACCATCTCCGGTATAATCGGCCAGCTGGATCGTCGGATTGTATCCTGAATTTTGTTTTAGCGGGATGGTGCTAATCCGGCCAGTCCGTCCGTCGCGGATGTGTAACGTAATATTTTCATAAAAAGGGCTGTCTGCTTGAGAGTCCCCGGTCAGATAGACAAGATCGAGAATCCGGTCTCCATTCACATCGCCAAGCTTCTGGTCTAACACAGGCATGCTCACGATCCCTCCTCGGGCTGTAGGTATATGGCCAGTGTATTCTCGACTGCAGCGAAGGTGACAGAAGCCCAGTAAGAGGACAGGACGTGAGGGGGGGCCGGTATCCCGAAAGGCCTAGAATCCAGAAAGTAGCCGCGTTTTCAAGGACTTAAGTACCCGTTCGGTTCCAGGTACAGACAGCGGAACTGCCGCTAACGGGAGGGTGGCGGTACAAGGGGGAAACTTTTACAGTTTGTGGGGATGGGGTTTTTGTGTTACTATTTTGGGTGTCTGCGCCGCCGAAAACGAGATTCCAGCATTAAATTGGATGGAAATTACATTTTAACAATATCCCGGAGTGGTGCAATTTTCATATTAATTCTATTATAATAGGGAAAGCATCTTTTAATTAGGAGCCTGGAAATGAAAAAGCTAGGAAGAAACGATTTATGTCACTGCGGAAGCGGGAAGAAGTACAAGAAATGTTGTCTGGAGAAGGATCAGCATAGGGAACGCCATACCGTTCGCGGTAAAGTGATCCAGTTCCCGGGTTCGAAACCGGCCAGTGCCATGAAGCCAGAGGCTGAGCGTCTATGGCAAATGCTGAATGATAAGCTGGTATGGCTGGATTGGAAAGCTGATGAGCATCGCGAGCTTGCGGAAAGCGTATTCCCGCAGATCTGCCGCGATTACAAGCTCAAGGATGAGGACACGCTGTTCAAGGTGTTCAGCCTGCTTCTGATCTGGAACAACTTCTCGAAGGAAGTGAATCCAAGCTATCGCAAGCCAGGGGGATACGCGGCTGCACTCGAGCATTTGGCAACCTCGCTGCTTGAGCTGCCAGTAACGAAATCCGAGCTGGCGAAGAAGCATGAAGTATCTCCGGCAACATTGAATCGCTACAGCAGCCAGATTTCCGAATTCATGGACGGTGTAGCGGCATCGGATGGTGCGCCGGCTGGCCAGGGAAACGAAGGCTCCGGCAACTAGAATAGACAGGGACTTTCATAAGAGCTTACTTTCTGAATATGATGGACAAGATGTCCCGCGAACGAAAGCGGTTATCCGTACATATGATGTTGTAATTTTGGGGGTCCTGTTATTCTGGCGGCCGCTCCGACAGGGGCGGCTTTTTCACATTCTCGCATTCATTTTCTACTCTCACGACTCTGCATCGATGGTTCTCGCATCATGTTCACATGTCATCACATGTACAAATGGCTTGTCATCCCTGGATTTAGCATAGGATTTGTACGATCAATCGTACAAATCTTCATGTGGCGAAGCATGGAAGCACGTCTCATCCTTTCTGCCGGAGCGGCGGGGTGGGTGTGCTTTTTTTTGTCGTTGCATGCAAAAAAATCCGCCCATCCCTTCACAGGTGGAAGAGTGGGCGGATGGCTATATGGTTCGACTCGGGGCGCGTCAGACTGCCCATTGGCGGAAGAGCCCTTGCGCTGTGCCATAAGTGCGGATCAGCGACCGCTTTGCGTCACCACGCCCTAGAGCAGTCGCATTGCTGCCGCGACGAGCGGTCAGCGGAGCGTGACCGGAATTTCCTTAACGCCGCGCACGATCATGCCAGGCCTCCATTCCAGTTCTTCCGGCTTTGCGGCGAGCGCGATATGCGGGTACCGCCTGAGCAGAGTCTGGATCGCAATCTCTCCTTCCAGGCGGGCCAGCGGCGCCCCCAAGCACAGATGGATGCCAGTGCCAAAGGCAAGATGCGGGCTCTTCTCCTTGGTGATATCAAACACATCCGCATCGCCGAACTGCTCCTCATCCCGATTGGCTGAGTCGAGGGCGACGATAACGAGATCGCCTTTGGCTATCGAATGGCCATGAAAGTCGATATCCTCGCTGGCCCAGCGGGAGGTGCTGAATTCCACAGGACCATTGTATCTGAGCATTTCCTCAATCGCGTTATGAATGTATTCCGGATGTTGAAGAAGCAGTTCCTTCTGCTCCGGATGCTCCATGAGAGCAAGCATGCCGTTGCCGATCAGGTTGACGGTCGTTTCATGCCCCGCGATGATCAGCAGAGTGACCACGCCATACAGCTCCTCCTCGGTTAACTGATCCCCGGCCTCTTCCGCCATCAGCAGTTCGCTGATCAGATCCTTCCCGGGATTTTGCCGCACCTGGGCGAACCAATCGCGCAAATAGTCGATAAATTCCTTGGCATGCTGCTGAAAAGTCGCGGCGTCTTCATTGCCGGAGCCGATGATGGTGTTGGACCATGTACGGAATTTGTCCCGGTCCTCGAGCGGCACCCCGAGTATTTCGCTAATCACAATAATCGGCAGCGGGAAGGCGTAGTCGTCGATCAAGTTCATCTGCTCGCGTCCGGACACCTGGTCCAGAAGATCGTTGGCAATATCCTCGATGTGGCTGCGCATGCCGGCAATCATTTTCGGAGTAAAAGCTTTCTGTACAAGCCCCCGCAGACGGCGGTGGTCCGGCGGATCGGAGAACAGCATGTTGTTCGTGAACACGCTGCGGCTCTCGGGCCCGTACCGTTTGACCATATCCTTGCTAAAGCGCGAATCCTTCAGCACTTCAACCGCATGGTTGTACTTGCTGATGATCCATCCGGGCTCTCCGCTCGGGAACACAACCTTGTAGATCGGAAACGCATGGCGCAGCTTTTTATAATCGGGATAAGGATTGTGTGTAAAGGCTGCGGTGAACAACTCCGGCGGGTGGACCTCATTGCTATTCAACATGACGATCTCCTTTCTGTGCGGCACCTTGCTCACGAATCGCCGCTGTGATATGCGAACTTCTGGGATAAAGCACATGATATATATTCCATTTTTTAATTGTCAAAACCTTTATTTGTAAAGAGTATCTTTATGACAAAATTGTGACGGACGTCACTTTGACCTGCATTTGGACACGAATCGGCACCCATGTAAAGAAATTGTATAGCAGCATCCTATAACCTAGGTCTATAGACTTATGTAATTAGGGTGATGTCCATGACAAAAGAGTATTTCGAAGAAATGAGAAAGTTCAGCCACAATGATGATATGAGATACAAACTGCTGATGCGCGGGGTCCGGCAGCTGTATGAAGAAAGACAGAAGGAGAAGAACCCGCTCGGTATTCTTCGTCGTCGCAAAAGAAATCGGTCAGTCCGCGTCGGCAAATGGTAAACCAGTAGCCATCAAATGAAAGTTTGACAGCAGAAGAAAACCTATTGTACAGTATTAGTCAAAAGAATAGGAAGTCCACTAGGGGAGCCGTCAGCGGCTGAGACAGGAGCATATCCTGGACCCTTTGAACCTGATCTAGTTCGTACTAGCGTAGGAAAGTGGAGCCTTCATAATACGGGATGGCAGCGTCACTTGACGTTGTCGGTCCTATGCGATGAAGCCGCTCCAGTTTTCGGGGCGGCTTTTTTGGTTGTCCACGAAAATCGGTGATCACGGGACTCCCTGCTCTTTATTTTTCAGGAGGTGGGGTATACATGCGTTTTTCAGAGGAGCTTCGCCGCGAGGCGGACGGTATTTTTGAGGCTATTTTTCAACATCCCTTTGTCAGAGGTATTGCCAAAGGACAGCTGGGCAAGGAGCAGCTGACCCATTACGTCAAGCAGGATTTCGAGTATTTAAATGCCTATATGCGGATTTATGGCATCGCGATTTCCAAATGTGCGAACCGGGAGGACATCGCGGCATTTAACGAGCAGATCTCGTTTATCCTGAACAGTGAGATTCACCCGCATCATAATTTTTGTACGGTCGCTGGCGTCAGTTACGAGGAATTGCAGGGTTACCCGCTGGCGCCTTCCGCACATCACTATATCCGTCACATGCTGACGGTGGCGCACGAGGGCAGTCTGGGCGAGATTATGGCGGTGCTGCTGCCATGCCCATGGACGTACCTGGAAATCGGCCGCAGGCTGATGGAGGAAGTGAACCCGGATGAGAATCATCCGTTCCAGGAATGGATTCAGTTCTACGGCAGCCGGGCGGGAGGCGTCACGGATAAATTCCGTCAAAGGGTGGATGCCTGGGCGGAAACGGCAACGGCGGATGAGCGCAGACGGATGAAGGAGCATTTTATGCTCAGCTGCCAGCTGGAGTATATGTTCTGGGATATGGCTTACAAGCTGGAGGCGTGGCCGGTGCCGATGCCGGAAGCGATCTCCCGGCCTGTGCAGCCGATCTGAGTATGTAGGAGGCAGGATGATATGAGTCTGTTGGAACAAAAGCTTTCTGGACTTCTCACTAAGGTGCGAAATGAGAAGCCGCTCGTTCATAACATGACCAACGTCGTTGTTACGAATTTTACGGCAAATGGCCTTTATGCGCTGGGCGCTTCGCCTGTAATGGCTTATGCTCCGGAGGAAGTGGCCGATATGGCCAAGATCGCCGGTGCCCTCGTGCTGAACATTGGGACGCTCAGCCGTGAACAGGTCGATGCGATGATTATTGCTGGGCGATCCGCCAATGCTCACGGCGTACCGGTCTTGCTGGACCCGGTTGGCGCCGGGGCAACCCCTTTCCGTACGGAGTCGTCGCTTCGAATTATGCAAGAGGTCAACGTTGCGCTGGTCAGAGGCAATGCGGCTGAAATCGCCCATCTGATCGGAGAGAGCCGGAGCATTCGCGGCGTGGATGCAGGGGATGACGAATCGAGCAGCGGCCATACCGAGCTTGCAGTTCGGGCTTCACGCAAGCTGGACACCGTCGTGGCCATTACCGGAGCGGAGGATGTCATTACAGATGGGGACACGTTACGGGTGGTTCGCGGCGGAGATGCCAGACTGACTAAGATAACGGGAGCAGGCTGTCTATTGACCTCGGTGCTTGGCGCCTTTGCCGCGGTGGAGCCGGACGTGCTGCTTGCCGGTACAGCTGGGCTGGCCTTCTACGGGGCAGCGGCTTCCCGAGCGGGGGCACGCACGACAGGTCTGGGGCCGGGCAGCTTCCAGACAGCCTTCCTGGATGAACTGGACCGGCTTGCACCGGACTCGCTGACCGGGCATGCGACGGTGCAGGATTATGCGGCAACGGGGGGAATAACATCATGATGAATGAGCACAGGGTATATAAAGCGCTGACAATTGCGGGCTCCGACAGCGGAGGCGGTGCCGGTATCCAGGCGGATCTTAAGACTTTTCAGGAGCTGGGAGCCTATGGCATGTCGGCCATCACGGCCATTACGGTACAGAATACGCTCGGCGTCCAAGGGGTCTATCCGCTGCCGGCGGAAGCATCTGCAGAGCAAATTCATGCGGTCGGCACCGATATCGGGGTCGATGCGCTGAAGACCGGGATGCTGTTCAGTGCCGAGATTATACGGCTGGTAGCGGAGCAAATAAGAGATTTTGGCTGGGAGAAGGTGGTCGTTGATCCGGTGATGATTGCCAAGGGAGGCGCGGAGCTGCTCCAGATGGAAGCGATCCAGGCGCTGAAGGAGGAGCTGCTGCCGCTAGCGATGGTCGTTACGCCGAATATTCCGGAAGCGGAGGCGCTGGCGGATATGAAGATTCGGACGATGGAGGACCGCCGAGAGGCTGCGAGACGTATTCATCAGTCCGGGCCGAAGATGATTGTCATCAAGGGCGGCCATGATGAAGAGGGCGGGAGCAGCCAGGTGCTGGACCTGTTCTATGACGGCTCATCCTTCACCGAGCTGATCGGCAAAAGGGTAAAGACCACGCATACACACGGAACAGGCTGTACTTTCTCAGCTGCAATTACGGCCGGTCTGGCGAAGGGCATCTCTCCATCGCAGGCGATTCTGGATGCCAAAGCCTTCATCCAGGCAGCGATTGAGGATGAGCTGGGAATCGGCCACGGTCATGGTCCAACCAACCATTGGGCCTACCGCCGCCGCAATGGGATGCTCGTATAATCAGGATCAAGCAATCAGGCATTATAGCTGAATATGTAGACGAGATAGATAGACAAGCTTCGATATCGATAGATATCGGGGCTTGTTTTTTATTATGGAAAAATTATAGAAATTAAGCTTGAGAGTTGACATGCAAGAATTGAACAGTAATACTGGAACTAATTATTATTCCATAATATGGATTCCGTGTGGGGTCTTGTTGGAGGTTGTTCCATTTGAATACAACAACCACGATACGATCACAATTAGAGGATTATCTTCGAACTAAGGGGTTGACCATCAATCGCTTTGCTGAGATATCCAATACCAACTCTGGGACGATTAGTTCTATTATTAATGGTACTCGGCCAATATCAATGCAACAACTCGATCGTATTACGTCCGGCATGGAGCTCCCCGAGGGAGCGCTATACGAGCTGTATGTTGAGGAGTGCTTTCGTTATTCACCTAATTGGCGTCGGTTACGCCCTTTCCTATACCGCTGTGCGGAACTGGACAAACTCGATTGCATCCATAAGATTGTTCAATTGATGATGGACAGTCTTATCTATCTCCCACTATTGTTCGATACTGCTGAAGATTGGTATCAACAGGGAAACGAATCAGCGGCAGCGATCATCTATGAATGTGTGGCTGAAAGTGAGAAATATCAGCATTCTGAACGGCTTGCTTTATGCCAGTACAGGTTATTTTCGATTTCAGTCGGCTCCAATCAACAGCTCAATTTACAAGCAGCTACGAAGTTTGAAGGTTTTGTAGAACGTTTGGATGAGATCGACCAGCTCGACGCATTGAAAGACCTTGCTAATATATATGCGGCTCTCGGGCGATGGGGTAAAGTAGATGAAATTGCAGAGAAGATGGGGAGAAAGGCCAGTATCTTATACCGGAACAAGTATCAGACGTCGAGAAGACGTGTATTGCATAAGGAACCGAAGAAACCTTTATTTCTATATATCATTTATTCCTACCTGTTGCGGTCCGGGGTTAGTGATGCGCGAGGCGAGTACGAGCAGGCTCTTAGTTATGTATCTCTGTACAGTGATCTTGACTGGGTAGTAGAAGATTCAGAGGAAGCTCGTCAGATCATAGCACAATACAAGATGTGGGCAACTGCCAATAGGTATATGTACAAACTCATGATGGGGGATGTTGAAGTTCTTCCTGAATATGTGGCCTACATTGAGGTCAGGCCTGATGAGATATTGCCCGCACTTTACAAGATACTTCAAGCGGCCAACCGTTTCGGTTTAGATATCGATTCGGTCTTGAAGAAGTTCGAACAGCAAATTTCTGAATTTGCTACCGGTAAAGGGCTAACTGGCACCTACAACGAACAAGTAGCATCCGATCGCTATATTCGTTTTGTGATTGAGCTGGCGATTTATCATTTAAACAAGCAGCGGTATGAAGTCGTCGTTGATTACTTGCTGGAAGGATTGAGGGCAGCAACAAGAATTAATAGGATTTGGGCGACTCGGAGCTCTACGGAGTGGGATGGAAATCATTCTAGCAGTAACGGAGAGAATCACTCCCATCATTGGCGGTTGTTGATTTTAGGAATAATAAGCATGCTTGGCCAACAAGAAGGATTATCCGGCCAAGAGATTTCTGAATGGCTGTGAAAATAGTAAAGATTGAATCTAGCAGCCCTAAATATAAGTCATAGGAGTCATTCTCCTATGGCTTGTTTTTTTACATCCCGCCCTATTGACTTTACATGACATTAACCATTCGATTCCGTTCGACTCGGTAAGAATGGATGTGACAACCATCACTGGCACACTCTAGTGTATAAACAGAAACAATGCATTACAAACTAAAAACATTATTTTTACATTATATTCTAAAATATTACACGAGGAGGTGCGAGCGATGATGTATACTGACGTGATGCTGCAGCGAATAGAAGATGCTAGACAACTGCTGTATCAGATGGAGCAGCAGTATGGTTTGCGGCATCCGAGGGTCCTTAAGCAATCTATGGAACTGGACGAGCTTCTCAACCGATATTATCGATCAACGTACCGTAAAAATGTGAAACCCATTGCGTAAATAAGACGTTTAATTCCTGAGCGGATTCGGATAGACAAGGGTATTCGACGGAGATCGCTCACTTGAAGAATGAGAGGGTTCTGCCTCGGAATCATGACATCAGGAAGGGGACTATGGATGGATCAGTACAGGCAATTAACGAGAATGATGGCTACAATCCGAGGCTCCTTGGGTCCCGGATGCACCATCGTGATTGATTTCGCAGCAGGAGAAATCTATTGGGAGCTATCGGAACAAGGCATTGTTGCCGAGATCAGCCCGCGGCCCCTGACAGGAATGGAGAGCAAGCTTGCTCTCGTAGAGGACCTTCGAAACTGCCGGATCTTTAACTGGCATGATCATTATGTGGACCTTGGGGCCAGTGAAGGAACCCATTGGAGCCTGGAGATTGAATGGGGCGATCAACGGAAACGGATCACGGGTCTGAATGCTTACCCCGCCGAGTGGAAGCAATTTTGCGGAATTTTGCGGAAGTGGTCGGGCCGCGCATTCGGGTTCCGAATCTTTTCCGGTCAAATCTATCGAACGGTCCTCTACCATTATCGCAGGCATTAAGTATGATCGGTCGGAATTGAATATGACATAGAATCGTTTTGACGAATTGAAATCATATTAACGTGCAGCGAAGGTCGCTGCTTTTTTATTTGGTCAGATAGTTGTTTGTCGTCTGTTCCCCTTCCCACGAACTCCCCCCTAATCCTGTTTATTTTTTTCCTTCTATAATAAGTAAGTCTCTCATAGTATCTAACAACCAACTGGAAATGTAAGCGTGTTTATTGTGATCGAACATAATAAGGAAATTCCTTCCATCTCGAAATGCGCATATGCATATTCAAATATTTACACAGAATTGTTCGTCACTTTACAATGCATGGATTGAATGTCTGGAGAGAAGCACGTACCCTTATGTACGAACATTATAATGTTTTAGGAGGGAACAGAGAAAGTGAAGAAGAGGATCACGCTGACAAGCCGTGTGCTTGCCATAGTTATGTTATTGACCTCTCTGCTGCCAGCAGGGTACAGTCCGGCGCAGATGGCTGGCGTGGCAGCCACAGATACGAATGTATTCGCCGGAGCAGGAGTCACGGCAACGGCGAACGGATACATATCGGATGACTTCGCTCCGTCTAAAGCAATCGACGGCAGCAAGAACAGCGGGAAATGGAGCTATGCAGGAGGTTCAAGCCTGCCGGATCCAGCGAACCCGTATTGGATTAAGGTAGACGTTGGCGCTGAGGCTCTCGTGCGCCAATTCGTGCTGTTTCATGCAGGAGCAGCCGGTGAACCGGACAGCTACAATACCCGGGACTATTCGATTGAAGTGAGCACCGATGATGTGAACTGGACGCCGGCAGTAACGGTGACAGGCAATACATATCAAGAGACTGCACATACGCTGAGCGTCCCTGTTCAGGCAAGATATTTTAAACTGAACATTACGGATCCTGGCGCGGCGGATGCTGCGACGGGAGGGTATGCAGCGAATATTTACGAGTTCCAGGCTTGGGGTTCGATGGTTGGTGCATCGGCGGTGCAGCCGGATGGCATTCGCATCGACAAGCCGAATCTGGATCTGTTGGAAGGTGAAACAGAGCAGCTGTCGGCCATCCTCTCACCGCCAGGAGCCGCTACGCCAAATCTGATCTGGTCATCAGATAACCCTGCCGTGGCTGGGGTCGATGCGAATGGTCTCGTTACCGGCGTATCCGAAGGCAGCACGGTTGTTACAGTGACAACAGAGGACGGGGCTCATCAAGCCGCTGCGGTCATCAACGTTGGAGCAGCAGGCGCCGCCATCCTTGCGGCTGGACTCCATTTTATCGAGAAGGATAGTCAGTGGACTTATTTGGATGACGGCTCGGATCAAGGCACGGCCTGGAAGGAGCCGAATTTCGATGACAGCAGCTGGAAGAAGGCCCCTGCCCCGCTTGGGTATGCAGGCAGCGGCAAAGGCCAAGACTTGAACACCTGGATCGGGTATGGCTCGGATGCAGGGAACAAACATTTAACAACGTATTTCCGTCAGGAGTTCCAAGTAACCGATGCAGCTGCAATTAAACAGCTGGAAGCTTCCTTGATTCGGGACGACGGAGCGGTCATCTACCTGAATGGGCAGGAAGTATACCGCACCAACATGCCGAGCGGCGAGATTACGTATAGAACAACGGCATCTACTGCGGTTGGAGACGAAAGAAACGCATATGTGTTTGAGATCGACCCTGCCTTGCTGGTCGACGGCACGAATGTCATGGCTGCCTCCGTGCATCAGGACCGGGGAGCCAGTTCGGACCTGTTCTTTTCCCTTGAACTGAAGGGTTCGGATAGTGCACCGCCGGTAGTCGGCAAGGATAACGGATTGCTCGGGGAGTATTATACGGGCAGAAGCAATTTTGATTTCGGTGATCATAAGGGAACGGCGATCGACTCCCGGATCGAATTTAGAAACCTGGATCCCATCCTGCAATCATTAACCGGTCAGGCAGATAACGCCAATGTGCGCTGGACCGGACAGATCATGCCGCCGCAAACGGATGATTACACCTTCTATATGATTGGCGATAACGGCTTCCGGTTGTGGATCGACGATCAGTTGATCATCGATCATTGGGTGAATGACTGGGATATCGAGCAGACCAGTACGCCTATTCACCTGAATGGCGGACAGAAGTACAAGATTAAGATCGAGTACTTTGAGGATTATGGCGGCTCCAATCTCTATCTGCGCTGGTCTACACCTTCCATGGCAAAAGAAATTGTGCCTGATCATGTCTTCTATTTGCCAGAGGATTACAATGGCCCGGTTGCAGCAACGGTTATGGCTGATGGCCTGAACATCTCGCTTGAGATGTTGTCCGATCTGGGAGCTCTTCCGGGAGCGCTGCAGGATCATATTACGGTTACAGCAGACGATACACAGCTGACGCTGCTGGATGTGCTGCAGGATCGTGATCCTTCCTTGATGACGGTCCAAGTGGCTGAAGCGATCACGCCAATTAGGCGGGTAAACATTGCTTATGATGGGTTAGCCGGTCTGCAGCTGGCTGATGGCACGAATGTGGGCAGCTTTGCCTTCACTGCGATCAACCAATCTGAGGTCGTGGATTACACGCCATTTGATATCGCAATGTCCCTGCATGGGGATGCAAAAACAAGACGCAGTTTCGCCTGGTATTCCCAATATCCAAATCCGGCAACCGCCCCGGCAGGTATCCGGGACAGCGAGGTGCAGGTGGTGCGTGCAGGGGAGAGCTTCGATTCACCGACGATGAAGTCTTTCCGCGGCACGAGTGAAGAGATTCATGTACGGGTAACCCGGTCCACCAATGCGAACTACTTGTCACATAAAGTCGTGGTTGAGGGTCTGGAACCTGGAACGACGTATCAATATCGGCTGGGAAGCGGCGGGTATTGGAGTAAGCATGGACAATTTACGACCGAGAGGGAAGAAGAGAATGAGTTCTCCTTCCTGTATATGACGGACTCCCAGGGAGGGAACACCGACGATTATAAAGCATGGGCGGATACTGTTCGCGCGGGTGTGCAGAATTTCCCGGATTCCAAATTTCTGTTGATGCCTGGCGACATGGTGGATGTCGGTGATCTCGAGGAGCAGTGGCATGATTATTTCACCCAGCCTCAAGATGAACTTATGAATCTGCCGCTGATGACCACGATCGGCAACCATGAAGGGCCGTACAATAACAACTTCTATTATCATTTCAATCTGCCTGACAACTCGTTCACGGATTCCAATCCGGCGGGCGCGGTCTACTCGTTCGATTATGGCCCGGCGCATTTCATGGTGCTTAACACCGGTGATATTCCGTGGGACAACGCCCAGAAGTCATCGTTCGAGAAGCAGATCGAGTGGCTAAGAAAAGAAGTTGCTCAAACTGACAAGAAGTGGAAGGTTGTCGCCTTCCATAAAGCGATATATTCGGTAGGCGGGCATGCCTTGGACCGCGATATTCTGGAGCTCCGTGAAACCTTGTATCCGATTATGGATGAGCTTGGCATCGATCTGGTTCTACAAGGGCATGACCATACCTTTATGCGATCTTTCCAGATGTATGGTGACAAGCCGGTTCAGAACGTAGTGACTGACAGCAACGGCAATGTCATTGATCCGGACGGGACGCTGTATCTGATCAATAACGCGGCCGGGCGCAAATATTATGGCGTCAGAGGCGATGTGGACAAATATTACGCAGCCAAGTACAGCCAGCCTTACAAGCCTATGTACACCGGCATTAAGGTAACAGAGGATTCCTTGACGCTGCAGACCTATATCACCGGTGAGTCCGCTCCGATGGATGAGTATACCATCGTGCGTAATGATGGACGCCCCGATGCCGTTGAAGGCCTGTCGGCGGGCAAATCCGGTAATGGAAGGGCAGTGCTCTCCTGGAGTATGCCACAAACGGTGGATGCCGAGGATCCGATCCGCGGGTTTAGGATTCATGAAGTGAACGGACAGCTCGGCCCGAACTGGAGCGCCTATATCCCTGTAGAGGCAGGCAAAACCAGCTATCAATATGAGGTGCCGGGGACTACGCCGAATGAAGCCTATGAATTTGCTGTCACAACCGTTGATAAGCGGGACAATTCGGCAGCGGTCAAGGTAGCTGTCTCGGGGAACGTTCCGGCGGCGCCAACGGCTCCGGTGGTGGATGATGGCCATAATACGTTCGGCTGGACCCATGTGCCGGGTTATGAGCAGCCTTCCGATTACGAATTCAGCGTTGACGGCGGAACAAGCTGGCAGCCTGTGACCGCGAATCCACAGCCGGTTGGAGACGGGAATTATCCTGCAGGCGAAGTTATGGTACGCGTACAGGCAGACGCAGCCAGTGGAAGACAGGCTGGCCTGCCTCTTGCATCCGACAAGCCGTTTACGGAGAACAGCCTCCATGAAACCTTCCAGTTGTCCGGGGAAGTGACGAGAGATGGGCAGCTCAAGGTCGATGTGAAGGTAGCGCGGGCAGCAGAGTACAGTGGCGATCCATACGTAGTATTCGAGCTTATGGACGGGAATACGCCGCTCTTGATTAATGCAATTCCTATTCGGCAGGACGTACTTGAAGTTTCGCAATATTTTAATGTGAACGGAAGCCAGTATAGCGTCAAGGTATTCGTGTTTGATGAATTCAACAGCGACCCTGAGGTGCCGATTCATTTGGCGAAACCGATTGAGCTACGGTAACGGACGAATAAGAGAGGACTGAATATGGTGAAAAAAAATGTAGCACTCATACTGATATTGTTGTTCGTGCTCTCGCCAGCTTCCGTCTTCGCAGCGGATGCTTTCTCCCTTGCGCTAAGCGCAGGAGAAGTCAAACGCGGCGAGAAGCTGACGATTTCCGGAACCGTGCCGGTCGAGTCGGGAACTGTCGTGATCAAGGTGGTTACGCCGCGTCAGACGGTGCTCTACATCGATGTGGTTGAAGCGGCAAACAGCCGTTATGAAGCGAGCGTCCAGATTCCGGCGGATGAAGATTTAGCCCCGTCCGGCATCTATACGGTAGCCGCTGGTATGGGCACTGCGTCGCAAACGAAGACATTCATCGTGCCTGGAGCACCTGTGGTGAATCCTCCGGGCGGCGGAGGCGGGGAGAATCCCGCTCCCGCTCCAGGCTCTCCTGGGTCCAGTGGCGGTGGAAGCAGCCCAACACCTCAGCCGGACGGGTCCGGGTCTCTTACCGGAAGTATTCCAGCCGGCGTAGGATCGGCTTCCGGTTCGGTCATCCGTCCGGAGCTGACATCAGACGGGCGATACATTGTCGGGGCAGGCACGATCACCGAAGCCGCTGATCAAGCGCAGGATTCGGTAACGATTCAGCTGCCAGCCGAAGCCGGTCAGTCCGGAGCTCCGGTTGAGTTCCCGTCTGAATCGCTGCGAACTCTCCAGCAGCGGAGCCTGGAACTCATTGTGACTACAGGCGACCGTACAGTACGTTTCCCGGCTGGCTCTATTCCGGTGCAGGAGGATTTGCAGGCACGGGTACGCATTGTGCTTAAGTCTGCTTATACCGAGGAAGCCCGTGCTCTGGTTCAACGCTCGATAGGGTCTAACTCGGACTATGCATCGACAGACATTGTACTCTCCGTGGTGATCGAGATCATTTCCGGGAACAGCATGACGGAAATCCATCAATTGAACCGGCCTGCGGTGGTGAGCCTGGAATTGACCGAGGCGCAGGAGCGCAGCATCGCTTCCAATTTGGCCGGCGTCTATTATGTGAACGGCAGAAGCCTTGAATATGTCCCTGGCACGCTCAAGGATGGCCGATTTACTTTTACAGCGGGTCATTTCTCCTACTATGCGATTCTTGAATATAACAAAACATTTACCGATCTGGCCGGTCATTGGGCCGAGGAGGCTGTTAAAGCGCTGGCAGCGAAACATCTGGTGACTGGAGTGGACGAGCGCCGTTATGAACCGAATCGGAGCATTACCCGTGCGGAATTCGCCACGCTGTTGATGCGCGCTTTGAATCATGAAGGAATCCGTGCGGATGCAGCGGCGAGCCCGGCTCAGGCGTTTCGGGATGTGCCTGCCGGACGCTATTATTCAGAGCATGTCAAGCAGGCGGCAACGATCGGTTTGATGTCCGGGTATGGGGGAGCATTCAGACCGAATGACCCGATTACACGGGAGGAAGCGGTAGTAGCTCTTGTGCGGGCAGCCGAGCAATCGGGCCTGACAGCATCCAAGCAGGGTGAACCGGCCTTTGCTGATGCGAAGTCCATTTCCGCTTGGGCTGCTGAAGCGGTGAACGAAGCCTGGTCGCTCGGACTGATTCAAGGCGACGGCACCCGCTTCAATCCGAAGCATTCCGTCAATCGGGCGGAAGTCGCGATCATGATTCATCGGCTCATTACAGACCGCTCTTTATAACTGAAAGCGAGGGGAACCAAGCACAATGGGGAAAAGAATCTTATCCATGATCATGACGGTGCTGCTGCTGTACAGCTTGATAGAGCCAGCGTTACCCGCAGGCTTCGCCTGGGCAGCGTCTGGATCAGCGCCAGGCATAGAGACGAGAAACGTAGCGCTCGGGGCCCAGGTGACCGCTTCGGGACAATGCAACAGCAATGAGCGTCCTGAGTTCGCCGTGGATGGCAAAGCGGATACGAAGTGGTGCGACAATACCAGTGCTTCGATCAAATGGTTAAAGCTCGATTTGGGCAAGGAATATACGATTAACCAATGGGTTGTTCAGAATGCTGCCATTTCTGAAAAAAACAACAGCCCATTCTGGAACACCAAAAATTTCCGTCTGCAAAAAAGTAACGACGGCACCGTCTGGACCGATGTGGATGTCGTTCAGAACAACGCGCAGACCATTGTGAACCGGTATTTATCGGAGCCGGTGACGGCTCAGTATTTCAGATTTTATATAAGCCAAGGCGCTTACGACTCGAACACCGTTCGGCTGTATGAGCTTGAATTGTACGGCGTGGATGCCGGTGAAGTCCCGGCATACCCGCCTGTGAATCTCGCTCCGATCGATTATGTCGATCCGTTCATCAATACGCTCGGGGACAACGGACAGACAAATCCGGGGCCGACGACGCCTTTTGGCCTTGTCTCACTCGGTCCTGACAGTGATGGCGGGGCATTCAGCGGCTACTATTACGAGGACAAGCATCTGAAGGGCTTCTCGCATCTAAGATTCAGCGGCGTAGGCTGCAGCGGCGGGGGCGGAAATATTCTGCTGATGCCGCAGACCGGCGCTTTTACCAAGAACAGCAATGACTACAAACAGAAATATGTTAAAAGCAGCGAGCAAGCCTCGCCGGGCTATTATGCGGTCCATCTGGACTCCGGTGTCGGCGTGGAGCTGACGGCATCGGACAATGTCGGCTTTCACCGCTATACCTTCCCGGCTTCGGCCAGCGAAGGCTCGGTGCTGGTCGATCTCTCCAACTCTTATGCGGGAATGGTGAACGCCAGCCTGCAGGTCGAGAACAACCGGGAAATTTCAGGGATGATTCAGTCCAAGAACGTATGCGGTCATGGCTACTATACAATGTACTTCTCCATTGCGTTCGATCAGGATTTTCAATCGTACACGTCCTGGCAGGGCGATGACACAGGCAGCGTGCCTGTGCGCACAGGAGCCAGCAGCGGCGTATGGGTTACCTTCGATACAACTGCAAACCAAGTGGTACAAGCGAAGGTGGGCCTGTCTCCGGTGAGCACGGAACAAGCGAAATATGAGCGCGACCATGACGTCGCGAACTGGGATTTTGACGCGCAGCATGCCAAAGTGAGAAACACGTGGAGCGAGCTCCTGGGAAAAATCGAGATTACTGATCATGATGAGCAGAACAAACGAGTTTTTTACACGCAGCTCTATCATATGTTCCTGCATCCGAATAAGGTGAGCAGTTCATTAGGCACCTTCAAGGCGGGCAGAGACGAGAACACGATCCGAAACACCGACGAGATCGGACCGGACTTCGAATACTATAACGGCTGGACGACATGGGATGATTTCCGGAAGTATGCGCTCTTCTCTGTACTGGAGCCGCACAAATACAACAACATGGTGAAATCCCTAGTGGACCTGTACAAGACGAGAGGCGCTTACACACAGTGGGGAGAAGGCTACTGGCCTAGCCCGACGGTTAGAAATGAGTTCAACGGTGCGGTCATCCTGGATGCCTATTCCAAGGGCTTCCGAGATTACGATGTCTATGCTGCGCTTCAAGGGATGGCCGTTGATGCGGATAACTTCTCCGTGAACGATGGGGAAATCTCAGGGAAGCTGGAGAAGGCAAGAAGCGCCTACTTCCCGATGAAGCTGGCCGAGATGATCGGAGACCGCGACATGTATGACAAATACAAGCAGGTTGCGCTCTCCTACAAGTCATTGTGGAATCCGGACCAGGTTGACGAGAACGGCGACAAGTACGGCTTCTTCACGCCGAACGGAAGGAACGTCGGCCCTGGAGATATTACAGCGGTAGGCCGTTATGCATACCAAGGGAATCTGTGGACGTACCGCTGGTCGGCTTCCCAGGATATTAACGGGCTGGCTGAGCTGATGGGCGGCAAAAGAGAGATGGCTAAACAGCTTCAGGATTTCTTTGCCAGAGACGAATACGTGGCTATTAACGAACCGGACCTGGAAGCTCCTTATCTGTTCAATTACCTGGGCATGCCTTACTTGACGCAATATTATGTCAGACAGTACACAACCGAAGTTGTTACGCAAAAATACCACAACCATGGCCTGTATGCCCATCCGATCAAATCCCGCGTTTATCGCGACGATCCGGAAGGCTACCTGCCGTCTATGGATGACGATGCCGGCGGCATGTCCTCCTGGTATGTGTACAGTGCAATGGGCTTGTTCCCTGGCAATCCGGGAGACGCGAACTTCCTGATCGGCTCGCCGATCTTCTCGGAAGTGAAGCTTCACCTGGACGGCGGCAAGACGTTTACAATCAAGGCTGATGGCGTATCCAGCCAGAACCGGTTCATTCAATCGGCTTCCCTGAATGGTCGCCAATTCGATCAGGCATGGATTAGCTATGTGGATGTGATGAACGGCGGCGTGCTGGCGTTTGAGATGGGACCTGAGCCGAATACGGATTGGGGCGCATCGCCGGAGGCAGCTCCGCCAATGCATGATTACGGTACCGATGTGGATAACCATCTGTCCCGCCAAACAATCATTGCCGAGGGAGAGGAATGGAAGTATTTCGACCAGGGACGTTATGCGGGCAATGGCTGGACAGATGCGGCGTATGACGACACTGGCTGGAGCGCAGGTGAGGCTCCGCTTGGCTATGATAACATCGGGTATGTGAAAACCGTGGTCAGCTATGGCCCGGACGCGAATCGGAAGCACCCGACCACTTACTTCCGCAAGACGTTTGACGTGAGTGATGTGAATGACATCCTGGAGCTTGAGGCTAGTCTCATCCGCGATGACGGCGCGGTTGTCTATCTGAATGGCAAGGAAATCATTCGCACGAATATGCCGCAAGGCCCAATATCCTATGACACCTATGCGAATGCGACCGTCAATAACGAGCGGGATCGCAATCTATACCGCATTGACCCGTCTTATCTCGTGGCGGGCACGAACGTGCTCGCAGCGGAGGTTCATCAGGTGAATGCAACAAGCTCGGATGTCGCCTTCGAATTCAGTCTGAATGCGGTGAAGCGTCTGGAGAAGCCGGAAGCGCCGACGAATCCGGTTGTAGACGACAAGGCCAATACATTCGGCTGGACCTATGTCCCAGGCTACGACAATCCGGCAGATTATCAATTCAGCACGGACGGCGGCAGAAGCTGGCAGCCTGTAACTGCCAATCCGCAGATCGTAGGGCCAGCTGCGTATGAAGCAGGGCAGGTGCAGGTCCGGGTCAAGGCGGATGAGAACTTGAACCGGGCTGCCGGGGAAGCGCTCGTATCAGACCAAGCCTATACTTCGGACATCAAATGGGATGTATTCGATTTGGAGGCAGAGGTAAAGCGCACAGGCAATATGCAGGTTGAAGTGGCTGGAACCTTGAAGGGGGCTTATGTCGATTCGGCTGTCGCCGTCATTCAGCTGATGAGCGGGCATGATCAGGCGCTGGTGTCGAGCGCGATCCCGGTGGAGACGGGAAGCTTCGACATCTCCCAGACGTTTAACGTCAATGCAGGCAGATATCAGGTCAATATCTATCTGGTAGATCAGTATGACGGCAACATCTATAACTCGCTGTGGCTGGCGGATCCAATTGTATCGCAGCCGGAGCCAGTGCCTGTGCCAGAGCCGGAACAACCGGGGCAGCCGGAGCAGCCAGAGCCGAAGCCGGAGCCGTTACCGGTTCCTAAACCGGAGCCGGAGCTGCCGGATGACCCGGTGGAACCTGCTCCGCCAGTGACGGACGTCCGAACGATCCAGTTTGAGGGCAGAACGAGCTGGTCGACCGGGGTGAATACCTTTAACGGCAATCCGCTCAAGACCGAGTCCGGCAATGGAGGAACGGTGGTTGCCAACACATTTGACGGCGCATGGCTGGCGTATGCCGATCTCGACTTCGGAGCTGAAGGCGCGAACCGGATCGCGGTTGAGTACACGGCTCCATCCGACAGAACACCGGCCGACGCGGCGCTTGAATTCCGTCTTGGAAGTGAAAGCGGCGAGCTTCTCGGCACCGCTGCGCTGAACAATACAGGAAGCGGTTGGAACAATTACGCTACAGCCGAGGCGCTGCTGAACCGGACGCTCACAGGCAAGCAAACGTTGTATATCGTCATGAAAGGCAGCACCACCAGCTCGAAGCCTTATATCGGAAATTTCGACTTTTTCACGTGGGGTTATCAGAAGACTCGCAGTGACTATGCGAATCTGGAGCTGGAAACCTCTGACGAGTGGTCTACCGCTGTCAATACCTTTAACCAGGGGCCGCTGAAGACCGAGCCAGGCAAAAGCGGGCGGCAGGTGGCCAATACGTTTGACCGCGCATGGCTGGCATATAAAGGGATGGACTTCGGCACCTCGGGCGTCAACCATCTGTCCATTGAGTATGCCAGCAACAGTGCGAATTGCGCAGCAGATTCTGCCGTGGAAGTTCGGCTTGGCGGCGTAAACGGAACGCTGGTTGGGACGATTCCGGTGCCTCCTACGGGGAACGGGTGGGGGAATTACGCCGTCGCCGAAGGACAGTTGACCGAATCGCTGACAGGTGTTCACGATGTATACCTTGTACTGACGGGCTCTGTCAATTCCACGCATCGATACATCGGCAACTTCGATCGGGCGGAATTTACCCGGCAATAGCATGCAGAATATCCCGCAAGCCTCAAACGAGAGGTTTGCGGGATTTCTTCGTTCTGGGCACTTGGCGTTTAGAATAGCCAGTCCGAGGCAGCGTGATCCGCGCTGTTTATAGGCGGTTGCCAGCAGGCTAGCGTCATCTCGAGCTGATTAGCCGCTCTCAGGGCGGGTATATGATAATCGACCCCGTTAATTTCATATACAAACAAACAGCATGATGAAGGAGGATGATCGTATGTTTATCCACATGAAAGAGCTGCAGTACCGGGCGAAACCGGAAAGACCGGACCCGGTGTTTGCGCGCAAGCTGCAGGAGGTGCTTGGAGGACAATTTGGTGAGATGTCGGTCATGATGCAGTATTTGTTCCAGGGCTTCAACTGCCGGGCTGAGCAAAAATACCGGGATATGCTGCTGGACATCGGCACCGAGGAAATCGGTCACGTGGAGATGCTGTGCACGATGATTGCCCAGCTTCTGGACGGCGCACCGGCTGATGAAGTGGATAAAGCGGCTCAGGATCCGCTCATTGCAGCTGCGCTTGGCGGCATGAATCCGCAGCATGCGATTGTGTCCGGTCTTGGCGCGACCCCGACGGACAGCAACGGCTTCCCATGGAACAGCCGCTACATCGTATCCAGCGGCCACCTGCTGGCCGACTTCCGCGCCAATCTGAATGCAGAGACGCAAGGTCTGCTGCAGGTCGTACGGCTGTACGAGCAGACGACAGACGCAGGGGTGCGCGACATGCTGTCCTTTATGATCTCCCGTGATATTTTGCACCAGAATCAGTGGCTGGCTGCCATTGAAGAACTGGAAGCGATCGACGGGCCAGTGGCACCGGCTTCCTTCCCGAGAGAGCGTACCGTCAGAGAGGCAACGCGTCAATTCATTAATTTCTCCGTCGGAGAAGAGAGCAGACAAGGGCCTTGGGCATCCGGGCCGCTTCCGGACGGAACCGGCAATTTCGAATACGTAGAGAATCCGCAAGCACGCGGCGGTGCTCCTGAGCTTAAGCCGGCAGCGATGCATCAGCATTCCGTGCCAGGAACCGGGCCTTATGTGGCGAACGAAGGACGCGGACTGAAATAAGCAGGCATCAATAGGATTCCAAGGAATAGAAGAGCGACCGTTCCCGTGATAAGTCGGAGGACGGTCGCTTGCTGTTGCGTTTAGAATGCGTCATCAAATACGCGTTCCATTTGATCAGCCTGGTCGGATACGGCGAATAAGACATAGGAACCCTTTGATTTCATAACATGCCGTTCAACCAGATAATATTCGTCAGGCCGATAGTCTTTAAATTTGGCTTTCTGGCGCTCGATGTGCAGCTCGATGTTCTCCTTAACACTCGCAATCCGGCCCGGGTCCTTGAGTTGAATCACAGCAAGTTCATCAGCTTTCACATTGGATGCCGACGTATAGAGCACAAAGTCTGCAATGTCATCCTTGTCGATCCGATATATTTTCTGAATTTTATCCAGATCGCCCTTATTCATATGATCCAATTGTACCGCCTGCTCGATAGCCTGCCCGATTTCAGCTGCCGAGGCTGGTTCTTCAGCGTTCGTACCGCTGCCGGAGCAGCCGGATAATATGCCGAAGGCAACGGCAAGGGCAAGCAGGACGAGGGGGAAGCTCCATATACGTAATTGTGTTTGTCTCATTAGATCACTCCGATTCATGCAAGGTTAATATAGACGAATCCTCAAAAAACGTGTTGGCATTGTACAGCAGCAGCATATCATCAAAATCTCGCGCCTTCGCAAACGAGGCTAAATCCTCCTCGTAGTACCTCAAGTCAACGACATCAATCTCGCTGAAATGCGGTAACAGAAACGGAATCAAGCTGTTGGCATACGAGTCCTTGACCAAGAGCAGCTTCTTCTTGCTGGGATGGGCGGTCTTGATCTGGACGAGTCCATGATTTCCGTTCAGGAACACCGCGTATTTGTCCTTGGCTTCAAGCTGGTCCACGGCATACAGCGAATCTGTAGTGAGCCCTTCATCGACGTAGGTTACCGTATATTTCACCGGGTCCTTCGGCCAATACAGCTCAATCCGGTCGGGCCGGAGATGGCGAAATCCGCTTCTGGAATACAGCGATCCGTAGAAGTGGTCAGTGGCCTGCCGAATATCAAATTCATCCTGGCGCAGCGGGTTCAGTCCCAGGTGTTTGCATAGCTCAACGTAAGCGGTGTAAGCTCCCAAGGTGGTCCAGTGATGGTCGGTTTGATAAAAAATCGGCTTCTCCCGCATAGCATCCAGTGCCGGATATACATCAATATCATGAACCGTGGCCGGAAATCTGCTTCGCATCCGTTCCAGATACTGGAGCTCATCCCCGGCCGAAGCGAATGGAGGCAGTTTATCCTGCAGCACGGTTGCTGCGGTCGGCACCAGCATGACATATTTCCGCAGCTCCGGCGTCGCGCGGTCAAAGGCTAGGATGGCCTCGGCTCTCTTCTCCACATCCGCCTCAGAAGGGGGATTGAATGTTTGGATAAGATATCCGTCCTCCGCCAGAAAGACACCGCCGTTTTCCTTCTTTCCCAGCGCACGGTCCACATCGGTTTTCACCCCGATCCAGGCATCCCTGAACACAAATTGATCGGACACGTATTGGTCGAAGTCGGCAGTGAATTGTCCGGACATCAATGCTTTCAGGGAAAAGCGAGGCAGCTGCAGAAGCACCCGGTTCTCCGCTTCCGAGAATGACCGATCTGGCATCGCGACATGGAGGACGGCGAATACAGCAATGAACAGCGGCAGCAGAACAGCCAGCGCTTTTCGAATGAGGGTAACATTCCGTTCCATGTCCGTCCCCCCTTTTTTAGAATCGAAAATATAAAAATGGATTATAGCTTTCATTGACCAAATAGGCGGTAGACAGCACCAGGAGCAGCGCATAAATCAATGGGATGAGCACGATCCCGGCCGTTCTCCATGTTTGCTTGATTAAGGTGAGTATCGCCCCAGGCAGCGGGGTTGCACAGATAGCTGACAGAACAAGCAGGACCGCATACGTCGACAGATCATAGAGCGCCTTCTGGTCTACTGCAGCATGTGCGCCGCTGCCGAACATCACGCCGATGAAATGCCAGGCGGAAGCTATATGCTCCAGGTCGAACAAGACCCAGCCTACCATTACCGCCAGCAGTGTGTAGACATGGCTGACAACGGCAGGGCTGCGTTCAAGCCAGCGCAGCAAGACCAGCTTCTCGGTCATCACAAGGACGCCGAAATACAATCCCCAGATGATAAAGTTCCAGCTGGCCCCATGCCAGAAGCCGGTCAGAAACCAGACGATCCCCAAATTGCGAAGCTGCTTCACCAGCCCTGATCGATTGCCCCCAAGCGGGATATACACATACTCGCGGAACCAGGAGCCCAGCGAAATATGCCATCTCCGCCAGAACTCCGTCACGCTTCTGGAGATATAGGGGTAACGGAAGTTCTCCAAGAAATCGAACCCGAACATCTTGCCAAGCCCGCGCGCCATGTCGGAATATCCGCTGAAATCAAAATAAATTTGCAGCGTAAATGCCACTATGCCCAGCCATGCGGACAGTACGCTCAGCTGCTCGATCGGCTCCGCCTTGATATGGGCCCATAGCAGCCCGATATTGTTGGCCAGCAGCACTTTTTTGGCAAGGCCTCTCATGAACAGCTCTGCGCCTTCCCCGAAGCGCTCCAGCGTCACTTTGCGGGATTCAAGCTGGGCGGCAATGTGGCTGTACTTCACGATCGGGCCGGCAACAAGCTGCGGGAACATGGCCACGTAGGCGCCGAAAGAGATGATATTCCGCTGCGCCGGCACTTTGCCGCGGTAGACGTCAATCACGTAGGACATCGTCTGAAATGTGTAGAAGGAAATCCCCACGGGCAGCGGCAGATCAGCCGCCTCGATATTCAGGTGAAACAGCTGATTGATATTGTCCACGACAAAACCGGCATATTTGAACAGTCCGAGAACCGCCAGACTGCCTGTCATCGATGCGATAAACACCGTGCTTTGGACTGCCTTC
This sequence comes from Paenibacillus campinasensis, assembly GCF_002272015.1. GTDB lineage: Bacteria > Bacillota > Bacilli > Paenibacillales > Paenibacillaceae > Paenibacillus_AQ > Paenibacillus_AQ campinasensis. The sequence continues at coordinate 164,495 of NZ_NPBY01000038.1, read as the reverse complement.
CGGTGCCTGTACTTTTCGATCAGCCGTCCGTTCATATAATCGAATACCGTTGATCCGATCATCAGGAGAATGTACAGCGGCTCTCCCCACGCATAGAAGATCAGGCTTGCCGCCAGCAGCACAGCATTTCGCAGCTTCCTCGGCGACAGATAATAGACCAGCAGCGCCAGCGGGAGAAAAAGAAACAGAAAGTTGAGACTGCTAAAGACCAAGTATTGTCACCTCCGGATGGCAGCCTGCAGCGGCCTACTCCACCTGATCCTTCAGAAACTCCAACAGTATCGGATAATATTCGGGCTTGAAGTGAATCCCGTCGGTATCATACAGATCCGGGCTGTCAGCAAATATCGGAGAGATATCGATAAAATGAACGTTCTCCCGCTCCGCGAGCTGTTTGAGGCTGTGATTGTAATCTGCGATCCGGCTGTAACGCGGCTCCTTGTCCTCTGCTGCCTCTGTTACCGGCGTGACGGACAGAAGCGTAATCCTTGCTTGCGGCAGCTGCTGCTTCATATCCTCAATCAGCTTGGCGTAGTTGTTCATGGAGTACGCTATCGGATCGTCCGTAGGCCACAGAATATCGTCCGAGCCGAGCTGGATATAGATTCGCTTCGGGTTTCGCTTGGCCAGCTCTTCAACATCCTTAAGTGCGAATTCCGACGTTTTTCCCGCGCCTGCCAGAACAATCTCTTCCTTAAGCACATCGTGGTAGGATAACCCTTCCGTAATGGAATCTCCGAAAAATACACTGTCTTCAAACCACAGTTGAGCATCGGTGTTCATTGATCCGGTTGAGCTGGTTCCCCGCGATTCGGGCGTCTCGGGGGATTGAGATACTTGTCCCTCCGATTCAGGGATGACGGGTGCATCCTGTCCGCAAGCAGTCAAGGCAATCGCCAGGCTTCCCGTAAGGAATATCATCATAATCTTTTTCATGGCTCATCTTCTCCTTCGTTGGTGTAAGAGCTTCTGTATGTCGGTGTCTGTACACCTGAAGCTTCGAGAACGAGTGTAGCCAGCCGAGATCAAGATGAAGTGCAGATGAGATCAAGCTCAAATAAAAAAACGCAGAGCCTTTCGCTCTACGTTTTTGTGCGTAAATGAAAATAAAACAAAACCCCATCGTCTGTGTTAACCGCGCCATAAGGCACGCCGTGCATCTCCAGAATTTTCTTGGATATCGCAAGGCCAAGTCCGGTTCCGCCCGTCGCGCGGCCGCGTGATTGCTCGCCGCGGTAGAAGCGGTCCCAGATTCTCTCCAGCTGCTCATCCGGAATGCGAGCCCCTTTATTCTCGATGGAGATCCGGGCGCTATCCGTCTCCTTGGAGATTGTAATGTGAATGGCCTGCTGCTCCGGCGTATAACGAATCGCATTGGTCAGGAAATTGACGATGACCTGTTCAATCCGAAGCTCGTTGCCCATGACCACTACAGGCGGCAGGGAAGTGTATAAATGAAGCTGCTTAGCCGCGAGTTCATCCGCCAGTTTAGCGCAGGTCCGCTCGATGACGGCATCGATAGAAAAGGAGTCCATGTTCATTTTATACGTTCCGGATTCATACTTGGCCAGCTCCAGCATATCGGCAATCAGCATATCCATGCGGCGGACCTCATCTTCCATCGCTTGAAAATAATAGTCCCGTTTATGAGGGGCGATGCCGTCCTTCAGAATGGCAAGACAGCTCTGAATAACGCTCAGCGGCGTCTTGAGCTCATGCGAAACGCTGGATATGAATTCTTTACGCGTACGCTCCAGCTGTTTCTCCTTCTCGATGTCCTCCTCCAAGCGGAGGATATGGGCATGAAGCCGTCCGGACAGCTCATTGATGCTGCGCGACAAGCTGCCGATCTCGTCCTTGCTTGTAATCGGAAGATCCTCCGAGAAATCCAGGCCTGCCATTTGCCGGGTGACACGATTCATGCGCAGCAGAGGACGGGATATCCGCCGGGAATAATAAAAGGAAACGAGCATCACCAGCAGGATCGTGGCGATAATCACATACACGTAGTATTGTTCGAGCATCCCCACCGCTTCATTCACCGGCTGCAGCGACGTCATCGCAAACACATATTCAGCATTTCCGTCGCCGTCTTGGCTGCGCTCGACGAAGATTTTGTAATTCACCTGATTTTCCGAGAAATCCATAACGGGATGGGGACCCGGGGAGGGATCGAAGTCACCGTACAGCAGGTCCGCTTGAAACGCCAGGATGCGATCCATAAATAAGCGGTTGGCATAGCGCGCGGCCGCTGCCCCTTCAGGAGTTCGAAGCTGTGTAATCGTGCCTTGGACCAGAAATCCGGGGTAGGCCTCACGATACTTGGTCCCGTTGCTATGATAGCGGTTATGGAGAATCTCGAACTCCTTGTTTACCATCTGGCTGTTCTCCAGGCGATTCTCTGAACGCAGATTGGAGACGTCCCTTCCCATGCGCTGGGGAATAGGCTGCCCGTGGATCATGATGCCTTCGATTGTGATCTCTTCTCCCTCTTGTACCCAGGGCTGAGGGAACGGACGATCGCTGTAGAAATCCTCCGCGTTCATCACACTGTACAAAGGAATGGTTAGTACGGCATCAGCAAGATCGAAGCCCTCGGCTTGATCCAGTCTGATTTCCATCAGAAAATCGTCTGTAAACTTCAAGCGCCCTTGCGCGTCCAGGGTGGCAATCCAAGTGTTATGCTGTCGATAGAAATCCTGTTCCAGCTCTGCGAGCGCTTGAGGGTTGTCACCAGCCTTGCGTTCATCTTCGACATAGGCTTGAATGGCCGATTGGACGTCCTGTATTTTCTGATGAGCATAGAATTGCTTGAAGAACACGGTCTGTCCAACAAATATAATGGCGACTGTGAGCAGGCAGACCATCGTGGTCAGCAGAAACAGCTTAAGTACAATGCTCTTCATGGATGCTCCTCGAATTTATAGCCTGATCGTACAACGGTGACAATATGCCCGGCGTGTTCTCCCAGCTTGGCCCGCAGATTGCGGATATGGCTGTTGATCGTCCGGTCATCGCCAATATAGTCATACCCCCAGATCTTGGTAATTAACTGTTCCCTGGTTATGATGATGCCTCTGTTCTTCATCAAATAAGCGAGCATCTCAAATTCGGTATGCGTCAAGCTGCAAGGAGCCCCATCCACCGTAACCGTTCGGGACGGAAAATGAATGGTGATGCTGCCGCAGGTGAGGGAAGTGTCCGCTTGTACACGGAGCTGCCGGGTCTGTAGTAGCCGCTTGACTCGGGCCAGCAGGATCGGCGGGCTGTACGGCTTGGTAACATAATCGTCTGCCCCCAGCTCAAAGCCCATCAGCGTATCGTCTTCATCGGAGCGGGCTGTCAGCATGATGATCGGAACGTCCGATTCCTTGCGGATTCGTTTGCACACCGACCATCCGTCCATCTCCGGCAGCATAATGTCCAGAATGATCAGATCCACGCCGGTCTCTTTTACAAGCTCCAGCGCTTTTTTGCCATCGCCGGCCTCCAGCACCTGATAACCGTCCTCCAGCAAATAATCCTTCATCACTTCCCGCAGGATGACTTCATCTTCCACAATTAATATTGTTGACATATAACAACCTCGCCATCATGTTCTCGATCTTGCTTTGGATACTAACATGATTTCTGCAACGAAACAAATGCTCCATCTGGAATAAAGGGTAACCTGGCAGGACATTCTAAGCGCATGTTTGACGAAGGAAGGGGACTTGCAGCAGTATGGGTGAACAGCGTACTTCCACTAAAACGATCGTAGCGATCGGATCGATTCCTCTTATTATGACACTTGGAAACTCGATGATCATTCCGGTGCTGCCGAAGATGAAGTCAGAGCTTCATCTCACATCATTGCAGGTCAGCCTGACGATCACGATGTTCTCCTTGGTAGCCGCATTCGCGATTCCGGTGCTCGGCTATTTATCTGACAGGTTCTCACGCAAGGTGGTTATTATACCGGCATTGTTCTTGTACGGGATTGGCGGGCTTCTGGCCGGCTTTGCGGCAGCGCTGTTCGCCAATGCTTATGCCTGGATCCTGGTAGGGCGGACGCTTCAGGGCATCGGGGCAGCGGGAACAGCTCCGATTGCGATGGCGCTGGCAGGAGATTTATTCAAGGGCTCTGAAGAGAGTCGGGTGCTCGGGCTTGTCGAGGCATCAAACGGCTTCGGGAAGGTCATATCGCCGATTCTCGGCTCTTTGATCGGTTTGATCATTTGGTATGGCGTGTTTTTTGCTTTTCCGGGCGTGGTGCTGATTTCGATCATTCTGACGTGGATTTTTATCAAGGAAAAGGAGAAGAGCGAGAAGCCCCCAGGGGTGAAAAAGTACTTCCAGGGCCTCGCCAGCGTGTTCAAGCATGAAGGCAGATGGCTGCTGACGGCCTATCTCGCGGGAGCCACATGCCTGTTCACCTTGTTCGGCATTCTGTTCTTCCTGTCCGAGGTGCTGGAGAAGACCCATCACATCGAAGGGGTGGTCAAGGGGCTGATTCTGGCGGTTCCGCTGCTCGTGATGTGTACAACCTCGTATGTTACCGGCAGCAAAATCGGCAAAAACCAAAAGCTGATGAAGCGTCTCATCGTGCTCGGGTTTGCGTTTATGACGATTTCTTATGCACTGCTGTCGTTTATCGGGCATCTGACGCTGTTCATCGCCGTGCTTGCCATTAGCAGTCTCGGAACCGGCTTGATTCTGCCTTGTGTCAACAGCTTTATTACCGGTGCGGTAGGGAAGGAACGAAGAGGCTTTGTCACCTCGCTGTACGGCTCCGTCCGTTTCTTCGGTGTGGCGATTGGCCCGCCGCTGTTCGGATGGCTGATGGAATGGTCGCGGGTCGGGATGTTTCTGTCACTGGCGGCCTTTACGCTGCTCGTAGGCCTGCTGGCGCTGTTCCTGATTCGGGTGAACAAGGAGCATGAGGAAGGAGAGCAGGACCGGAGGCCTGAAGGGAAGAGAGAGAAGGGCCGTGTCGGCATGCTGAAGCCTGCTGGAGGACGGTAAACCGACGGACATGAGTCCGATGCGATAAAGACAGACATAGTGCGAGTGTGAGCGCGGGCTATGATCAAGAGCCCCATGTCTGTCAGCATCTGCCGGACGAAGCGGACGGATCCGCATACGTTAGTGCGAGAATGAGAAGCTTCGGTTCCGGTGGACGACCAGGCGCTCCCGGCGATGTTAGCCTGGCAGGTGGATGTCGTCGACCGAAGGTTGTCATGCAGCGTGCGCCGTAAGGGCAAGGAAAGGTCACTTCTTGCGCCAAGCCGGGCGCAGCGCCGGCCTCGGACTCTGGATGCGGAGAATGAAATGGATCATTCGCGTGGAGAGCCACTGGCACAGCACCGCCAGAACGATGATTTGCCAATCAATGACATAGGCCGTCAGCGCAAAAATAAAGCCGTTCATCCAGAACAAGGAAGTGCCGGGATGAATGCGTTTGTACTTGTATATGGCGAGGGCCACATAACCAATCCCGCCGTTGGATACCCGCTGCTTCATCAGCAGCGCAATGCCTGTCCCGAGCAGGAGCGAGCCGAGCAGCAGATCCAGCCATACGTTGTTCATCGGCGGCGCCACATAAACTTCAAAGAAGTTGACGGACACAGAGGTTATGGTAATAACCAGCACCGTCCCGACGGCGCTCACGCTGCCCAGGTAGTGGACGGTAAACAGCAGAAACGCAATGTTGGCGAACCATAATCCGAGACTCATCGGTATGCCAAAACCGTGGTTGAGCAGAACGGCAATCCCGGCTCCGCCCCCGGAGGGAATCGCATGGGGAAACAGGAATACGGCCATGGCGTAGCCCTGAATGATCGAGCCTGCGGCAATCATGGACAGCTTGTTGATCAATCTGCGGATGAAGCTGGGATCGCGGCCCGGTAGGAATGGTATACGCATACGAATAATCATCCTTCGTGGAATAGAAGTCTTAAGCCAGTCCTGCTTATGCTCTATTAATGTATGCTTGTCACGGCGGAGGAATGATTATCGATTGGCGGGAAAAATGAAATAGACGCGCAAAAAAGCCGGGCACTGTCCGAAAGAGCCTTGTCGGTTCTTCGGGCAATGCCCGGTTTAGGTTTCACCAGGTCAGTTAGGGTAAAGCAGGTATAAGGGACGCTTATGTAATGGATCGACGGATGGCCGATTGTCCCATCCCGGCCAGACCACCCCTACCGGGCCCTATTATGTCCAGCGAGCCGCCCACAGCTTCATTTCTTTGCAGATGCCGTGCAGATCCATTCCTTTCGGCGTCAGTGTATACTCCACGGTGACCGGAACGGTCGGATATACGGTTCTCTCCAGAACGCCCTGCTCTTCAAGATGGCGCAGGGTGCTGGTCAAGGCGCGCGGGCTGACGTTAGGAATGCTTCGCTGAAGCTCCCCGAAGCGTCTGGTCCCGCAAAAAAGCTCGCGAAGCACGAGGAAGGCCCATTTGCCTCCGAGCACAAGCAATGTCTTCTCAATGTTGCATTCGATGTGATCCGGGGTTTTCGGGATATAGCTGTTCGCTTTATTTCCCATCGTTATCCGCCTCCTGCTCTGTAGATATTAACTATACTAAAGTATATTATCTATCCTCTATATAATATAGTGAATAACATTTCACTTCTTCAAAAGAAATAGGAACTATTTTAGAATAACAGATGTAACTCGGATTCACAGCATTTTTCGAAGGAGGAATGGCAAGTGAAGTATAGAAGATTAGGTCGCACAGGTTTGAAAGTGAGTGAGATCAGCTTGGGCAGCTGGCTTACATATGGAGGTTATGTTGAACGCGAGAATGCGGTAAATGCCATCAAGACCGCCTATGATCTCGGGATCAACTTTTTTGACACGGCGAATGTCTATGAAAGAGGCGCCGCGGAGGTGCTGGTCGGAGAAACGCTGAAAGCGTATCCGCGCGAATCGTATGTTCTGGCAACGAAAGCATTCTGGCCAATGGGCGACGGTCCGAATGACAAAGGCTTGTCCCGCAAGCATGTAATGGAGCAGGCCCATGCGAGCCTGAAGCGTCTGGGGCATGATTATATCGATATTTTCTACTGCCACCGTCATGATCCGGAAACGCCGCTCGACGAGACGCTGCGCGCGATTGATGATCTGGTTCGTCAAGGCAAGGTCCTATATGTTGGCGTCAGTGAATGGCAGGCTTCCCAGATTGCCGAGGCGCTTGGCGTAGCTGATCGCTATCTGCTGGATCGCATCGTTGTCAATCAGCCGATCTACAACATGTTCGAGCGTTATATCGAGAAGGAGATCATCCCGCTTAGCGAGCGCTCCGGGATCGGTCAGGTGGTGTTCTCGCCGCTGGCGCAAGGACTGCTGACAGGGAAATACACTTCGGCTAACGATATTCCGGCTGACAGCCGTGCGGCGAAGCTGGAGTGGATGCGCAAAGGCATCACGGAAGAGAAAATTGCGAAGGTTCGTGAACTGGAGAAGGTAGCAGCCGAACTGGATCTGTCTGTCGGCAACCTGGCGCTGGCCTGGATTCTTCGTCAGCCGAACGTAGCGAGCGCGCTGGTGGGCGCAAGCCGTCCGGAGCAGGTGGAAGAGAACGCCAAGGCGTCCGGCGTCGAGCTGAGCGAGGATGTTCTGAACCGCATTGAGGAGATATTGAAATAACGAGACAGAGATAGACATATCAACCATATAAGCCAGAATGGGTTCAAGTAGACAAACCGCCCCTATTGCAGCTTCCTGCCAAGCAGGTACTGCATAGGGGCGGTTTTTTCTTAACTTAACTGAGGCGGTAGGCGGCAAACGGCTTGGCGTGGATGAATGGCTCACTGATCCGGTTCAGTTGAGCGGCGAGCGTCTCGTTGATTTCGATATCCAGACTTTGCAGATTATCATCAAGCTGCTCGGTCTTCGTAGCGCCGACAATGACCGTGGACACGGCAGGCTGCTTCATCAGCCATGCCAGCGACAGCGCGCTCGGGGAATAGCCATGCTCTGCCGCAAGCTGGCTGACCTGCTCGCCAAGCTTCACATTCCGCTCCTCCAGGAAGCGCTGGAAGTTCGGGTCGGTGTCGGCACGGGAACCGGCAGGCACAAGGCTGCCCTGGTTGTATTTGCCGGTCAGTATGCCGCCCGCCAGCGGGAAATACGGAATGATGCCCACCCCTTGATCCAGACACAGCGGCACCAGTTCACCCTCCGGGGTTCGATCGGCCAGCGAGTAGCTGGTCTGCGTGGAGACATACCGGACGTATCCCTTCTGTTCGCTGATCCCCAGCGCCTTCATGATCTCCCAGGCGGCATAGTTGGAGGCTCCGATATACCGGACTTTTCCTGCAGACACCATGTCGTCCAGCGTCCGCAGCGTTTCCTCCAGCGGCGTGTGCGGATCAAAGGTATGTATTTGATACAGATCGACGTAATCGGTATTGAGGCGGCGCAGGCTGTCCTCCAGCTCCTTCTGCAAGTGATAGCGGGAGGAGCCGCGTGCGTTCGGCCCTTCTCCTCTGACAAGCCCCGCCTTGGTTGCCAGCACGACTTCATGCCGCTTCCCCTTCAGCGCTAATCCGATGATGCGTTCGGATTCGGTGCCTGCATAGATGTTGGCTGTATCGATAAAATTGATGCCGTGGTGTATGGCATGATGAATGATCCGGATGGACGCTGCTTCATCGGCTCTTTTTCCAAATGCGTTCGTCCCGAGACCAAGCTCGGACACGTGCAGCCCGCTGTTTCCCAGACGGCGATAATTCATAACAATCCACTCCTTCGTATATTCCTTCTCAATCAAGTATTGGCAAAAATATCGACTTCCAGGGTCTCCAGCACGGCGATAGCCTCTGCAACGGGAAGGCGCGGCAGCTTGAATTCGTCAGCCAGTACCTGCTGAATCTCTTGAACGGACGTTAGCGTTCTGACCGCAGTTTCTCCACTGGCGTACCGAATGCCGAATTTGTTGTTAACGAGGGACAAGCTCTGCTCGTTCTTCGTCTGATACAGCTGACAGCGGAGGATCGTCATGAAGGTGGTGCCGGGGCGGTTCGATTCGCTTACGATAGAATAGAAATCCTGAATCTGATAGGGCTGTCTGGAATCGAAGTGCCAGGTCTTTCCGCTCTGCTTGTCCTGAATGTAACGAACGTATTTATACTGGTGTTGCTGCGGCTCCTCGGGAAGCAGATGAACTCGGTCACCCCCGAAGCTGGAGATGTTATGGGCATCCGTTTCGAAGCGAACCGGCTTGAAGAAGGGAGCGGCTGCTCCACAGTCGACATAATACCGATCATCCGCGATATGAACGATGATTCCGATATGCTCGTTGCCGAGCTTGATGTGATAACACGCAAATCCCACAGCTTGCAGCAGGAGCTTCAAGTTGGAATTGAGGACATAGCAGGTTCCTCCATAGTGGTAGTCCCGGTGATTGTTGACAAAGGTCTCGAGCGAGGGAAGCGGATTCCCCCACTTATCTCCGGCATGATCACGGAAATAAATCAGCTTGCTGATGTTTTCGAAAGGATATGTATTGAGATGGGCAAGGCAGATGCGCTCCAGAAAAGACAGAGAAGGCGGCTCTTGCTCCAGCCCAAGGCTGTGTAAATACGCTCTAGCGCTATCAGACAGTTTCATTGAGCATCCTCCTTAATATAAATAGGCCCAGCCCGGTTAACTCCATTATACGCGATTGGTATAAGCAGAGAAATGCGAGAGGAATTGAACGGAAATCAACGGGGGCCACTTCCCCCGTAAGGTGGTGAACGCTTCAAATTCGAAAAAGCTCTTTCATGACAGGAACAACCTGCGGAAAGAGCTTTTTACTTGCCTGGATTTTGCTGTGGCACGGATTAAATCAGCGGATAATTCGGCTCATAGCGCGGGTTGGCATAGAAAGGCGGACGGGCGCCAATCAGAGGCATCGACCAAGTATAAGGGTTGGCATTGTAGAGCATCTGTACCTTCTCATTGGTGTGGTTGACCAGCAGCAGCCGAGCCCGTGGATGAAAATCAAATCGCATTGTCATCAGTGCAAGCCTCCTGACCCTTGGGTTACGTTCATATCAGCCTATTCAACACTCAGCGGAAAGGAGCACGTACGACGGAAAGCTGCACTGCTCTCTCGCGTGCAGGCTCTGTGGAAGAACCGTATGAACAGGCACGGCATTCGCCCAGACGACATACGGTATAAGAGCAATGTAGAGGAGGTTTACGATGAATCATCATGAACACAAACAGGGTACAGCTTCGATGGAGCAGCTGCTTGAGCAGATTCGGCAGTATCAGGAATGGTTCGAGCAGCATAAGCTGACAAGTCCTTATCCGATGTATCCGAACTATGGAAAAATAACCCGCTATCAAGAGATGCCGATGAATTTTCCGGAGCAGCGCCAGCTCAGACAGCCGGGCGTTGAAGGATTGATGGTTCCGAGGCCCATCATTGAGAACCCGAATTACAAAGGGAGCGGCAAGCTGGAAGGAAACGTGGCGCTCATTACGGGAGGAGACAGCGGGATTGGGGCTGCTGTAGCGATTGCATTCGCCAAGGAAGGCGCTGATGTGGCCATCTCTTATCTGGATGAGCATGACGATGCGAACCGGACCAAGGCAAGAGTGGAGGCACTGGGCCGGCGCTGTCTGCTGCTCCCGGGAGACCTTCGGGAGAAAGCGCAGAACGAAGCGATTGTAGCCAGAACGGTGGAGACGTTCGGACGGCTGGATGTGCTGGTCAATCACGTCGGCATCCAGTTCCAGCAGGAAGGCCTGACGGATATTACTGACGAGCAGTTTGACGATACGTTTAAGGTAAATATCTACTCCCACTTCTATACAACGCGGGCGGCCCTTCCGCATATGAAGCCGGGAAGCGCGATCATTAACACGGCTTCGGTTGTAGCCTTTGCCGGGGAGAAGGAGATGATCGACTACACAGCGACGAAGGCGGCGAACGTCGGCTTTACCCGCGCGCTTGCCAACAACGTCGTGAGGCGGGGCATTCGGGTGAACGCCGTAGCGCCAGGCAGAATCTGGACACCGCTGATTCCGGCCAGCTTCTCCTCGGACTCGAATGCGGTTTTCGGGGCGTATAATCCGATGGAACGGACAGCGCAGCCTTTCGAGCTGGCACCGACCTATGTGTATCTGGCCTCGGATGACTCCCGGTTCGTGACGGGACAGGTGCTGCATGTCAATGGCGGAGAAGTGATGGGCTAAGCGGCACTTCTTGTCTCTCTCCCCAGACTCGTGCAACAGCAGGAGGCTGCAGCTGATAGCCTATATCAGCGGAATGAACATACGTAACGACGAGGGACGGCGGTGTAACGCCGTCTTTTCATTGTGCGTGCCGGGCTTCCGCACGTATAATGGAACGATAGAACTGGATACCTGAGTGGGAGGAAGACAACAAATGGCCGTTGAAATTGAACGCAAATTTCTTTTGAACGAATATCCTGAAGCCCTGATTGAAGAGGGAAGCCTGGTTGTGGAGAAGGAGCAGCTGATCGAACAGACCTATCTGGCACTGGACGAGGATCAGGAGCTGCGTGTTCGCAAAATGACGGATGCCCAGACCGGCAAGGTGGAATACACCCACACTTTCAAGAAGGGATGGGGACTGGCCAGGGAAGAGATTGAATATGCGATCTCCGCAGGCTTGTATGAGCAAGTGGTGCAGGCGCATGGCGCCATTCCGCTGATCAAGAGAAGAGTGACTGCGCGCTGGGGCGAGCAGCTCGTCGAAATCGACGAGTACAGCCAGATTGATCTGCTGGTGCTTGAGGTGGAGTTCCCTACGCTGGAAGCTGCGACGTCGTTTGCGCCGCCAGCCTGGTTCGGGAAGGATATCAGCGAGGAGAAACAGTACAGCAACAAGAAGGTGTGGAGAGAGCTGCAGACAGGCCGGGAGGAAGTTTGAAACTGGACGATGCGAGACTCCATTTGACCTCAGTCTATTAGTAGGAATGAATATGAGAGAACAGGAGGGAATCCGCTTGCGTGACCAAGATCCGATTGCCGCATACTGCCTTTCCAAGAAAGCCGCCACCGAAGATTATCCGTTCGGCCCGCTTCCGCTTGTGGCCAAAGTCGGAGGAAAGATGTTTGCCTTGCTCAGCCTGACGGCGGAAGGAAAGGTGGACAACCTGTCCTTGAAATGCGATCCGGTGATTGCAGAGAATCTGCGAGAACAGCATGCTGCGGTGCAGCCGGGCTATCATCTGAACAAGAAGCACTGGAACACTGTAATCCTTGATGGCTCACTGACCGAGGAGGATCTGCACAAGATGATCGATCATTCCTATGAGCTGGTGCTAAAGGGATTGCCCAAGGCGGAACGCATGGCGATAAGCCAGCGCTTCGTATAGGATGCGCTTGCGCCTCTCTCCCCAGGGTGCTCTGATTCATCGGAAGTTACGAATATGATAAACCGCTGCCGGATATTATCCGGAGGGCGGTTTTTTTTTGTCAATCATATTCCCACTCCAAAATTTACACAAAAGGGATTGACAAAATGAGCGAATTCAAATAACTTGTATTTAAACATAAATGTTTCCTCGAGGAAACTTATTGGACGAAGGTAATATTTGTTGTACAAGGGTGTTATTTGTTGCGTAAGGAGAAAAGGGAGTGAAGGGAGAGTATGAAATTGATGAACAGCTACAGATTCGAAATGGCAAGGCGGGGGTGGATCGGCCTGATGCTGGCGGCGCTGCTTGTGCTTACAGCTTGCTCTGCGTCACAAGGAGGCGCGGAGGCAGAGCCCGGGGACACGGGCTCAACCCTGAAAGTGGTGACCACCATTGCCCAGATCGCGGAGCCGATGTCGGTCATCGGTGGTGACAGGGTGAATGTAGAAAGCTTGATGGGGCCGGGGGTTGACCCGCATTTGCACCAGCCGACGCCGGGGGATATTCAGAAGCTCGACGGGGCGGACATCATCCTGTACAGCGGTCTTCATCTGGAAGCCAATATGCTCAAGGCATTCGAGCAGCTTGGGAAGAAAAAGCCGGTCATTGCGATCGGGGAGACGATCCCTGAGGATCAGCTGTTGAAGGATGAGGATGGCGCCATCGATCCGCATGTCTGGTTTGATATTGATTTGTGGAAGCAGGCGCTGGACGCTGCAACAGAAGAGCTGAAGAAGGCTTCGGCGGAAGATGCGGACTATTTTGAGACGAACAAGCAGGCCTATTTTGCCGAGCTGGATCAGCTGAAGCGTGAGGCGGAAGAGAAGATCGCGGACATTCCCAAGGAGCAGAGAGTGCTCATCACGGCTCATGATGCCTTCGGATATTTTGGACGCATGCTCGATATAGAGGTGGTAGGTCTGCAAGGCTTAAGCACGGAGAGTGAAGTGGGTCTGTCTGACATTGAGCGTACGGTCGGGCTTCTGCTGGAGCATAACGTGCCTGCCGTCTTCATCGAGACGAGCATTAACCCGGCTTCGGTCAATGCGGTCATCGAGGGCGCCAAGCAGAAAGGGCTGGAGGTTTCTCTCGGCGGCGAGCTGTTCTCTGATGCGATGGGCGCGGCAGGTACGGAGGAAGGAACATATATCGGCATGTATCGTCATAATGTGGATACGATTCATACGGCATTAACCGGAAAGGAAGATTAACATGGACCGTGTACTGAGCGTTGAACAGCTTAACGCTTCCTACCGTAAAAATAAAGTGCTGGACAATGTCAGCTTCGAGGTGTTGCCTGGAACGCTGACCGCGATTGTAGGGCCGAACGGCGCAGGGAAGTCGACCCTGCTGAAGGCGATCCTGGATCTCCACCCCCGTCTGTCGGGGGTGGTGTCCTGCTTTGGCTCCCCCTATGCCCAGGTGAAGTCAAGGATCGGTTATGTGCCGCAGCGGGGATCGGTCGATTGGGATTTTCCGACGAACGCGCTTGATGTGGTCATGATGGGGCTGTATGGCAAGATCGGCTGGCTCAAGTGGCCCAAGCGCAAGCACCGGGAGCTGGCGCTGGCGGCGCTGGAGGAGATGGGGCTCGGCAATTACGCCGATCGTCAGATCAGCCAGCTGTCCGGCGGGCAGCAGCAGCGGGTGTTCCTCGCCCGGGCGCTGGTCCAGGATGCCGATCTGTACTTCCTGGATGAGCCTCTGGCGGGTGTGGATGCAGCAACGGAGAAGGTCATTATGGATACGCTGAATACATTGAAGAATAAAGGGCGGACCGTCATGGTCGTTCATCATGATTTGCAGACGGTAGAGGAATATTTCGATCATGTGCTGATGCTGAACCGGACGGTGATCGCGCACGGGAAGACAGCGGACACGTTCAATCAGGCGAATATCATGAGAACGTATGGCGGCTCTCTCCGATGGATGGGAGATCGGCTCGGATGATGATACTGTCTGCGAATACACAATGGGTGCTTTTAAGCACGATGATGCTGGGGATGGCAGCCGGGGTTGTCGGCTGCTTCGCCTACTGGAAGAGACAGAGCCTGATGAGCGATGCGCTGTCCCATGCTGCGCTGCCAGGCGTGGTTGCCGGGTTCGCGGTGCTGGGCACGAAGAGCCTGCCGTTCATGCTGGGCGGCGCGGCGCTGAGCGCGCTGCTTGGCGCGCTGTTCATTCAGTGGATTCGCACATCCAGCCGGGTCAAGGAGGATGCGGCGATGGGCATTGTGCTGTCCGTGTTCTTCGGTCTCGGCATCATGCTGCTGACCCTTGCCAACCGATTGCCGGGCGGTCAGCAGAGCGGGCTGGACAGCTTTATATTCGGCCAGTCGGCATCGATGGTGAGACAGGATGTGTACACGATGCTTGGCGTTACCCTGCTCGTTCTAATTGTGACGCTGGTAGCGTGGAAGGAATGGAAGCTGTTTTTGTTTGATCCGCAATTTGGAGGCGGGCTCGGCTTGTCCGGCCGTGTCATGAACCTGTTGTATATGGTTCTGCTCGTGCTTGTGATTGTGATTGGCATTCAGGCGGCGGGTGTCATTTTGATGGCTGCGCTGCTGATCATGCCCGGCGTCAGCGCGCGCTACTGGACGCATTCCTATGGCGGCATGATCGGGCTGGCGGCACTGTTCGGAGGTGCCTCCGGCGCGGTGGGGACGCTGGTTAGCGCCTCCGGGAACGGATGGCCGACAGGGCCGTTCATCGTGCTTACGGCATCTGTGCTGTTTGTGATCTCCTTGACCCTGGGCACAAGCAAAGGGCTGCTCGTCATGCTCCTGCAGCATCGGGCGCAGCGGGCAGCCTTGACGAAGCAGCATACGCATCCAGCGCACGAAACGGTGGAAAGGGGAGGATAACCGATGTCGTATACCGGATGGATCTTGTTAACGGCTTCTCTTGTCGGGCTGTCCTGCGGTTTTATCGGTGTACTGCTTATATTGCGAAGAATGGCGATGATGGCGGATGCAATCAGTCATACCGTGCTGCTCGGCATCGTGGTGGCCTATCTCGTCACCCGTGAGCTAAGCGGTGTGCATATGCTGATCGGCGCTGTAACGGCCGGTCTGCTCACCTCCTTGTTCGTGCAGTGGCTTCACGCCCGAGGGGTTCAGCAGGAGGCTTCAATCGGCGTGGTGTTTACCTCCCTGTTTGCCATCGGGGTGGTGTTGATTGCGACCAAGGTCGGCAATGCCCATCTGGACATTCAGCATACGCTGATGGGGGAGATCACGTATATTCCATGGGAGCTGACGGAGCTGCCCTGGATCGGGGCTGTGCCGGAGGCGGTTGTGCTGCTGTCCGGAGTGCTTGTGGTGGTCGTAGGCGTGATTTTGGCCTTTTATAAGGAATGGAAAATCACGTCGTTTGATCCGGCGCTCGCTGCGAGCCTGGGCATTCCCGTTGTGCTGATGCATTATGTGTTTATGTCGCTGGTGTCGATCACGACCGTTGCGGCCTTTGACGCAGTGGGGGCGATTATGGTGGTGGCCATGCTGATTACGCCGGCGGCAGCCGCTTATTTATGGACGGACCGGCTGCTGGTGATGATGGGGCTTAGCGGTGTGTTCGGGGTCATAGCTGCATTCATGGGCTATTATATAGCGGTATGGCTGGACACCTCGATCTCCGGTTCGATGGCCTTTTCCACCGGGATCATCTTCATGATCAGCTTCCTGTTCTCCCCCCGGCACGGGCTGGCGTCCAGGCTGGTGCGCCCGGCGGACCAAATCTGAATACAGCTTGTTTAAGAGATCGCCTGTGTGGAAGTGCATCTCCATCGTTAGATCCCCTCTAACGAATGGAAGTGCAGTTCACGGAAGGCGGTCTCTTTTTTATGGGCGGATTCGACAGAATATGAGCGATGTCTAGCAGGAGTGTAGCTGAAAGACGGCGAACCGTTTGTATATGGGGTGCTCGAGCATGGACTTCTGCTAGGCGAATGGCCGGCCTCGAGGGGTGTGATTAGCATTATTTTTACACTGGCTTTACACTGCGTTTACATAACCCGCATACCCCAACAGTACAATTATAGAGTTAAAGCTATGAAGTGAACGCTGACATTCGGAGGACCGATATGTTAAGAGAAATAAAGACGGGTCGATATGTAAATCGTGATCTGAGCTGGGTGGAATTTAACCGGAGAGTGCTGCAGGAGGCTCAGGACCATGAAACGCCGCTGCTTGAGCGGCTGAAATTTCTTGGCATTGTGGCGAGCAATCTGGATGAGTTCATGGCCGTGCGAGTGGCAGAGACACGAGAAAAGATTAAAGCGGGATTCACCCAGAAGGATTTTACCGGATATACCCCATCGGGGCTGTACCGCAGGTTGGTCAAACGGGTGGACCAGATGGTTGGGGAACAATATAAAACCTATCGCGAACTGGTTCGTCAGCTTGCCAAAAAAGGTGTTGTTTTTCAAGGCTATGAAGATTTGAGCACCACGCAGCAGAAGGCGCTGGCAACCTACTATCATGATATTATTTTTCCGCTGCTGACTCCGATGGCGGTCGATCAGAGCCGGCCGTTTCCGCTGGTGCATGCCAAATTTGTCTATTTGTCGGTGCTGCTTGGCAAAGAGGGCGAAGAGGATCAAGGCGAGACCTTTTTTGCGCTGGTTCAGGTGCCCTCCAACGTGCCGCGGGTCGTGCCAGTGCCGCATCGGGCGAACAGCAAACGCAAATCGTTCATCCTGATCGAGGAGCTGATCAAGCATCATATCCATAGCTTGTTCGTTGGCTATACGCCGCTTGCCGTTCACGAATTCCGGCTGACGCGCAATGCGGATCTTATCATTAATGAAGAAGAAGCCGAAGACTTGCTGGAAGAGATCGAGAAGGAGCTGCGCCGCCGCAGGCGCGGGGCCCCGGTACGGCTGGAAGTGCAGAAGGGCATCCACCCGGAGGCGCTGGCCAAGCTGCAGGAGGAATTCGAGCTTGAGGATATTTACGAAATTGACGGTCCGCTGGATTTAAGCTACCTGATCGGGTTTTCCGATGGGCTGGAAGGCTTCTCATTTCTGAAATATCCGCCGATTCAGCCGGTATATCCGCAGGAGTTCGGGCCGCATGAAAGTCATTTTGACGTGCTGCGAAGACAGGATGTGCTGGTCTACCATCCATACGAGTCGTTTGATGCGGTAACGGATTTTGTGCTGGAGGCGGCCGAGGATCCGAAGGTGATGGCGATCAAGATGACGCTGTACCGCGTGAATGGCGATTCCCAGCTGATCCCGGCCCTGGCTCATGCGGCTGAGAGCGGTAAGCAGGTCACGGTCGTGGTGGAGCTGAAGGCCCGCTTTGATGAGGAACGAAATATTGCCTGGGCAAGAAAGCTGGAGCAGGCGGGCTGTCATGTCGTATACGGGCTGGTCGGGCTGAAGACGCATGCCAAGATTATCCTCGTCGTGCGCCGTGAGCAGCAGGGGCTGCAGCGTTATGTTCATGTCGGTACAGGCAACTACAATGCCAGCACCGCCAAGGTATATACCGACGTGGGCTTGTTCACCACCAATTCGCTGATCGGTGATGACGCCTCCGAGATGTTTAATGAAATCACCGGTTTCTCCGGGCCGAAGAACCTCAAGGCGCTCCATATCGCTCCCATCGGCATGAAGGACAAGCTGTTCGAGCTGATCCGGAGGGAAGCGGAGCATGCGCGAAAAGGCAAGAAGGCTCGCATCATCGCCAAGATCAACTCGCTGTCTAACCAGGATGTGATTGACGAGCTGTACCTGGCTTCCCAGGCAGGCGTCAAGATTGATCTCATTGTCAGAGGCATCTGCTGCCTGAGACCGGGCGTGGAAGGATTGAGTGACAACATCAGGGTAATCAGCATCGTCGACCGGTTTCTGGAGCACAGCCGGCTGTTCTACTTCGAGAATGGCGGCAACTCCGAGGTATTCCTGTCCAGTGCCGACTGGATGACACGGAATCTGATGCGGCGGGTAGAGCTGATGTGCCCGGTGTTTGATCCGGCGCTGAAAGAGATTATGATGAACATTCTGCAGCTTCATCTGAACGATAACGTGAAGGCCAGAGAGCTTCAGTCCAATGGCAACTATACGTTTGTAAACAATGAGAAGCCTCCGCTGCGGAGCCAGACGGAGGCGATGAATCTTATTTCGTGGAAGCTGCAGGATGCTCCGACCATGTCAACTTGATGTTCCAGGCGTCCTCCAGCTCTTTGGCGGACTCTTCCATACGGCGGTTCTGGACAAGCGGCTCAGCTGTACAGTGCATCTGCACGTGCAGCGAGCCGTTTTTTGCCGTGGCATGAATCTTCTGTACGACCGGCGTTGAACGGATCGCCTTCGCCAACGCCAGCAGCGATCCGAGCCGGTGCACCCGCCCGGTGTCCGAAGCATCCAGGATGTCGGCATGCTGCTCCAGCAGCTGCGGCGTCCGCTTCTTCGGATGGTAATCGGCGGTGATGGCGCTGAGCACCGCTTCCCGGTGCGTCAGACCGTAAATGCCGCCATACATGATGCGATACACCGCGTGCTGGCTGCTCTTGTAATAGTTGATCATCGTGCCGGATTCACTGAGCATTGCGGCGGTGTACATTACCGCACGGTCCTGCTCGCAAGGGTCTGCCTGCACAAGTGCGTGATACATCGTCACCATATCCTCGTAGACGGCATGCAGGGACGCTTCCGACACCGGAGGGCCGAAGCGCAGCAAGTTTCGTACGCTGGTTCTGAGCGCATCGGATACGACCGGCTCCTGCGGTGCGAACCAGTCCCGGAACAGCCCGTCCCGAAGCCCTGCGCTGCTGACGATGTACCTGTCGGCCTCCACATAATCGTAGACGGTCTGCAATATTAGCATGCCGGGCACGATCAGGTCGGCGCGGTCCTTCGACAGGCCGGGCACCTTCTTACGATAGGCGGTCGTTTCGTAAGGGAGAACGCGGGCCATCTCATCGACCGTCTCGCCCCCCATCTCATAGTGATGAACGACGGGCAACGAATATTTGGTTTTCCGCTGATGCATTTTGGCGATGGTCCGGATCGTTCCGCCAAGGCCGATCATGGGGAGGCCGGGATTACTGTCCGCCCAGTCCAGCTGTCTCAGCTGCTCCCTGATCTCTTCCCGAAGCGCTTCGATTTCACTGTCATTCCACTGCTCCCCGCTCGCAAACCGGGTATACGCGTTGACGGCTCCCAGCGGAATCGAGATGCTGTGCAGAAGCTGGCGGTCCCGGAACAGCGTCAGCTCCGTGCTGCCGCCGCCGATATCCACGATCATGCCGTCCTGAATCGACATGGACTGAAGCACGCCCAGAAAACCGTAATAGGCCTCCTGCTCGCCGCTGACCCGTTCGATCGTCAAGCCCGTCTCCCGCTCCAGCCAGCGGATGATTTCCCCGGCATTCGCCGCATTGCGGATGGCTGCTGTGGCAGCGGCCCGGATATGGGTCGCGTGAAACTGCTCGCAGATCGTTCTGAACTGCCTCAGCACCTCGATGGCGGCCTCGAGGCTGCTGCGCGGTATTCGCCCGTCCGAGCCGACTTCTCGGCTAAGACGTGCGGAGTATTTATTCTCATAGATGATGCGATAGCCTCCACCGGACTCCACTTCATAGATGACCAGCCGGATGGAGTTGGATCCGATATCGATGATCCCAAGCGTATAACGGCGACTCATAGGCTTTCTCCTTATCACGTTTCGTTCTAGTAGTCTGTATAAGACGTTAACAGACAGACCAGCGGATTTCAATGCCTGCGGCAGGTTCAATATGGGATAGAGAAGCATTTGATGGCGGGGTCTGCGTACAGGCTGCAAATCGTCGTGAAAATGTACTGATTATTTTTCGAACTTCATATATAGTTGGAATGGAGTTCTAACTACATAGGCAAAGAAGGTATCTAATCGGGATGAATGTCATGGTGAGAGAGAAAGCGTTTTACAAGAGCTTCTTTTGGTTGACGCTGGTCATTGGTTTGCAGAACATCATTTCCCTCGGGGTCAATCTGTCGGATAATCTCATGCTCGGCGGGTACAGCGAGACGGCGCTGTCCGGGGTCGCGCTGGCCAATCAGATTCAGTTCCTGCTTCATATGCTGGTGATGGGCGCTGCAGAGGGGCTCGTCATTATGTCGTCCCGTTTCTGGGGTGCGAAGGATATCGGTTCGATCAAAAAAATCGCGAGCATCGGGATGCGAATGGCAATCGGGCTAGCCGTGATGCTGTGGCTCGTTGTATTCCTGTTCCCGCATGCCACGTTATCATTATTTACCAGTGAGGCGCATGTTATAGCCGAGGGCGTCAGCTATTTGAGAATCATTTGCTTCTCCTATATATTCTTTGCGATTACGAATGTGCTTCTGGCCTCGCTGCGCAGTGTGGAAACGGTCAAGATCGGCTTCATTGTGTCACTGTCCACCCTCCTCATTAACGTAGCGCTGAATTATGTGCTCATATACGGCCACCTGGGCTTTCCTGAGCTTGGTGCCAGCGGGTCGGCCATTGCAACGCTGACGGCGAGAGTAATCGAGACGGTGATCGTCTGTGTTTATATTAAATTCTATGATCGAAAAATCGGACTCAAGTTGAAAGATTTCTTCCACATCGATATGGGACTGTTCAAATCTTACATCCGCATCGGTTCCCCGGTGCTGATGTCGAATACGATCTGGGGGCTGGCGATGGCCGCTCAGACCGCGATCCTCGGCCACATGGGCGAGGCGGTCATTGCTGCGAACAGCATTGCAACGACCATTTTTCAGTTGGTAACGGTAGTTGTATATGCCTCGGCAAGCGCCACGGCGGTGCTGATTGGCAAAACGATCGGGGAAGGCCATATGGACAGGATCAAGCCGTATGCGAAAACATTGCAGGTGCTCTATCTGATGCTCGGCTTGGTAACCGGGGCGGTGCTGTTCATCCTGAAGGATGCCGTGCTCGGGCTGTACGCCATCTCCGGCGATGCCAAAGGACTGGCGCTGCAGTTCATGACGGTGCTGTCGATCACCGTCGTCGGAACGGCCTACCAGATGCCGGCGCTGACCGGCATCGTCCGCAGCGGCGGGGATACCCGGTTTGTGCTTTACAATGATTTTATTTTCATGTGGCTGGTCGTTCTGCCGTCGACGGCGCTGTGCGCTTTCGTATTTGAGCTGTCGCCGCTCGTAACGTTCATCTGTCTGAAATCCGATCAGATTCTGAAATGTTTTGTGGCGATCGTCAAAGTGAACCGCTATAAATGGATCCGGGCATTTCATTCCTGAAGCTATGAAACGGAAGTCTCGCTCTCTTGCAGAAATATCACTTCTGACGCATATCAGGCCAGGAATTGGCAATCCTACAGGCAACAAGCCGCGAATCATTGAAAGAATTCATGGCTTTGATGAGCAGCATATGGGACGCTTCGGCATTCGGAGAAAGACAGCGGACCGCCTCCCCCTGTTCGAATGATCTGGGGGAGGGTAATTTCCGAACATTCGAGGCGTGAAATTATTTGAATGTTCCGCGTTAACGGGTGGAATTCGGTATAATTCTTCGAATTTTGACAATTAACGACATAAAACACTAATTTTTTAGTTTTGACAACTTCTCTCCTATACCCTAGGATAATAGTATCAAAACGAGTACATTTAGGAGGATATGGTCAGGAAATGAAAAAGTCATGGACAACACTGTTAACGCTTGTATTATCCATTACGCTGCTTGCAGGCTGCGGCGGCAACGGCAACGCAAACAACGATAATAACAGCGCATCCGAGGGAGGCTCGGAAAGCTCTCAAGATAAGAAGCGTATTGCCCTTATTCATCCCGAGAAGGTTGGCGTGAATCCTTTCTTTGCCCTGATGGATGAAGGCTTGAAGAAAGCAGCGGGTGAATTCGATATCGAAGTGAAAAGCATCGAGTCGACTGACCCTGCCTCCATTGAGCAAAATCTGCGTACAGCTGTGGCGGAAAACTATGATCTGATCATCACTTCCACCTTCCAGATGGAAGACGCACTGAACAAGATTGCTCCAGAGAATCCGAATGTATCGTTTGCGATCATCGATACGACAGTAGACCTTCCGAACGTTCGCAGCGTTGTGTTCCGCGAGCATGAAGCGGCATACCTCCTCGGCGCGGCAGCCGGTCTTGCTACCCAGTCTAATGTCGTCGGCAACGTTGTGGCAGCTGATATTCCGATCATGCATAAGTACATGACCGGTTTTGAAGAAGGGGCCAAATCGGTCAACCCGGATGTGGAGATTCTGGTGAACTTCGTCGGCGGATTCGACGATCCGGCGAAAGCGAAAGAACTGGCGATTCTGCAGCATTCCAAAGGCGCTGATTTCGTAGCGGGCATGTCTGCAGTCGGCGATCTCGGCGTGTTCGAGGCTGCCAAGGAGAACGGCTTCTACACTTCCGGCCAGGATACGGACAACACCGGCATCGATCCGGAGCATGTAGTGCTCGCACAGCTGAAAGGCGCGGACGCGGTCGTATACGAGACGGTGAAGGATTTCGTAGAGGGGAACTTCACCTTTGACGTTCGCGACTATGGTCTTAAAGAAAGCGGCGTAGGCCTCACCTATGTAACGCATGAGAGCGAGACTCCGCTGAACCCGTTCATTGGACAAGAGATTGTGGATCAGCTCAAGGTGATTTCCGAGGAGATTGTTAACGGAAATATTAAAGTAACGAACGCATTGGAACAAAATTAGTTCTCACCTGGACCGGCTGCACATGAGCAGTCGGTCTTTCATTAAGCAGGAAAGGAAGGCATGACTCGAATGCTACTCCAGATGGACAGTATCACGAAGAAGTACGGCGAGTTCAGTGCGAATCGCGGAATTGACTTTTCGCTTCGCGCTGGCGAGGTTCATGCGATCGTCGGGGAGAACGGCGCGGGAAAAACGACGCTCATGCGCATTCTGTACGGGATGGAGCAGCCGACCTCGGGCACGATCAGCTTAAATGGAAAGGCCGTTTCCTTTGCCAGCCCGCTGGATGCGATTCAGCATGGCATCGGCATGGTGCACCAGCATTTCATGCTGTTCCCTACGTTCACGGTAGCGGAGAACATCGTGATTGGCCATGAGCCCGGGAGCGGTGTACGGTTCGACCGGAAGCAGGCGGTCAGCATCGTCGAAGAGCTGTGCGAGACATACGGCATGAAGGTGGACCCCGAAGCGGTTGTCAGCAGTACGGCACCCGGAGTGCAGCAGCGGGTAGAAATCCTCAAGGTGCTGTACCAGGGGGCCGAGATTATTATTCTGGACGAGCCTACCGGCGTACTGACACCGCTGGAGGTGAAGGAGCTGCTGGAAGCGATCAAACAGCTGTCGAAACAAGGTAAAAGCTTCATTCTCATCAGCCATAAGCTGAACGAGGTGCTGGAGGTTGCCGACCGCATCACCGTGCTTCGCGACGGCGAGGTAACCGGCGTCGTGAATAAGGGAGAAGCCGACGCAGCCCTGCTGTCCCGGCTGATGGTAGGCCGCGAGCTGGCCGATCTGGACCGGCGTCCGGCCCAGCCCGGCGAGAGCGTGCTGGAGGTGTCCGAGGTGACCATCCGGGGAAGCAAAGGCAAGCCGGTGCTGGATAATGTCAGCCTGAACGTTCGGGCAGGCGAGATCGTGGGCGTTGCCGGCATTTCCGGCAACGGGCAATCGGAGCTGCTGCAAGTCATCTCGGGACTCGCATCTTCGGACAGCGGCAGCATCAAGCTGTCGGGCAAGGATGTGACCGGGATGTCGACCCGCAGCATTCGGGAGCATGGCCTGGCTCATATTCCGGAGGATCGCTATGTGTGGGGCGCCAATCGGACCGCGACCGTGGCGGATACCGGATTGATGGGGCATCAGCGGCGTCTGCAGCGAAGCGGCATGCTGAAGCTGAAGGAAATCCGCTCGCTGGTATCCGGCTGGGTGCAGAAATTCTCGATCAAGACCGGATCGCTCGATACGAGCACACAGTATTTATCAGGCGGCAACCTGCAGAAGCTGATCGTTGCACGGGAGCTGGAGCAGGGAACGCCATTTCTGATTGCAGCCGAGCCTACGCGTGGCGTCGATATCGGCGCGATGGAGACGATTCACGGCGAGCTGCTGAAGCGGCGCGAGGAAGGCACGGGCATCTTATTGGTATCATCCGAATTAACAGAGATTATCAAGCTGTCGGACCGCATTCTGGTCATGTATGAAGGACGGATTGCCGGGGAACTGTCGGTGAATGAAGCGACAGAAGAGAAATTGGGACTGCTGATGGCAGGAGGAACGCTGCAATGAATAAATGGACAAAATGGACTCTTCCTCTGCTGCAGCCAATAGGCGCGATCATTGTCGGTTTGCTGGCTGGTGCGATCGGCATTCTCATCGCCGGGGGCAGCATCTTGGAGACCTATGCGGAGATGTGGAAGGGCGCCTTTGGCGGCATGTATTTCTTCACCAATACATTATCGCGGGCAACGCCGATTATTCTGATCGGGCTAGGCGCTGCCTTCGCTTTCCGGGCCGGGTTCTTCAACCTGGGGGCCGAAGGGCAGATGGTGTTTGGCGCGCTGGCGGCTGCGCTGGTCGGCCTGTATTTGCCGGGGCCGGGCTGGTTCGTGTGCATCGCGGCACTGCTGGCCGGCGTGATTGCCGGCGGGCTGTGGTCGGTCATGGCCGGGTACTTTGACGCCAGATTTCGTGTAAATCTGCTGATTTCGACCTTGCTGCTCAACTATGTGGCGGTGCTGTTCGCCGGTTATCTGGTCGCTTATCCGCTTCGAGACCGCTCGGGCTCTGCGGCGATGGCGCAGTCCCCGATGCTGGATAACAGCGTATGGCTGCCGAAGCTGATCTCCGGTATGCCGCTGCATATCGGCTTTGTGCTGGCCGTGCTGGCTGCACTGATCATATTCGTGCTGCTCAAGCGCTCGGTGATCGGGTACGAGATCCGGATGCTAGGCGGGAACCCGCTGTTTGCACTGTATGGCGGCGTTAAGCGGGGGCCGATGATGATCGGGGCGATGTTCGCAAGCGGCGGTTTGGCCGGACTCGGCGGCGCGGTGGAAATCCTCGGCTCCCAGTATCGCTACATCGACGGGGCTCTATCCACGGCCAACTATGCATGGACAGGCATTATGGCCGCATTGCTGGCCGGATCGCACCCGATCGGAACGCTGATAGCTGCCATCTTCCTGGCCGCGCTGCAGACCGGCGGCATGGGCGTGGAACGCAACACCGAGGTTCCGCTGGAGGTCGGCGCCATTATCCAGGCGGTGCTGATCCTGTTTATCTCCGCACGATTCACTTACAGCTTTCTAAAGCGCAGAAAGGAGAACAAGTCCGATGGCACAGCTGTTTGACCTGGCACTGATCAACTCGGCCCTCCGGGTGCTCACTCCGATATTGCTGGCCGCGCTGGGCGGAGCGCTCTGCTCCCGCGTCGGACTGTTCAATGTCGGGCTGGAGGGATTTATGCTGCTGGGCGCATTTTCCGCCGTAGCAGGCAACTATTTCTTTGGTAACGTCGTATATGCGATTGTGTTCGCCATTATTGTGGTCTCGCTGTTCTCCCTGGTGTTCGGCTATTTGAGCATCCATCTCAAGGCGAACGTCATCGTGGTCGGGGTCGCCATGAACGCGCTGGCGGCGGGGATTACAACCTTCAGCCTGCGGGCGATCTTTGATGTCAAAGGCGCCTTCTATGATAATACGATGGTTGGCCTGCCGAAATGGAACATTCCGATCATCGAGAATATTCCGGTGCTCGGTCCGATTCTGGCGGGGCTGACCCCGCTGGTGTATGTGGCCTTTTTGATTGCAGGGCTGATGTGGTATTATTTCTATCGAACAAAAAGCGGATTTCGCTTCCTGGCCGCTGGCGAGAATCCGCTGGCTGCGCGAAGCGTCGGCATCCGGGTGACCCGTTATCAATACGGCGCGGTGCTGGCCAGCGGCGTGTTGTGCGCGCTGGGCGGAGCCCAGCTGTCGCTTGGACAAGTGACCATGTTTACCGAAGGCATGACGGCCGGTCGCGGCTTCATTGCCCTTGTTGCCACCATGCTCGGCCAATCCGGACCACTTGGCGTGACGGCGGCGAGCCTGTTGTTCGGCTTCATGGACGCGCTCAGCATCCGATTCCAGGGGCTTGCGCTGCCTACGCATTTCACGCAAATGCTGCCCTATGTGGTGACGATTCTGGCGATGTTCTTTTTCAAGGATAAAAGCTTCCAGCAGGATGCGCTGAAGCAGGGTACCAGCTCCCGATAAAATCATGGCCGCTGCATACCGAAGCGCGAATCACGCTGCGAATCACGCTGCGGATCAGTATGCTGATCCGGGGCTTTTTCGCAGCATGAGCGAAGCGCCTCGTGTGAAGCGCCGCGTGCGACAACCCGCGAGCGATGACCCGCACGCGGGCGGGAATAAGCCGGGCCGCCCCATGCCGTTTTTCGGCCGCGGTTCGTACAAGCGTAAAGGAGATGACATCTAGTGCATAAGAAAGCGGAGCGTCTGAAGAAGATGAAGCCCGTGGTTGCCGGGAATTTGACGGACGAGCAGCGCGACAAGCTGCCGCCGGGCCAGACCTTGACCGAGAAATTCCCGATCCTCCATGAAGGCGAAGTTCCGGTATACGATATGTCGAAGTGGAACCTGAGGGTATTCGGCGAGGTGGAGGAGGAGCGGACGTTTTCCTACGAGGAGTTATTGGCGCTGCCGACCGTGACGGTGAATACGGATATTCATTGCGTCACCCGCTGGTCCAAGTTTGACACGGTCTGGGAAGGCATTCTGTTCAGAGACTTCCTGAAGCTGCTGAAGGTGAAGCCGGAGGCCAAATATGTGATGTTCCATGCCGATCCGGACTATGACACCAACGTGCCGATTGAGGATCTGTTAAGAGATGATGTGCTGCTGGCCTACCGGTTTAACGGGGAGCCGTTAACGGACAAGCACGGCTGGCCGCTGCGCACGGTGGTGCCGCACCGTTATTTCTGGAAGAGCGCCAAATGGCTGCGAGGCATTGAATTTATGAGCGAGGACCGTCCGGGCTTCTGGGAGCGGAACGGGTTCCATAATGAAGCTGATCCGTTCAAGGAGCAGCGGTTCAGCGGCGAGGCGCTGGACATCCCGGAAGACGAATGGACACGCAAGGAGTTTGATTGATATGCTGATGCCAATTTTGCAAGTGAACTCGGAGGATATTCCGGAATTCGTCATCGTCTGTGGTGACCCGAAGCGGGCCGAGCTGATCTCCCGCAAGCTCGATGGCGCGAAGGAGCTGGCCTTCAGCCGGGAATACCGGACCTTTGTCGGTACTTATGAAGGCGTGGAGGTGGGCGTGACCAGCCATGGCGTCGGTTCTCCGGGCGCGGCGGTTTGCTTCGAGGAGCTGATCCGCGCCGGGGCAAAGACGCTGATCCGCGTCGGCACCGCCGGCTCCTATCAGGCCGACACGCCTGCAGGCAGCCTGGTGGTCAGCACGGCAGCGATTCGTACCGATGGGCTGACCAAGCAGCTGGTGCCGGACGGCTTCCCGGCCGTGGCGGACAGTGCGGTTGTGGAGGCGTTGTACGAATCCGCGCTGTCCTTAGGCGAGGGCGTCGTCCGTAAAGGGATGACGGTGACGTTGGACGTATTCTTCAACGGAGTGGAGGAATTCCCCCATCCGAAATATAAGGCGGCCGGTGCGCTCGGCGTTGAGATGGAAATCTCGGCGCTTTATGTAGTAGCCGCTCTCCGCGGCGTCCGCGCCGGTGCGATCGTGGCGATCGACGGCTTCGCGGACGCAGACCTTGCGGCAGAGTATGATCCGAACACGAATGTCGTGTCGGATGCCGTGGAGCGCGAAATTCACGCAGCCTTGATAGCCGTTGCGAAGCTGGCGAAGCAAGGGTGATGGAATAAGCCGGTTATTCCCGAGATGTGGGGATGACCGGCTTTTTTTGCGGGGCCGTATCGTTACAAATGGAAAATCATGAAAAATAACAGTTGCACTAGTACATGATTTCGCATATACTGATTCCAGTAAGTAATTGGTCAATCAATAATAAATGTGAATCGACAACAGAAAGGATGGATTCCGTATGCCGCGCGAAGCCTCCGCGAACCGACGTCAGGATATTGTTGCAGCAGCCATCGAGGTATTTGCAGAGATCGGTTATTACCGTGCGACAACCGCTCAGGTTGCCGAACGCGCAGCCATATCGCAGCCCTACGTGTACCGTTTCTTCACCAAGGAATCGCTGCTGGTTGAAGCGCTGGCCGTATCTTGGCAGCGGATTGTTCAGGCGTTCCGTCAGGTCATTGATTCGGCACCGCCTCAGGAGCTCGAAGAGGGATTGATCCGTGCTTACGAGGAGATCATGCTGGCGCATCGCAGTGAAATTTTACTGCAGATGCAGGCACAGACGATCTCGGATGCTCCTGTTCGAGCAGCGATGCAGCAGGGGATGGGCGAGGTAAAGGAGCTGGTGGAGACTGCCTTCATCCATGCCGGATTTCAGGATGCAGATGTGAGAGTCTCCAATTTTCTTGCACGGGGAATGCTGTGTAATGCGGCCATGGCCATGGAAATGCCGAGCATTATGCCGAAGCGTTAGAGCTGCCAATGGACCGGGGAATGGTAATCCGTGTGCTGTCCTTACGGGGAGGACTATAGGGGCAGTGTAAGCATCGAGCCGCAAGGGGCAGAATGGCTTGAGCGTCCCAAGCGACTCACCGGGAATACACGTCTTGACAGTGAGAGTCCATAAGCTGCTTCGCGAGAGTGCCAGCCCATTCCCGGGAGCGGTCGGCTCCGCATTCCCGAAAGCGGCTTGATCGGTGAGCATAGGGAGCCGCAGGCCATAACAGCCTAAGGTGTGTAGCAGCGATGCACGTTTCATCATTATGAAGTTCGTCATTATTTTTTTTATCAATAGTGATTGATTAATCAATAACAAAGGAGAGGTATGAATATGAAAAAAGCGATTGTTCTGGGAGCAACGGGCGGAGTGGGAAATCCGCTGACAGCCGAATTGATCACAAGAGGGATCGAAACGATTGCCTTCGGCAGATCGATGACCAAGTTAAATGCGCTCGCCGAGGAGCTCGGCCGATCCCCATTGCTGAAGCTTCACACGGGGGATGCCTTTAATCCAGAGGACATCATTCAGGCGGCCGAAGGGGCGGATGTCATTTTTCACAGCGCGAATATTCCGTATCACGAGATGGAATCAAGACTGCTTCCACTCGGGGAATCCGTGATGAAGGCTGCGCAGCAGATGGACGCAAGAGTGGTGGTCGTCGACGGTATTTATCCCTATGGGCGACGCAGGATGGAAAGAGCGACGGAGGAGCATCCGAAGCGGCCTCATACCCGAAAAGGCAAAACCAGGCTCGCCTATGAGGAGCTTCTGTATTCGGCACGTTGGAACCCCCGCACGCACCCTTTGATCGCCCGGCTGCCGGATTATTACGGTCCCTCCGCGCAAGCATCTTATCTATCCGTGACGATGGAAGCTATCGCAGCAGGTAAGCCTACGGCCTTCATCGGGAATATGACGGTGCCCCGTGAATATGTCTACTTGCCGGATGCAGCCCGGATGATTGTGGATATCGCCGTTCAGGAGGAGTCTTACGGGCAAAACTGGCACATTCCCGGCCCTGGTGTCATTTCAGGTCGCGACCTGGTACGCATCGCTCAGGAGGCGAGCGGGAGCCGCAAAGCTGTCGTACCGCTAGGACGCATCGGGTTATCTCTGATCGGCCTGTTCAATCCCGTCATGAAGGAGGTCGTCGAGATGCTGTATCTTACGGAAGAGCCGCTCGTGCTGAGCGGGGAAAAATACGAGCGCCTCATCGGACGCTTATCCTGGACGCCGCATGAAAAAGCGATTAAGGAGACCATTCGGCGGCTGAAGCAGAAGCAGGGCCTGTGAACGGATTGTACGATTGTACGAATTGTGCTTAATAGCAAGCGTATATATGCCTAACGTCCTTTATTTTTTCGCTAATAGTAATTGGTCAATCAATAATATTACAGATAAATCATGCACCTACTACTCAACTTGAAAAAGGAGGTGATTCAAATGGCCAAACTTCAATTGAAGTTTGTGGACGGCGTGCTGGCTGCAACCATTCTCATGTCGATGCTTAGCTGGTGGGATTAATAAGCTGCAACTGCTGTCTGTTACAAATCATTTGACAAGGAGGTTTGGATCTATGAATGAAGATTTACGTTCCGCCTGGGTATCAAAGCATACGCTTTGGCTCGGAATTGCCGCTGTCTTGCTGGTATTGTTCTCCATCTGGGATTAGTGAATATGAATACTTGCGCGCTGGCCGAAGGGCTGGCGTGTTTTTATTAGTCTCTGATTGTGAACGGAACACTGCACTGGATGACGATGTAAGCGGAGGAGGTGATCCGGAGAATTGTGCAGCCTTTGACCTGTTCGGAGAGGTGACAGCTGCGGAAAAAAGAATTAAAGGTGTTTTATCCCTTACCATAGTGCTATCTGCGGCATTATTATAGTGAGGGGGACGGGAGAGTTCATGCAGGTGTTGGTAATGTCGGATTGATGTCGCTGTAAAAAAGAAAAGAGGAATGAAACATGTTTAGAAACAATGAAGATATTGCCAAACAGCATGCGAACGATCTCCGTCAGGAAATGGAACGCTGTCGTCTGGCAGAACAAATGAGGCTTTCACGCTCGGAGCCGGCACCGCCCGCAGACGAGACGGTGGAAAGCAAGGATGTATGGAAATCCCTGTATGAGACGATTGCAGGGATGGGGAGAAGAATACTATAATTCGAATTCTGACACAAATCGCCGGCGCGTACTGCGCCGGCGATTTTTAGCATGCGTATTCCTTCTTCTTATTCTTCTTATTTCGTCTCCTCGGATGTCCATACCACCGCGGGTTGTTGATCGGGTCCGAGGCGGGAGGCAGCTCTGCGACACGAGAAAGTTGTGCAAATATTCTGACTGCGCAGCACATAAAATGGTGAAGAACTGTGTCGTTACGACGAGGGGAGGGCCTTCCATACATGCTGACAGCGATATTGTTCATGTTCGCGATCGGCGCTGCTGTTGCCAGCGTGGATACCACATGCGGGCTGAACGTACTTGGAAGCCTGGACAGCACCAAGGTTAATCGAACGAAGTATGCGCTCGTCTACACGGTATCATGCACGCTGGGCGGCCTGGCGGCAGGCGTGGCTCTGGGCGGGATCGGTTATCTTCTGTCCTTGGCCCCGATCAGCGGGCTGCAGTCGACCCTCGTCATGGCCGGGCTGGGTGTGCTGCTGTTGCTGGACGTGTTGAATATGTCACGGCATCTTCCATCAGGAAATTTCATCGTACCGTCCGAATGGATTCAGCATGCGGGATACCGTTCCGCCGCGCTGTGGGGAAGCATTCTCGGCATGGGCTTCATCACGCTTCAAGCCGGTGTATTGTTTCACGCGTATATGTTTGTCTCTGTGTTAACACTTTCCTGGCAGGCGAGCATCGCTGCGGGCGCGTGCTTCGGTGTTGTTCGCGGCGCCCTGTTCAGCCTGCCGTTCGTCCGCTCCGTTGTATACGCCTGGCTGGGCCATCGATGGCTGAAGCGCACCCTGCTGACAGCGGTCCGACAGATCCTCTCCGGGGGGCTGATCCTTGGTGCGATTCTGTGGATGCTGATGGTCTGACCGAAGAGCGGGCCGGAGCTTCGCAGATATTCGTAGGCTGGTAAGCGGCGTGGCGGCAACACCAATTCATTAAACGATGAAGTCAAGGAGGCTTGCCGAATGATGTCTGCCGGCATGAGCATCGCTGTTGCGCTGGTCGTTACGTTTCCGATGCTGCTGTCCATCGCTGCTTATGGATGGAGCAGCGTGTTCGGGGATCCGCATCGTTTCCCGGGAAGCCCGCGGGTGCATCGGTTTCTGATGATCTGCCAGTTCGCTGGGGTGACGGCGGTTTATGCATTTCCTTCCTCTTACAGCCTGTATCTGTTGGCGTCGATTTATGCCGGCCAAGGGTTCGGTGCGGCTTATTACATTCACAAGAAGGGGAGGGTGGATTGCGGCTGCCTGGGGCCCCAGGTCCAATCGAAGTTAGGGCTTCCGCTCGTCGTGATCAATATTCTGTTCGCCGGAATATGCATCATCTCGAGCATAACGTATGGCTTTATCAGCCAGGAAGTAGCCGAGCCGCGTTTGGTACCGGTCGGGCTGCTGCTGGAAGCGATGCTGCTTCTGCTGTCACTGGTAGTCATTGTCGGGGTGCCGGATGCTGTTCATGCCATTCGATTGTATCGGAGGATGGCTGCCCGGCATGCGCCGAAGGTGCTGAAACGGAAGGAGAGAGCGGTATGAATGCGTTCTTCTGGATATCGTATACGATTCTGTGGCTGCTCGTCGTTCCTTTGGTGCTGCTAAATCTCGTGCTCTTCCGCCAGCTGGGCATTATGGTGATGGGGACGGCTCGGGGCGTCAACCAGTCGGGGATTCCTGTCGGACGCAAACTGCCCAAGGCCGAGACATCGACCCTATATGGCAAACCGTGGACAACGGAGGCCTTATACGGAAATTCCGCCATCATGCTGTTTGCTTCACCGACTTGCAAGGAGTGTGCGCGTATATTGCCGGACTTTGGAGCGGTTGCTAAGCAGTATGGCGTCAAGCCGATTCTTCTGCTGTTTGCGACGGCAGCACAGGGCCAGGCCTACATGCATGCGATGGAATATGACGAGGAAGTGCTGCTCGTGACTCCGGAGCTGGCGGAGCGACTGGATGTTGAGGTAACGCCGTTTGCGTATGCGGTTGATCCCGGAGGGATGATCCGACACAAGGGGCTGGTTAACAGCCGCGAGCAGTTGGAGGCCTATGTCAGGGCTGCGCGAGCTTCCTGAGTGAGAGGTGAACGTGATGAGACCTACATCATCCAATCGGGATGAGAATATGCAGGCGCGGATCAGCCGCGCAACCCGGAAGATCAACCGGAGAACGATCCTGAACCAATTCGCGCAAAAAACAGCCGAAATGCTGGCCAGGGCTTTCCTTTCCCCGGAAGAGAGCCTGGTTCCCGGTTCGTTTGCTGCCGGGCCTTGCCGCCCTCCGCATGGGCAGTATTGCAGCGGCTGTGGCGCCGATGCCTCCTGTCCGTCAGATTACGTCGTCTGCACCCCGAACACGGTCATTACGGACTGCAAGGGGCTATGCCCCTATCCGTCAGGGTGGTGGTATACGAGCGATCCGGTCGGGCAAAGAGCCAAGTGTCAGGACTGCATCTCCCGCTATGTGCATCCGACTTTCGACAAAGAGGGCTGTTATCAAGGCGCGCATATCGATGGACGGTTCGTGATTTGCGCTTGC
Organism: Paenibacillus campinasensis; assembly: GCF_002272015.1. Classification (GTDB taxonomy): domain Bacteria; phylum Bacillota; class Bacilli; order Paenibacillales; family Paenibacillaceae; genus Paenibacillus_AQ; species Paenibacillus_AQ campinasensis. The sequence continues at coordinate 130,840 of NZ_NPBY01000038.1, read as the reverse complement.
CGGTCCACGATCATGTATTAGTTCTGGCTTCCTGGAGGGCCATGCTCCACCCCTTATTCCTAAACTATCCCTGTCCGGTGTCCTTTGTATGATTATCCCTTTTGCTCAGGTGCTAGCTCTTTTGTTTCCTCCTTCGCATTATCATTTCGTCATCATTTCGTCTTGTTCTGGGGCCTATCCTTGACTTTGAGTCTTGTCCTTGATCTCCGGCATTCAGGATCTACCGCTCTTCGTAAAATATGTTTCTCTCTCAGTCCAGCCTATCTGTTTCTAGGTTTTCTATGTTGCCTGATCAAACGGGATAATCGTGCAAAGTATCTATGAACAACGAGTGTTGGTTGGGACATCAGAGGTTCGACAAATGATCTTGTGCGCACGGATTATTGACATTAAAAAATGGTACATGTTTAAATAGAAGAAGTGTTAGCACTCTTTATTAGGGAGTGCTAAAAACCTGATTCATAGCGGAAAGGGGAACACTTCACATGGCCAAAAAACAGTTTAAAGCGGAGTCCAAGCGTTTGCTTGACATGATGATCAACTCCATCTATACCCAGCGGGAAATTTTTCTGCGCGAGCTGATCTCTAATGCCAGCGACGCCATCGACAAAATTTACTACAAGGCACTGACTGACGATAACCTCGTATTTAACAAGGACGATTATTTCATTAAAATTACGCCGGATAAAGAGAATCGCATCCTGACGATCTCCGATACCGGGATCGGGATGACCAAGGAAGAGCTGGAGAACAATCTGGGCGTCATCGCCAAGAGCGGTTCGCTTGCCTTCAAGACGGAGAATGAAGCGAAGGACGGCCATAACATTATCGGCCAATTCGGGGTCGGCTTCTATTCGGCGTTTATGGTGGCCGATGTCGTGACGGTAATAACGAAGGCGCTCGGCAGCGACGAGGCGTTCAAGTGGGAATCCAAAGGCTCGGACGGGTATACGATTACCTCGGCGGAGAAGGATTCGATAGGAACCGACATTATTTTGAAGATCAAGGACAATACCGAGGACGACCAGTACGATGAGTTCCTGGAGGAATATCGTTTAAGATCGATTATTAAGAAATACTCGGATTTTATCCGTTACCCGATCAAGATGGATGTGACAACCTCGCGTCCGAAGGAAGGCGCAGACAACGAGTTCGAGGAAGTACAGGAGGAGCAAACCATCAACAGCATGGTTCCGATCTGGCGCAAGAACAAGGACGAGCTGACCGAGGAGGATTACGAGAACTTCTATACTGAGAAACGGTATGGCTTCGATAAGCCGCTCAAGCATGTACATATCAAAGCCGATGGCGCGGTGGTGTACAATGCGATTCTGTTCATTCCCGAGCATACGCCGTTCGATTACTACACGAAGGAGTATGAGAAGGGGCTGGAGCTGTATTCCAACGGTGTGCTCATCATGGAAAAGTGCGGGGATCTGCTCCCGGATTACTTCAGCTTTGTCAAAGGGATGGTGGATTCCGAGGACCTGTCCCTCAATATTTCCCGAGAAATGCTGCAGCATGACCGTCAGCTGACGCTCATTGCGAAGAATATCAAAAGCAAAATCAAAAGCACGCTGCAGAGCATGCTGAAAGATGAGCGTGAGAAATACGAGAAGTTCTATGAAGCCTTTGGCCGCGGGTTGAAGTTCGGTGTCTACAACGAGTATGGTGCGAACAAGGACCTGCTGCAGGACTTGTTGCTGTTCACTTCTTCCAAGGAGAAGAAGCTGGTGACGCTGGACGAGTACGTGTCCCGCATGCCGGAGGACCAGAAGTATATTTACTATGCGGCCGGCGAGTCGATCGAGCGTCTGGAGAAGCTTCCGCAAACCGAGCTCGTGCTGGATAAAGGCTATGAGATTCTGTACTTCACGGATGACGTGGACGAGTTTGCGATCAAGATGCTCATGAAATATAAAGACAAGGAATTCAAGTCGGTATCCAGCGGGGATCTTGGCATCGAGTCCGAGGCGGAGAAGAAGGAATCCGAAGCGGAGGAGAATGAGAACAAGGAGCTCTTCAAGGCGATGGAGGGCTATCTGGAAGGCAAGGTGACAGCGGTAAAAGCGTCCAAGCGTCTGAAATCGCATCCGGTATGCCTGTCCTCGGAAGGCGAACTGTCGATCGAAATGGAGAAAATTCTGAAGGCGATGCCGAACGGACAGGAAGTCAAGGCGGATAAGGTGCTTGAGATTAACACCAACCATGAGGTGTTCCAATCGCTGAAGGCCCATAAAGACAATGAAGAGAAGCTGAAGCTGTACACGAATCTGCTGTACAATCAGGCGCTGCTGATCGAAGGCTTGCCTGTAGCGGATCCACTGGAATTCACTAACGATATTTGCAAAATTATGGTCTGACACTTTTGACTGCCTATCCTATTAGCGTGTTAGGTTCAGTCCAGATATGGAAGGAAAGCAACCCCCGACCTGCCAGCTGTTGCTGGTGGACCGGGGGTTGTTTGGTTGTTGGTTAAGGTGAGCTTGTTCTTGCTAATGGCCTAATCAGGTGAGGGGAAGGGACGCAAAACGCGAACGGTCACCGTCTACGGAAGGCGAGTTCGGGCGATGAACGATATGATGAGGGATCAGGCATCAGCTATCGAATAGCCGGATCAGGAATCGGTTAGAGATCCATTATATTTGGCGGATATGTCCGCCAGTATAGCTTTCATCCGGTCAATCACCGATTGCGGTTCTACCACGGTCGCTTCCGTGCCCAGCCCGAGAAAATAATGCGCGAAGTAATCCACGTCATTAGCAGGCACTTCGTGAAGGAGCCGCCCGCTCCCGTCCGCCCGAAGTTCGATGTGCGGGAAGGGCCATAATTCCGCTTCGGCCCGCTGGACGCCTTCCCGGGTAAGCTCGGCCACGATCAGCATATATTCGATTTGTTCAGCCCCTTGCGCCCTCCAGTTCCCGAGATGAATATGGCGGTGATCCAGCGGCTTTACATCTTCACGTACGACGGCCGATTTCATCCGGTCGCAGCGGAAGAGCCGGAAATCTCCCCGCAAGAAGCAGTACGCGGGACAGTACCAGAAGCCGTTGATGGCATAGATCCCTACCGGCTGAATGTTCCGCTCGGACAAACCGCGCTTCGTTTCGTACTGGATGGCGACGACCTGCTGCGTTACGGCTGCATCGAGCAGCGTGTCAAGGAACAGCAGCTTCTGCTTCCGGGTGTGCGTCAGAAAGTCGACCCGGTTCTTCATCTGATCAATCCGGTCGCGGACATCGCCTGGCATATAATTGTAGAATTTTTGCAGGGCTGCTGACGATTCTGTCTCGAAAGGAAGGGATAAGTAATGCCGAAGGGCGTGACTGGCAAAAAACATCGCGACCGCTTCCTCCTCGCTGAAGGCGATCGGCGGCAGAATGCGTTCCCGCAGCACCTGATATCCTCCGTGCGGACCGACCTCGGAATACAGAGGCACCCCAAGCTCGCTCAGCTCTTGGAGATCCCGCAGCATGGTGCGGGTGGAGACGCCGAATTGGTCCGCGAGTTCCTTGACCGTAAATTTTCGCATCCGGTTGACGGTCATCATCAGCTCCATCAGACGCTTGGATTTGGACATGAGGGGCCCTCCATCTTTTTGAATGATTATGACAATAGTTGTCACTATTATATCCTAAACTAAGAGCAGGTTCGAAGCGCGGTCTGTTCATCAGGCCGGCTGTCTGATAGTAGTCTGCCGATTGCTACTGATCGTCTACAGATCCCCTGCCGATTCCGGCTGCGCACGTGATCTGTCAGAAGTGGCGGGGCAGGTCAGCTGCCAGTCATCGCTGAGGCTGTATGTTCTTCGAACCCATTTTCAGAAGATTGCGGAGGGATTCTTATGTATGTGACCGTTGCAGATTTTATTAAGGAATGGAACCGGGAAGCTGATCTTACGTTGCATGTGCTGGATGGTCTGACCGATGAGGCATTGCAGCAGCAGGTTCATGGGGAGGGGCGTTCTCTTGGGAGAATCGCATGGCATTTGACGACAAACATTCCCGAGTATTTGACCGAGTTCGGGCTGAAGATGGAAGCCGTGCCGAATGCGGAGGTTGTACCTGCCACGGCGAAGGAAATCGCCGCTACTTTCCGTCAGGTCAGTGCCCGGGCAGCAGAGGTGATTCAGGCGAATTGGAGAGATGAATCGCTTGGGCAAGTTCAGGAGGCCTTTGGCAGACAGGAAAGCAATGCCGCCATCATTATGGGGCTGATCAAGCACATTGTCCATCATCGCGGACAGATCACCGTGCTGATGCGTCAGGCCGGATTAAAGCCGTATGGCGTCTATGGACCGCCGAAGGAAGATTGGGTTCGTTATGGCGTGGAGCATGCGCCGTTGTGAGGGCCAAGACGGACGGTTAAGTATGGATCGAGAGAGTTGGGACGATGAATAGAATTGAAGGGAGATTGGGTTATGAGTCAAGTTGGAGAACTGAAGCAAATGCTGTTTGAGGAGCTTGAACTGATTGTGAGGACATCCTCCAATCTGATCCGGAACATCTCGGACGAGCACTGGGATTACCGTCCCGCTGACAACATGAGAACCTTGCTGGAGCTGGTGCATCATCTGGTATCTGTTCCCGCAACCGATCTGTTGATTATGCAAGAGAAGCCGGAGGCGGACATCCGCAAGCTGGAAGGCGCCATCGCTGCTGACGGCCAGGACAAGGAGAAGCTGATCGCGTGGATGGAGAGCGGGCTTGAGGACTTGAGATCCTACATGAACAGTCTGGAGGATGATGCGTTTCTGCATAAGAAGACGCGGCCGTTCTATCTGGAGCATGGAAGCGCGCAGGCCAAATGGCTGATCGAAGTGGTGACCCACGCCCAGCATCACCGGGCCCAGATGTTCAACTATTTGAAAGCGCAGGGATATGATATCAGCATGTTTGACCTGTACTAAGCTAGTCATGTTACAATGTGAGACAGGGGCATGCTTAGGATAGCCCCCAAACCACCCTTAAAGGATAGTTGCTCTTATGATCCATTACATTCGTTTGCGTTAATTAGAGGTGCAGTTGATAGCAAGCCCGGCCTTTTTTCAATGAAATTAGGCAAGGGTCTTCTTTCCTGCACCTTTTTTTATCGTAATAAACGAATGAAAAGGGTGAGAAGACGATGTCCCAACATCAACATGATAGATTACGAATCAGAACGAAAGCGCTGCGGCAGCACGAGCATCTATTTCGCTGCCCGGTATGCACCGCCTCGATGAAGTTTGCGGAGCATTCGGCGGCATTGGTATGTGACAACCATCATTCCTTTGATGTGTCGCGGCATGGCTATATAAATCTGCTTGCAGGCAGAAGCAGTACCAAATATGACAAAGCGCTGTTCCAGTCCCGGAAAAGAATGAACGACAGCGGTTTTTTTCAGCCGATGCTGGCTGAGATCATTGACGTCGTACAGGAATTGGCAGAGGAGCGCGGGCAGCTGACCCTGCTCGACGCCGGCTGTGGTGAAGGCTCGCATCTGACTGCGATTGGCCGTGCGCTGGATGGCGAGAAGCCGGGCCGATGCGTGCGCGCGGGGCTTGATATTGCCAAAGAAGGGGTTCTGACCGCGGCCAAGTCGGATCGGGATTCCGTCTGGTGTGTCGGGGATTTGGCGCAGGCTCCATTTGCGGATCAGCAGTTTGATGTCATTCTGAACATCTTGTCGCCTTCCAACTATGCGGAGTTTAACCGGCTGCTGACCGCAGAGGGGCTTGTGCTGAAAGTGATTCCCGGGATCGGATATCTCAAGGAATTGAGGGAAATGCTCTATCCTGATTCCGGTCATAGACGAGAGACGAACGACCAGCTGCTGAGGCTCTTTACCCGGCATTATGAGCTGGTTGCCCAAAGACCGGTTCAGTACCGTTATCAGGTGGGCCCGGCGCTGATGAAGGATCTGGTCACGATGACGCCTCTGGCCTGGGGGGCAGCTGAAGAAGACATTATGGCGGTCCTTGGACAAAAGACGGCGGATATGACCGTTGATCTGATGATGGTGTGCGGCAGACGCAGACCGGGCTGAAGTGCAGCTTACAATAAAGTATCATCTATAATAGGTATGCGGAAGGGGTCCTTATAGGTCATGAAACCTAAAGGGCCCTCTCTTTAATCTGTTCGACAAAAAGCGGCAAACCGATGGCGATGCGTGCTGGATAAGGGAAAGCTGTAAACCATCCACTGCGGATGACGATTCATAAGGATATACGATGCCGAAAGATATGTCCGAGGCGGGTAGGACCCTTGCGCAAGCAAGCAATAAAACTGGATAATGATAGTAAGTTTTGGGCTCCGGGTCAGGGTGTACCTATTGCCTATTGGAGAATGATGCTGCTTTGGGTACAATAACCTGTGGATTATTCTGGTAGAAGGGTGGAACTTATTGATGTCATTTCTCCGAAAATCACTCCTGATCATGTGCAGCCTGCTGATTGCGACTGCTGTTCTGGTTCCGGCTGGTGCTGTCCATGCTGCTGACCAGAAATGGATCAATCAGGTGTGGAGCGACTACAAGGCGTTTAACAAGAAGACGGTGGATACGTACAACAAATATCAGGCCCGGATTGAGCAGGATTACAAACGCTTTAACGATAAAAGCCAGGCCGCGCTCGACGAGCTTGAGCGCAAGGTGCTGGAAGACCAGGAGCACTGGGTGCAGCTGCTGAATGACGATTATGAGGCGCTGAGCGCGAGATACGCGGACGGCAGCCTGAATATGCGGAACCAGCTGATGAAGTACAACCGTTACATTAACCCTGGGCATATGGGCAGCCCGATGTACAACTATGCGCGCCAGGCCAACATCGGCATGCTGAACAGCACGATGTGGAAGCTGGATAAGGAATTGAACGATGCTTTCCTGAACAGTTATATGTGGACTTACCGCGAGGCCATTAACCCGGCTTCTCTTAACAGCTCGGCCTTTAAATTTAAGAATACGGTGAATGAAAGCTATCTGAACAGCGCAATGTATAAGCTTCGGAACGCTTCAAGCTCCAGTTCGCTCAACAGCCCGATGTGGAAGTACAAGATGGGACGCATCAGCAAAACAGCGGCGAAGAACGAGTACAACAAGCTGTTCAAGAAATACACCACGGAGATGTCTCAAAGCAATGCCGTAAGGAAAAAAGAGATTGCGGACATGGCAAGCAGCACGCAGAAGAAAGTGGAACAACTATATATCCAGACGGTCCTATCTTTGGAAGAGCAGCGGGAGAAGACGCTTCAGAGCATATCCGACCTGCGTAAGGAAATCACGGGTGAAGGTCTGGAATGGGAGCCGCTGTTTGAAGAAGAGGAGATTAAATTTTAGAGGAGATAAAAGTTTAAGCGATCGGCTCGTGTTGGCCTCGGTGGACTGGAGAGACAGTCTGCTGAGGCTTTTTATCGTTTCGAGGCAGCGGATAGCAGCGTCTGGCTTATTATGCTTTGACTTCCCGGTCTATTTCCAATATATTATGTTTGTATCCTAACGCAAGCTAACGGAATGGCATTACATAAACTCCGTTCCCAATATATCGTTCAGGCAGGTAGACGAGTAATGAAAAATAAAGTAACGCTACAGGAAATTGCGGAGTTTGCGGGTGTATCCAAATTCGCCGTATCCCGTGCGCTGTCAGGCAAGCCTGGCGTCAGCAAGGAGACGCGGGACATGATATTGAAGGCAGCCGGTCAGCTTGGCTACTTCAAGGATCAGCCGCTGCCGGCGAAGGAGCGGTCACAGCTGCAGGAGGCTGACCATCGGAAATGGAGCGGGGCGGTGCTGGTGCTGTTCCCGAATGTGCGCCATCAGAACCGGGAGTCGCTGTACTGGGGGCCTGTGTTTGACGGCATCTCTGCCCGGTTGAATCAGAAAGGGCTCGATATTGTGACCCTTACGGAGCCCTCCAATGACCATATGTTCTCGCTTCTGAACCCGCAGGGGCTGCTCGGCATCGTCACGGTCGGTTCCGTCACGACGCAGAATCTGCTCGATATCAAGAAGCTGAACATTCCGGTCGTCATGATTGATCACATGGATCCCGCTTTCCAGTCGGATACGGTGTTCACAGATAACCTGTCCGCGATGCGGCATATGATGACCAAGCTGGTCAGCCGGGGCTTCACATCGTTTCAGTATGTCGGCAATATCGGGGATGCCCCGAGCTTCTACGAGCGCTATCTGGGCTATATGTCCGTGCTGGCTGACCATCAACTCGGCATGGGGCAGATTCCGGAGCTGATCAGCCCGGATATCGGCCTTCATTTTCAGGAGACGCTGTCCAAGGCGCTGACTGAGCACGAGCTTCCGGAGCTGTTCGTGTGCAACAATGACATCACCGCGATGTTTGTCATCGACGTGCTGAAGTCAAGGGGGATTGACGTTCCGGGGCAGGTTCAGGTCACCGGATTCGACAATACCTATGATGATCCGGCCATCCTGGCAACGGTCAACGTGGACAAGGAGCTCTTGGGCATGCGGGCTGTCGATCAGTTGCTGTGGCGGATTGTGAATCCAGGCTCCAATTATGAGCGGCTGCTCATCCAGGCCGATGTCCTGGTTCGCGAGCCGTATCCGGCCTTCCGGGAAGATGAATAGTTAGGCACGCAGCTGGAGGCTCCGATGCGATAAGCATCGGGGCCTCTTTATTTGTTATTTTTCTTACGCTACCAGAAGGGGATCATCTGATTTCCTAGAAAACGATACATCTTTACCTAACATAATGAAAACAATGATAATTATTTGTTAGGTTGTTTGTTAGTTTAGTGATAATTTTATGGTTGACGACCGGGATGGCGGGTGCTATATTTTTGGAAAAACAGGATAAAAGGAGATCAATATGACCCTAAACGTTCTGAAGTTACATGCATGGAAACTCAAGGCCAGTGACGAGTCGGAATGGCTTCCCGCCAAGGTGCCTGGCTGTGTTCACACGGATCTTCTGCATAACGGAATAATTCCCGATCCGTTCTATGGCACGAATGAGCATGATCTGCAGTGGATTGACAAAAAGGACTGGGAATACGAGACGTCGTTCCGACTGGAGCCGGAGGTTCAATCCCAGGAGAGAGTCGAGCTTGTATGTGACGGTCTGGATACCTATGCCGAGGTATATGTGAACGGAACGCAGGTGCTGTCTGCCGATAATATGTTCCGCGCTTGGCGTGTCGACGTGAAGCGGTTCCTGAAGTCAGAGGACAATGTGATGCGGATCCGCTTTCGTTCGCCAATCCAGGAGGATCTGCCGAAGCTTGCGGCGCTGGGTTACCCGCTGCCGGCCTCGAATGATCAGTCTGAGCTTGGGGGTCTGGGCGACAAGCGTGTGAGCATTTTTGCGCGCAAAGCGCCTTACCATTATGGCTGGGACTGGGGGCCGCGGTTTGTGACCAGCGGCATCTGGCGGGAAGTGCGTATTGAAGCATGGTCCGAGGTTCGCATCGCCGATCTGTTCATCCGTCAGGATGAGGTATCCCCGGCTTCGGCCAGAGTGACCGCTATGGCAACGGTGGAGGCAACGCAGGCATGGCAGGGCAAACTGAGATTGACGGCCGCCGGTCGGCAGTGGGAGCAGGACGTGGAGCTTGCTGCCGGAACCCATACGGTGGAGCTGGAGATCGCCATTGCCGAGCCGAAGCTGTGGTGGTGCCGGGGGCTGGGAGAGGCCCATCAGTATGATTTTCATGCCGAGCTTGTGAAGGAACAGCAGGTGGCGGCTGAGAAGAAGGTGAGAACCGGCCTGCGCAGCGTCCGTCTGGTGCGGGAGCCGGATGAGCGGGGCACTTCGTTCTACATTGAGCTGAATGGAACGCCGGTGTTCGCCAAGGGAGCGAACCATATCCCGAACGACAGCTTTATTACGGAAGTGACGGCGGAGCGTTACCGGCACGAAATCGCGTCCGCAGCCGAAACCAACATGAATATGCTGCGTGTATGGGGCGGGGGCATTTACGAGGAGGATATTTTTTACGAGCTGTGTAATGAATACGGTATCATGGTGTGGCAAGATTTCATGTTTGCATGCAGCATGTACCCGGGTGACGAAGCGTTTCTCGAAAGCGTAAGGCTGGAGGCAGAAGAGAATATTGTACGCCTTCGCAATCACCCGAGCATCGTGCTCTGGTGCGGCAACAATGAGATTGACTCGGCCTGGGCGCATTATGACGAGCATGCCGGATGGGGCTGGAAGAAGGATTACACGATGGAGCAGCGCGAGAAGATTTGGAGCGATTATGAGGCGGTATTCCACCGGATTCTGCCTGAAGCCGTCTCTGCGTATGCGCCAGGGGCCGAATATTGGCCTTCATCTCCGATGGTATCGCTCAGCGGAGATAAAACGCAGCATGCCAATCCGTCCACCACAAGTGGAGACATTCATTATTGGGGCGTATGGCACAACAAGGAGCCGTTCAGCAATTATAACGTTTATGTCGGTCGCTTCATGAGCGAGTATGGCTTCCAGTCGTTCCCCGAGCCGAAGACGGTGCGGACTTACGCGGAGGAAGGCGATATGGAGCTGGAATCGAAGGTGATGCTGGCGCACCAGAAGAATGGGGCGGGCAATCGCCTGATCAAAACATACATGGAGCAATATTATAACGAGCCGAAGGATTTTGAGTCCTTCCTGCACATGAGTCAGATTCAGCAGGCCGAAGCCATGAAGATGGCCATTGAGGCGCATCGCCGGAACAAGCCGTATTGCATGGGCACGCTGTACTGGCAGATGAACGATTGCTGGCCGGTTGCTTCCTGGGCGGGCATGGACTATCTCGGCAGATGGAAGGCGCTGCAATACGTGGCTAAGCGCAGCTTCCGGGACATCAGCCTGTCCATTGAAGGCAAGGATCAGGAAGTGCTGGTGCATCTCGTCTCGGATGTATCCGAGAAGATCGCAGGCACACTGCACATTCAGCTGCTTGATTATGCGGGGAACGAGCTGAATGCCTTCGAACAGCCGGTTCGTGCGGATGAGCAGGCGGCGCTGGTTGTGTACCGGAAGACGGAGAGCGAGCTGCTTGGCGGTCATGATCCGGCACAGGTGGTGCTGCTTGCACGGCTGCAGACGGAGGACGGAAGTGAAGTGGACAGCAAGACGTATTTCTTCGTGAATGACAAGGCGCTCCGACTCAGCCGTCCGACGATTCGCGTTCGCGAGATCGAGGAGGACAACGGCGGCACGGCATTCGTGCTGGAGAGCGATGTGCTGGCGCGTCATGTGTGGCTGTCGCAGGAAGAGGAGGGGATCTACAGCGACAACTACTTTGATCTCATTCCAGGGATCCCAGTGACGGTTGCCTTCTACCGCCGCAGCGACGAGGATCAGCCTTTCGTGCCGGGAAGCCCGGGTTCAGTGAAGGTGCGGTCGATGGTTGACTGCATTGATCCGGCAGCGGTGGTGACGGCGCAGTAGAGCCGGCCGAAACGACGTGCAGTATTCCCTATCTCGGCTCGAGCTGATGTAGGCGGGCTCTGCGATTGCTTGGGATAAATAAAAAAGTGGCGATGCAAGGAGATGATCCTTGTATCGCCACTTCTCATTATCGGACAGGTGGGCCAAAGGCAGCGCCCCGACCCGCATGGTGCTATCCGTGGGCTTTGCACCATTATCCCGTTTGATCAGGCAGCGTAGAAGCATATTTAGAGCCGACTAACTTTTTCGGCCTCTGTTTTCAGCCTCGAACTGTCCTTATTCAACCCTTCCTTAGCCCCCATCATCCGCCTCCTGATCAAAAGGGATACTCATGCAAAGGCTATAGATAGGGGATAGGGAGGCACAACGAGCAAGAGCGCGAATCCGCTTATCGCTAAAGCTGCGTTATTATTTGCTCGCTTTGTAAGCGTTCAGGAATTCCTGAACCTTCGCCGGATCCGCTACGAGCTCGTTGCCGGTTTTGACGATCGGGCTTACGGTAGAGTAGGCTTTGATCTTGTTGTTGCTGTAATAGGCCAAAATCTCATCCTGATTGATGGAGTAGAGCACCGCTTTTCTCAAATCATCGCTATTAGCAACATCCCGGTTCTTCGTATTGAACAGGAGGTACGATACCGCATTGCTCTCGATCGTTGTCAGCTCCAGCTTGCTGTCGCTTTGAACCACATCATAGCGGGTCTCCGGCACGCCGTAATACAGATGAATCTCGCCGCTGCGAAGCGCAGACAGTGTGCTTTCGGCGTCCTTGATGAAGCGGACGTTGATTTGCTCGATTCTTGGCTCATGCTCGGTGCCGCTCATGTAGCCCGGATTTTTGTAGAAGACGGCTTCGTAATCATTTTTGTAAGACAGAATATACGGGCCGCTGGCATAAAGCGTATTGTTGTAGCCATCCCCTTCGGTTACGGATCTTTGATCCCCGTATGGAATGTCTTTGTTGATATCAAAGTTGTTGATGTCATACGTGTTGATTTTTTCAACCTGCTGCTTGGACACGATGCCTGCCGATTGGTGGGCAAGATAGTTCAGCACTTGCGGGAACGGCTCGGTCGTTGTCAGCTTGATGACCTGGTATTTTCCTTCGCTGCTGTTGGCCTGATTTTTGTCGCTGACCAGAGCAGAGATTTTGGTGGACAATCCTTTTTCCAGCGCATCCTTGATGCTTTCACTGGACCCGGATACTTTCGTATTTTCCAGCTCGCTCAGATCGGTTACCGCTTCTACAGTATTGATATGCTCGTGAAGGGTATACGTACGGTGGTCCGGCACCGAGTCTTTGTCTTTCGCTCTGTTCATCGAGAAGATGACGTCATCGGCACCAACGCGCTCGCCGGAATCCTCGGCTTGTTTGTTGTTGATTCTGGCGAAGTTAATATCATCGCGCAGAATGAAGTAATAATCATAATTTCCCTCGCCTATGGCATGATTGTAGGACAGGGAGCCTTCGGAAGTGATTTTGTCATCATCCGTCAGGTTGATCAGACGCACGTTCATGTTGGTGTTGATGATGTTGATCGAGCCGTCGTTGCCCTTGATCGGGTCGAGCGAGGTCAGCTCGGAGTTGGCTTGGGACAAAATGAGCGGCTCGGTAGCGCGCTTGGATGTATCATTGAAATCGACTTCTTCCCATGGCAGGGAACGGGACTTCGAGAGGCGTACGGAGCTTGGGTCCAGCACCTCTTTGTTGAAAGCCTGGCTCTTCAAAGAAATGTACAGTGGTGCAATGTACGCTTTGTCTGTCACGAGACGCTGCTCAAGCTGACGATATGTCTCAACCGCTTCTTCAGGCGTCTGGGTGGCTGCCTCATCGATCAGACGGTCCACCTCTTCATCCGACATAATGCTGTAGTCGCCGCCGGTCTTGAACAGGGAACGAACCGCATAGTCAGGGTTCCCGGTGACGGTGGTCCAGCTGGACAGGGCGATGTCGAAGTTGCCGGCATCCTGCTGAGCTTTGTAGCTGCCGTAGTCCGGCTGCAGGTTGAGCTTCACGTTGAAGCCGTTCTTGCTGAGCTGGTCGCGGATGATGTTAAGATCGGATTCGTTTGCGCTCATGCCGAGCAGTTCAATATCGACTGCCGTGTTATCGGCCGGTGTTTCCGCTGCAGGGTCTTGCTGGTTTTGTTGCTGTGCATCTTCTTTGGTCGTAACGCTGCAGCCCGCAAGCACGATGACAAGCGTAAGCATGAGCAGCAGCAGGTTGTTCTTTTTCATGATGATGACCTCCTGGGTAATGTTATATAAAATAAGGCTTTTGCAATGCCGGAATCGTATTTTGCAAAATCCTGAGTGAACGGCGTTGAAGTTTAATCCAGTTTCGGATCGAGCGCGTCCCGCAGCCCGTCTCCCAGAAAGTTAAAGGAGAGGACAAGCAAAATGATGGCAAGACCCGGATAAATGGCCAGATAAGAATGAGTTTCCAGATAAGTGCTGCCGATCTTGAGAATATTGCCCCATTCCGGGATATGCGGCTCGACGCCAAGCCCCAGATAACTCAAGCTGCTCGTTGCAATGACGGCTGAACCAATCGTAAGCGTGGATTTCACGATCATCGGGGCCAGCGAATTCGGCACGATATGCTTGAAAATAATCGACAGATTGCTTGAGCCGAATGCCCGTGCCGCATCGACGTATTCATAGGTGGACACGAGCAGCACATTGGCTCGCATCGTCCTTGCATAGGTAGGAATGGCCCCCACGCTGAGGGCAATAATCAGGTTGACGGTATTGGCCCCAAACGCGGCGATGATCGCCACCGCAAGCAGAATTCCCGGGATCGCGTACAGCACGTCGAGCATCCGCATAATGATGTTGTCGGTGTGACGTCCGTAGTATCCGGAAATCGCACCGAGGATGCCCCCGATCACAACCGGGACGAGCGTGGAGGCGAAGCCGACAATCAGGGATATTCTTGCGCCGTACACAATTCTGGAGAACAGATCGCGGCCGAAGTTATCCGTCCCGAGCGGATATTCCAGACTCGGCGGCAGCAGAATTGCGCTGTAGTTGTTATCAATCGCGAAGCTGTACTCGAAGGTGAGCAGGCTGCACACCGACAGGCAGAACAGAAAGACAACAAAGAACAGGCCGAGCATCGCGGTTGAATTGCCTGTCAGCTTCACCCATACGTCTCCCCAGCGCGTGAGCGCGGGGTTGCCATTGCGGCGGATTTTGGCCAGCAGATTAATGCCGAGCACCAGGGCGAACAGATTGCCGGATACCGCTGACAGCGCGAGCGGCAGCGCGATCCACACCAGCTTGGGATGGGCGTAGTGTCCGTCCACGTATTTGGCGACCAGCAGCAGTGATGCGAAATGAAAGACCGTGATGATCAATAACCCGAACATCGCCGGCAGAAAGGTGTTGGACACATATGGCTTGAATAAATTCAAGGCCGATATCGCCATGACACACAGCTGGGTCAGCAGCATGTAGACCGCGATGGTGTACTCGGGCGGCTTCCGCTTCTTGACCAGGTTGCACCCGAATACGGTGGTGAACAGATTGCCGGAAAGAATGCTCAGCAGCTGCACATAGCCCAGCAGTCTGGTAGAGCGCCGGATATCACCCGCTTGAAGCAGGTCCCGCCGGATCAGAATGGCGATGATCAGCTGAATAATGGTGAACACCGCATAAGCTGCAAAGGCGAGGAAGACCCAGGAGCGTACCGTTCCATCCGCATAATGAAAGCTATTTAGCAGAAGGATGACCGTGATCGCCAAAGACAAGACAAATGTGAAGCTCGCCTGGCTGTACTCGGGGGACGATTTCAGCTGGTGATTGGTATGTCGCTTGGAATTAAGCTTATTGATCATGAGTACACCTGCTTTAGTATTGTTTCATCTTGGATCTGATTCTCGGATCAAAGAATGCATATAAAATATCAATGATCACGTTGATCAGCGAGATGGTGATGGCTGTATATACTACGCCGCCCATAATCGCCGGAATATCGGGGATGAATTGCTTGTCCACGATATAGCTGCCGATCCCGCTAATATTGAATACCTTCTCCGTGACGGCTGCACCGCCCAGCATCCCCCCGAACAGTAGACCGATGACGGTAATGATCGGAATCAGGGCATTGCGGACCGCGTGCTTCATCAGAATGGTCTGCTTGCCGAGCCCTTTGGCCTTGGCTGTCAGCATATAATCCTCGTTAATGACCTCCAGCGTGGAGGACCGCGTCATTCTGGCGACCGAAGCGGTAAGGCTTGTCCCCAGCACGATCACCGGCATGATCATCGACAGCCAGTTGGCCGGATTGAAGGTTGCAGGCAGCCAGTTCAGTTTGATCGAGAAGTTCAGAATCAGGATCAGGCCTTGCCAGAAGTTCGGAATCGACAGTCCGATCAAGGCAACAAACATGAACGTATAGTCAAAGAACGAATTCGGTCTCGTGGCGGAAATAATCCCGATCGGCAACGCAATCGCCACCGCTACAATCAACGAGATGAGCGCCAGCGTCAACGTGATCGGAAACTTCCTTGCGATGCTTGCTGTAATATCCTCGTTGCCGGAGAACGATCTTCCGAGATCGAAGAAGGCAATCCCCTTGATGTTGTTCCACAGCTGCACCCAGTAGCTCTGATCGAGCCCGTGGATCCGGTTAAAGGCGGCAATCTGATCGGCTGTTGCCGTCTGGCCCAGAATGTTGGCCGCCGGATTAAAGGGTGACAGGTACAGAATGGTGAAGACGAGAAAGGCTACGCCGAAAATAACGAAAACCGTCATCACAAGCCTTTCGAAAATATATTTCATATAAGGATTGCTATATAGAAATATAAGAATGTACATGAGCAGGCCGGGAATGAATGATGCGGCCAAAAATAACGGGTGCTGCAAAAGCCGTTCGAATGTATCGGCCATGCTCAGACGCTGCTGTCCGCTCAGCTTCAATTCCTTGGCGGCTTGCTCCTTGACGAGCTCTCGCAATTGGACGTCTGCGATGCGCTCGGCCTGGCGCTGAAGCTGCCGCTCATCCGCCGTTCGTTTGAAAAAGGCGGCCTTACGCTTCTCTTGCTCATAGATGTCTGCACGAAGCTTGATCAGAGCCCCGGATTCCACAAGCTGGCTATGAATTCGCTCTTCCGCCTGTGTAGAGGGATCTTTCCTTCGCCAGATCCAATAGATCAGGAACACAACGAGATTTACGGGTGCTCCAAGCAGCAACAACAAGTATTTATAAGAAGGATTCAGAAGAATCTTGCGATACGTATTGCTGATGGTAGAGACAAGCCGGTTCTGCGCTGCCGCTTCTGCCCCCTTCATAATGAACTTCCTCCTCGACATAAATTGCATTATTCCGATTGATATAGTATATTTTATGGGAGCCTATTTTGAAAGTCAATAGATTTGAGTTTAACAATAGTTGATATAAACGTACAGTGGCAGGTGAGAGAATTGGAAACGATATTGCAGGTTAACAACTTGAGCGTCGCTTTTCGTTCGCGTGACTCGGAGTTTCATGCGGTCAAGGATGTCAGCTTTGAGGTTAGAAAAGGGGAGACGCTCGGCATCGTAGGGGAATCCGGCAGCGGCAAGAGTGTCACCGCCCGCTCGATCATGCGCCTTCTGCCATCCCCTCCTTCCTATATGAAAGGCGGCGAGATTCGCTTTCTGGGACAGAATCTGGCTGACAAATCGGAGAAGGAGATGGAGAGCATTCGGGGCCGGGATATCGGCATGATATTTCAAGATCCGATGACCTCGCTCAACCCGACAATCCGAATTGGGGAGCAGATCGCCGAAGGTTTGGTGAAGCACCAGCAGCTGTCCAAGCCGGAGGCGAAGAAGCAGGCGCTGGACATGCTGAAGCTGGTCGGAATTCCGGACAGCGAGACTCGTTACAATCAATATCCGCACGAGTTCTCCGGCGGAATGCGCCAGCGGGTGATGATCGCGATTGCGCTTGCCTGCCGCCCGGCCCTGCTCATCGCAGATGAGCCTACGACGGCGCTGGATGTGACGATCCAGGCCCAAATTCTGAACCTGATGAAAGATATGCAGGAGCGCTTCGGTTCCTCCATCATATTGATCACGCATGATCTCGGTGTTGTGGCTGGCATGTGCGACAGGGTGGTCGTTATGAAGGAAGGCGAAATTGTGGAGACGGGGACGACGGAGGAGATATTCGAGAATCCGCAGCATCCGTACACGATGAAGCTGTTAAACGCGCTTCCGCGCCTGCATGAGAAGAAGAAGCCGAAGCCGGCGCCCCTGATCATCCCAGGCACGGATTACAAGGGGCCGCTGCTGGAGGTGAAGTCGCTGAAGCAGCATTTTGATATGGGCAAGGGCAAGGTTTTAAAGGCGGTTAACGATATTAGCTTCCATATTAAGGCCGGTGAAACGCTCGGGGTTGTCGGTGAGTCCGGCAGCGGCAAATCGACGACAGGCCGGGCGATTCTGCGGCTTCATCAGCCGACCGGCGGCGAGGTGCTGTATCAGGGCATCTCGGTCAACCGCTTGTCCCCCTCCGAGATGAAAGCGATGCGGCGGCATATGCAGATGATCTTTCAGGACCCGTATGCTTCGCTGAATCCTCGGCTGAAGGTGGTTGACATCATCGGTGAGGCGCTGGATGTTCACAAACTGACCGGCAGCAAGCAGGAGCGGAGACGTCGGGTAGAGGAGCTGCTCGATATGGTCGGCCTGGACCCGGCCTATGCGTCCCGGTATCCGCATGAGTTCTCTGGCGGTCAGCGTCAGCGGATCGGTATCGCCCGAGCGCTTGCCGTAGAGCCGAAATTCATCGTCTGCGACGAGCCGCTCTCCGCCTTGGATGTATCGATCCAGTCGCAGATCGTGAAGCTGCTCGAGGAGCTGCAGCAGCGGCTGGGTCTCACCTATCTGTTCATTGCGCATGATCTGTCGATGGTGAAGCACATCAGCGATCGCGTGGCCGTTATGTACATGGGGAAAATTGTCGAGCTTGCGGAAAGCGAAGAGCTGTACTCCAATCCGATGCATGCGTATACGAAATCTTTGCTGGAGGCGATCCCAATCCCGGACCCGAAAGTGGAATCGCGGAGGAAGCGCGTGCTTCTCGAAGAGCGTACGGGAGAAGACAAGTATCAACTGGAGCATTCCGAGCTGGTGGAGGTGTCCAAAGGGCACTGGGTGGCCATGCCTTCCGGTGCATGATGCGCTGCTGCGATGAAGGAATGCCGAGATGATGGGATAGGCCGAGATGATGAGATAGGGATGGATGCCCTGCGATCGTTCATAATAAAGAAGGATTTTACACCTTCATGGCTAATACCTTTACTGTACAAGCGCTTCCATAGCACAGCCGTGCGGAAGGCGCATATTTCGCTGTACAACCAGCAGCAGGGAAACAGAAGGAGGAATTGTGCCAAATGAGCCGATTACAGCAAGGAGATATCGTCCTGTTTCAAGGGGACAGCATTACGGATTGTGGGCGAGACCGGAGCAACCCGTCAGATCTCGGGAACGGCTATCCGTTATTAGTGGACAGCCTGTTCGGGATGAAATTCCCGGAGCTTGGCGTGAAATTTCTGAACCGGGGCATCAGCGGGAATCGGGTTGTGGATCTGAATGAACGCTGGCAGGAGGACTGCCTTGATCTGAAGCCGAACTGGGTGTCGATCTATATTGGCATCAATGATTGCTGGCGCAGGTATGACAGCGGTGATCCGACGAGCACGGAAGATTTCAAGGCCGGCTACCGTCAACTGATCGAGCGGACGAAGGCCGGGCTGGATGCCAATCTGGTTCTCGTCGAGCCATTCGTTCTGCCGCATCCGGAGGATCGCAGAGCCTGGAGAGAGGATCTGGACCCGAAGATTCATGCGGTGCGGGAGCTGGCGGTGGAGTACGGGGCGCTGCTGGTGCCGCTGGACGGATTATTCGCCGCAGCCTCAGCCCGCCGCGAGGCGGCGTTCTGGGCTCCGGACGGTGTTCATCCTTCCCCGGCGGGGCATGGCCTGATCGCCAAAGCGTGGCTGGAGACACTGGGTGTCCGAATCGAGTTGTAAAGGATGGATAATTTAGGCATTCATGTTCCATGTTAGCATTGATGTTAGGCATCCATGATCGCGTAAACGCGTGATCGTGATTGTAATCCGTGTTCGTGATAGAGCTGCTACCTTCGGGGGGTGGCTCTTTTTTTGTTGCAGATTGCAGGGTCAACTGAGGAAGGTAAACTATATCGCTCATATTTTAAATAAATCTAGCAGGAATAGCGGAAATCTATTGACGGCATATTGAAAATCCTATAGGATTACTGGTATTAACACTTTAAATGGCTACAGGGGGAAAGAGGACATGAGAGTCGGTATAACAGCACAAAAACTGACGTTGCTGGCGCTGGCATTGGTGATGGTATTGACCGGATGCGGACAAAGCGGCGGCACGCAGAGCTCGGGCAGCGCAGCGGCAAAGGTAGAGAATCTGCCTGCCGGCATTGCAGAGAAGGATGAAATCAAGCTGATGGTCGTTCGGAAAATCGGCGGCGATGATCATACGGCGCAATTCCTGGCGGGAGCCAAGCAGGAAGGCGAGGCGCTGGGTTTTAAAGTAGATACGTTCTCCGCTGACGGAGATTCCGCGAAATTTCATGATGCAATCGCCCAGGCGATCGACAGCGGGTACGATGGCTTCATTATATCTCACGGGGATGATCCTGCGACCGTAGAGGATATTCGGAAAATTCGGGAGAAAGGCATCCCGGTTGTCACCTTCGACTCCGTACCTGAGGTCGGAGAGGTTGAAGGTGTCACGCAAACATCCCAGGACGATGAGCAGCTGGCTCAGCTGGCGCTGGATCGACTGGTCGAGGAACAGGGGCCGGATGCCAATATCGTCTACTTATGGGTCGACGGATTTCCGCCAATGGTTCGGCGGAACCAGGTATATCAGGAAGTGCTGAGCAACAATCCGGGAATCAAGGAGCTTGAGCGCTTTGGCGTAGCCAGCAACCAGACCTCGGTCGATACGCAGAATGCAGTGTCGGCGCTGCTGACCAAGTATCCGGCAGGGGAGATCGACGCAATCTTCGCAACTTGGGATGCCTTCGCGATCGGTGCGGCCAGAGCGATTACCGAAGCGGGACGCAATGAAATCAAGATCTATGGCATCGACGTGTCGAATGCGGATCTGGAGATCATGCAGAATGCGGACAGCCCTTGGGTGGCCACAGCGGCGGTTGATCCGAAGATGATCGGCGCGATCAATGTCCGCCTCCTGGCGAAGAAGATTGCAGGCGAGGATACGCCGGACACGTATAACCTGCAGCCAACCTTGATTGACCGTGCGACCCTGGAGCAGGCAGGGGAAGAAGTAAATATGGTGAACCTGGCGAATGTAATTCCGGGTTGGGGAGAAAGCACCGATTTTGAAGAGGATTGGATGAAGGCTTTGAAGGAAGCTAACGGTAAATAAGCAGCAAGTCTTTAAGGCGCTCTTGTCTTCGTGTGAAGACAGGGGCGCTCTATCCTATTGGAAGGGATGAGGTTCGCTGAGATGAACTCCACGGAAACGACGACAACTGAAACCGCTGTAGCGACACCAGCCTCTACCCCGCTGCTGCAGATGAAGAACATCTCGATATCTTTTCCGGGTGTCAAAGCGTTATCGAATGTTGATTTTCAGACTGCGGCAGGGACGGCACACGCCTTGATCGGCGCGAACGGTGCAGGGAAATCGACCCTGATGAAAATTCTTGCCGGGGCTTACACCCACTATGAAGGCGAGATATGGATGGAGGGCCGCGAGGTCCACATCCGCTCTCCCAAGGAAGCGAAGGATTACGGGATACAGGTGGTGTACCAGGAAGTGGACACCGCGCTCATTCCGAGCCTGACGGTTGGCGAGAACATTATGCTGGACCGGATGGTCCATGATATGAAGGGCAAATGGCTCGTCCGCTGGAATGAACTGCATAAGGAAGCGCAATCGGTGATGGAGCGGATGAACATCGGCATTCCGAGCCGGAAGGCGGTCAAGGAGCTGACGCTGGCAGAGAAGCAGATGGTGCTTATTGCCCGGGCCGTGTCCAGGCAGTGCCGCATTCTGGTGCTGGACGAGCCGACGGCACCGCTCAGTCACAGTGAAACCGAGCAGCTGTTCATGCTTGTGCGGAAGCTGAAGGAAGAGGGGGTCAGCGTGATTTTCATCTCCCATCGGCTGCCGGAGCTGTACGAAATCTGTGATGAGATTACGATTATGCGGGATGGACAGCATATTATCACCGATCAAATCGTCAATCTTGAGCAGGGGAGTGTCGTTGAGCATATGCTCGGCACCAAGATGGAGCAGCAGTTTCCCAAGACGGAGAAATCTGTCGGGGAGGTGGTGTTTGAAGCTCGCGGCATCGTTGACCCGGGCAAAGTGAATCATGTTGATCTCCAGATCCGCAAGGGGGAAATCGTCGGGCTCGCAGGGCTGGTCGGCGCGGGCAAGACGGAGCTGTGCCGCGCCTTGTTCGGCGCATCGGCAACCGCAACGGGCGACATCCTGCTGAACGGCCGCAAGCTAAGACTCTCTTCCCCGCATGCCGCTGTTCAGCAAGGCATCGCGCTTGTGCCTGAGGAGCGCCGCCGCGAAGGCGTGTTCGTGGAAGAAGCCGTATCCGCGAACCTGACCGCTACGGTGCTGTCCCGGTTCACGGCATGGGGGAGCTGGCTTAGCTCCTCCAAGGAGAAGCAGGCGGCTCAAGAGATGATCGACAGTCTCGGCATCAAAACGCCGAACGAGAAGGCGCGGGTACGCAACTTGTCAGGGGGCAACCAGCAGAAGGTTGCGATTGGCAAATGGCTGCTTGCGGATGCGGATGTGTATATTTTTGACGAGCCGACAAAAGGGGTGGACGTTGGAGCCAAGCGGGATATATTCAAGCTGGTCCACGAGCTGGCGGAGCGCGGTAAATGTGTGCTGTATGCGACAAGCGAGCTGTCCGAAATTATCGGCATTACCGACCGGGTGTATGTCATGTATGACGGCGCCGTCATCCAAGAGCTGGAGACGAGTTCCACCGATGAAGAGGAGATTTTGCTTTACTGCACGGGAGGCGGATTGACATGAATGCAGCAAGACCTGTAAAAGAAAAGCGGACGGCGAGCTTCGCATTTGATTTTCTATACAAGTACGGCACGATCATTACCGTTGTTGTGCTCATTGCGGTTTTTGGCATAATGGCCGACAACTTTCTGAACCCAAGCAATATTATTAACATTCTACGCTCCATCTCGATTGTCACGATCATTGCCGTCGGCTTGACCGTTTCCCTGTCTGTGGGAGGCTTTGACCTGTCGGTCGGTTCGACCGCCTCGCTTGCGAATGCGCTGGTCATCTCGATGTTTGTGTGGCATGGGCAGAATATCGGCATCGGCATCGGGCTGACGCTGCTGTTCTGTCTGGCTGTCGGTCTGGTGAATGCGTTTCTGGTCATTAATTTCAAGATCGACGATATGCTGATGACGCTGGCGACGATGTTTATTTTCCAGGGTGTGGCATTGACCTATACCCGGGGAGCGACCATCTCGCAAAATATGATCATGCCTAACGGCGATTTTGCAACCGGCAAAATCCCGGCGGTGTTCGGAAAGATTGGGCAGGTGCCGTGGATCATCATCATTATGGTGCTGGTTGTGGTCGTGGTGCATCTGTTCCTGACCTATACGAAGCATGGCCGGTATATGTACATGATCGGCGGCAACCGCGAAGCAGCGGCGTTGTCCGGCATTCCGGTCAGCCGCTACCGGCTGGTTGCGTACCTGGTGTCGGCGCTGTTTGCCGCCATTGGCGGGATCATGCTTGGCGCACGTGTCATGACCGCCGAGGTGAACTCCGGCGGCCCTTATCTGATGGATGCGGTGGCGGCGGCCTTCATCGGCTACTCCGTCTTTGGCGCAGGCCGTCCGAATGCGCTTGGCACGTTTGTTGGCGCCGTGCTGATCGGTATTTTGCAGAACGGGCTTATCATGCTGTCGGTACCGTACTATGCGATGGATATCGTTAAGGGATCGGTGCTGGCCCTTGCCCTGGCGCTAACGTATTATAAGAAACGAAGCTGAATGAATCGAATCGCAGCTTGCTGCAATTCTGAAGGAGACAGACCGGGGCTGACCGGCTTGTCTCCTTTTTTTTGATATACTGGCTGGAGCACGACTCGCTGTCCGGATATTCGAGAAGCGGTTACGCCAAGCTCAGCAGCATGATCCCGCAGGATCAGGGAGCTTCCTGAACGAAAGGGATAACGGTACAAAGCGGCATGGAGCAACCATCATTCCCCCGCCTCTTCTATTGACGGGCACTGCTTGTATTCTATATTCTTGTAGAAGTGATGGCTTCTGAAGAGGAGCCTTGATTACCGGAGGTGGGATCATCATGAGAAAACCAAGCTTTATGACGCCGGACCCGAACACCTGGCTGGATTCATTCCAATTTTCGATTCCGATCAAAATCCGGTACTGTGAGACGGATATTCTCGGTCATGTGAACAATACGAGTTATTTTATGTACTTTGAGCAGGGGCGAATTGAATACTTCGAGAATCTGGAGCTGACTGATGAGCTGTTCAGCAAGCAGCAGGTGTCGGTTGTTGCCGATCTGGAATGTCAGTATTTAGCCCAGTTATATTTGCGGGACCCGCTTAAGCTCCATGTCAAGGTGGCGGAGATCGGACGTTCCTCCATGGATGTTCATTATGCGGTGGTTGTGAATGACGAGCTGAAGGCTGCCGGACGAGGGACGATTGTGCTGGTGGACACAGCGACCGGCAAGAGCACACCGATCCCGGAGACGGCGCGGGAGAAGATCGCTGCATTCGAAGGTTGGAAGTAACATAAGTGGTGTATTAGACGTAAGCACGGATAAACAGGGGAAAGGAAGTGAATGCGATGACCGTCCGTTTCGGCATTATCGGAACCAACTGGATTACCGAGCGGTTCATTCAAGCCGCACTGGATACGGAGGAATTTGTATTGTCAGCGGTGTATTCAAGGTCGGAGGAGAAGGGGAAGGCTTTTGCCGCCAAATATGCGGAGCCTAAAGTGTTCACCCGGCTGGAGGATATGCTGGAAGATCGAGAGGTGGATGCGGTTTATATTGCAAGCCCGAACTCCTTTCATGCAGATCAGGCTGTTCTGTGTATGAGCTATGGGAAGCATGTGCTGTGTGAGAAGCCGATGGCGTCGAACACGGCTGAGGTGAAGCGGATGATTGACGCAGCCCGAACCTATGATGTGCTGCTCATGGAAGCGATGAAATCGACCTTGATGCCGAATTTCAGAACGGTGAGGGATAATCTGTACAAGCTGGGGCAGATTCGCCGTTATTTTGCAAGCTATTGCCAATATTCTTCGCGTTATGATGCCTACAAGCAGGGGACAATTCTTAATGCTTTTAATCCCGAGTTCTCCAACGGTTCTCTGATGGATCTTGGGATTTACTGTATCTATCCGATGGTGACCCTGTTCGGCAAGCCTGACACGGTTCAGGCATCCGGCGTGATGCTGTCCTCGGGCGTGGACGGGGAAGGCAGCCTGCTTCTGTCCTATCCGGAAATGGACGGGGTTATCATGCATTCCAAAATCAGCGATTCCTATGCGCCTGCCGAAATTCAGGGAGAGAACGGGACGATGCTCATTGATAAGATCAACCAGCCCTATGATGTGAAAATTCACTATCGCGACGGCACGGTGGAGAATCTGACACAGCTGCAGCAGCATGAGTCGATGTATTACGAAGCCCGGGAGTTTATCGACCTGCTGAATCGAGGAGAGAGGGAAAGTGCGGTCAACACTTGGACGAACTCCCTGGTGACGGCGGAGATTATGGAGGAAGCGCGGCGTCAGATCGGTCTTGTGTTCCCGGCAGACCGGCTTGTTCAGAAATAAAATAAATAATTTCCGGTTTGGCTGGTCCGCATGATCACGGTTATGAATTTAATGATATGGAAAGAATAAGCTATTGAACTTTCCTGTTGCGCTTAATGGCACTATGGCTGCCCGGTTTGGATAAAGTTGCACGGATTTTTTTGAAAAATGGTCTTTAAGTTCGGGATATTTCAGGGTATTATTGAGTTTCTGGAGCGCAGATTGATGCACTGATCCTTCTTGCTGCTCCAGAGGCAGAAGAGATGGATTAAGCGGACGGCGAAATTTGAAACATTCGCTCAGGCTGATCCGTAATAGGGAGTATTGGCTTTTAGTAGCGCTGATTACACGAAAACGGAGGATTACCAGATGAGTATTATTCGCGAAACCGATTTGCCGGGGATTGGGAAGAAGTTCCTTATTCAGGCAAGGTCCGGCGATAAGCTGGTCGTTGTTATCCATGACGATGGCCGCAGAGAGATGTACCATTTTGATAACGATAATCCGGAGGAGACCCTTTCCCAGATTACGCTGGAGGATGACGAAGCCAGACAGATTGCCGGAATTCTTGGCGGCATGACATATAAACCAAGAGCGCTTGAGACGATTGAGGTCACGCTGGAAGATTTGATGATTGAGTGGACGCGGATTGAGCCGCATTTCAAATGTGTGGACAAATCCATCGCCGAACTTCAGGTACGTCCCAGGACTGGTGCCAACATCATTGCCATTATAAAGAGAAACGAGCAGAAGATTAATCCTGGTCCGGACGATAAACTGGTTGCTGGTGCAACGCTTGTTCTTGCCGGAGAACGAAAGCAGATCAAGCAGCTGAAAGAGCTGCTGGCCCATGGATAAGGAACAAATACGATATGCCCGTCGACGAACGAGAAGCCTAGGTTTAGGCATTCGGTTTGGTGACGGGCGTTTTTTTGTTGTGTAATCCGGTCCGGCTCCCTGAATACTTCTTCTATCAGAATTGAACTCCCAACCTGCCTCACCTTACATCGTCTGGGACAGCACCAGCCCGCCGTAAGCAAAGGCCGCGACGATCACCAGCGCCGGGTGGATTTTGCGTTTGTTCATCGCCCAGAAGGCGACCGCTGCAATTCCGAAAAATTGAAGGTAACCGATGGAGAGGACCGAGCTCTTGCCGATCTGCCAGGTCAGCACCAGCATCATGATGGCGATGACCGGCTGCACGAGCAGGGTCATGCCTTTCACGACAGGCGAGCTGCGGTATTTCTGCAGCAGGTTCAGCAGCCAGATCAGCGCCATGGCTGACGGTACGACAGTGGCCGCAATGGCAAGAATGAAGCCGAGCCAGCCGGTTACACCGTAGCCGACAAAGGCCGCGATTTTGGTGGCGATTGGCCCCGGCAGCGCATTGCCAAGCGCGAGCATGTTGGAGAACTCCACATCGTTCAGCCAGCCGTGGTTCGTGACAATCTCCTTATACATGAGCGGAATGGAGGCCGGGCCTCCGCCGTAGCCAAGGACGTTCGCGACAAAAAAGCTGATTAACAGCTGCAGCCAATCTTCCATCATGCCGATCCCTCCTTGTTCTTCCGCTCTTTCTTCAGCTTCGCGAGCACGCGGAAATGCACCGCTCCATATGCCAGGAACAGCATAATGACGATGGCCGGATGGATCTGCACCGCCTCCAGCAGCAGGAAGGACAGGATGAACATGCCGATGCCAACGTATAGGCCAAGCCCCTTGACGGCTTTCTCCCCGAACTCATACGCCATCGTTCCGAGCATCACGGCAATGACCGGCGTTACGCCAGCGATCATGCCGGCTACAATCTTGGAGCTGCTCAGCACAGTGACTGCGGACAGCAGTGCGACCATCGCAATACAGGTAGGCAGAATATGCGCCAGCACGGCCAGTACGGCCCCGAGCGCACCCTTCTCGCGATAGCCGAGGTAGGCGGCCATTTTGGTGGCGATTGGCCCCGGCAGCGCATTGGCCAAAGCCAGCACCTCGCCGAACTCATCGTCGTTCAGCCAGCGATATCGTGTCACCGCTTCATAACGGATAAGCGGGATGACAGACGGACCGCCGCCGTAACCCAGAATGCCGGTTCGAAACATGCCGACAGTCAGCTCGATGTATGGATTGCTTTTTATACGATTCAATGTGATGATTCCTTTCTGTCCGTTAAGATAAGTAAGATTTACAGTCGGATACCCATCCGGC
Organism: Paenibacillus campinasensis; assembly: GCF_002272015.1. GTDB lineage: Bacteria > Bacillota > Bacilli > Paenibacillales > Paenibacillaceae > Paenibacillus_AQ > Paenibacillus_AQ campinasensis. The sequence goes on along the minus strand of NZ_NPBY01000038.1, from coordinate 103,390 downwards.
TTTTATACCGTTTGATCAAAATTTGCGTGTCCACGCTCGTAATGCCGGGCAGAGGGTACAGCTTCTCGTTCAGGAACATTTCCATCTCTTTATGGTCGGCGAACAGCCCATGCATGTGCAGCTTGCTCGGACCGGTCATGTGATACAGGCTGGTGACGTAAGGCTCCTGCTCCAGCTGATCGGCGACCTGCTGCAAGTACTTCGGCTCCACCTCCACATTAAAAAAAGCGGATACGTGAATACCCACCTTCTCCGGGTTGATCACGGCCGCAAAACGTTCAATGACGCCGTTCTCCAGCAGCGTCTGTACCCTGGCCTGTACAGCGACCCGGGACAGGCCGACCTCTTTGGCCAGATCCGTGTAGGACATGCGTCCATGCTTTCCCAGAATGGCAATAATGCTGCGATCCGTTTCATCAATAAGAAAGGGCGTGTGTGCTCCGGAATTGAGATGCATCGCAAATCTCCTTTTTCGCTCATTATTGAGGGTTAGTGGTTTCGAAACGTAAACAAATTCTTCGTATTGATTGCGTTATGTATAAATATATAGCGATTTATCGTCATGTTCAATTATTTTTTTCGGTTCAGGACGCTGACTGACCCCAGCTTCCTGCAACCTTTAGCGACTTTTTCCAGTCTAAGGCGTATAAGAATGGATAGACACGATACTACACCACGAAAGGCGGCGATCGATAATGAAGAAGTGGTTGGTGCTTGTGCTGGTCGTGATGATGCTTCTTCCGGCGTCTGCGGCATCCGCGGCATCCACCAAGCCTACAAATGAGCCGATAGAGCTGATTTTTGTAGGGGACATTCTGCTGGATGGCTATGTCGGGAACCAGATCGAGCGCTACGGCAACCTGTTTCCGTTTAAAAAGGTAGCACCTACGCTTAAGCAGGCCGATCTGGCCTTTGCCAATCTGGAGACACCGGTCTCGATCCGGGGGAAAAAGGCGGACAAAACCTTTGCCTTCCGTTCCAAGCCGGATACCCTCAAGGGTCTGGTCTACGCCGGAATTGACGGTGTGACGCTTGCGAACAATCACATCCTGGATTACGGCCCACAGGCGATGATGGACACGATGATTCATCTGCGGCGGCAGAAGATCGGGCATACGGGGGCGGGCAGCAACATTGACGAGGCCTTCAAGCCTTATGTGAAAACCGTCAAGGGGAAAAAGATCGCGGTGCTCGGCGTCAGCCGGGTCGTTCCGCACAACTCGTGGATTGCAGGCAAGAATAATCCGGGCGTTGCCGGCGCATATGCGATGGAGCCGATGCTCACCCATATCAAAAAATCGGCCAAGGACAACGATGTCACGATTGTGTACATACACTGGAATCAGGAATTTGCGGACTATCCGGAGGATTACGCCTGCAAGATGGCTAAGCAGATGATCGATGCCGGAGCGGACATCATCATCGGCTCGCACAGCCACACGCTGATGGGAATTGAGTATTACAAGGGGAAACCGATCTATTATTCCCTCGGCAACTTTGTGTTTAATCGCTCCACCCGCGGGGGAGACAAGACATTGCTGTCGATGATGGTGCATTTTGATATCCAGGGTTCGAAGATCACTAGCCGGGTTACCCCGGTAAAAATCATTCAAGGACAGCCAACGCTGATGGATTCCAAATACAACAACAACCTCATTGCCAAACTGAATAAGCTATCATACAATGCCAAAATCGATTCCAAAGGCAATGTGAAGCCTAAATAATCCGGAGCATGGAGCCGCAGTCACAGGACTGCGGCTCTTTGTGTTACATGTACATGTCGTTCGAACTATACTCCTGAACTACGAAATTCTGCCCATATGCCTGTCTATGAAATGAAATAAAAACCCAAAAGTATCATTGATTAATGGAATAAATTTTCATTAAGATAAAGGTAAGTCCTATTATGAACACGATGGAGAATGAAAGAATTAACCATTGATTAACAAAGAAGGGAGATGGAATTTACAGGTTATCGTTATACTGCCCGGGTAGGGCTTTTTATTATTGGAAGGAGGGAATTTATGAATTTCGTGAGGAGCAAGAGGATGCTGTCATCGCTGTTAAGCGGGGTGATGGTTCTGTCATTGCTGCTTCCAGTCGGACAAGCTGCTGCTGCAACCCAGGGCTCCTCTGTTGTGGATACCCGCCGGATGGAGATCGGACCCGGTGCGGTCTACACCTGGATGAATATGAGGAAAGGCAGCGGTGAACAGAAGATTCATATGGTGGAATTTCAGCCGTCCCAGGGAAGCCTGGAGCTTCAACCGGGCATGACGAACGGCAAGGTATATGGTATGGAGGGAGTCAGCAAAATGGCGGCCGATGTCGACCGGGAAGGGAATCGGGTCATCGCCGCGGTGAATGCGGACTTCTATGATATGTCGACCGGGATTCCGCTCGGTCTGTTCATGGGAGAGGGAGAGATTCTGAACAGCCCGCAGGGAAGCAGAGTGGCATTCGGCATCAAGGAGGACGGCACAAGCCTGTTCGGAACGCCGACGCTCAGCCGGAGCGTCACCATCAACGGCATGACAAGCGCGCTCTCCTCCATCAACCGGATGCGCGGGAATGAGGAGCTGGTTCTATATACGGACAAGTTCCACACGTCTACCATGACCAATGATCTTGGGGATGAAGTGGTGCTGGACGTTGTGAATGGAAGAGTGGCTAGCGGGGAGACGCTGACCATGAAAGTAGTCTCCATCCATCATAACAAGGGCAATTCCCCGCTCGGGGCCAACCAGGTGGTGTTGTCCGCGTCAGGCCAGCATCGAAGCAAGCTGGACAGGCTCCAGGTCGGGGATGAGGTCACAGCAAGCTTCGAGCTGCAAGGGGAATGGAAGGATGTCACGATGGCTGTCGGAGGCAATGTACAGCTTGTGAAGGACGGGGTTGTGCAGCAGCATGCCGATCCGGCCATCCATCCGCGAACAGCGATTGGCACGAAGGCGGATGGCTCGATCGTCATGTTCGAAATCGACGGGCGTCAGCCGGGCTTCAGTGAAGGGGTGAACTACGTCCAGCTCGGGGAGATTCTGCAGGAGCTTGGGATCGTCAATGCCATTAACCTGGATGGCGGCGGCTCTTCGACCTTCGTTGCGAGACTGCCGGGGGCGACGGAGCGAACCGTGCTTAATTCTCCTTCTGATGGCAGTGAGCGCAAGACGGCAAACGGCATTCTGCTGGTGAATAAAGCGCCTGAAGGCGCAGCCGACAAGCTTGTGGTGACGCCGGCATTGGAAAGAGTGCTGACAGGCTCAACGGTCAGCTTCCAAGCTGCCGCTGTGGATGCCAATCTCCATCCGGCAGAGATGACGGGAACGCCTGTATGGAGCGTGGACTCATCTGTGGGCAGCGTGGATGGCGGCGGCTTGTTCAGAGCCGGAAACGCAGCGGGAGCTGCGGACATTAAGGTGCAATCCGGGGGGCTAAGCGGCAGTGCGCGTGTCGAGGTCGTGGATGAGCTGACCGAGCTGTCTTTTGCCGATACGGTCAAGACATTCGCCTCAGGCTCCACGGAGACGCTAAGTGTTACGGCGCTGCGAAACGGACAGGTCGTCCAGGCGGATAACAGCCGGTTCGAGTGGCGGACTGAGGGGGATATCGGCATCATTGATGCCAGCGGAACGTTTACGGCAACGGACGAGCAGGGCGTGACCGGCAGAATCTATGTGAAATATGGTCAGGCTGAAACTTCGATTGAGGTCAATGTTGGCCTGCCTCCGGTCATGTTGGAGGACTTCGAGAACGGGCTGGACCGCTACAGGCCGAGCTCCGGTGCGCAGGTTAAATCGACGCGGGTCTCTATTGAAACAGAGGATACCTATGTCCGTTCCGGCAACGGCTCGCTTAAGCTGGAGTACGATTTTACAGGAATGACGGGAACCTCCGGTGCGTATCTTCATACGAAAACCTTGGATGACAGTTTGCAGATTCCGGGTTACCCGGAGAAAATCAGCATGTGGGTGTATGGCGATGGCAACCGGCACTGGTTGCGTGCGCAGCTGCGTGACAGCAAAGGCGCCATCCCGCTGGATTTCACCAATCAGACGACGGGTGTTGATTTTACGGGCTGGAGATACCTTGAGGCGACGGTGCCGAAGGGCAGAGAGCTTCCGCTCACGATGGATATGCCGGTCCGGTACATGGAGACCCAAGCGGAGAAAAAGGATGCCGGGGTTATCTATGTGGATGAAATTCGCGCATTGTACGGCCCGGCCAATGATGATATCGATCCGCCGGTGCTGCGCGATTTCTCTCCTGCGGACGGAGAGGTGATCGCCAATAATACGCCGACGATCACGGTGTATGCGGAGGACGAGGGATATGATCCGGTGAAGAATCCGGGAACCACCTTGATTGATCCGGACAAAATCCGCTTGTACCTGGATGGAAGCCTGGTGCCGCATACGCTCTATCCGCCGGAAGGGCGCATTCATTACACGCCCGGAATCCCGCTGGCGGACGGGGTGCACCAGGTCCAGGTGATGGTGCGCGATATGTCGGGCAATCAGACAAGCGAAGAATGGCATTTTACAGTCGACACGGGTGCAGCCCGGGTAGTCTACGACACGCCGGATACTGTGTATGCCGGAGGGACGTATACGGTTGATATCGGCGGCGTGCGGACATCGCACATCCGCAGCGGACAGGTTGAGTTCGCATTCGATATGTCCAAGGTGGAGAACCTGGAGCTGATTCCGGGAGGGAAGCTGAGCACATCGCAGGTGCAGGCGGATATCAACAGCACAACCGGTGTGGTGAAGGTGAGCTGGAAGGACATCGATACCGCAGCGTTAAACGATCAGGACCTGATCGGGCAGATCCGCTATGATGTCAAACGGGATGCGGCCGGCACGAGCACAATCCGACTAACATCGGGGGCGGTATCTTTTGTCGATACAGGCAGCACCGAGTTTTCATTCTATGGCCTGCCGCTGCACTCCAGGATTGAGACCGCCTATGTGCTTAGCTGGAATGCGGATGGCATCGTGGAAGGCTATGAGACGGAGTTCAAGCTCGAGGACAAGCAAGGGCTGCCGGTCGAAGGGGCATCGATTCTTGCGGACGGAGCGGAAATCGGAATCACGAATGGACTGGGCATACTCAGCACCCGTGTCCTCACGGCGAATGTGAGAACCTACAGCGTTCAGGCTGTCAAGGATCAGCACTACAGCCAGGCCGCGGAATTCACCGTTTCGCCATTGGCGGGCAGTCCGGTTCCGTCGAACATCAGCGTCGGCATGGGCGAAGATCCGGCCGAGTCCAGAATGTTTGCCTGGCATACCGATCCGGGAACGACCGGGACGGTGGTCGAGCTGGCTGAGCGTTCGGCATTTACAAGCTTTGATGCGCCGAATGTACAGCGGTTTGATGGCAGCAGCGAGCTGTATCATACGCTGGATCTGGGCACGGTTCGTGTCCATAAGGCGACGGCCGCCGGCCTTGCGCCAGGGACGGAATATGTGTACCGTGTCGGAGATGGCCAAGGTCATTACAGCGGTGAAGGCACGTTCAAGACCGCCGACGGCGATGGGGAGCGGACGAAGTTTTTGTATTTTGCCGATTCCCAGGCAGCGACGGCCAATGAATTCAAGCTTTGGGGCCATACAGTGGACAAGGCTGTTCAGGAGCATCCGGATGCGGAGTTTATGGTTCATGCCGGCGATATGGTGGACAAAGGCTTCCTGGAGGAGCAGTGGAACCATTGGTTCGGCGCGGCTCAAGGGCATCTGATGAACACGACGCTGGTATCGGCCATCGGCAATCATGAGGTGATGGGCACGAAGGAGAACGGTGATTTCCTCGCGCACTTCAACCAGCCTGGCAACGGATTGGATCACCTTAAGGGCACGAATTTCTCGTTCGATTACAACAATATGCATTTCGTCGTGCTGAACAGTGAATACAAGCTGGAGGATCAGAAGGATTGGCTGGAGCGGGATCTGGCTCATAATGATAAGCCTTGGACAATCGCTATGTTCCACCGCGGGCCATACGGCAGCATCTATGATACGGCCGAGGTTCGCGAGCTGTGGGCGCCGGTATTGGAGGCGCATGGGGTGGACCTGGTGCTGAACGGTCATGATCACATCTATGTCCGGTCTTATCCGATGAAGAACAAGCAGATTTCTCCAGACGGCAAAGGCACGACGTATGTCGTTGCCGGTTCAACCGGGCCGAAGTTCTATTCTCACACGGAAAGAGGATGGCATGAGGTCGTGGATGAAGAGCAGACCCAGATGTATGCATCGATTGAGATTGTAGGCGATGAGCTTCGCTATGTGGCCAAGACGATCCACGGCCGCATCGTGGACGAGTTTACGCTGACGAAGAACGATAACGTTCCTGTGCCGGAGCGAATCGAAGTTGTACCGGATCAACTGACGCTGGCCGTGGGAGAAAGTCAGGCGCTGAAAGCGACAGTTCGGCCGGAGAGAGCTGATGCGAGCGTCGTATGGTCGGTTTACAGCTCGGAGCCGGAGCAGGTGATCGAGGTGTCCGCTGACGGGATCGTTACAGCCTTGGGGCTCGGTGATGCGGTGGTTAGAGCGACCAGCGTCTCGGCTCCGGGCGTGTATGCCGATGTTCATGTGAAGGTCGACCGACTGCCGGAGGGGACCGTACAGCATGTGGAGCTTCAAGGCAAAAGAGAGCTGCAGGTAGGTGATACGGATGTGACGGTGACCGAGGCTGTGTATACCGACGGTACGCGCATCCGGTTGACGGAAGGCGTCGTATATGCAAGCAGCAGGCCGGACATCGCTTCCGTCAGTGACACCGGTGTCGTCCATGCGCTTGCAGAAGGCGTGACGGTCATTCGCGCCACTTATGATCTGTTCCATGCCGAGTATGAGCTCAGGGTCCGCCTGCGTGGCGATACACCGGGTGTGCCGGCGCCGAATCCGCCGCCAGCGCCGCCGGTTGCACCACCGGTACAGCCGCCGGTACAACCGCCAGTTGCCCCGCCAGAGACACCGCCGGTCACGCCGCCGGGACCACTGCCTTCCGGCAGCCTTACGCTGACGGCGGACGATGTAACTTCCAGGCTGGTGAACGGGGAGGCGAGACTGGTCATTGACGGCGCGATCAGCGAATTGACACTCCCGGGCAATGCTGCCGACCTTATAGGCGACGGCATGATCCGGATTGAGGCAAGCAATGCGTACATTACCTTACCGCCTGAACTGCTGCGTCAGCTGGCTCAGCTTGCGCCAGCCGGGCAATCGGATCAGGGGATGATCCGGCTGTCCCTCGAGCCGCTGTCTTCGGCGGAGCGGATGCAGCGATTGGCGGCTGCCGCATCGCTCACGCGGGCAGCACTTAATCCCGTGGGAGAACTGCTGGATCTTCGCCTTGCATGGGTGGATGAGGCGGGGAACGCCTTGAATCTGTCCGGGTTTGATGAGAGGTTAACGATCGGATTGCCTCTGCAGAGTGAAGCGGGCAGACGCATCGGTCTGTATCAGCTAATGGACGACGGTCAGCTGAAATATGCAGGCGGCGTGAATGAGCAAGGGCTTATGAGGGCGAACATCAAGGAATCCGGTACGTATGGCTTACTCGATTATTCCAAAGACTTCGCCGATGTGCCTTCTTCGCACTGGGCAGCGGATGTCATCGGCGACTTGGCCGCTAGACAGCTGGTTCAGGGTGTAAGCATGGAACACTTCTCCCCGGCCCGGACCGTAACCCGTGCGGAATTCACAGCCATGCTGGTGCGTCTGCTTGAGCTGCAGGCCGGCGAAACGTCATCGTTTGCCGACGTGCCGGGTGACAAATGGTACGCGGATGCGGTGGCCGCTGCTGTGCAAGCAGGCATCATCCAGGGCGTAACGGCAGACCGCTTTGCGCCGGATGCTTCCATCACACGCCAGGAAATGGCCGTCATGCTGGTTCGAAGCTTCACTTACGCAGCTGGACAACGCGAGGCGGCCGGTACCGCAAACGTACCATTCAGCGACATTGCATCCTCACCGGCATGGGCGCAGGAGTCCATCGAGCAGGCCTATGCACTTGGCCTTGTCCAGGGTCGGGGCGCAAGCCGCTTCGAGCCGTCCGGTCTGATGACAAGGGCGGAAAGTGCCCAGGTGATTTACAACCTGCTCTATGAGCTGAAAGTAGAGACTATGAATTAAACTATTATTTTGGAATATCACACATGTCCGAAGCCTCTTCTTCCGGTCGTTCACATGATCGAAAGAAGAGGCCTTTTTTTGTTGATCTGTGGAATGTGCAGCTTCAAAATTCACCTTACTTCGACATGTTGTCCAGTGTATGATATACACATAAAACTATTTTTGCATAAATATAAAAATAATGGATGTAATGAGGTGGTTATTGTCTCTATTGCAGTGATGTCAGCTTAACCCCAGATTTGAAAGCGCTTAACAATGAATACAGGGACGCCTGCGACCTAGCCAAAGCATGATTCCGAAGGAAACAGGATTTCGAGAGATTGAACATATTAGATTTCATGATGAAGGGAGTGTTCGATCATGCATCTGATTCACAATCTGTGGAGCAAGCTGAGCATTCTGGCTCTAGTATTTATATTTCTTGCGGTCAGTGTAAGCAGTGAAGGTGCATGGGGTGCCGCAAGCTCATCAACCACCTCTAATACGACGAGAGTAACGGTCCATGATCCATCCGTATACTACGATTCTTCAACGAACAGATATTATGTTTTCGGTTCCCACCTGGCCCAGGCGAGCAGTACGGATCTGAGAAACTGGTCGCCTGTCGGAACCCAGGGCTACACTAATCGCACCCTGTATGCGCCATCCACCTATGAAGGCTATTATTATATCAAGAATAAGAACAGCGGATTGTACCTGGATGTTGCCGACGGGGTGGCAGCCGACGGAACAAACATCCGACAATGGCCGTATAACGGCTCCGATGCCCAGAAGTTCAGAATTGTGCATCACAGCAACGGAGACTATTATATTCTGACAGCTAACTCTTCCTACCAGAGCAGCATTGATGTGAACAGCGGCTCCCCTGCCGATGGCACCAATATTGAGCAATGGACATACTGGGGCGGCCCTATGCAGCTGTTCCGAATCCAGCAGAACGAGGATGGAACGGTTTCTTTTCTGACCAAGGCCTCCAACTATGCTTCTGCACTGGACGTCGCGGATGGAAGCACAGCTGCGGGCGCCAATGTCCAGCAGTGGAACTATTGGGGCGGAGACATGCAAAGATGGAAGCTGATCAAGGCGGGAGGCACGGGCAATGCAGCCAGAAGCACGGGTGCGGCTCTGACCTCGGCACTTGCGCCATCGTTTGCGTGGGCAGGTTATAATGATCAGGACAGCTCGGGAGGCCACGCGGTATGGGCGCCTGATGTGACCTATAATCCATCTTATGTATGGGCCGATGGCTCCAGAGGAGCTTATATGCTGTATTACAGCACATCGTCAACCTATATCCGTTCCGCGATCGGATTTGGCGTATCCAAGTCCATCACAGGTCCATATGAATATATCGATACCATCGTTTATTCCGGTTTCACACGCACAAGCAACCCGATTACGACCACGTCGCCGCTCGGGACGAAAACCGTGGATATTTGGGTTCAGAATACCAACATCCCGGATCTGATCGACAACGGTACCTTATCGGGAGTCCGCAGCGGCTGGTTCAATAACAACGGCGGTTATAACAATACGCTGTTCCCTAACGCCATCGATCCCGCTCTGACCTACGATACTTCCGGCAGGCTCTGGATGAGCTACGGGTCTTGGTCTGGCGGCATCTATATGCTGGAGCTTGATCCCGAAACAGGCAGACCATATTATCCGGGAACAGACAGCGGCAACACAGATCGTTACTTCGGCAAACGTATCGCCGGCGGTTACGGCAAAACCGGGGAGGCCCCTTATATCGTCTATGATGAGGACACAGGCTATTACTATCTGTATATCACATACGGCGGTCTGGCGAACCAAGGCGGTTATCACATCCGTCTATACAGCTCTAGAACAATTGACGGTCCGTATACAGACGCGGCAGGCAATCAGGCCGTGTATCCTTCCGCTTCCATCAATCAAGCGAATTACGGGATTAAATTGTTCGGCAATTACAATCTCTCGGGCATTCCGCTAGGTTATAAGTCGGGAGGTCATAACTCGGCGCTGATTGATACAGATGGCGCGCGGTATCTGGTTTACCATACCCGATTCAACAATGGAACGGAAATGCACGAGGTACGGGTGCATCAGCAATTCCTGAATGAGGATAACTGGCCTGTCACGGCGGTATATGAGTTTCTGGGAAGCCGCATCTCGGAGACGGGTTACAGCATGAACGAAATGGCTGGAACGTATCAATTCATCAATATGGGACTGGATGCCTCAACATCCGGGGTGGGCATGCTGCCTACCCGCAGCGTCACTTTAAATGCGAACGGCACCATCACGGGCGATGTAAGGGGAACATGGTCTCACACGCCGGGCACTTATTATTGCACCATGGTCATTAATGGTGTGACATACAAGGGTGTGTTCTTCAAGCAGAAGAATGAGCTCTCCAGCCATAACGAGGTTATGACCTTCTCGCTGATCGGAAGCAATAACGAGTCGATCTGGGGCTCGAAATAAACATCTGACAAGGCCCCCAGCGCAGTTCATGTGCTGGGGGCCTTGCCATGGGGTTTTCTATTAACCGGTGTGCGCTTAAAGTTTTATTAGAAGTTCTATTATGATGCGTTAGAATCTCGAAAATACGATATAATGAATCAAGACATCATGGATCGACATCGTTAATAGACGGGGCAGCGTCCGGTCTTGCACACCGTTTTCGGGAATCGCTTACAACAATGGGGACCCCGAACCTGCATCCGCTCTTTGGAGACAAACAATAACAAGCAGAACGAGAACCGTGGAGGAGGAGACAATATTGAACAATTCGGGCAAGATTCGTTGGGGCATTATGGGGACAGGCTGGATTGCGGAGCAATTTGCCGCTGACCTGGCCTACACAGACAATGCGGAGCTGTTGGCCGTCGGTTCGCGTACATCGGATAGCGCTGGAGCATTTGCGGCAAAATTCAGCGTACCCCGTGCGTATGGAAGCTATGAGGAACTGGTACAGGATCAGGATGTGGATGCCGTCTATATTGCGACCCCGCATCCGCTGCACCGGGATAACGTCCTGCTGAGCCTGCGTGCAGGCAAGGCTGTCCTGTGCGAGAAGCCGTTCACCATCAATGGAGCGGAGCTGGAAGAGTTAATCAATGCTGCCCGGAAGGACAAGCTGTTCCTGATGGAAGCGATGTGGACACGCTTCCTGCCCCCGATCCGTCAGGTGCGGGAATGGCTGAAGGACGGCCGCATTGGAGAGGCGCGCTTGGTGAAAGCCGATTTCGGCTTCCGGAGCGGCTGGAACCCCGAAGGCCGGTTGCTGAATCTGGAGCTGGGCGGAGGCGCGCTGCTGGATGCCGGGATCTACCCGGTATCGTTTGCTTCGATGATCTTTGGGGCCGAGCCGGAACAGATCCACAGCACCGCTCATATCGGGGAGACAGGCGTGGATGAGCAGTTCTCCGTCATTCTCACCTATGAAGACGGCAAGTCCGCATCGCTCAACGGAGCGATCCGGCTTGGGCTTACCAATGAGGCGTATATTTTTGGCACAGAAGGCTATATCCACATCCCATCCTTCCTCAATGCCACTTCGGCTTCGCTTCATGTCCAGGGAGAAGAGCCCGTTCACTTTAAGGATGACCGGAAGGAAAAAGGCTACGCCTTTGAAGCCTATGAGGTTGGCAAGTGTCTTCTTGAAGGCCGCCTTGAAAGTGATATCATTCCGCTGGACGAGTCGCTTGCGATTATGAAGCTGCTTGACCGGATTCGCGAGCCGTGGGGACTGAAATACCCTTCGGAATCGCAGGAAACAGCCATTTAGTTCAGGAGCATATCTACGGCGCCTACCGCTGACAACTGTCGCCGTTGTGATTGATTGCCAGAGAGCTACAAAGAGCCAGAGCCTTTGAAAGTTTTCCTGGGTTAGATATACCTAGCCCAGGGGAGCGTTCACTTCTAAGGCTCTTTTTTGTTTGCTTTTTAGGCTTGGGCCATCCTGCCGGATCAAATACTCGAGCATACTCCCTGGGCACGTAGACTTTTTGTCCACCATCCTGGTCCATGCTACAATGGGGTTAACTTGATAACCGGAGCGTGTATATATGCTGAAGAAAGTAGGGATGGCAGCGGCCTATATTGCCATTGGCTGCCTGATCTATGTTTATGGAAGTGACATTTTGCAGTGGCTGCAGTCTGCGGATAACCTCGTGCTCGTTACCTTGATGGCTACGGTCATGGCATTGTTTCCCGTCATCCCCTACCCGGTGGTGGGAGGGGTGATCGGAGCGGCGCTAGGGCCGATGGCTGGCGGGATTGTCACCTGGGCCGGCTCCGCGATGGCCTCGATCCTGATGTTTGCATGGGTCAGGTATGGGTATGCGGAATGGGGGAGCCGTCTCCTGCATGGCCAGCATCGTCTGGGCAGAGTGACAGCCATGTTCGAGCGCAACGCATTCCTGGCGATTCTGTTCTCCCGATTAATCCCGGTCATTCCTTCGATCTTCATTAATGTGTACGCAGCGTTAAGCACAATGTCGTTCCTGTCCTACAGTGTAGCCTCGTCCCTTGGGAAAATTCCGGCGATGCTGCTGTTTGTGCTCGTGGGAGACAATCTGATGACCAATCCGTCGAACATTATCCTGACCGTAGGCATTTACGCTGTATTTCTTGGCGTGACACTGTGGATCTACAAGCTTGCCGGTTTCGGTCCACAGGCACGAGCCAAAGTTGAGCCAGAGCGGACGTCTTAACGAATTCATAAGTAACACGATAAATGCTATAGCCAATCCATGTAAAAATGCTCCTGATTCCGGCTGGCAGGTGGATGCCGTCATTCTGTAATGCTCTTCTCTTGCAGCTCCGCGGACGATCTTCTGGCATGGCTGCCGGGTTCGTACCAGCGCCATACCGCTTCGATGTGCTGCTGGTCCATTCCCCGCAGGCTTTCGCTGGCTTCACTGGAGAACATGTTAACCTTCATCGATAGAAGAGCCTTCCGCCGCTGCATGCGGGATGCGGATGCTTTGAGCGACACGATATGCGGGCGGCGCATATAGCGGGTTGACAGGGCGATAAACCGGCTGCGGATCGTCAGCTGCTTGCCCGTCAGATTCATGCCGGCATCCCGATGTGCGAGCATTCCCCACAGAACGGCAAGCGGCAGAAGCAGCAGGCTCCATAGGCCCGGAAGGCCGAAATAGGACAGACTGGCCGCAATGGCAGCTGAAGCAGCAACAAGCTTCCATACGAGGTACATCCACAGTGCTCTCCGAGGGGGAGAAGCGGTGATCGGATGTGCCTCGAACTGAGGGACGACGTTCCCCAGAAGTGCAGGAATCTCATCTTTCTTAAGCAAGGGATGCAGCATGAAAGTCTTGTCCTCGCTTGAAGTCAGCACATGCAATCGGACTTCGGCATAGCCGAACCAGCGGCGGATGACCCCTTCCTTTACCGTAACAGCCAGCACGCGCTCAGGGGAGAACAGCACTCTTTTTTTCTCTAGCAAGCCGCAGCTGACGGCAATTTGCCTTTCGATCTGCTCCACGGTAAACCCCGCATATTTCAGGGTGTACAGTAGACCCGACAACAGCCATGTCAGTGTCAGGGCAAAGATGATAACTATTATCCAGCTGCCATAGGACAGGCCTCCGGCAGATTGCAGGAGGGTGTCATACATCCAGTCCGGCAGCAGATTGTCAGCGAAGGAGATCAGACCGCCGATGAAAGCCACCGCCAGCGACAGATTGGGGGAGGTCAGGGCGGCTGTCAGCAGTTTTCCGTTAGAGAGCTGCATCAGAGTATGCCGGGACACTTCCTGGTCATGTGACTGCGAGGACGACCCTGATAGCTCTCCCGGACTGATCTGATCCGACGCCGCGTTACTCTGCTGGCCCGAGTCGGGGCCCACATCCGGTTGTACAGCACTTCCCGCCGGAATGCCGGCATCTGCATGTGGTACGGGGCCAGACGATGAAGCCGGCATGGAAACGGCGGCTGGATCGGTGTCATCCTCCGTCTGGTCCTCACTCTTGGTCTTGTAATGCGCTCCGGCCAGTCCGGTGCTCCCGGTCTGGGTTCGCTCGCGAAGCCACTTCTGGAGCAACTCCGCGGCATGACCCGATACGGCCGGGAGGACGCTTCCGTCATCCTTCTTGCCGGGCGTTTCGATCCTCACCTGCATGATGCCAAGCATGCGCTGCAGCAGCGGCTGCTCAATATTCATCGAGTGGATTCTTCCGGTATACAGCGACCGTTCATCGCGGAATAGCACGCCTCTTCGGATCACCATTCTGGAATCCTCCAACTGGTACGTAAATCGCTTCCACTGGAAATAGCCAAAGACGATGGCGAGCAGAACGACAGCCAGCACGCCGATGGCAATCCAGTTCCATGGCAGCTGCTCAAGCGGCCGTCCGCGAAGCAGCTGGATGCCAATCAGAATCCAGGCCGGGGCCAGCGATTTGAAGATGCTGACGAGCGGGAACAGGATGTACAGCTTGTGCAGGTGAGCCGGTTTATTCATCGTGCTCCACCACTTTCGCCAGTTCCCCTATCCGCTTCTTCAGCGCTTCCGCTTCCTCCAACTTCAGCGCTTCGATGACATGGGTCGTTGCAGCCGTAACAACTTTAATTTTGGCAAGACCGTACTTGCGTAGCAGGGGGCCGCTTTCCAGCTCCACATGCTGAATGCGTGTCATCGGAACAAGCGTATCCGATAGCCAGAGCCATCCTGAGCGAAGTTCCAGCTGTTCATCTGTAACCATGAATCCAAAATGCTTGTATGTGAACGAAGGGATATACCAGGTGAACCAGAGGCTGGGCAGTGATAATCCAAGCACAATCCATCCAGGAATCAGCGTCCAGCCGATCCGGGAAGCGATAATCAAATAAGCGACGGCTGCCAGCATGATCACACCTTCTCCGATCAGGCCTGCGATGCGTGAAGTTGTGACATAATCCGGGTGACAGCGATTCATATGTTCCAGTCGATGATGCATAGGGGTTCCTCCTTGGTGATTAGACTGCCTGCCAGGTAACATTAAAGATTGATACGCCCTGCACAGCCGGTTGGTTTCATCTCTCCTGTTCATAAGCGATATCCATATCATATCAAACCCTGATTACATCAGGGTGAACATTCCCTAACGTTTTCCTTAACAACCGCAAGCCGATGATGAACAGATCGGATATCGACTGTAATTGAACGGATGATTTTCGCAGTTTTATGCAGAGAAGGTTTGTTTATCGCGACCATTTCTTATTCTGATATAATGATTATTCCTGTTATGGAATTATTTTGCTAATATGAGAACGGATTCATACGAGGTGCACATCGCTATGATATCCGCTTTAACTAGGAAGGGGCTGGTGGAGAACCGTACGAATCATCACCATAACGAAAGGATGGATGGATTATGAAGAAGTTGCTCGGTTTGATTTTGTCTGCAGCGCTGACGTTGTCTCTGTACGGTCTCGAGCCTCAGGTTGCGGAGGCGGCGCCGACGGTCGTTCATGAAACGATTCGTGTGCCTGCCGGTCAGACGTTTGACGGAAAAGGGCAGACCTATGTGGCTAATCCGAATACATTGGGGGACGGATCGCAGGCGGAGAATCAGAAGCCGATCTTTCGTCTGGAGGCTGGGGCAAGCCTGAAAAATGTAGTGATTGGCGCTCCTGCCGCTGACGGGGTGCACTGCTACGGGGATTGTACGATTACAAATGTCATCTGGGAGGATGTTGGTGAGGATGCGCTGACACTTAAATCCTCCGGAACGGTGAACATCTCGGGCGGGGCAGCCTACAAGGCGTATGACAAGGTGTTCCAAATCAATGCAGCGGGGACGATCAACATTCGCAACTTCAGGGCCGATGACATCGGGAAGCTGGTTCGGCAGAACGGAGGCACCACCTACAAAGTGGTGATGAACGTGGAAAACTGCAACATTTCCAGAGTGAAGGATGCGATCCTGAGAACGGACAGCAGCACAAGCACAGGACGAATTGTGAATACCCGCTATTCTAACGTGCCAACATTGTTCAAAGGCTTTAAATCAGGCAATACCACCGCATCCGGAAATACGCAGTATTAAGCCTAAGCCTCAGGGGTAGACGAGGACACAAGAAGGAGCCGCCAAGGGCTGGTTTTCAGCCTTTGGCGGCTTTTTGGGTCTGGCCAGCTTCATATGCTCTCAGGAAGCGTTATGCCGGGAACACGCGGCAGGGCGAGGACGAGGACGAGGACGAGGGCCATCCTGTCAGGCGTTAGCTGCCTGCGTGTGTAAGCGCCAGATGCTGTCTGCGGTAAGCGCCTGGCGTCATGCCGGTCGCTTTCTTAAACATCCGGTTGAAGGAGGTGATGTTCAGATAGCCGACGCGCTGGCTGATTTCACTGACCGTAAGGTTGGTGCACGCCAGCAGCTCCTTGGCTTTGTTCATGCGGATGTTCAGCAGATGATCGCTGAAGTTCATGCCGGTCTTCTCCTTGATATACACGGACAGATAGGCGCTCGACAGATTCAGCCTGGCGGATAAATAATCAAGCGATATATCCTCCGCATACTGAGTGTGAAGGATATTCATGAACATGGCGATCAGCGGCTCGTCGCCGGTATCCTTCTTCTTGCGAATGAGGGCGCAGGCCGCTTCGATCAGCTGCCGGAAGACGCCGGCATAATCGTCCAGCGTCTGGCATTCTTGGAGCCGGCCGCTCCAATCCTTCAGCGTCCGGACCGAGGACTTGTCGATACGGGACATATCCACCAGCCCCAATATTTTGGAAGCAGCGGCATCGGCAAACATTCGGAATTGGTCGATGCCGGCCTCCTTTTTGTATAGCCCCTCGAGCGCCTGCTCGATAATTTGCCGCGAGCGTACGTCGCTCCCGGACTGGAGCGCTTCATGCAGGCCTTTTTCCTGGGCAGAGCTCAGGTGGACCGCCTCCGGCAGTGTCCGCAGCCCCATGATGAGCTGTGTCTCATCCAGCAATCTTGCTTGACCCGCCATCGTTTTTACTTGGCGATAGGCGCCGTTAAAGTCCGCCGAGCGGCTCACTTCAGCGCTGACCGCCATCGTCACCAGGAACACTTCCCTTTCCCGGTCTAACATAGCCCGGATCTCCTCCAGCATGGCCTCAAGCTTGCCAGCTTCCTCCCGCTTGTAGATCGATATGATTTCATTCTTCTCAATCTGGAAGGTATGGGATTTCGGCGAATGCTCTGCCGTAATCAGGTGGATATGCTCCAGAATATGGCGCACCGCCTGCTCCGATTGCAGCGGCAGTTCATAGGCCGGATTCATCCGAAACCGGATATCGTACAGCACGACGTTGAAGCTGCCGTCCTCCGACAGAAAGTCCACCCACTCGCTAATATCCGTATTGATGCTTTTCAATTGACTGATATAGGAGTAGCTGGTTAATACCGATTGTTGTTTGCTCATTTGTTCCCGAATTTCCTCCTTCTCGCGAAGCAGCTCCTGAATCCGGTCCTGGATCAGGTCGTATTCGGCGATGCCGCCGATGATTGGCGATGAAGCGGTAGACTTCCGGTCCAGCACCGTGGATAAAATATGCTTCACCGGCTTGTGCAGCCTGCGGCTCAGCAAATAGGAAGCCGTCAGAGCGATGCCGATGGACAGGAAGAACATCACGGTCAGCGCCCCGGTCAGGCGGCTCAGCTGGGAGGTCACATGGCTATACGGCACGGCGGACACAAAGACTAGCCCGTCCGGGAGCGGCTGTGCAAAATAATAGGTATTATCCTGCAGGACGACCTCGGGCTGGCCTGCACGAATGGAAGCCGGCATGCTGTCGGCCAGTAACCCCTGGCTGTACAGCAGCTGGCCTTCCTTATCCATAATCGCAAGCATGCGGTCTCCGGATTGGCCAAAGAACGATCCGGCTGCTTGCTCAATGTCCATAAGGGCAATGATGCTGTAGTAGCGGTCGGGATGTCTGTACACAAAGGGCAGCAGATTCTTTTCCGACAACTGATTGTTGATCTGGAACATGGATGCCGGGAACAGCTGAAACGTCTCGTTCTGATCCAGGCCCTGCCAGAAGCTGTACCCATATTCCGGACTGGCATAAGAGCGATTGAACATATACGAAGCGCTGCCGCTGCCGGACTTGCTGAGCACCACGTCATGCGCATGGAAATAAATGAGCGTGTCCTCGAGGTAAAACAGCGGGTTGTAAATATCGCTTCGCATCTGCCGAATCACTTGCAGCGCTTTTAAATAGTTGACATTATTCCCCGATTGGTGACGCAGCTCGTTATTGAACCCGATCAGCTCGGATTGGCTGGAAATATCCAGCATCAGCACCTGCAGCCGTCTGAACTGGTTGGAGAACCGCTCTGCCGTATCGGTGACATCACGCTGGCTTGTTTTAATGATTTCCTGCTGCAAGCCTGTTTTAAATAGATGGAAGATAGCGGCATAAAACAGACCAAAAACGACGATGATGGACAGAAAACTAATGAAGATTTTAAAGAACAACGTCCGGCTCTTCTCTTTGATCCAATTCAAGGCAATCCTCCTTTGTATGCAGTATGGATTCCTCACATTATAAAGGAGGAGTATTAAGGGGCGGGTTGCCCGATGTTAATCCACCGTTAAAAATCATTAGTCATTATTTAAGATCATAGGACTTGATTTAGGAAATCCGCATACGCATAGAAAATTACTCTCTGCTTTCCGCCTTTGCATGGTTATCCCTTTTGTTCAGTGAGTGAGGGATTCTTACAAGATTGTTAGTTTGGCGTAAGTATGATCGATAGGAACTGGGCAACCGGTTGGTTTAAGCTGAATACGAATTCGTAAATATTCTACATGCACGTTCTCAGGAGGAGACAACGATGAGCAGTATACCGTTTCCTATATATTTCGAAGCATCGAATGAACATGCTGCTCCCTTCATCCGCCCTGGAAACGGAGCGAAGGAAGAGGGGCAGGAAAAACAACCCGTCCCGTGCGATACAGGAGATATGCTGATGTACCGTGACACTTGGGCCGAAATCGACTTAACACAAATTCGCCAGAACGTGGTGGCGATCCGCGAATTTCTGCCCCGTTCCACCAAGCTGATGGCGGTAGTGAAGGCAAACGGGTACGGTCACGGGGATATCCAAACAGCTAGGGAGGCCGTTCAGGCAGGAGCGGACTATTTAGCGGTTGCATATATGGAAGAAGCCCTTCGTTTAAGGAAGGCCGGCCTGAAGCTGCCGATTCTTATATTGACTCCGATTCGTCCAGAGCTCACCCCGCTGGCTCTGAAGCATGATTTGATGCTTACCGTTACACGAGCCTCCTGGTTTCGGGAGATGCGGGCGTACAAGCCCGTCCATACCGGGGGGCAGCTGTATGTTCATATAAAAATGGACACCGGGCTCGGACGCATCGGAGTTCGAACGGTAGAGGAATGGAGAGACATGGTTCCGTGGCTGAATGCACCGGATATTGTGGTGGACGGGGTTTATACGCATTTTGCTACGGCCAGCCATGCAGACAGCAGTTATCTTGAGCTTCAAGTTCGGCGTTTTCAGGAAATGAAACGATGGAGCAGCAAGCTCCACGTTAACCATTATCACTGCGCGGCAAGCGCGGCGGCGCTTCGTTTTCCGGAACTGTGCATGGACATGGTTCGCATCGGAGCCGCCATGTACGGCTATTATCCGAAACATCTGGTTACGGGTATCACCTTGAAGCCGGCACTCAGTCTGCACAGCCGATTAATGCACACGAAGAGGCTGAATCAAGGGGAATACCTAGGCTATGACAATGCCTATCAGGCCGGACAGGATCAATGGATCGGCACGATTCCGATCGGCTATGCCGATGGCTGGTCGCAAAGCATGCGGCATGCGGAAGTGCTGGTCGAAGGGCAACGGGCAAGAATAATCGGGAAAATCTCCATGGATCAAATTACGGTGGAGCTTCCAAAGGATGTTCCCGTGGGGACGAAAGTTACTCTGATTGGCAGCTCGGAGGAACAGAGCATCTCCATTCAGGAAATCGCCGATCGTATCGAGGTCGTGCCGCAGGAAATCTCGAGCTCCATCACGGAGCGAGTCACCAGAATTTACAGAAATCGTGGGGGGATTCCGAATGAAGCCATTCGAAGTGAGGCAGAAGCATTATAACATTCGCGCAAGCCACGAAGATATATTCAGAGGGGAGCTAGTATTGGTCAACCGGCATCACCCAGTCAGACTCCCGGTACAAGCCGATCAACTTAGGTCTCTGGATGTCTACCCTTCTATTCATCAGCTAGACAAGGGAATGAGATTGGACAAGCAATGCCTGGAGCAGCTTTATGCGCTGCTGAAGGCTTGCGGAGGCATGGATGATATCCTTGCGGTCAGCGGTTATCGAACGAAAGAAGAACAGACCCGAATCTATAACGATTCTCTAATCGAACGGGGGGCCGACTATACGTCCCAATATGTAGCTTGGCCTGGTCACAGCGAGCACCAAACGGGACTTGCGATCGATGTCGGCAGGTTGAAATCCAAACTCGATTTTATCGCACCGACATTCCCGGACAGAGGGATATACAGGTCCTTCAGGGAACAAGCTGCGAATTACGGCTTTATTCTCCGGTATAAGAAGGAAAAGGAGTCGATCACTCAAATTTCCCACGAACCGTGGCACTTTCGATATGTAGGATACCCTCATTCCCGGATCATGGAGGAGAAGGATCTTTGTTTGGAGGAGTATATCGACTTCGTTAAGACATATCGGTATTCCGGGGAGCAGCTAACGCTGCGGGAAACGCACATGACGACAAAAATTTATTACGTGCCGGCAGATAAGGGAGACGATACCGAGATTCCCATCCTGACAAACGACGCTTACAGCATATCCGGAAATAATCGGGACGGATTCATCATTACAACGATTTCCGAACTTCCGAAACACTAACTTAAAGTTTAAGGAGGCAAATAACGATGGACAAAAAGACGATTGCGGTATTGTTCGGCGGCCGTTCCGGCGAGTACGACGTATCGTTGAACTCCGCCGCTGCGGTAATCGAGCATTTGGGTCCCGCGAAATATGATCTTGTATTGATCGGAATTACACGGGAAGGGTCCTGGCTTCGATACGGCGGGAGCATCGAGGATATTCGCCAAGACCGCTGGCATATTCATCCTAGCTGCAGGCCGTCTTTTCTCTCCCCAAGCAGAGAGGTACAAGGACTGGTGGAGCTTGTCGGAACGGAGTTCCGCGTCACGCCGGTGGATGTGGTATTTCCGGTCCTTCATGGCAAATACGGAGAGGATGGCACCCTGCAAGGATTATTGGAACTCTCGGGCATTCCGTTTGTGGGGTGCGGGATGTTGTCCTCCGCGTTATGCATGGACAAAGAGCTTGCGCATCAGCTGGTGCAAGCTGCGGGCATCGGTACGCCGAGCTCCTTTACGATTAATAAGAATGAAGACATAGAAGCGCGTTTGTCAGAAGCGCAAGCGCTGGGCTTCCCGCTCTTCGTCAAGCCGGCAAGGTCAGGTTCATCGCTCGGTATAACGAAGGTTAACAACATGGAGGAATTGGCGGCAGGTATCGAAACCGCTTTTGGCCACGACAACAAAGTAGTCATTGAGGAGAACATCGACGGCTTTGAGGTGGGGTGTGCGGTTCTGGGCAATTCAGATCCGCTGATTGGTGTTGTTGACGAGATTGAACTGCAAGGGAGCTTTTTTGATTATGCCGAGAAGTATACGCTGGCCCATTCCAAGATCCACTTGCCTGCCCGCATTGATGAGGAAACGGCGGACAGGGTCAAGGAGACGGCACGATCGATTTATAGAATACTGGGCTGTAGAGGTTTGGCGCGGGTGGATATGTTCCTGGCTGACGACGGAAGAATTGTGTTTAACGAAGTCAATACGATACCGGGCTTCACATCGAGCTCCCGCTACCCAAGTATGCTCCAAGCTAGCGGGCTATCCTATGCCCATATTCTTGACAAGCTGCTGGTGCTCGCCGCTGCCGCGGACCGGGAATGACGGCTAGCATGAGCATCTCCATCACGACGAACTCGATGGGCGGTCAGCAAGATGACATCCTAAAACTATGCAGCAATCGATCTTTCAGGGTTTGAATGAAGCTGTGAAAGGAATAGAACAAAACCGAACGAACAAGAAAGAGGCCGAGGCACCTCGGCTTTCAATCGGAACACGCCTTATATCGGCGTGTTCCTTCTTTTCTGTGTGCTCAATCACTGCATATCATTGGTGGAGAACCGTTGTTGCAGTGGGATCTTCTCTCTGTAATTCTCGCAGAGGCACGTCAACTCGGTTACCGTAATATCTTTATCTATACGAACTTAATGGACGTAGGAGAGCTGAACTGGGAAGAGTTGTCCGGTGCCAGCTAGGTTATCCATGCATCCTCCCATAATCAGGATTTAACCAATCGAATGATAGAAAATCGTCCTGACTTCTCAAATTTCTACGAAAATATGAATAAATTGAGAAAAACAGGAATTCCCTTCTGTTTTAATGTAGTATTAAATAAATAACTATATATTCGTGAGGAAATTGTAGACTACTATAAATATTTCAATTCATTGGGTATGCAGCTCAGCTTAATTCATGTAGACAGGCTTTAAAGGAGAGCTTGGTATGAACAATTTAATTATGATTTTAAGTATTGTGGCCATAGGCATACTAACTGTCTTTCTGAACAGGAAGGTCAAGAACAAAAGCAGGATGAGCATGATTCTGGCCATCGTTTTTGTCCTGTATATTGCAACATTTATGATTATTGGCATGTTCAAGAATTAATTGCGATGCCAATTCCGCTTATTACAGGCGAATTATGGCGGGGCTGTAGTATTACTGTTCTCCGGAATCATGATTTTGGGGAAAACGCTAACTTTAGGTGAGTATGTATCTTTCACTAGGTTATCTTGCAAAAGTGCTGGGAAATGTTCAGGCTATGGCTACCTTTGGAGTAACTATAAATCCCATAATGGTAGTATTGATAGAGTAAGGGAGTATAAGGAGGATGAGGAGTTCTGGACAATATCCTTCCGAATGCTCTGCCGGAACAGCTCGTTCATTTGAGGGCATTGCTGGAGAAGTATCAGCTTCAACCATTTATCTCCGATTTTCCAAATGCATTGGATACGGAAATGGCCCATGGAGGGTCAACCCTGGTGGGCAGCAGATACACATGAATATGAGACCCTTCGTGGTCATCCTTAGAGGGGGGAAACCATGTACTTAAAAATATTGACATTACTACGCACTCCGGGCAAATCTGTGCTTTGATTGGCGAGAACGGAGCGGGTAAAACGTCAACCATTCGCTGCATTGCAGGACTTTACCCTCCAACGACAGGGGCATGTACGATCTTTGGCGAGCCAGCGTATAACATGAGTCAGAAGAGCAGGAACCGTTTTGGTATCGTATTTGACGAGGGTGGATTGTACGGTGAAATGTCAGCTTGGGAGAATGTCCTGTTTTTTGCACGTCTCCGAGGAATGCAAAAAGAGAAAATTGCAGCACGATACAACGAGCTTGTGCAACATTTTGAGTTGAAAACTTCTTTGAAGGTGGGACGTTTTTCCAAAGGCATGAAGCAGAAGCTTATGATAATACGTGAATTATTGCACGAACCCGAGCTGCTTATTCTGGATGAGCCCTTCAACGGTCTTGATCCGGATTCCAAAATTTTTCTACGAGACAAACTCAGTGAAATCTGTTCGAAGCAGGGTACATCAATTCTTATCAGCTCTCATGATTTATTTGATCTGGAGAAAATTGCTGATCAGGTTATTATGATACATCAAGGACGCATTGTAGCAGATCAAGCACTTCAGGCGATCACTGGAATGACCCAACGTTACGTCGTTACTTGTGACAACCCGCAACTGGTGGTGAGCATTCTTCAGGATATTGATGGAATGACGGTTGTGAGTCATGATGAGCAGTCTGTAACATTTATGGTTGAATCGGAGGTTATTAAACAGCCGTTACAAATTCTACTGCAGCACGGCATAGAAATCCAGGAATTTTTCAAGGAAAAAAGCTCATTGGAGGACTTTTACAGAACAACCAAACAAGCGGCTGTACAAAACTAACGTGTAAAGTAATCTTTTTGGGGAAGGAGAGACTGTACTTGCTGCCGTTATTAAGAAAGGATGTGCAAACCCTCAATTGGAAAAGGTCATTGACCATGCAAGTATTGATGTTTGGCATTTTCTTCGTGTTTACGATCGGTCAACTAGGGGAACTGGAAGCAAGTCTGGGTTTGACGATCGATGGTCTTGTTCCACTGTTGCACAAGTTGAATGAGACCCGGGAACATCGTGTCATGTTTACCAATTCATTGATTGCTGTTGGTCTCCTGTCTTCTGCATTGGTGTTTGCATTGTATGTCGGTATACCTCATGTCTTACAGTTCTTCACGAAAGAAAAGGCTGAAAAGAACCTGAGTTTTCTGCTTGCGGTAGTGTCCAAACCCGGTAAAATCATGCTTGCGGTGTGGCTGTTTGCCCTGATCCGCGTTGTAGCTATGGCAATCATGAATGGTGTTCTAATTTGGTTTATATTTACTCTGTTAGGGTTTAGGTCTGTGTGGTCAACGAGTCTTTTCTCTTCTGGTCTGACCATTGTTTTATGCATAGCTGCATTTTTGTATATGGCTAATGCGATTGTTTGGGCTACCAACGGAAGTGAAACTGTACTGAAAATATTTAGAATTTTCATTCTGGTGGGCATTGTCGCAGCATTTCCTGCGGTGAACTATCTTCGGATGGATTTCAGCTTTCTGGACTTCCGTTATGCTGCATACAGTGGAATGATCTGTATCGTGACAGCGTTCCTGTCCCATTTTCTGATGAGATTGTTTAAGGTTGAAAAGGTCGTCTAGTGGGTAAATTCTATCTGCATCGAAGTATATAAACGATATTTAGGTTATGTCAGAAATCCCCCAGAGGAAAGCCGCTTACGAGCGATACCTCCGGGGGATTTTGTTTACTCAACTGGGACTGTGATGAACACAGACAGAATTCCCAGCAGCAGTAATGCGCTGAAATGTCAAAATAACGATCGCCTTCATTTTAAACACTGCCCCTCGTTCAATGTAACGTGCAAATGCAACTGTGCTTAGAAAAGCGAGTATGCCGATCAGCAGGATGATGCCCCCCTGATTGAAAAGGATAAGTATTAAGATGTCGGTTGCCCGATGTTAATCCTCCGTTAAAAATCATTAGTCATTATTTAAGATATTAGGACTTGATTTAGCAAATCCGGCTAACCCCTCCGCGATCCAATCCAGTGAATCATATCAAAAGAATGGTCAATAGTCCTCGGCGCATCTCTCGATTATGATGCAGACGTGGACAAGCTCACGGCGATGGCTAAGGGCCAGCAAGAGAGCTGATCGTCCATCTGAACACATAAAGTCGCACATCGCAGGCTTAGGCTGAAAAAAGGGGGAATGCCGATTTTGGAACAGCGGATCGAGCGCGTGGAATCGTTAACCCATCATCGTACGAAGAAGACGATACGCTGGCGAAGGCAGGCCATGCACATACGAAGGAACTGGCAGCTGTACGTGCTGTTCGCTCCGGTACTGCTGTACTTCATTGTCTTTCATTATGTGCCGATGTATGGCGTGCAGATTGCATTCAGAGACTTCATTGCGACCAAAGGCATCTTGGACAGCCCGTGGGTGGGGCTCAAGCATTTTGAACGTTTTTTTGACAGCTATTATTTCTGGCGGATTCTTCGCAACACGCTGGGCATCGGATTGTACGAGCTGGCCGTCGGGTTTCCGATCCCGATTATTCTGGCGCTGATGATCAATGAGGTGCGAAACAGCAAGTTTCGGAGAATGGTGCAGACGGTGACGTATGCTCCGCATTTTCTGTCCACGGTTGTAATGGTCGGTATGATTATGATGTTTCTGTCGCCGGTCAGCGGCCTGGTGAATCAGGTAATCGCCGCTTTCGGCGGGGAGCCTATTTCCTTCATGACAGAGCCGTCCTGGTTCAAGAGCATCTATGTCTGGTCCGGCGTGTGGCAGGGCATGGGCTGGAGCTCGATCATCTATTTGGCGGCGCTGGCGGGCATCGATCCCCAGCTGCATGAAGCGGCGAAGGTCGACGGGGCCAGCTGGCTGCGGCGTATATGGCATATTAATTTGCCGGGCATCATGCCGACGATTGTTATTTTGCTTATTTTGAATATCGGATCGATTCTTGGCGTCGGGTTTGAGAAGGTGTTTCTAATGCAAAATTCACTGAACATGGAAGCATCTGACGTCATCTCGACCAATGTATACCGAAGCGGCATTCTTGGGGCGCAGTACAGCTACTCCGCTGCCGTTGGGCTGTTCAACTCGGTTGTCAACTTCATTCTGCTGATCTCGGTGAACCGGATTGCACGCAAGGTCAGCTCAAGCAGCTTATGGTAAGGAGGAATGGACGGATGCCTCAAAGCCGAAGTGAACGGATAGCCAGCGTGGCGATCTATTGTATACTGACGGTGATCACCCTTCTGGTGTTGTATCCTTTATATTTTGTGCTGATTGCTTCCTTCAGCGCGCCGGAGACGGTCATGCGCGGGGAAGTATGGCTGTGGCCCAAGGAGTGGTCGTTTGTCGGTTATGAGCGGCTGTTCGCCAATTCGGAGATTGGACGCGGCTTCCTGAACACCTTGCTGTATACGGCGGCGGGGACGTCTTTAAATCTGGTCATGACGATCGCAGCGGCTTACCCGCTGTCGCGAGCGGATTTCACGGGGCGCGGCGTATTCACCTTGATCATCGTGTTCACGATGTTCTTCAGCGGCGGCATGATTCCGAACTACCTGCTCATCAAGGAACTCGGCATGCTGGATAGTTTCTGGGTGATGATTATCCCGACCGCTGTGTCCGTATGGAACATCCTCATCATGAGGACGTTCTTCCAAAGCTCGATTCCGAAGGAGCTGCAGGAGGCGGCGTTTATTGACGGATGCTCGAATATGCGGGTGCTGCTGCGGATTGTGCTTCCGCTGTCCGGTCCGATTTTGGCGGTGATGGTGCTCTTCTATGCCGTCGGGCACTGGAACTCGTACTTCAATGCCATGATTTACTTGTCGAGTCGCGACAATTATCCGCTTCAGCTGTTCCTGCGGGAGATTCTGGTGCAGGGGCAGATGCAGGAGATGGTGGACATCAGCGACGATTCCCTGGCGCGAAGCCTGATGGATGCGGAGGCGATCAAGTATGCGGCTGTTATTGTAACCAACCTGCCGATGCTGATGCTGTACCCGTTCCTGCAGAAGTATTTTGTGAAAGGTGTCATGATTGGTTCGATTAAAGGTTGACGCATAGATTCATAAAATGAAGAAATATGGGAGGACAACAACAATGTCACGGAAAAAATGGGTTTCGGCCGCGTTAGCGTTAGTACTTGGTACAGGACTTCTGGCAGGCTGCGGCGGCAGCTCGGAGAGCGCGCCGGAGGAGAGCGGCGAACAGCCTAACCTTCTGAACGAGACGGGCATGCCGATTGTGAATGAGCCGATATCGCTCCGCTTCTTCACAGGCAAATCGCCGACCAACGGCAGCAAGTTCGAGGAAACGCTGGTGTGGAAAACCTATAAGGAAATGACCAATATTGATGTGACCTTCGATCTGGTGCCGTTTGAGACGCTGACGGAGAAGCGGAATCTGGCACTGGCCGGTGGAGATTATCCCGATGTATTCTACTCGGCCCGGATCGGTTCTTCAGATCTGATGCGCTATGGAGAGCAAGGGGTGTTCATTCCGCTGAACGATCTAATTGATCAATATGCGCCCAACTTCAAGAAGCTGATGGAGGAATATCCGGATATCCGTAAAGGGCTGACGATGCCGGACGGCAACATCTATTCCATGCCATCGTTCTATGATCCGGCGCTGCTGTCAATGCTGGTGGGAACACCGCTGTGGGTGAACCAGGAATGGCTGGACCAGCTTGGGATGAAGGAACCGGAGACGATCGAGGAGTTCTACCAATATTTGAAGGCGGTAAAAGAAACGGATCTGAACGGCAACGGCGTCCATGATGAGGTTCCGTTCAGCGCAACCGGCATCACCGGACTCATCGATCATTTGAAGGGATCATGGGGACTTGGGACCAGCGGTCTTGGCCATAAATTCGTGGATGTGGACCCGGACACGGGCAAGCTTCGCTTCACGAAGACGCAGCCGGAGTACAAGGAAATGCTGGAGTTTGTCAACAAGCTGTATACCGAGGGTCTGCTGGACAAGGAGATCTTCACCATTGAAGGCGGCGCGCTGAACGCTAAAGGCCAGGAGGGTCTGCTTGGCTCGACCATCGTGCCGAATCCGGAAACGGTGATGGGCCGCACGGAGTATATCGGTCTTGGCGCACTGAAAGGGCCGCATGGCGACCAGTTGTATTCCCATGTGAAGGTGCCGATGGTGCATGTTGGCGCGTTTGCGATCACCGATAAGAACCCGCATCCGGAAGCGACCGTTCGCTGGATGGATTACTTCTATGGGGATGAGGGTGCACAGTTCTACTTCATGGGCAAGGAAGGCGAGACCTTTACTACAACGGCTAACGGCGAGCTGGAGTATGTGGACGAGATCACCAATAACCCGGACGGGCTGACTCAGGATCAGGCGATGGCTAAATACTTCACTTGGCTGGGCGGCAGCTATCCAGGCCTCGTGCGCGAGAACTGGTTCAAGGGCTCCGAGACGCTTCCGAGTGCGATGGAGGCGGCTGCCAAGGCAGAGCCGTATGCCGTTAAGGACATTCTGTACAACTTCAACTTCACGAATGAAGAGAATGAAATTATGTCGTCGATCGGTAAGGATATTCAGGACTACGTGAATGAGATGGAGGCCAAGTTCGTGAACGGCTCCGCTTCCTTCAGCCAGTGGGAAGAATATGTGAACACGATCAACCGGATGGGGCTGGAGGAGTATATGCGCGTATATCAGACGGCATATGATCGTTACCAGGGTGAATAAGATGTAACAGACACTAATACGTCGCAATCAGCCCGCAGCACAGCGGCTCGCGCAAGGATATCCTTGTGTGAGCCGCTTGTTTGCGTTTTACCAGGGAAGAGAGGATTAGATGGTGAAATTTCCCATATGAAATGGTACAATTCAACCAAGCGCTGCAACAGGAGCATCGTTGATAATGATTACAGACGCAGCCGCCTGTTCATTAAAGGGTCAAGCTAAGGAGGCTGGGGTTATATGGAGCCGAGGACCACGTACAAGCGGAGTTTCAAAAAGCGGTTCGTATGGCTATTCAAATCGATAAGAAATTACGGCCATTATTCGAAAACCGAGTTAGCGGTTGCGGTGCTGTTCATCGCGATCCTTGTCGTGTGGGGCATTTTTGTGTTGCGCTGGTTTGTGCTGATTATCATAGCAACGATGAGGCATTTTGGTTTAGTTTAAAATATAGATACTGAGATCAGAACATCATTCATTTAAATTACTTAAAATTATTTAAATGAATAGTAGAAACTTTTATATATTTGCTATATAATTCTCAGTATCGTGATTAAGCGGTGTAGTGGATGTGGATGTGGATGTGGATGTGGATGTGGATGTCTGCGCCGATTCCATTGGTCGATTCACTTGTTATGAAAAAAAATGTATTTCCATGAAAGCATTCATGGTATAATGCATGTAGGTAAGTAAGCTTATAGGAATTATAAGTGAATTGAAGCTTATAAAAATAAAACATGAATATGGATCTTCGGGGTATGGTGAAATTCCTGACCGGCGGTGATGGTTTCGTATGCCAGTTGTTTCTGTCATAAGAAGCCTAAGCCCGCGACTCGCTATGGTTGTGCACTTTTGTGCAGGGAGATTAGCGACTGATTTGGTGAAAATCCAAAGCCGACGGTTAAAGTCCGGATGGGAGAAGATCAAGTTACGGTTTGCATGCGAAGCGGCTTTCTGTCGCCATCATGCAGGCTTATTTGATCAACCCCCGATTGTCGGCCATGTGCCGATGACGGGGGTTTTCTGCTAGTAAGACCTCCGTATTCAGGACAAGGAGACAGCAAGATGGAGAACGCAAGTACAACCGTGCCTGTACAATCGTATAATTCGGGAAGCGGTGAGCAAGTCAAAAGTCAATTTCGGGGAGGATTCTGGCTGGTTGTGCTCGGAGCCGCGCTATGGGGCGCCGATCCGTTATTTCGGGTCATTCTGCTGAATAATCTGACCTCGGCCCAGATCGTTCTGTTGGAGCATGTCATCATTTCTTTTATAGCGATACCGATCATTTGGAAAAATCGCAAGGAATTCAAGCTGCTTGGCTGGCGCCATGTCGGGGCGCTGCTGTTCATCTCATGGGGTGGCTCGGCGCTGGCCACCGTGCTGTTCACCATGGGACTGACCAGCGGCAATCTGAACGCAGTGCTCTTGCTGCAGAAGCTGCAGCCGCTGTTTGCCATCATTCTTGCAGCGCTGCTGCTGAAGGAGAAGCTTCCTCGCCACTTTGCCTGGATGCTGCTGATTGCGCTGACGGGGACCTACATGCTTACTTTCGGCTTTGCGGTGCCGATCGGGCACTGGAATGAATTCGTGCAGGTCGGCAGCCTGCTCTCTCTGGCAGCGGCCGCGCTGTGGGGCGGATCTACCGTGATGGGACGGCTGATGGTTGGCAAGCTGAAGTACGAGACGGTGACTTCACTGCGCTTTGTGCTGGCGCTGCCGCTGCTGCTTGTCATTACGGCGAGCGAGGGAGCCGCATGGAATCTGCCGGCGGTGAACACCGTCGCCTTCGGGGCTGTGGCGCTCAATTTGCTGGGGCAGGCGCTGCTGCCGGGGCTGCTCAGTCTGCTCGTGTACTATAAAGGCTTGACGACAACCAAGGCTTCTGTGGCTACCCTGGCGGAACTGAGCTTTCCGATGGCGGGCGTGCTCATCAACTGGATGGTGTTCGGTGAGGTTGTCACAGGCGCCCAGATGCTTGGGTTCCTGCTGATCTGGGGCGTGCTGTTTGCCATTTCCCTGCAATCCAAGCCTTCCGTTGCGAATTGAATATGAAGATGGGCGGGCCGCGAGACGGATCTCGTGCGCGCCTGTCATGACTGCCGAGCCAATCCGGGTTCCAACCCGGGGGCTCGGCTTTTTGCATGGGGGGCTTTTTTTTACATAATTCGCCGAAAATTTTGAGGCTCTGTTAACAATCGCTCCTTACACTTGAGAATGATGGATTCCAAGTTGGAACAGGGGGAGCTAATTTTGAAGCACAGGATCATGAAAGTGGTCTCATTATGGATGGCTTTTGAAATCACGTTAGCCTCGCTGTTATCGCCGGGCGCTGTATTGGCAGCGGAGAATAGCCAGACTGCCCAGCAGGAAGGCAGCATACAGTCGCTTCAGCACGGCGCGTTGGCGGCCGATTTCGGGCTTGCCGATCGCGATCTGCCGGAAGCTTACGAAGAAGAGGCTTATGCCGTAACACTGGACGTATATGGCGGACAAGCTCCGTATACGTTCACGGCAGACGGACTGCCATCCGGCTTGTCGATCGCGCCGGACTCGGGCAGCATCACCGGCGTGCCAGCTGCAGGGCAAGAAGGGACGTACCTGATTCGGGTGACCGTCCAGGACCGTGACGTGAACACGGCTCAGTCGGATTATGAGCTGCGCGTGCTTGGCAAGCGTGATCCGATCGCAGCAGACCAGATTACAATTGAGAAAATAGGTCACTATGCGGTGGGCACATCGAACAAGGACGGCGGCGTTGCCGAAATTATTAAATACAACAAAGATAATCATAAATTTTATCTGGTGAACGGATCGACACAGCCTGCAAGCCTGGAAATTGTGTCGTTGCTGGCCGACGGCACTCCGAAGAAGGACAAGCAGGTGAATGTAGAAGAGCTGGTGAACACAGGCGGGTTCGTCTTTGGCGATTTGACCAGCGTCGATGTCAGCACGGCAACGAAGCAGGTGGCGGTTGCTGTGCAGGAGCAGGATCATACCAAGGCCGGAAAGGTGCTTGTCCTCGATTACGAGGGCAATCTGATCACTTCGTATGAGACAGGCATTCAGCCGGATATGGTTAAGTATACGTCCGACGGACGTTATATTCTGACCGCGGATGAAGGGGAGCCTCGGATAGAGGATGCTCCCGATCCGGAGGGAAGCGTAACGATCATTGATACGATGACAGATGAGATCCATCTGCTCAAATTCGACGATCCGTCGATAATTGACAACGATGTGCATATCCGCGGACCGGTGGAAGCAGACGGAATGATCCGAAGCAAAGGCACGAAAGCCGATGCCAGATTCGATCTGGAGCCGGAGTTCATTGCCTTGTCCGAGGATGAAGGGACGGCTTATGTATCTCTTCAGGAGAACAATGCCATTGCGATCGTCGATATCGCCGGAAAGTCGATTACGGCGGTGCGCGGGCTTGGTTATAAGGATTTCAGCCAGCCGGGCAATGAGCTGGATCTGCTGAGAGATGGAGCTATCAAGCTGGAAAATGCGCCATTCTACGGCATCTATATGCCAGATGGCATCGCTTCGTACAGCGTGGGCGGTCAGCAGTATATTCTGTCCGCGAACGAAGGGGATGCCACCGGATGGGATGATCGCTCCAATGAGAGCGACATCGGCGAGATGAAAGCCGCTTTGTCGCCTTCCTCGTCGGCAGCGCAGTTCCTGGCCGATAAAGGCAGCACTTACGACAAGGTTGAAGTCGCGAGCGATATGGGTCATGACGGCTTGTATCTGTACGGGGCGCGTTCGTTCTCGATCTGGAATGCCGCGGATATGTCTCAGGTGTATGACAGCGGCAGTGATTTTGAGCGAATAACGGCCGAGCGTCTTCCGCGTTATTTCAACGCCAGCAATGACAAGCCTGAGATGGACAACCGAAGCACGAAGAAGGGGCCGGAGCCGGAATATGTTGAGGTAGGCAAGGTCGGTCAGAAAGTGCTGGCCTTCATCGGCCTGGAGCGCATTGGCGGCGTCATGACGTATGATGTGACGGATCCGTACAGCCCGGTCTTCCTGAATTATACGAATACGCGCGACTTTGAAGCCGGACTTGGATCCGATTCGGCGCCAGAGGGACTGGATTTTATTCCGGCTTCGGACAGCCCGACAGGGCGGCCGCTGCTGCTCGTTGCGAATGAAGTAAGCGGCACGGTGGCGGTTCTTGAGCTCAAGGTGACGAAAATCACCGTAGACAGAACATCCTTGGAGCTTTCCCCGGGCGGGCAGCCGGTGCAGCTTGTGGCTGAGGTTGAGGCTGCTGGCGGCGCTGTGCCGGGACTGCAGTGGAGATCCTCGGATGCAAGTGTGGCGACAGTAGATGCGAGCGGTGTTGTTACCCCGGTATCGAAAGGGGAAGCTGTCATTACGGTGCTGAGCGACGACGGCTACGGCTCGGCAGAAGTGGCAGTCAAGGTAGCAGACGGCGCCTCCGAGGAGGGCTGGAAGCTGACGGTTATGCATACGAATGACACGCACGCGCATCTGGGAGATGTGGCAAGACGCGCCACGCTTGTCAACGCGGTGCGCAGCGAAGCCGGAAACAGCCTGCTGCTGGATGCCGGGGATGTGTTCTCGGGCGATCTGTATTTTACGAAATGGTTAGGTCTGGCCGACCTGATGTTCATGAACTATATGGGCTATGATGCAATGACCTTCGGTAACCATGAATTTGACCAGGGGACCAAGGTGCTGGCTGATTTTGTCCGCCAGGCGAAATTCCCGATGGTCAGCTCCAATGTAGATCTGAGCAAGGACAAGGACATTTCCAATCTGATCAAGGCGCCGGCGGCAATCGACGTTTCGAAGCCGAAAACAGCCGATCTCGCGGGCGTGTATCCATATGTTACGCTGCTGGTGGACGGCAAGAAGGTGGGCGTATTCGGTCTGACGACTGAAGATACGAAGGAAACCTCCAGTCCAGGCAAAGACGTTGACTTCCGCGATGCGGTGGAAGCTGCGCGGGAGACTGTGGCGGCGATGGAGGCTGAAGGTATTAACATCATCATCGGGCTGACGCATATCGGCTATGCCAGAGACAAGGAAATTGCCGAGAAGGTGGAAGGCATCGACCTTATCGTTGGCGGACATACGCACACGACGTTATCGAAGCCGGAGGTGGTGATTGATGAGGAGCATCAGACACCTACGGTCATTGTGCAGGCGAACGAATGGGGCAAATTCCTCGGACGGGTGGATTTGCGCTTCAACGAGGAAGGCGTTGTGTTAACGGAAGAAGGCCAGCTCAGCGGGGAGTTGCTGGTGGTTGACGAGACCGTTCCGGAGGACCCGGAAGCCACAAGAATGCTGGAGCCGTATAAAGCTGAACTCGAAGAGCTGATGAAGCAGGTGATCGGCATTGCAGCGGTTCCGCTTGACGGGCAGCGGGAGCATGTGCGCGCCAGGGAGACGAACCTCGGCAATCTGATTGCAGACGGCATGCTGGCCAAAGCGAAGGAAATCAAAAACGCCGATATTGCCATTATGAACGGCGGGGGGATTCGCGCCTCCATCGATGAAGGCGAGATTACGATGGGCGAGCTGCGCACGGTTATGCCGTTTGGCAACACACTGTTCGTGCTGGACGTCACAGGGCAACAGCTTAAGGACGGGCTGGAGAACGGGGTCAGCGGCGCCAAGCTGGCGGATCTGCCGGGGAAATTCCCGCAAATTGCCGGCATGAAATTCAAGTGGGACCCGAATGCCCCGGCTGGCGATAAGGTCTACGATATCCAGATTCAAAAAGGCAACGCTTATGTACCTCTAGTCCTGACGGAAGTTTACCGTCTGGCCACGAACAGCTTCGTTGCCAACGGCGGAGACGGCTACGCCTCCTTCGCCGCAGCGATTGCCGAAGGGAAATATAACGAAGATTTGGGCTATCCGGATTACGAAATCTTCATGGAGCATGTCAGCCGACTTGGCGGCACCGTGTCACCGACGGTGGAAGGGCGGATTGTGGAGCAGAAGAAGCCGGCCGATAACGGCGGTCCGTCCCCTGGCCCTGGTACGGGCGGCTCCGGCGGTACAGGCGGATCGGGAGGTTCCGGCGGCGGAAGCGCAACGCCTCCATCCTCGCAGCCGGCCCCTCCATCGGCAGGGAATGAGCCATCTGGCGAAGCGAATGTGCTAAGCGGCGAGGATCTGCTCGTGACGGCGCAGACGGATGCTTCGGGCACATCAACAGATCAGGTGCGGATACAGGATGAAGCTCTGAGGCGTGCGGTGGAAAGTGTGGCAAGCCGCCAGCAGAAGGAGCTGATCGTGAGCGCCGCTGAATTGAATCGCGCGGCCGATATTTACATCCCGGTAGCCCGGCTGGCCGAAGCTCTGGAGCTGGCGGAAGAGACGGCGCTTGTTGTAGAGACCGGGCTGGCCTCCTACCGCATCCCGCTGGCCACGCTTCCTCTTGATTCACAGTCTGGCGGAAGCGAAGGACTTCACCTGAAGGTGTCTGTAGGACCGGCAGGGTCTGTCACAGCGGCTGCTGTGGCGGACAAGGCGGCGTTCATCGGCGCATCGGTACTGACAGACGGTGTATTTCAATTCAGCGTTGCGATTGGAGAAGAAGGGAAGGAGCAGCCGCTTGACAGCTTCGGCAAGGCGGTTGCCAGCCGGATCATTCCGCTTCCTTCCGGTGTGAGCGGAAGCGGCATCATCGCAGCGCTGTACGATCCGGAGACCGACAGCTTCCGGTTTGTGCCTTCGTCAAGGGTGACGGTCAGCGGGAAGCCGGCGGTGGAGATCAGACACGCAGCGGCTTCGGGTGTGTATGTTCTGCTGCGGCACACGCAATCCTTCGCCGACACGAACGGTCACTGGGCACAAAAGGAGATCGAGCTTCTGGCATCAAGGCTGCTTGTCAGCGGCATGAGCGACGAGACTTTTGTCCCGGGAAGGGAAATGACAAGAGCCGAGTTTACAGCGCTTCTGATCCACGGATTGGGGCTTGCCCCTTCCAAGAGCAGCGCAGGATTCACCGATGTGCGCAGCAGTGACCGCTTCGCCGGTGAAATTGCGGCGGCCGTACAATACGGCATCGTACAAGGCGGCGCAGGAGGCGCATTCGCTCCGAACTCGGGTCTAACGAGAGCGGAGATGGCGGTTATGGCCGCCCGGGCGATTCGTGTCATGGAGGAAGCGGCGGCTGACACCGGCATGGATACAAACGGTGCACTGAGCCGTTTCCGTGATCAGGGACTCATACCGATGTGGGCTGCCTCGGACGTCGGCTACCTTGCAGGGCTTGGCATCCTACAGGGCGACCAGCGAAGCGAATTTGGATCCTTCGACAAGGTGACGCGAGCACAGGGCGTGCTGGTCCTCCATCGGACGCTGAAACTGCTAGACTTTCTGGAATAGAGAACAAGAGAGAATCAAGAGAAACCTGCGATAGGAGCGGGAGATTTCAGTGAACCGAGTTGATCGCTGAACGGACCGGGACAGGGTGGATATCCCTGCCCCGGTCCCCATTTATTTCGTCATTGGCATCCTAAAATTTAGAAGATTAGATGTGACACGAGGATTTACATGCAAAGCTATTAAATTTATAGTTAATAGGTAGCCACATAAATTGATAGGGAGGATTTATATTCATGAATGTATTCAAGCGTCCACTGGGCAAACTTCTGATTGCTGCGCTATTGGTCGTTGGCCTGCTGCCGGCGGGTACAGGAAGTGTTTTTGCAGCAGAAGGAGAAGCCCAAGGTTTTGAACTTCGTATCTTACATACTAACGACACCCATGCTCATTTGGACAATGTAGCCCGCCGGGTTACTGCGGTGAACGAAGCAAGGAATGACAGCACGCTGCTGCTCGATGCCGGGGATGTATTTTCCGGAACCTTGTACTTCAATCAATATAATGGACTTGCTGATCTTTACTTTATGAACTTGATGAAATACGATGCCATGACTTTCGGCAATCATGAATTTGACCGCGGGCCGGAGGTGCTGGCTGAATTCGTGAAGGAAGCGAAGTTCCCGTTCGTCAGCTCGAACGTTGATTTTAGCGCCGAGCCTGCCTTGAACGGATTCGCTAATGAAGAGATCGGTACTCCAGGCAATGCCGGTGAAATCTACCCTGCCCTGATCAAGGAAGTGAAAGGCGAGAAGGTAGGGATCATCGGTCTGACAACACCGGAAACAGCTGTACTGGCCTCCCCGGGAGACCATATCAAATTCGAATATGAAGTGGAAGCGGCTCAGAAACAGGTGAATGCGCTTGAAGCAGCCGGGGTTAACAAAATCATCGCAGTGACTCACCTCGGATATGCTGAAGACCGCAAGCTTGCCGAAGCGGTGAAAGGCCTGGACGTTATCGTTGGCGGCCACTCCCATACGAAGCTTGATCAAGCGGAAGTGTTTCATGCGGATGCTGAACCGACTCTGATCGTACAGACAGGTGAATACAACGTCAATTTGGGACAACTGGATGTGACGTTTGACGAGAATGGTGTTTTGACGGATTGGGACTATAAGCTGATCAATCTTGATGCCAAGGACGATGAAGGCAATTTCCTCATCCAAGGCGATGCTGCTGCTGAAGCAAAGGTTCAGGAATATGCAGCGGCCCTGGAAGAATTGAAGAAAACCGTGGTGGCCAGCTCCGAGGTTGAGCTGGACGGAGAGCGCAGCAATGTCCGTACACAGGAAACGAATCTCGGCAATCTGATCGCGGACGGCATGCGCGCCAAAGTGATGAGCCTCGTGCAGGAAGACGATGTCAAAGGGTACGTGACCATTCAGAACGCTGGAGGTATCCGCGCTTCGATTCCAGCCGGGGATATTACGCTGGGGCATCTGTTGACGACAATGCCGTTTGCGAATAATTTGTCGGCGCTGAAAATGACAGGTGCAGAGATCGCCGCTGCCTTGGAGAACGGTATTAGCGGTGTGGAAAACGGGGAAGGACGCTTCCCGCAAGTATCCGGCATGCGCTTCTACTATGATTCCACGAAGCAGGGCGAACAGATTGACGCCGTTAGCGGCAGCGTAACGCAGCAAGGCGAGCGCATCGTGAAAGTTCAAATCCAGAACGCGGACGGCACTTATACAGATATGGAGCCTAACGCATATTATATTGTGGCTACCAACTCCTACATGGCCGATGGCGGGGACTTCTACAGAGCGATGAAGCAAGCGAAGGACGCTGACCGTTTCTATGAGCTGAATATTGTAGACTATGAAATCTTCCGCGAGTATCTGGAGCAGCTTGATGTTGTGGATGCGGCTGTGGAAGGACGCAGTATTGACCTGAAGGGAGCTGCGCTTCCTGGGGAAGCTGGCGGCGCAACGGATGGCGCAGCGGGAGAAAGCGTCTTTAAAGACCTTGTGAATGACAAGGATGCTGACGCTATCCAGGCCGCTGCCGACGCAGGCTTGGTCAACGGTTATCAGGATGGCACATTCCGTCCGGACCAAGCTGTCACCCGTGCTGAATTTGCGGTGCTGGTCAGCCGTGCGTTCGACATCGCCGGATCGGCAGCATCCGCAGGCTATGCGGATGAGAGCAGCATTCCGGCCTGGGCGCTGCCTGCTGTAGCGTCCTTGAAGGAAGCTGGCTTGCTGGAGACGCTGGATGGAGCTACTTTCGGTCCGAAGCAAACGTTGACAGCGGCTGAAGCTGCGGCGATTATCGCTGCGGCGGCGGGCGATGAAGCAGCTGCCGCACCGGCAGGCGATGGCGCTGTAACCCGCAGAGACGTGGTGTTGATGCTGGTCTCTGCAATTCAATAAACCGAAACGCTCAGCGATTCATGAATTCATCCTGCATCTGTGTCAGATGCAGGATGTTTTTATATGAGCTCGTTTCTGTTGAAGCTGATAGGCCGAGAAAGTTAGTTGTGGATAATGTGGGCTTCGTTTCCCGTCCGTATGGACGGGATTTTTGTGTTGTATCTTCGGGGATCATGCGCCTCCATGTCCGAATATTGCAATAAACAAGGCATGAAAACACAAAGACGAATCCTTCGATTCCGTGTACGATAAGGGGGAATAAACCGCGAAGGGGGAGCGAGGTGTCTGTAAAATACAACAAGGAACCGGTCGTTGTCATACCGGACTGCGAGCAGGAGGCCTGGCACGGCTATGAGCAGATTGGCCAAGAGCTGGCCCGGCGCGTGGCAGGAAGAACGAAGGCTGTGATTGTGATCGAATGCTATCCCGGTGTGCGGACAGAAGAAGTGATGCGAGGTCTGGGTGCTTCTCTTCCGCTGCAGGCGGTGTTTGAGGCGGAGGAAGCTGCCTTATCCACGCAAGAGCTGGAGCAGCGCATGGCTCCCTATCTAACCGAGGATCGCGTCTTCGGACGTATGGCGCCATTTCAGATCGAGGATTTCTACGATCCGTCCCTTGTCCGCCGGCTGCGTGAGCGCATTGCTGATATCGCGGCAGGCATCGTCCTTGTCCTTGGATTCGGCGCGTCGCTGATGGCCGAGGGGGATGTGCTGGTCTATGCCGATCTTGCACGCTGGGAGATTCAGCTTCGTTACCGCAGCAAGGAGATGGGCAACTGGCGGGAGGACAATAAGGATGAGGATGTGCTGCGCAAATACAAGCGCGGCTACTTCATCGAATGGCGGACGGCGGATCGCTTGAAGCGCAGGCTGGCGGAAGAGGCCCGGATTGATTACTATTTGGATACCAACCGGAAGAATGATCCGCGAGCCGTGACCTGGAATGCGTTCATGTTCGGCCTGTCGTATACGGCGCAGCGGCCGTTTCGTCTGGTGCCCTATTTTGACCCCGGCGTCTGGGGAGGGTACTGGATGCAAGAGAAGCTGGGGCTGCCGGAACGGGAACACCCCTACGCTTGGGCATTCGACGGCGTGCCGGAGGAGAACAGCTTGTATTTTCAATACGGCGGAATTCGCCTGGAGTCTCCGGCGGTCAATCTGGTATTCTTTCAGCCGCAAGCGCTGCTCGGCGAGCGGGTCTATGCCAGGTTCGGTGCGGAGTTTCCGATCCGCTTCGACTTTCTGGATACGATGGGCGGGCAGAATCTCAGCCTGCAGGTGCATCCGACCGCAGAGTATATGCAGCGAACGTTTGGCCTGTCGTACACGCAGGATGAAAGCTATTATATGCTGGACGCTATGCCGGACGCGAAGATCTACCTCGGTCTGCGCGAAGGGGTGGATGCTGACCGGATGATGGCGGAGCTGGAGGAGGCGCAGCGCGGGGGCGCGGCGTTTGCGGCGGAAGACTATATCCATATCATGCCTGCGAAGAAGCATGATCACTTCCTCATACCGGCGGGGACCATCCACTGCTCGGGCCGCAATGCGATGGTGCTGGAGATCAGCGCTACGCCGTATATTTTTACATTTAAGCTGTGGGATTGGGGCCGCCTTGGCCTCGATGGCAAGCCGCGTCCGGTGCATCTGGAGCACGGGAAGTGTAATATAGCGCGGGATCGAACGGCAAACTGGGTGGACGAACAGCTGGTGAACCGGATTGAACGGGTGGCCGAAGGGGATGGCTGGGTGGAGGAGCGCACCGGACTGCATGAGTCGCAATTCATCGAGACGCGGCGGCACTGGTTCTCTGTCCCGGTAGAGCACCACACAGAGGGAAGCGTCCACATGCTTAACCTCGTGGAAGGCGACGAGGCCATTGTGGAAAGCCCTTCTGGCGCATTCGAACCCTTCACCGTCCGGTATGCCGAGACGTTCATCATTCCTGCGGCCGTGGGGGTCTATACGATCCGTCCAGGCGAACCGTCGCGGGGGAAGACACTGGCAACGATAAGGGCCTCTGTGCGTTCATAACGGCCCATTCATGAAAGAACGAAGGAGAGCGAAGGATGATGCGGGATTGTGTGCTGGCGCTTGACGTGGGAGGCACCTTCATTAAGGGAGCCGCGGTATGGGGAAACGGCGAGGTCGCTAAAGAGACCCTTCTGTATAGGAATACGAACGCGCAAGGAGCGCGAGATGCGGTGCTCGATCAGCTGCATGCCGCCGTGAAGGAGCTGGCCGTACGGGCCAAAGCTGTGGCCGGAGAGGACGGGATACGGGTGCAGGGCATCGGGCTGGCCTTCCCGGGACCGTTCGATTATGAATCGGGCATCAGTTATTTGCAAGGTCTGGGCAAGTTCGATGCGCTGTATGGCGTGAACGTACGGGATGAGCTAGCCGACCGGGCTGACCATGATCCGAAGCTTGTGCGTATGGGGTTTCGCTCTGGGCGAATTTTTATGGAAAATGATGCGTATCTGTTTGCCCGGGGGGAGGCGGTGTACGGAGCAGCCGCCTCCTATAAGAGGGCAGTCTGCATGACCCTTGGCACTGGCTTCGGGACCGGGTTCATTCTGGACGGAGCCGTGATCCGGGAGGGGGATGGCGTACCGGCAAACGGCTGGCTGTACAACGCGTCGTGGGCAGACGGCATCGTGGATGATTGTATCTCGAGGCGCGGTATGCTGCATTGCGCCCGCAGCCTCGGCTTCGACGTTGACACGCTGGACGTCAAGGAGCTGGCTGCGCTTGCCGAGTCGGGGGAGCGCAGCGCCTGCGCGCTGTTCGAGCACTTCGGGCACACGCTCGGGGCGGTTCTCGTGCGGTATACGCGGGCGTTTAATCCGGAAGCATACGTGCTGGGAGGACAAATCGCAAATGCATCCCCGCTCTTTGTACCGGCGCTGGCATGTGAGCTGGAGAGAGGCGCCATCAACGCGGTTATAACGAAAAGCCCCGATACGCTGCTCAGTACGTTCCGGGGAATCAAGGATTATGTATTCGGACAATACCGCAGTTCAGGGGAGAAGGGGGGAGCATGATGAACGGATTTCGCGATGCGCTGACCGCGCTCACTTGCCGGGAAAGCAATCGTTTGCTGAATACGGCGGTCAGCACGATCCAAGCGGACAATGCGGCTTTCTATATTCACTATTGGGGCTCCTCGCTGTCGCACAATACCAACATGCGGCATCATCATTCCTTCTTCGAGGCTTGCTTCGTCGTGGACGGCAGCGGCGTGTATCGTGAGGACGAGGCTGAATATCCGCTGCGGGCAGGTACACTCTTCCTGTCCCGGCCCCACCGTTGGCATCAGATCGTAAGCGAGCCAGATATGGCGCTGCTGTGGGTAGGCTTCGAGCTGGATGAGACGCAGTCGTCGCCTGAGATGACCGCCTTGTTCCGCCGTCTCGCCAGCACCGAGACGTTCCTGGCCGAGTCGGCCTGGAATACGCCGGCCGCGCTGTGTTGGCAAGCGCTCTGGCTGCAGGCCGAGCAGTCGCCTTCGCTGCTGCGGCTGATCGCGCCGGATCTGGCGAAGAGCCTGCTGCTCTCGCTGCCGGCCCTGTTCGCTGCGGATCTCCCGGATGAGGGAGGTGCCGCCGAGCATGACGGCGGCCGGCATCTGTTCCGCCAGGCGAGCCTGTATATCCGGGACAATCTGTCGCGCCCGCTGCGTCTGGAGGAGGTTGCCGAATATTTGCATATTTCAGGGAGGCAGCTGACGCGTATTTTTCGCAGCCATTCGGGCATGTCCTTCGGTGATTATGTCACAAGCGAACGGTTGAAGAAGGCGCATTACTTGCTGAAAAACACGGATTTAACGACCCATGCCATCGCGGAGCAGGTCGGCTTCGGGTCTGTGCATTATTTTACGAAGGTGTTCGCAGCCAAACGCGGGCTGCCGCCAGCGGCCTACCGCAAGCAACTGCGTTCTCCATTATAAGATGGGAGTTGATTGTATGAAACGACCTTTTAAAATGTACGTCATTCATCATTCGCATACGGACATCGGTTATACCGACAGGCAGGAGAAGATTGAAGCGTACCATGTGGACTTCATCAAGCAGGCGATTGAGCTATGCGAAGCGGAGGCGGCTGGCACTGGGGATCGTCAGGGATTTCGCTGGACATGCGAGACGTTCTGGGCTGTGGAACGGTTCCTCGAACAGGCGGGTGCGGACTGGGTGGCGAGGTTCGAAGCGGCGGTCGCATCCGGCCGGATCGAGCTGTCAGGGTCCTATCTGCACATGACGGAGTTGATCGACACCGATATTATGGAGCGGCTATTGCGGCGGGCAACCGATTACGGGAAGTCCATCGGGGTGAAGGTCGACAGCGCCATGCATGCTGACATCAACGGCTTTAGCTGGGGGTATGCCCAAAGTCTGCTGAATGCGGGAATCGACAACCTGTTTACCTGCATTCACACCCACCATGGCATGTTCCCGCTTGGCCGCAAGCAAATGCCGTTCTGGTGGGAAACCGCCAAGGGCGAGCGGCTGCTCGTCTGGAACGGGGATCATTATCATCTCGGCAATGATCTTGGCCTGTCGCCGAATGCGCTCTTGTCTTATTCGATGCGGGAGGACGGGTTGAATGTGTA
Source organism: Paenibacillus campinasensis (assembly GCF_002272015.1). Classification (GTDB taxonomy): domain Bacteria; phylum Bacillota; class Bacilli; order Paenibacillales; family Paenibacillaceae; genus Paenibacillus_AQ; species Paenibacillus_AQ campinasensis. Next base: position 59,961 of record NZ_NPBY01000038.1, on the reverse strand, counting down.
CGGCGCGGACGAACGCGCGTGGGAAGTGGCCGAACAGCGGATTCAGGCCTATGTCGCCTGTCTGGAGGAGGAAGGGTATCCTTATCCGTTCGTTCCGATCATGGTATCAGGCCTCATATGGGACAATGCCCCGCCAAATGCGGAGGTTACCGACTTTGTGGAGCGCTGGAACCGCCGGCATGGACACCAGATTGAGCTGGAAATGACCACGCTGCATGAATTCTTTCGTACGGTGCGCGAAACAGAAACGCAATTGGGGACGGAGATCCCCGTGTATCGCGGCGATTGGCCGGACTGGTGGTCGGACGGCGTGGCATCAACGGCCATGCACACCCAGTTATTCCGGGATGCCCAGCGAACGCTGCGCGTTGTGAAAGCGCTTGATCCGCAAGGGAAGCAGGTTCAGACGGCGGAGCTGACTGAGATGGAATACAATCTGGCGATGTACGCCGAACATACCTGGGGTTATCACACTTCGGTCGGCGAGCCCTGGAACCCTTATGTCCAGTCGCTCGGGGCTCGGAAGGAGCAGTTTGCCTCGGAAGCGCATCAGCGGATATACCGGGCGCTTGACCAGATCACGGTTGCGCGCGGGGAGAAGCTGATGGCCCCGAATCGCGCGCTGACGTACAAGGTGATCAATCCCGCAGCTGTGGAGGTTGCAGATATCGTGCAGCTCCCGGTGGATCAGTGGGAAGTGTCGAAGCTGCTGAAGAAAGGCTTTACTGTTGTCGAATCGGCTACCGGCAAGATCATGCCTTACGAAACGGTCTCTACCAGCCGAGGGTATATGGTATGCATATCGGCCATTGTTCCGGCGCATTCGGAGCAGATGTACGAGATTAAGCTGAATGATGGCGCAGCCCCGGCACCCGCAGGGAGGGTGAGCAATACTCGGCTGCGGGGACTGGATGGCGTTCATGATATTCCGCCGCTGGCTGCAAGCAGCCAGACTTTTGACCCTGCGTTCAGCATCGACGCTCATTCCATCTCCTCACCTTATGTGCGGATCGAATGGGCCGAAGGTGAAGGTATCGTCAAGTGGCATGACCGCGTCCGCGGACTGGACCTGATAGATCCTTCTCATCCGCATCGGGCGTTCACACCGATCTATGAAGTGACGCCGGTTGACAATCCGGAACGGATGCGGGCAACACGGACGGTCATGGGCCGCAACCGCAAAGGCCTGAATGTTCAGCGCCATACTGGCAAACTGCAGGAAACGAAACGGATTGCTGAAGGAGCCTTATCTTCTACGGTGGAGCTGATCTATGGCATAGAAGGCATGTCCCATTACTCCGTGCTGTTGACGGTGCACCATACCCGTCCACGAGTGGAAGTTGCGATTCGCATGCATAAGGACAGTATATGGGAGCCGGAGAATGTCTATATTGCACTACCGTTCCGCGCGCCGTCGAGTTCGGCCGAGAATAGCGTCTGGCTTGATAAAAGCGGCACACCGATTCGTCCATGGATCGATCAGCTGCCCGGCACGTTGTCGGATTTCTATTGCATTCAGGAGGGATTGGCTTTGGTTGCGCCGGATGCTGAGGCAGGGCTTGCCATTGCCACCCCGGATACGCCGCTCATCCAGTGCGGTCCGCTTCAACACGAAGCGAGACTGGTTATGGGGCACGATGGCTTGCAGAAGAGAACTCCTGTGCTCTACGCCTGGGTGCTCAACAACTTCTGGGAAACCAACTTCAAGGCAACGGTGGGCGGTTTCTATGAGTTCCGCTATAAGCTGACCTGGGGAGAGGACGCGGGCGATCCGTCGCGTGCCCTGGCATGGTGTCGCAATGTGAACACCGGATTGTTGGCGTTCAGAGCTGAGACATAAAGCGCACAACCTATATTGGATGAAGGTCCCGCCTGTGGCTAAGTGCTGCGGCGGGCCTTTTATATGCGGAAGATTGGGATACACTTTAGGGAAATGGGACACCTGCCGACGCGCTTCATGACCACGCTCCATCCTTCCAACCCCCTGGTCTGTTACCCGGGCAAGATGCTGCGCTGCCTGCGCTGGCCACAAATTCGGCCGGACATGGCATTGCAGGGGCTGGACATGGTATAGTGGACTCGATAATCTTGAAGGATGGAGATTGTGATAACGATGGATCAAGAGCAACGCTCCCGCAGCGGAGCGAAAGAATATACGAAATCTTCTCACCGCAGCGGCCGGCAAGGCAGCGAGTCGGGTGGGAAAGGAACCTCTTATTCGAAAAAGGGGAAACCAGCGGACAACCGGCAACCGCGGAAAGCTGGAACTTCTGATAAAGGGCCGGCTACGTCCCCGGGGAGAGCCGGCGCAGCTAGCAGGCGCTCGCAGGGCCTTGGCGCCGCAGCTGCTGGCGCATCATCTGCTAACGCGCGCCAAGGGCGGCATGCCGGAACCGGAGCTGGCTCGCCTCAAGGGCGGCAGGCTTCATCTGGAGTCGGTAAGCGTCAAGGAAGACAGGCCGGGTCTGCCGCAGACTCCCGTCAAGGACGGAACATCGCTTCTACTGCTGCTTCCCGCGGGTATAAAGCGCGTGTGCGCCCGGCTGGACGGGAGCATGCCGATGAGCTTCGCGCAGGCGACGTCATTGTCGTTACGATCAAACGTCTCGGAATCAACGGAGAAGGCGTCGGGTATTTCCGCCGCAAAGCCGTGTTCATTGACGGCGCGATCACGGATGAAGTCGTGAAGGCCGAAGTGAAGGAGGTCCAGCCCAAGTTCATTAAGGCTGCCCTGCTTGAGGTGGAGAAGCGCTCGCCTTACCGGATCGAGCCACCTTGTCCGGTGTTTGGCGTATGTGGAGGCTGCCAGATTCAGCACATCTCCTATGAAGGACAGCTTCAGGCCAAAACGGATATCATTCGCGAGGCGTTCAGCAGGTATACGGGCCGCGAGGATTTTCGCTTCAAGCCTATGCTGGGCATGGAGCATCCGTGGAACTACCGCAATAAAGCCCAGCTGCAGCTGAAGCGGCGTGATCAAGAAGTCATCGCCGGCCTGTATGAAGCCGACAGCCACAGCATCGTCGATATTAGCGGCTGCCCGATCCAGCATCCGAAGGTGAACGAAGCGGTAGAAAAGGTGAAGTCTGTCTTGGAGGAGCTGCGAATCCCTCTATATAAAGAGAACGGAACGAAAGACGGTGTGCGTACCATTGTTGTGCGTCACGGTTTCCAATCCGGCGAGCTTCAGGTGACGCTGGTCACTGCGGGAAGCAAGCTGCCGAGACAGGACGATTTCATCCGGCTGCTGCGGTTGTCGATGCCTGAGGTGAGCGGCATTGCACTGAACATCAATCCGAAGAAAACCTCGCTTATATTCGGAGACCGGACCATGACGCTATGGGGAGCCGAGACGATGGAGGAATCGCTGAGCGATCTGCAGTTCTCCTTGTCGCCGCGCGCCTTCTTCCAGCTTAACCCGCAGCAGACCGTCAAGCTGTATGAGTCCGTGAGGGCAGCCGCTGCTCTGACCGGCAATGAGACGGTGATCGACGCCTACTGCGGAACAGGAACGATCGGCTTGTGGCTTGCGCCATATGCCAAGGAGGTGCGCGGCATCGAGAGCATTCCGGAAGCTGTCGAGGATGCCAAGCAGAACGCGGCCCGCAATGGCCGCGACAATGCCAGCTTCCATGTCGGCCAAGCCGAGGAGCTGCTGCCGCGCTGGGTGAAGGACGGCATGAAGCCGGACGTGATCATCGCCGATCCGCCCCGCACGGGCCTTGACCCGCGCTTCCTGGAGACGGTGCTGCGCACTCGCCCGAAGCGCTTCGTCTACGTCTCCTGCAATCCGTCCACCCTGGCCAAGGACTGCAAGGTGCTGCTGGACGGCGGATATGATGTCGAGTGGGTACAACCGGTGGATATGTTTCCGCAGACGAGTCATGTTGAGTGCTGTGTGTCGCTAGTAAGAAAGTAGTAATTAGGAGCCGCATTTACCTTCTATATTAGGGCCTAAGCGATGTGAACGCTTAGGCCTTTTCTTATGCGGGAGACAATGTGGAGGCAACAGCTAATGAACAAGATTTTCTTCACCCTGATAGTAGGTTCTTCATGTTCTTCCCAAAAAAGACCGAACTTCTTATTAAAAAGCTCTGTCTCGATCTCGTGCATAGCAATTATCGAAGCAGCTTTATGAAGGCATTGGTTGATTAGGGATCCCCTCCAAGAACAGTTACCGAATTTCTAAAATGAGTGATTTTGGGATGAAAATGAAGAAGATGGGAAAAGTAATGGTACTGCTTCCATTTAGTGCTTCACAGGGTAAGGTGAGTTTGATGCCGAAAATTTCAGTTTTACAGTCATACATGATCATAATACTTTCTGTCGGTTTGCTGAACCACGTCATCATCATACCGTTACTGCTCGGTTCATCAGGGCGAGATGCCTGGCTTGTAGTACTTCTTGTATTAATCGCTTCGCCAATTTGGATTGGCATTCTGAGCCATATCCTAAAAAACATGAACGGAATGCACGTTAGGGATTGGTTAAAGCAACAATTCGGAATGGTTCTCTCGGTAACCTTGATTGTTCTATACAGTGTACTTGTATGGCTTATGGGAGTCATTTCCCTTAAGGACACTATAACATGGACAATTGCAACTTATATGCCTCAATCTCCAATGCTTGTTCTCGCAGGAACGACGCTTTTCGGATGCTTCTTCGCGGCATTTAAAGGGCTTCGCACCATTGCAATTTTAAGCGGGATATTGTTGCCTTTTGTTGTTATTCTGGGTGACCTTGTCATGGTTGCAAACTTTCAGTTTAAAGACTACACCATGCTATTTCCTCTTCTCGAAAATGGGTTATCTCCGCTTTGGAAAGGCATACCCTACGCAGCTGGGGGATTGTTGGAGTTGTCGTTGCTGATTTTGTTTCAGCACAAGTTAACGAAAAAACCAGGTTTCAAAAGTTTAATGCTTATTTGCATCATATTATCCGGGCTAACGCTCGGCCCTTTGATGGGCTCGATCGCCATGTATGGCCCTGATGAAGCGGCACACCAACGATACCCCCCTTTCGAACAATGGAGAATGGTTCGACTGGGCGAGTATGTGGAGCATATTGATTTTTTCTCGATTTACCAGTGGTTATCCGGTATGTACATTCGAGTTTCCCTTTCCCTGTTACTCTTAAGCGAATTGTGGGAATTGCAAAAGTATAAGTGGTTGCCTATGTTTCTGGGCGCTTTATTCATGCTGGTTGTTACATTGTTGCCAATCAGCGATATGATTTTTCAAGACCTGCTCAGCCGATATTACTTTCCTTTGTTTTGTGTCTTTACCATTGTGGTCATGTTCGTATATTTCGTGCGAATTTTAATCTCAACACGGAGTAAAAGGAGCAATTGAAATTGATAAAGCTTTTCAGTAATAAATGGGCAAAGGACATAAAATCGTCGACACAACAAGGGGCGCCTGATACACAACCGCTTAATGAACAAACACTTCTTCAACGTTTCCAGATGTGTAGTGATGTAAAGGATCATGTTTACAAATTAAAAACTGGCGACGATCAATCAAGGATCGTTTTACTGTATTGCGATGGGTTATGTGACAACCAACAACTCATTCAGGATGTGGTGCTTCCTCACTTGACTCGGTTTTACGAAAATCACGGTTTTCAAAAGAACAAGGAAGTTCTGGAGTCGTGTCAATTACAGCTTGAGAGCATTTCCTTCGAGGAGTGGGGGCAAAAATCCGAAACGGACATTTTTGAGGGAAAACTGCTTTTGTTTATTCCGACACTAACTTCATTGTTCTCCCTCGACATATCGAAAAAACCGGCACGCCAGCCCGAAGAATCCAATATCGAAGTCTCTATTCGCGGGCCGAAAGACGGTTTTGTTGAGGAACTCGGTGTCAATGTTGCGTTAATTCGGAAACGAATCAAGTCAACAAGCATGGTATACGAAACGAAAACAGTAGGTGTCCGGACAAAAACAACTATTGCAATTCTCTATATGCAAGACATTGTTGATCCGAAAATCGTCCAAGATATCAAGATGAAATTGGATCGTGTTCACATTGACGGAGCAATCAGCGCCACTCAACTGGAAGAGTTAATGGAACCGACCAAAGCTTTGTTTCCTTTGATGGGCTATACGGGAAGACCCGACTTTACCGTTAACTGCATGATGAATGGACGTGTAGCGCTGATTGTGGATGGTACGCCTGCCGCGTTGATCGCACCGGCAAATTTGTTCCTGCTCTTGAAAACGCCGGAAGACATCCACTTTACTGCATTATCGTCTACGTTTGGGCAAGCGCTTCGTTTGCTCGGATTGACCGTATCACTCATGCTGCCCGGTTTTTGGGTTGCCATTCTTTCGTTTCATCAGGATCAGTTGCCCTATTACCTTCTTGCAACAATTGGCATCAACCGATTAGGCATTCCTCTTGGCGTGACAGGGGAAATGTTTCTCGCGCTCATCTTTTTGGAAATATTGCGGGAAGCCGGTATTCGGTTGCCTTCAGCGATAGGATCTACAGTTACGGTAGTGGGAGGGCTTATTTTAGGGGATGCAGCCATACGCGCAGGATTTTTATCCCCTAGCATTGTTGTCATAGGAGCTATTACGCAAGTGTTCGGTTCGACTTTATCCAACCAGTCAATGAGTGGGACAATAAGCATTTTGCGCTTCTTCCTGTTCGCTTTGTCTGCCATCTTGGGGTTCTATGGCTATTTACTTGCTTTGTTTATCGTGATAACTCATTTAGCCTCTTTGCGTTCATTCGGATTGCCTTACCTGGCTCCGGTTTCGCCTCTATATGAAGACTTCGCCAATGCCTTGTTCCGATTACCATGGAGATGGCGGAAAACTCGGCCAGACATGCTAAATACTCAAGATTCTACAAGCCAAGGGGATAAGCAGAAATGAACGCATATAAATTTACCGCAGTTCTTCTGCTTCCCTTCTTTCTCACCGGATGTTGGAGCAAATACGAAGTACAAAACATGAACTATGTAACTGCCGTTGGAATTGATTATGCGGATGGCCAATACATTATTTATGCACAGTTGCTCGATTTCTCCACAGTGGCAAAATTGGAAGGACAACAGAAATCGGAACAGCCTCCGATCTGGATCGGCATAGGAAAAGGTATCTCATTTACAGAAGCGGCGAATGATTTATACAGCACTTCGGAACAAAGGTTAAACTGGGGACAAATCTCAGCAATCTTGTTTAGCGAAAGATTATTGAAGGAACGAAAAGTGGGTGAAGTGTTGGAACTGATCGACCGATATCGTGAGATAAGGTACTTAGCTTGGGTGTTCAGTACGCGCGATCCCCTTGACGAGGTCTTAATTGCGACTCCATTTTTCAGATTATCGCCGAAAGCGTCGATTCTACATAACCCCGAACAGAATTATCGGCAGCGTTCTATCCTCGCTCCGATCCGCCTGCAAAGATTTGTAATGGATTCAAACGAAAAGGCGAGGACAAGCTACATACCAGAATTATCTGTCCGAAAGGATCAGTGGAAGGAAAATCAAAAACCGCATGATCTGCTTAGATATTCAGGCATACAAATATACGATAAGGACAAATATTACGCACGCATGAACCTCGAAGAAATAAAAGGATTGCCATGGCTGAATAAACACACAATCCGACTGCCCGTCAACTTGTTTTCCGATAACAAGCTTGTTGCAGTTCTCGTCGCGGAAAAACCCAAATATGACGTTAAACCAAGGGTTACATATAACAAAGTATATTTCGATGTTTCCGTTAAAGTGGAGGCTGGAGTAAATGAGCTACATGCAGACGTTACGGAGCAGGAACTCACGCAACTGGCCCAAAAAGAAATTGAGCATCAAATTAGGCAGACCTTTCAAACCGCGGTTGAAAAGAGAATAGATATTTATAATCTAGGGGAATCTCTTTTTCGCAGGAATCCGTATGCGTGGAAACGGATTGTATCTGGGACTGTATTAAACAAAGATTCCTTACAAACGATCAACGTTAACGTACAAATCGTGTACCCTGGCAGGTATAAACTTTCCCCTTGAATTTGGTTGTGATTTACTTTTGCGGGTGGTGCCAGCTTCCTAGTACTGCCTTATATGGGGTATTGGGCGACCGGTACCCGTTTCATTCGAGTTATTACCTCCTTGCCCGGTATCAGGAAACTTTACTTATGATAGTTGACACTGCTTATTCAACACATGTTGAGTGCTGTGTGTCGCTCGTATGGAAGTAATGATTAGGAGCCGCATTTACCTTTCATTAAAACTGATAGAGCCTAAGTGGGGTCACCGCTTGGGCTTTTATTATGCACAGATATTATAGAGACAAAATGAAAGGTGTTCAGGAAATGGAAGGGAATTGAGGGGATTTGTCGAACTATGATTTAGTGATTCGATAAAATTGAAGTGGAAATAAAGGAAATGTGATCTACCGTACCGAGTCATTAACTGGTTTATAATGATTAAAGATTGAGAGGTGCTAGAATGAGTAGATTAATAGATAGCAGTATAACTATATATGAGGCATTGCAAAACATTAAAAACGGCAAGTTTGTTATGCCTGCATTTCAAAGACAGTATGTTTGGAGCATGGAGCAAATTGAAAAGTTGTGGGACTCCATTCTGCTTGATTACCCAATTGCCACATTCCTGTTTTGGCACGTGAACGATGACAATGTGACCTGGGATACATACTTCTGTAACTTCCTGTCTGAGGTAACGTTTGATAGCAGAAAACAGGCAGATAGCGTAAATTATGAGTTAACCAGCATTGATGTGAAGATTACCGATACCGCGGTACTGGACGGGCAGCAGAGATTGACTTCTCTGTTTCTTTCCTTGTTAGGAGGTGCCTATATTCGGCAAAAAAATGCAAGGAAGCAAAATGGTGGTGGATTGGTTACAAAGCTATTGATTGAACTGAATAAGAATAAGCTGACTGTTGATGAAGAGGAATATAATAGTAAAAAGTATGACATCAAGTTCAGTGAAAAGGTAGGCAAGCTGAGTCCGACACAGTTTGAAATTAAGAGTATTCTAGACGAGAAGTTCCAGGATGGATCAACCAGAGACCAAGCTATCGATGAAGCCATTGCCAATGTTCCGGCAGACAGTAAACAGTATGCAAGGGATATTCTGAATAAGCTGTATAATAAAATCTTTGTAGAAAAGCTGATTCGTTTTACAGAAATCCAGGACATGAAACAGGATGATGCCCTTGAGATGTTCGTAAGATTTAACAGCGGTGGTAAGGCTCTCCGCAAATCGGAAATTACGATGTCCATCCTTGAGGCATATTGGCCAAGTGCAAAGACGGAGTTCGGAAAACTACTTGTGGACTCTTATGCTGGATTCGGTTCGGATTTTATCATCCGTTCTGCACTTATGCTATACGGTGATGTTGTAAAGTCAAATATTAACAAGCAGATAGCAGAGGAACTGAAGAATAACTGGAGTGCTTTCAGAAAGGCACTAAAGGATATGGAAACCGTGCTGAAAGGCATGAAAATCGAGGTCAGCCGTTTTTCAAGCAGTTGGAACGTACTGTTACCTATAATCTACTTTATTTATTATAACCCGGAATATAATAAAAGCCTTGATGGCATTCGTGCATATTTGGTTAGAGCGGTTCTGTTCACGTATTTCCAATCTGGAACAACTAGCAAACTTCAACAGATGAAGAGTAACATCAACAGCTATGATTATGAAATCACTGTGGATATGCTCAACCAGATAAATGAGCTCAGAGTAACGGACGGCAAAATTGAAGATATACTCAATGCAGAAAAAGGAAGTAGAGTTGCTGGAGAGGCACTATATTATCTGTCTCTTGACTGGATGAACAGGAACTTTAAGTATGAGCAAGATCATCTGCATCCGTATGATAGATTTGATGGTAACAAGCCTGTGTCTGTTTCTATGGAAGAATGGAAAAGGTGGCGTGGAAATCGTAATCGACTACCTAATCTACATTTACTTGAAGGTAGAAGTAACGGTAGCAAAAATAATATGCGACTTGTTGATTATTACAATGATATGAACGATATGCAAAGGGCGGAATTTTGTAATCAGGCAATGATTCCGCAGAGTATTTCACTTGAGATAGAAGACTTTGAAATATTTTATGAAGCAAGAAAAGCAGTGCTTACAGAAAAGATACGTGAGTTGTTAGAGTGATACTTCCGATTCATACTATTGCCACTTTCTGTTTAATAAACTGGCAAGGCTCAAGCTCATGTGAAGCTTGAGCTGTTTCTTGTTATGGTACTTTTGTCATACTTGATACGTGATTATATGTTATCATTAATTTTAGTGCAACGTTGATTGAGGGGAGTAATTTATATGCCGAATTTGTCGCAAATTAAAAGACAGCGCATGCTTGAATTTCTTAATAAAATCAGAGAAGAACACAACGATGATGCTTCGCTAATTGCTATAAACGAGATCGAGACGGAGCTTTTTAATAAAAAGTTCGGTCTTGTTTGGGAAGAGCATGAAGAACGAGTTGACATTGAGATGCTAACGAAGGTACCGGTGTTTTCCGAAGTTGTTGACAGAGAGATTGTATCGGATAAAAATTTGCCTTATAACTTTTTGCTTGAAGGTGATAACTTACATAGCCTGAAGTTGTTGGTGAAGACTCATAAAGGGAATATTGATTTAATATATATTGATCCTCCTTACAATACTGGCAATGAAGACTTTATGTATGAAGACGACTACGTTAACGAGGATGACGGATTTAGGCATTCCAAATGGTTAAGTTTTATGGACGAGCGTCTAAGGTTAGCTCGTGACCTGCTTACAGAAGAAGGAGCATTGTTCATTCAAATCAGCGATATTGAATTAGCACAGCTGAAGCTTCTTTGCGATGACGTTTTTGGGGAGAACAATTTCCTTAATATTATAAGTGTAAATATGAAGAATATCGCTGGTGCATCTGGAGGCGGGGAGGATAAACGATTTAAGAAGAACTGCGAATACATCCTTATATACGCAAAGAACTACTCTGCACTCCCTATTTTTAATGGGGCATATGTATATACAGAAATGTCTGAGTTAATAAAAACTTATATCGAGGAAGGTGTAAGTTGGAAGTATACATCAGTTCTACTCTACGAGGGGGACAAGGAATATATAGGTTCTACTGTAGATGGTGATGGCAATGATATTAAAGTATACCTTAGAAAAAATCCTGTTATCAAATCAATTAAGCAAGTGGCGAAAAGCGAAGGGATCTCTGAACAAGAGGCTTACAAAAAATATGGAACTAAAATTTTTCAAACTACAAACGCACAATCTTCAATAAGAACGAGAGTAATGAGCTATCGTACGGAACAAGGTATATCTGAAGATCTATTATCTATAGAATATGTTCCGAAAACAGGCAGGAACAAGGGTAAAGTTTATGAGCAATTTTACAAAGGTGATAAATGCCGATTATTTGTTTGGTTAAAGGATACGAGCGAAGAGATTGATGGCGTTTTATACAAAAAAGATTTGCAAGGAACATATTGGGACTATACTGGTCAAATGAAGAATTTGACGAAAGAAGGAAACGTTGAGTTTAACAATGGTAAAAAACCATTAGAGCTTGTGAAACGTATTATCAGTTTATACCCATCAAAAGACATTACTGTATTGGACTTTTTTGCTGGTTCCGGCACGACAGGTCATGCTGTTATTTCTCAAAATGCCGAAGACGATGGTACCCGTAAATTTATTCTTTGCACGAATAACGAAGGGAATATCTGCGAGGAAGTCACTTATAAGAGATTATCGAACGTTATTTACGGATATACCACAGATTCAGGGAAGGTATTTGAGCCTAACCCTGTTAATCTAAAATACTATAAGACTGGCTTTATTGAGAAGTATTCCGATGACCTGGATTATAGTGTAAATGATGAGCTTCTAAAACATATCGCTGAGATGGTTCAGCTTGAATATGCAGTTAGCCTAGATGATTCCAAATACATTCTACTCATGTCGGATGAAGAAGCTGATGCATTTATTTTAGACAATAATAAGCTTCAAAAGTGTAAAGGACTTTTTCTTTCCTCTGCTGTCCTACTGACCAGTGAGCAGACTCGGAAGTTAACCGATAGTGGCATCAACACATATATAATTCCCGATTATTACTTTGAATCAGAGTTGTTGGAGGTGGGCGAAAGATGATTATGCTTCCAGATGGACTATTTGATTTTCAAGAACGGTGTTCTATGTTTCTAGTAGATAAAGTGTCCAGTAATAACAGCAAACAGATTATTACTGTAAAAGCACCCACTGGTGCAGGAAAAACTGTGATTCTTATTGACTTCATTGATAAATATCTAAATACGGTTAATTCGAATACTGCTTTTGTTTGGCTTTGCCCAGGGAAAGGCGATCTAGAGGAACAAAGTCGTAAGAAGATGATGAAATTTCTCCCGAGCAAAACAACGAAGAATATGTTCGATGCACTGTTGACTGGTTTCGAAGCAGGATCGACCACCTTTATCAATTGGGAGCTAGTAACAAAAAAAGGTAATAAGGCTATCAGCGATAGTGAGAAGAAAAACCTCTTTGACCGTATTGCTGACGCCCACCGAAAAGGTATTGAGTTTATTGTACTAATTGACGAGGAACATTCTAATGATACAAAGAAGGCAAACTCTATAATAGATAGTTTCTCAGCTAGAAACATTATTCGAGTTTCAGCTACAGCAAGGGAAAATAAACTCATCGAGTTCTATGAAATTGACGAGCTAGATGTGATTGGGTCAGGGCTAATTACAAAGGCTCTCTACATCAACGAGAATGTCGAATACAACGGTGAGTTTGATAATGAACATGGCTACTTAATTGATCTTGCAGATGCAAAGCGCAAGGAGATCGCTGAGGCATACGATAATTTGTCGAAGAGGATTCGACCGCTAGTGATCATTCAGTTCCCAAACTCTTCCACCCTACTTGTGGAAGCAGTTGAGAAGAAGCTCACTGAAATGGGTTATACTTACAATAATAAGATGGTTGCAAAATGGATGAACGGTAATAACGAGAAGATAAATATTGCGGGAATTGAAGAGAAATCGGCAACACCTGTCTTTCTCTTGATGAAACAGGCGATTGCAACCGGATGGGACTGCCCAAGAGCTAAGATACTTGTTAAACTTCGTGAAAATATGAATGAGGATTTTGAAATACAGACCATTGGGCGATTGAGGCGTATGCCTGAGGCGACTCATTATGATATTGATGTACTCGATTTTTGCTACCTGTACACTTTTGATGAGAAGTACAAAGAGAGTATCAAGGAAGCCATGAATCAAGCCTTTGAGACTAAACGAGTATTTCTCAAGGAGAAGTGTTATGACTTTACATTGGAGAAGCAATATCGTGATAAAGACTTTGATGGTCTAGGTGAAAGGGAAACTTTTCAAGAGATCTATAAGTTTCTTGTGAATAAATACGGATTGTCCAACAATAAAAAAGACAATCAACTTCGGCTTGAGAACGTAGGTTATAGATTTGGTGATGCCATTATTAGGAGAATCCGACAAGGCAAGTTTGTTACGAATGAGTCGATTCTCAATGAGGGAGTAGGAACTTACACTACAACTTCCCGCATTGTAAACACACATAAGAATGGTATTGAACTATTGCATTCGATAGACGAAATTAAGTCAGCGATTGGCATGGCAGCTCAAAAGACGAAGGTTGTTATGGAACGATTATTCCGGAATAATAACAGCAGCAAGAATAAGTTGTTGTCACTTGACTCAAAAGAGTATTACGCATTCGTAATAAACAATGTGCAAAAACTCAAGGAGGAATTTAGGGAGGCAACTGCTCAGCTGGCTGTACAGACATCCATGAACATTTCCGTAAAGACTGCAACCTTCTCTATACCAGAGCAAGAGCTATATCGATATGACTCGACTGAAACAGATGTTGAGGAAATCACCACAAATGCTTACAAACTATATTCATCAGCTATGATCGTGGATGGTATTCGTTCAAAGTCAGAGAGGTTGTTTGAACGATATTGCGAAGAGAAGGAAGACATAGATTGGGTCTATAAGAATGGGGATACAGGACAACAGTATTTCTCCATTGTGTATTTAGACACTGTAGGTAAACAGTGGTTGTTTTATCCAGATTATATCGTGAAAAAGAAGACGGGAGAGGTCTGGATTATTGAAACAAAGGGTGGCGAAACAGGCAATAAGAGTAACAATATTGACCGTCAAGTAGCCAACAAGTTTGAGGCTTTCAAAGAATATGCAAGGGTTAAAAAGATTAACTGGGGTTTTGTTCGCGATAAAAATGAGATCCTTAGAATCAACAATACCGTTTATACGGAAAGTATGCAGAGTGAACATTGGAGATCTCTTAAAGAGGTATTTTAATGAACCGCATACAACTTGATATATCGGATATCCCCTTCTATGGTATTTACCTAGAGGGGATTTTTGAAATGCATGTGTATTCAAAGATTCTTGAAATAACGCCAACTGGAAGCTAACATTCAACAAACTTCCAAGGAGGCGTTTTTTCATGTCTAAGCCAATTCATTTGTTTCAACTCGATTTGACCCATCAACTGAGCAACACCTACTCTCCCTCACCCAGCGCCATCTCAGGCTGACAGTCGAACATGGCAACCGCCAGACTTCTCCAGAGCGCCGCACCGAGATCGGCAAAGAAATCGAAGCTATTCGTACCGAACGCGACTCCATAATTGCAAACCTGAGACAAGCGGCAGAATTGCAGGTGGCACGATGAAGAATCAGAATGAAGTGAAATATCAAATACCTGATTGGGCAAAGCCATCTTTCGAAACTCGATTTCATGAACACATACAAGCGGTTAATCAATTGTCGGACGTTAGCGCGGCCAGACTCCAGCAAATCAGCCTACAGGGTAAGTTGCAAGAAGTAATACCGCCGGAATTGTATCCGCTGTTGCTGGAGTATGAGGGGGCAATCAATGAAAGAACTTCACTGGAGCTTCAATACTTGTATTGGATCGGCATTAGGGATGGTCTGAAGCTTTCAGAAGTATACAGGGGATGTATAGCCAATCAAGAGTAGCCATACTATTTGTCAGGGGGTAATTCATTCTTCAAATTCTGGACTTCCCTTTCAACGATCTGAAAAAAGGACGCCACTGAAATTCCCAACCCTTCGCAAAGTTCAAAAATCTTGGTCACGGAGGGTTCATTCCTACCGACTTCGATCATTGAAATATATGAACGATCAACATTACATAAGCCAGCCAAATCTTCTTGAGTCAATTTTTTCCGATTGTGAAGTCCCTGAACAGTCTTAGCAATAGCGCTTTTGATCAGTTGCTGGGGATTATGAATAGAGTCAGAACTCATGCGGATAGCTCCTTTTATACTTTACATCCAGTGTGAAAGGAGCTAACATTATGCACAGATAGAGTATTCAACAAAGAGGAAATAAATGTATATTAAATGAGTGAAAATATTTTATACATACTCGTAAAATGACAAATAATGAGGTGATTCAAATGACGATCAGAAATAAGAAGTTAGCGAGCACAATGGTAAGTTTAGCAATACTGGGGAGTTCATTTGGAGGTGTATCCGCTGTTGCGGCGGAAAGTGTTACGGTTGCAGCTGTTCAGCAATCTCAGTACCAAGAGGTCAACGTCACCATTGACGGCAAACTCCAACAGTACCCTCAATCAGCGATCCTTCACGGAGGAAGCACTCTCGTTCCGTTAAGAGGGGTATTCGAAGCCCTCAACGCAGAAGTGAAGTGGGATAACCCAACGCAAACAGTTACGGCAACCAAAGGCGACACAACCATCGTTCTCACCATCGGCAACACCTACGCCCACATCAACGGTCAGAAGGTTGTCCTAGCCAAGGAAGCGATGGTCATCAACGGCTCAACAATGGTACCACTTCGCTTTGTAGCCGAAGCCCTCGGCGCAAAGGTCGAATGGAACAACACCACTCGCACCGCCATCATCACGCAAGGCAGTATCGATACAACCAACCCTAATAACGTTTCAAGGCTCATTGACATAAGAAACAGCTTAATGCCTATCGACCTAAGAAACGGTACAGAGATCCCTGCTCCTGAGGGAAAGTATAAGGAGATAATAACTGATTTCATCTCCTCCTTACATGAATCCCCTGAAGTCGGGGAGGACGGGAAGGATTTGACGAAAAGCAACCAAGGCGGCTCGGGGGCAATAGCTGCTGCAACACCTGATAACGGGATGGTATTAAAAAATTCAGGTGCTGTTGTTGACTTAAAGGACGATGATTTAGTTCGCACTTCAGGTCTTGATTCTCGAATAATCACGATAAGGGAGGCGAAGGAGACTGGAGTTTCTTTCGAGTTTAACAATAGAGATTTCTATTTCTATATCGGACAGTTTGACCTTAACCCCCTTCCATTATCGGAGTATATAGAGAGACAGGAAATACGGAGTAAAGGTATCGACGCCACCGAAACTAACAGACGACTCTACGGTAGCGCAAACCAGCGGGAGTACGAAACCGTCCTCAAACTAGCTAAAGAAGCTCTAGTCGACATCGATAGCATCGAAGTGCCAAAAGCTATGACGGATTACCTATACCATGGAGCAAGGGGTAAAGAAGGAACAGGACATGGATTTTATAATATGGAACTTAGAGGATTCCACAACCAACTTTCACCCCTGCTGGAAGCAGGAATCTCAGCTGACACTATCGTTCTCGACTACAAACTAAGAAGTTTAGTAGATCAATTGATTAAAAGAGTCCCTGAATCTTCCACACCTCGGAATCCTATCATAAGTGCCTACCAAGCAATGGTAGATGGAATTGGAAAAGGTGAACATTCAATTTTCTTAACAAGTCTTGTCTATGATTTGGCTGGAATCGAAACAAGGATCATTGAGGTTAGCAGTACATACGAAAATGGTGTATATTCATACTTATTTATTAAGCTGGATGACCAATGGATACGCGGCATGACACCAATAGGAAGTGATATTGAAACTTACAAAGAATCCATAGGAGGAAGCTTCAAGATATCCTACTAAATTAAAGATTGTTATTGTAAGCCCTAGACAGAGATTCTCTCTACAACCCTACAAAACCACCTAATCGTATAAACTGATTGGGTGGTTTTATTACTGTGACACGCAATGCATTGTCTAAATTAAACCAAATGTAGAATCTTCCGTACACACCTTCTTCGCCCGCTCTCTGACTGCTCTGCTGGGCTTAGGTATCATGCATCCAGCTGTGGTTGGGGGTTTATGTCTACTGGCGGTTGTGGGGGCTTACAGGGGCTAATTTACTGGGACGGTCATCTATAAGTTTTAAGTCCCGGTCGCCTATTCAGTTTCCTTGCCTGTCTCGCCGTCACAATCGGCTCTGGCATCGTGCATCGGGGTAGCGCCGGGGGTTTATGCCTACGGATGATTGCAGCGGCTTACAGGGGCTAAATTGGCGAGTGACTTACAGGAAATGGGTTTGGTGTGGGGAGCAAGCATTTTAGAGGTGGGGAACTAGATTGGGAGAAGTGCCAGAAACCCTTGCTACAAAGGGGTTTTGGGCATTTTGGACGGGGCGCTATAAAAACAACTATAAGAGTATTAAGTGCGGGTTCTTGCCTTCGGCAATCCCCCTTATTAAAAGACCCAGAAAAATATTAAAACCCCCAAATTCAATGGGAAAGGCTTATTAAGACTTAAAAGCTTAAAAGATTTAAATACAATAACCCATACAAGAACAACAAATAAAGTAACTCCAAATAGACAAAGCGAAAATTTTCCCGCCGCGCCACCACGGTTTTCCCTCGAGCCGCGAGAGTGGTATCTTCGCCCCGAAACCACCGTTTTCCGCGACGCAGTGGGCTTTTTGCCCAGTACTCCGCCAATGCCGGGGAGTGTATTGTCCGCACCGTTTGTGCCCCAAATCTGGGGTGCTCGCTGGTCAGTGGCATCATCCCGCAATCCAATAACTAGCCATCCTATAACCATTCCATAGCCGGTGCATAGCCCCGTCCTAGCCAATCCCCGCACCTAGCTTCTCCTTCCTAATCCGGGGTAACGATCACAATGTTCGAACCATCCCATTGCCATCATAAAGCCACCGTATAACCACCAGATAGCCATTCGAAAGCCGGTCATTCCCTCCTAGATCTGCATCCCTAACGAGTAGGAACCAATCAATCTCTTCCTACTATATATGCCGACTATCCCTAGCGGCGCTGAACAATTCCTTACTTTCCGCAAGAAGCGTCCCTCCTTTTCCGATCTGAACATCAAGATCATTTATATGTGTATGGCTTGCGACGAGTCCGGCATACGTAATTCTCCACCGTATGCGGACAGATCCATCTACCGTTTTACCGATCATGCCCCACGACTACAGCTATCAATCCACCGTTTGAACCACATGTGTCGATGATGCGAGTTAACGTCACGCTGTACAGGTAGTTTCCGCACGGAAAGTTTTTTATTTTCGATGGTTTATTCATTGCATTTGATGAGTTGCAAATTGAGAGGCGCTATATACAGTAGCTTTTGCACCAAGTGAACTTTCCGTTCAAACACAGCAAAAGCGACTCGTTCCTTGAAAACTCAAGAGCAACATGAAATGAAACCTATTCAAAGGAGGAAAATCAACATGGTCGAAAAGGCGCAAGAGAGAAAACCGATGTTTGTTCCGTCCCATCCGAACTTTCGGGACATGCTCCGAACGGTCAAAACGCGAAAGGGGTTAGCAATTCTGCTTCATCCTAGCGAACCGGGGTACGTCTGCCGCGATGGGCATTTGTACAAGGATGGTATTCAGTTGGACGTTGACGCAGTTCGCAAACTTGTTAATTTAAATCGCGAGATTCGAGATCCTTTAATGATGTACGGTATCTTCTCATTCTTCTACTTCAAAGGGGATATTCGAAACCGCAACTACATCGAGTGCCGAAAATCCGACCTTTACCAATTCCTTGAACTGAACAAAGGGGGTAAAGGCTACCCACTCCTAGAGACGCTAAAAAGCTACGAGTCTGTAATGGGCTGGGTTTCCGAGAAAGGGGTTTTCCCGCTGTTAAAGATCGAGCAGCTTCCTGACGGTCGCTTACGGCTCACCAGCGAGTACTTCCACCACGTACTAAATGCTTTGCTCGAAGAGTGCAACCTATCGTCCGAGTATGGCTACAAGTATCGACTGACGAGCATCCCCCTTGCCATCCTTAGCCAGCGAAGCAGGCAAGCGGCGCTGGTTGCCTTGGAGTTTGCTTACCTTTTGGAGACGATGAGCGACGGTAAGGGGCAACGGGAAATCTCGATCCGCGCACTTATGAACCGAGTGCCTAGTTTTGGAAAAGTGCTTCGAGATGAATCGAAGTCCATCTCGTACCGGAATCGTCATATGCGCAACATTCTGAAAAGGGCAGAAACCATATTGAAAAAAGTTAGCGATTTGAAAAGGAGATACCCGAAAATGGAGATTTACATCCCAAAGAAACTATCTGTCAGGGACGGTCAGTCGCTCGTCATATTATGGCGCAGCCCTCCTGCCAAGAAAGAAGGTGAATCGAAATGAACGTCAATCCAAGAGCGCATTGGTTTTATCGAGTTTGTGACATGCTTCAGGCACAGGCTGAAGGTAATCCAGCTTTCCCGCGCATCCCTCATGAAGTCTATCGTTCGCTTGACTCTAACGGTCGTAAGAATATCTTGCGACACCATATTAAGAAATTGCTAGATCTATGCGGAATTAATTATGCGTTTGGCGGGAACCTTCTTTGCTTTAATCACGATGATCGGAGACCCTCGATGGTTTTTAATATGGATCGCGGAAACTTTTATTGCTTTAGCTGTGCGGAAAGAGCTTGGGATATCTTCGAGATTGTGGGCATGCAGTTTCATCTCCGTCATTTTCAGCAGAAGCTCGCTAAAGTCGAGGAGATTTTTGTGGAACCGAAGCAAGAACGATTTCGTCCTTACCAGCCTGTTCAAACAGATCCGCAAGTTGTCGAACTACTCCTGCGGAGGGGTATCACGCGCGAAAGCATGTCGAAGTTCGGACTAAAGGTCTGGCGCTTGGAGGACGGTTCAAAGTATGTTGTTATCCCTTGCAAAGGTCGGTTCTTGGAACGCAAGAAGTTGGTTCAAGGCGCAAAGAATTACCCGATTTCCTATAAGGTTAAAGGGGTAGATTTGGAACTGTTCAACGGCTCTCGTTTAACTAAGCCGGGGGTAGTGTTCATCGTGGAATCCGCGCTTGACGCCATTTTACTTGAACAGGTAGGTTTTTCGTCTGTTGCGCTCAACGGCAAAATGCCCAAGGCTTTATCCAATGCGCTCTACGCAAAGCCGCTTCCTACTGGACTCTCTCTCATAATCCTAATGGATAACGATCCAGCAGGGCGGGATGCCACTCATGTGGTATGCAACGCAATCCAAAAATCCGGAGTTATTTTTCACCGCTTCGACTACGATGCGCCATCCGGCAGTCCACGGGCGTTTTTACACCATTATAAGGATGTTGGCGAAGCGATGGTTGCCGATACGGCGCAAACGGTTACCGCACTCGATGCTTTGGTTCGATGGGCAAAGCCTTAAAACAAAAGCTCTGCATCTTCAACGAGGTGCAGAGCTTTACTTGCTATTTGCATTCACGTACTTGAGCTTCAAGCAAGGGGGGGATGTCGAAGTTGATCCAAATCTGCTCCATTTGATAAAGACCATTCCGGGACATCTTCACACGCAAATTTTTCAGGTATATCTTCTTCCAACCAGCTTCTTCTAGCTGCACGTAACTGGAGTTATCTAAGCCGCTTAACGCTACTTTGCCGAGAGGAAGTTCGAGAAGCAACTCAACCAATAGGTCGTGTTTTTCTTTTTTCCAGTTTACCCTGTAATGCTTCTTACTTGCCATCGCTTCTGGATGATACGGCGGGTCAAGATAAATGAAACTTTTGCTCCAGTCGTAATCGGTCGTAAGAATGTTGAATACATCGTTATTGGTGACATCTATTCCCTTTAAGGTGCTATTAAACTCATGGAGTCTGTAAACACGATTTAAGTAGGTTTGTTGCTCAAGATGCTTTTTGTACACTTCTTGCAGACTCATTTCACTTTGCAGAATGGTAATATAGGCGCTAGCGGCAGCTGTAACAATATCATAGCTATCCTCACCCAATATACCTTTATCACACCGCTGTTTCGCTTCTTCGAAGACATCTTTGCCGATCCTTTTTTGGGCAAGGATTTTCTTTAATTGATAAAGTAGTTCAAAGTTGGAACAACAATAAAAGAGTGTAGCCATCCCGGTATCAATATCGTTGTAGACTCTTTTGTTTAGGTGTGTAAATGGGAGGTTGAGGAGCATACGCGCACCCCCACCGCAAAGCTCGTGGAACTCTTCCAATCCGTAACTTCTGATAGCATAGTCGATGAGGGGTACAATGTGTCCGATGAGTCCGGCTTTCCCTCCAACATAAGGAACGATGCCATCATTGTGTCCGATGTCGGGGTAATAAAAATTGGAATCCATCTTTGTTCTACTCATTTTTGGTATCTCCCCTCCGCAGCATTTGTTCAAGATTTCGTATCTTGATTAAATAGAATCGTTGCTTTCCCAGCGGTATCCATTTGTTGTAGCGTTCTTTCGATGGTTTTATGAGATAACCCAAGTCAACCCACGCTTCGCACAAATTTTGTAACCGATTCTTGTTTTCACTGTTTTGATCCCAATCCAAGAGTTTGTATAAAGTATCCGTGGTTACAGCAACGACATTTTGACCGTACGCTTTGGTGTTTAGAATCATGCCGAGATCATTCGGTTGGAATGTACCCGTACTGAGTAGGGGGTAATGATGGATTTGGCTCTGAATGTTTCCGTGGAGCTTTTCGTATAACTCTACCCCTTCTTCAAACTCAGCGCATGGATTCATCACAGCATAGATACTGGGAACCATAGTGATGCATCGATTCTTTTTCAATTCGTTAATATGCATCAGAAGATGATGGTATTGATTGATGTCCAGACCGCAATGCTGAATTAACTTTAGCTGCTTCTCCTTCGTATTGGTGAGGAGTTCAGATTCCAGTATGGTAATCGTAGGCTGATCCTCCGTCAGCTTGGACTGAAATTGTACGGCGAATACAGGGTTTGGTTCGTTCGGATAGTCGCCGTAGATCAGCTTGATGTTAACTTGTCCTGCAAGTTCTTGTTCGAATGTTTTAACCTCGCTACTAGATATCCCCCGTTTCTCTTGTTCAAACCGTTCTGATTTTTCCACTGCTCAATCATCCTTATCCTGTATATTCCCCCGCACAAGCAATTCCGAAGGCAGCTTCTACGCGAAGGTACAGGATATAGATCCAGTCATCGTTCATCTCCGAAAAAGATCATTCAACTCGATAGAAAAGATGTTAAGTCCATAGCATTATTTGAAAAACATTAGCCCGAAACTTCAGATCCGCAGAATGTAACAATAAACCGCATACTTGTAACATCAACTCATGCATCTATCGGTTGATTTAGCAGGAGGAATGTGAAAAACGGTGGACTTCCGTATGTGTAATTGAGGAATCTGCAACGGTTGATATTTTCAGAGAAATGCCATTTCGATTCAAGATAAGGCAATGGATGAGGAAAATCTTCATGACTCAGACGCCGCTTGGGCATGACGCTCCGTCTAAAATCCAGTCGTTGTTATTACAGGAGAAAGCCATCCAAGCTGTGAACGAGATCGATCATTCGCAAGTACGGTGGGTATGCCTTGAAGCAGAAAACCATCCGTTCTTCTGGTAGCAGTAATCGTGTTTCTCACAGACAACTTGGTTCTGGGGTAATTGGCGATCCGCCTGCCTTTATTAGAAAGGTTTGTGCAGAGTCCGAATCTTAGTTCGTTGCGGAACCAATCTGCGATTCGTAGGACAAGCGAATATATTCAAGTGAATAGTATCATTGCCATAAAAATCTGAAAGGTGGTTTTGCAATGAGAAAGCCCAATGCCCTTGAAGCGTTAGCTTACGCCCTTCATTCTGCTGGTCGAAAAGGAACGCTCACTTCGGAGAAGTTGGATGTGCTGGCGAGACTGGAGGCGCATGTTCTCGGAATCGATTGGCGCAAAGACGGCGCGTTACTACCGGTTGTTAAATTGGCACTAATGGGAAAATCTACACAGGATATCACGGAACAACTGGACATGGATTTGGATGAGGTGGAGCGCATGTTGTTTCGCACAAATCAGCAGTTACATGGGAAGTTTACGGTGGCGCTTGCCCATTACTTTGCCGGAGATTATCCTCCAGCCCTTCATGCCTTGAGTGAGCTGGGGTACTCCGATTTTCGTTTTTTACCCGCCGAGGTTTACCAGCGATATAGCCCTAAACGAGGTCAGATCGATCTAGAAGAGTGCGAGACAGAACTTCGCTTCTTGGCTTCGTTAAGTCTAGCCCGATTGCATCGAGAGACTGAGCCAAAACGCGAGAAGGTAGAACATTTGCTGGCATTATTTCATTCGGTCGATCCGCGGGACAGATCGGAGCGAGCACAGCTTTTCACCGCTCTGGATGAACTGCTGTCTGGTCTTTACGTATCGCCTTCCCACCAAAACGTGAGCAGCACTTGTATTCAATTCACGGGTGATGAGCCTTATAGCCGTCATTGAAGAAGAAAGTAAATTTTGGACATTAGCAGCGGGACGTTGACTGGTACTCGAGGTTCGCTATGCTCCGCACTGTATTCTCTTCGCTCTCGGCAACCCTCTGCTCGGGGTATAGCGAATCTAATTTTTCATTATTTAGACTCTTTGATCCTAATCAGAGTAGAAACATGAGGCTGATCTATATCGATGTGAATGTTGCTCGGATCTAGCATAAGGAAACAAGCATCGAGCGACTGACAACTTTAGGAGGTGCAACAAGCCATGTCAATCCATCTTCATCCTTGTGATTATCGGGGTATTCAACAAGTATCCGTCCAAGGACGGGTCGAAACTCGATTTTCGGATGCCGCCCTTACAAACATGGAGCATATGCAACTTATGGGAAAAATCGATTTGCATGCTCCGCTCCAGTTCATTCCCTTGCGAGTAGCGGCTCAGAAACAGGTTGAGTTTCTACGGGAACAGGGGGAACGCGTTCCCGATAGTTGCGCCAGATTTCAGTTAACCCCTGTTCTAAATCAGTATTTGCTTTGCTCATCGATTGTGGTGGTAGGGAATGCAAGTGGGGAGCTTAGTTGGGTCACGAAATCAGAGGCAGCCTTGCGAGGTTTATTCCCAGAATTGGCATCCGAACAGCAGCAGAAAGGAATTACACGCCAACTAGCGGAAGCGACTCCAAGTTATTCAGAGATCGTGGATGGGCGATTTGCGGTGATTCGTATAACCGCTTCGGAGGAGGGGTATTCGATTGATAAGGTATCCATTTCGGTGGAAGCAAAACTGATTCCCTACTTCATCCTCCATACCTTCCGTGCGAAACTCATCCGTTATCTTCGAAACGAGAAGGTCGTCATCTCTTTCAAGCAAGGCAAGGGAATCCACAAGATCCTTACCACTTTGCGCCCTAAACTTTTGGTTTCGCAGTTCGGAGTGGATTCGAATCGTGCCGACAATTTCTTTCCGAGAGATTGGCACAGGGGCAGAGCGAAACTGGGTTACCTGAGCTTACCGAATATGGAGATTGGGAAGTTTCAATCCATTCCGCTTCATAAAGTCGTTCACATCAGCGATCCAAGATCGTAACCGTTTCTAGCAAGAAGTATACCCTCCGAGCATTGGGGGGTATTATTTTTTGACGTTTTTGGGATACGGATCGTTCCGTTTGAAATAAAAGTGTGTTAATGTTACCCGATAATCTTCGTAGTTAATTTTGCTTTAACAATGATCGCGGCTTCTGTATTTTAGCCAATTTACTTCTGCTTCTTCGGCATTTTTCCGTTTTCACCTAACGAATGTTGAGGAATGTTAATTTTACAGCTTTGCTGTTGCTGGTGAAATCTATTAACGTTTACGGGATGTTCTCCGGTTCATCCTTTTGGGAGTGCTTATGTAGCATCGCCTTCATTTCCCGCTCGATCATCTTGATCCCGAAAACTATAATTTTGGTGGCTTGAAAGTATAGCTGTCTTTCGAGGCTGTCCGGGACTGAAAATCCCCGATTTTCAGTCCCAATTGCTTTCCCAATTCCAAACCCATCACTTCGTCCCTCAAACGATCATTGCGGCACGAGTTATCACCGGCTTTCTGATCACGACGATGTTACTTCCAAGACTGATCTATATTCAGCATCACGGTTAGGGAGGTCATGCGAATATGGAAAACAGTAACGGCAAGACATTCGGTTATGTCCGGGTAAGTACAACTGAGCAGAACCCGGATCGGCAATATGACATGTTGAAGGGAAGATTTTCGCTTGCGGAAGAAGACATTTTCATGGATGCCATGACGGGTGACCGCAATGCGTACCTCAAGCGCGAAAACTTCCAGCATCTCCTACGGCAACTTCGCCCCGGCGATACGGTGGTTGTGGAATCTCTATCACGCCTATCTCGGTCATCGCAGGATTTGCTTGCTCTTTTGTCGGTTTGGCAGGAGAAGGGGATTAATCTGGTCAGTTGTAAAGAGAACATCGACATGAGTACGGTAACGGGCAGACTGGTTGTGGCGATACTTGCTGCCCTTGCAGAGTTCGAGAGGGAGAATCTGCGTGAGCGAATTCGCGAAGGTTTACAGAGTGCTAGACTGCGTGGTCGTGTCGGCGGTCGCCCGAAGACTGACAAGAAGTCGCTCGACAAAGCGATCCGGTTGTACGAAGCCAAGTCTCACCCCATTTCGGAAATTTGTCAAATCTGCGGGGTCACCAAATCGGTGTTGTACCGGGAGCTTAAGAAGCGCCGCGAGAGAACCGAATCAATTTCTGCTGAAACTTGATAGGAAGATTCGATCAGCATCCAACGTTTGGGAGCATCGCTATAACAGGCGAAGCTCCCTTCCCTTTTGGTGAAGCTTCTCGCGGCTTCCCATTTTTATGCTTTGCTTCAAGATCGCCCATCACCGTTTCACAATGGTTCTTTTTGTTCCAAGCCACCAATTTACGTTTTGGCAGGTTCTATAATTTTGAAGGTTAAGGAACGCCTTCCCGAGTGGTTAATGGCGATTGGAGGCTTAGGTGCGAATTTTTTTCGTCGGAAGCACGTTTTCCACGAAAATCTGGCAACGTTGATGTCTTAAATCGTTCGTTCTGCTGTCTTATTTCCGCAAAACTTTTTTAATTTTCATACGAGTTGAGATACTTTTGCGGAGTTGAAATTAGACGCCACTTATATCGGTCACGCAGCACGCAATGTGCGCGAATCCGATACGAGGTGAGAGCAATGCAAAAGAGAAATAACAATTTTAGCAAACTATCTGTGGAGCGGCATTTTTGTTCAACGGGTTCTATCACTTTCGAGGGTATCATCAAAAGTATAATTGAAGAAACAGTGGAAAAGTACGCAAACTCAAGTTATCATGACGAACAGGTAAATGTGGCTATTCCTGTTAGAGGGGGTAGTCAGCATTGAGGGCAGCAATTGTCAGACGTGTCTCAACACTGAAAGAAGTGCAAGAAAATTCATTGCAGAACCAAAAGGATTTCTTCGAAGACTACGTTCAGTCAAAGGGGTGGGATATCGCCGAAATATACACTGAGACTGAAACGGGAACAAAATTTAGCCGCAAAGAGATGAATCGCCTTATTGCCGATGCAAAGGCGAAAAAGTTCGACATTATCTTGGCTAAAGAATTGTCCCGGCTCGCTCGGAATCAGCGGCTGGCGCTGGAGATTAAAGAAGTCATTGAAAAACATGGAATTCATCTAGTCACCTTGGACGGAGCTATTGATACTACCACTGGAAATACTCATATGTTCGGTTTGTTCGCTTGGATATATGAACAAGAGGCACAGCGTACTAGTGAACGGATTAAAATGGCTCTGGAGACCAAGGCAAAAAAGGGGCTTTACAAAGGCTCAAATCCTCCATACGGCTATGTAGTACGGGAAGGAAGGTTGTATGTTAGTGACGATGGCTCTTCTGAGATAGTGGAGCGTATTTTCCAGAGCTACCTTGGGGGGAAAGGCTTTGATGCCATTGCCCGAGAGTTATTTGAAGAAGGGGTTCCGACTCCTTCAATGATTGCGGGTAAGAAAAATCAAACGATTTATTGGCACGGTTCATCAGTTCGTAAAATTCTTGAGAATCCGCATTATACAGGGGATATGGTACAGGGTCGACAAAGTACGATCAGTGTTACAAATAAATCCCGCAAGGAAAAGCCGAAAACGGAGTTTATTGTTGTAAAAAACACGCATGAATCAATCATTTCAGGAGAGGTATTCGAATCCGTGCAGCAATTAATCGCCTTCAATCGAAAGAAGTCCATCGACAACCCTGATGTATGCAGCAGACCGCATCAGAATGTGCATCTCTTTACAGGGGTAATCTTTTGCCCGGATTGCGGTAGCGGCTTTCACTATAAGCGGAACGGCGCATGCTACATATGTGGTCGGAGTGACAAGCTGGGCGATAAAGCTTGTTCCAAACACCGCATAAGGGAAGATGCACTGGTTGCAATTATCAGATGGGACTTGCAAAGACTTTCCAAGCTATTGGATGATCAATCGTTTTATAATACTGTAAAGGATAAGTTCGTTAAGGCAAAGAGCAAACTTGAGAAAGAGCTGAAAGCATGCGCAGGAAAAATTGAAAATATCAAAAACCTGAAGAGTAAGGCTCTTTCAAAGTACCTCGAGGAGTCAATCACCAAATCTGACTATGACGATTACATAGCGGCACAAGATGCAGAAATTCAAAAGTTATTGCATAATAAAGAAAAGCTTGATTCTGCAATTTCTGCATCGGTAGACGTCGATGTGTTGGGCAAAATTAAAGGAATTGTAGCAAGTTCCTTGGAATTTCAAGAGATCAATCGCGAAGTGATCAATCGATTTATTGAGAAAATCGAAGTTACTGCGGACGGGAATGTTAAATTGTATTATCGTTTCGCGGGCACGTCAAAAATTCTTAATGAACTAATGACTGATGTGAATTAATGTAAATAAACCGCTCGTTTATCGGGCGGTAATATTTTAAAGTATTGCGCTACACTCGGCACCCGACACATGTGGAGTGTGTGGTGTTGTTGGTTAGGAATGACAGATAATTGAGGTATACTGACGTGTAAAAAGCAATGAAGCGGGTGAGTCCCGCATTTTATAAGACAGGTTGGAGGACGGCTTTATAAGCCGTCTTTTTTATGTTCCATTAAGAGTCTGATAGTAAAGAAATATCAGGTTCTGCTTTCCCTTTCTCCATGCAGTAAGAAGGACGTCCACTACACTATTACAAGAACAAGAAAGGACACTCGATAATATCGAGCATCCTTACGGCCCCCCTCCCAACCGCTATAGCTTCGCTCTTATTAAGAAACGATGCGAATTGGTCTTAATCCCCTTCTCGGTCTGATTCTCCTTTATAAACTGTTGGAGGATGTGAAAATCAGCCTCAGTCTGTCCAAAGCCAGGAATGATGGGTGTATGCTTTAGTAAAAATATCAGGTCTTCAGCCGTTTGGTAATATTCATTCACGTTATATTCAAACGACTGAATGTCGCTAAACCCGGCTCTACTTAGCGCATCCAGATAGGTTTGTTTTAATGTGCCGGGTGTGGTTCCCCATGCCTGGCCTCTGCCGAACGCTTCTTTAATATTGATTTTATCGTTTTCGCTTACTTGCTGGGTTAGGAATGTACCGCCGTTCACTATAACCTTAGCGACCTCTGTCGCGGAAAATTCTGAATGTCTGCAGGAGACAATATCAAAAAAGCGATGCGGAAATTCCAGATGCTCTGCGTCCATCTTGAAGAAGCGGACGTTCGATTTGCCTGATTTCGCAACATTTCTAGTTGCCTTTTCAATCATGCCAGCTGATCGGTCAATCCCGATGAGCAGCCATGCGGATTCAGCAATGGATAAGATCGCTTCCCCGCCGCCAGTGCCAATGTCCAGCAATATGTCCGATTTCTTGCAGACATTTGTGACTTCTCGGTACAAATCCCAAGGTGCATCTTCCGTTACGCATTTCACTCGGCTGAAATCCCAGCCATTCCTCCTGCCGACTTTATCATAAAACGTTCTGTAATCCGATGGATTCAATTTTACTCCACCTTTCAATGAGGATAAAATAGGGACTGTATCATGCAATGCTTTAGCTTCATGAGATCAAAAGGGCAGACTTCTCCCTTGATGGCTGGTACGCGTTTTGTCCAGCCCGAAAGCTAAATATCTCGAACGATACGGAAAGTCATCCACGACACCTCATTTGAAAGATTGATTCCATTATAGTTCGAAGAGAGCTGCTCACTCAACTCAGTAAAAGCAGTTTGGACAGAGATGTGGCAATGTTACGTGCTGTTTAGGCATACCTCAACATACGTTATCTATATCGATATCATGTTGGCCAAGATGGGTTAAGTGAACCCGCGGAAAGGGAGTGGATCATGATGATTCGTAAACCAACGGCAGATGAGCATGCGGAGTGTATCAAGCTTTTGTATATGTCCGGAAAGAATATCTTCCGTTATTTTTTTATCGTTAGAGAGCCTGAGATTTATAACTGCATCGAGGTGTTCTATACCAAGCCGGATGTCCTGTTCAGCCGTGAGAATATGCTTGTGAAGATCGAGAATGAGAAGGTATGCGGACTACTTCTCTCTGTGCCTACTATAGATATGGAGCAGATGGACAAAAACATGATGAAATACGGGAGAGAGCTGTTTCAGACAGCTGGCTTTACCAATGCCATCAAAATGATGTTTCGTTCCGGACTGCAAAAGTATTTGACCGTCATGAATAAGGAGGACGAATATTATATCTCCAACCTGGCTGTGTTCGAGGAGTGCAGAGGCAGAGGCTTCGGGGTAGAATTGCTAAGGAAAGCGGAGGAGCTGGCCAGAGAAGCGGGATATCATAAGCTGGTATTAACCGTGGAGTTTCAGAATCGTGAGGCGAAGAGGATATATGAAAAGTTCGGGTTACGTCAGACGGATCAAGTCGAGCTCCCGAAGAAATACCACAAGTATGGGCTGGACGGCTTTTATAAGATGGAGAAGGTGCTAAACGAATAGCTTGGGGACCATTGTGACGCCCATGCTAATCGAATTGTTGGAGCAGGATATAAAGTTATTGAGCGTAGCTGAGCGCGATATAAATTCTATTTTATGCAGCTTATATCGTTCGTGTTATCGTCATAATAATTATTCGATGGTATAATCTACTAATAAAGAAAAAGTACAATTGTGTTATATGACTACAGGCGGTGGAAAATGAGAATTTCACATAACCTTCCTGCACTTAATACTTTACATAGGTTAAACCAGAATCATAGATCGACATCCAATTCATTAGCGAAATTATCTTCCGGACGACGTATCAATAAAGCCGCAGATGATGCGGCAGGCTTGGCGATATCCGAAAAGATGAGGTCTCAAATTCGTGGATTGAATCAAGCGGAGAGAAATATTCAGGATGGTATCTCCTTAATTCAAACAGCGGAAGGCGGATTACAAGAAATCACGGATATTATAAAAAGACAGCGAGAATTAATAGTTCGTGGCTTAAATGATACACTTACCGATAACGATCGACAGAAGATTGATCAAGAGCTCCGTCAGCTGACGGAGGAAATTAACAGTATCTCTGAAAAAACGCAGTTTAATACGATAGGTTTGTTGTCGGTCGACCATGTCATATTCGCTGATCGTTCAAGCAGCAATATTGATGTATCAGTGAGTAACCCGTCGCCAGCAACCTCGGTACAGACCATTGTGGAATACAAACCAAAAGGCACCCTCCCGGAAGAAAGGCATTTAGTAAGAAGCACTGACACAACGGATACTAACCATTCTTACTCGAATACAAATAGTACAGCATCCATCGTTTTGCCGGATGGAAGAGAAGGATATAATGAGCGCAACGTTGATATTCTAACAACGACGAAGACAGATACCAATGTCAGTGTGTATGAAACATTGACCCCTACAGACGATCCGGAATTTGAAAAAAACCAAATCATTTACTCGGTAGGAAGGAATGATACTATTTTCGGACCGAAAGGGTTTGGAAATGCCTATGGTTCGCTGCTCGAATATATTGAAGTGAACGGAAATTCGAGAGAATTAATATATACTTCTCGTAGTAACCCGGGTACTGTTCCGGCCTGGGATTTTATGCGGTTTCCCAACACTGATATATCGATTACGAGGTATAGGACAGTAACAGCTGACAATTCCATGGAGATTACTTATGTGATAACTAATGGAGATTCGTCTGATGCCAATATTAAACTTCAGAATATGGTTAACCCTCCTTCGAATTCGACGATTACCGATGGTGGTGGAAATCCTATAGCTTCTGGAACTCAGATTACAACCCCGCCAAGCACGTTTCATATGACGGGTACGGATGCTAATGCTGACATCATATTTAATGATGCGCTTGGGCTCCCGCCAACAGAAATTAGCGTAGACAATCCGACATCAGGACAGCCTAGAATTAATTTTGATTGGGATCTGTCCGTCCCTCAAGGTGGAAGTATAACACTTGGATTCCATTACGGCCCGTTCTCGCTGAATGTTGATGTGTTTGAACGAACGCGAGAAACTGTTGTGACGCAGCAAATTGAAACTACGGTCTTAACGGACATCACAGATATTGACTACACGACTAAAACGCTTGACATCCAAGCCGGGGCTAATGAAGGTGAAGTAATCTCAATCCCTCTATTTAATGTGAGTTCGCAAAAATTGGGGATTGCAGACTTGGGCGTATCTCCACCTGCCATACCAGAGAAAGCATTAGCTCAAGCAGATGGAGCGATTGAAAGGATTTTAAATTATAGAGGGTTGTATGGTGCTATGCAAAATCGTTTGGAACACACGATGAATAATGTGGGAAATGTGGCTCTTAATATGACAGCAGCCGAATCTCGCATACGAGATGCAGACATGGCTAAAGAAATGACAAGTCTGACGAAAACAAACCTGTTAACTCAATCGGCTCAAGCGATGTTGGCACAGGCCAATCAGCATCCCCAAGCGGTCCTCCAGTTATTGAAATCTTAATCTTACATTCGTCCCATATACATAAAGGAGAGGCGATGGGCACTCTTAAGGTCAACCAAGAACTTCTGGTGCACCTATTGTTGTAAGAGCTTATAGATGGCTCTGCCACTAAACCTATTGAAAGTTGAACCCAACTGAGAACCACCGAAGCACGCTTTGCTTGCGCATCCTTGCGCATGCAGAGCGTTTTTTTTATCCTCCGCCACGTACCCTCCTCTACCCTCTTTGGTCACTTTCCGCTCTCTGCCCATCTGCTTCGTTGTTGCTGTCCTAACAACGCCGGTTCGTTGGCAGGAACGCCGGCTGGCATTGTTCAAGGACGCTGCTTTTTTCGTATAATGAATGAAATACGGTCATGAATAGAGGTGGAGACGATGAACGGATTTCGTATAGCAGCAAAACAGGGGCATATTGAGATTCAGCTGGAAGAAGTGTATGGCTTCCCTGAAGCGACCAGCCATTTTGGTGGATATGACGCCAAGGCCAGCGTGGAGATTAAGAGCGGGAAATATTCGGTGAAAGGGGAAATGTACGTCACGACCGGAGAGATCTCCCTCTTCTATGATCAGTTAAAAGCTTGCTATCAGCGCCTGGGCGGTGAAGTGGAGTTTACCAATTATGATGTCAGCCTGGAGATGAAATTGACCTTTAATGCCCAAGGGCAGGTGCTCATCACGGGCAGGTTCAAGGAGCGTCCTGATCAGGACAATGAATTGCTGTTTGAAATGGAGAGCGACCAGAGCTATATGATATCTGCCCTGGAGGATATGGAACAGATTGTGCGGCAGTATGGCGGGATGGAGGGGAAGCGGGGAGGATAGGGATGGACTTGGCTATCCCCGCTTATGGAATGCAGGGGCAGTGCTCCTCCTTGCCTCTCACGGTCTGATAATTTCGATTGGCCGTTTGCTGCGTGATAGATAGACAAACATTGCGATTTGTATGAGAAGTGGGATCAGAGAGAGATCAATGAAAATAAACAATGCGGGAGAAATAATACCCGCTATGATAACCAACCAACGTTTAGCCCCTTGCCTTACATTGTCAGTTTTCAATAGAGAGAGCATGCTGATAATAAACGTTGTTGAAACCAACAGTGTTATTCCCAAGGCTAAATAGTTTAATCTTATCCATAAGTTATCACCCTGACTCCAAACCATAGCAATGATCCAAATCATTATTATGAGTGCAATAGATAAAATTATAGGCCAAAATGGGGCGCACAATCTTCTGATATAGTTGATCATATCCGCGCCTTCTTGGTCATCGATGATGATATCCAACTGGCGTTTGAGCTTGTCCACTTCGTTCACGATTAATGCTTGGAGAGAGCTGAGAACGGCTGAGTCGAACGCCTTGTAGTAATCTCGGATGATGGTGCGCTGCATATCAGATAGGTAAGGTCCGCATTCTCCGATCAAGGTGAACATGTGCTGTCTGCTCTGTTCATTATTCAGATGCAATGTGCTAGCGATGCTTGTCTCAAGTTTCGTAAATAGTCCCAGCTTCAACTGTACAGTTCTGAGTTTGTCCTGCTCCTTGCTGTCAATCATCGATTTGAACTGTTTATACATCCAGACAAGAATTGTACCGATAATTGAAATTAAAAGGGTCTCTGTCGTATTCGCTTTAATGAATGCAGCCAAATCCGCCCACATAGCTATTTCTCGCTCCTTAGTCCTGATTGAAATAGTTCTTTGGAATTATTCGCCAAACGAACGGATTCTCCTCTATAATCTAGCATGATATGTGAGCGGCGTTCTTGAACAGTGCGTGCGCATTGGGATGGCGAAGGAATCCACCATTGAATATTCACAAATATATCTTTTCGGCTTCTGATTCTATAGAAAAGGGGAAGGATCATAGATGGGCAGACCGGAAATGAACGTGGCTCTCGTGTGCGGGCCGGATTGTGATATGGAAACCCAGGCGGTTCGTGCTTCGCTGGAGTATTTTGGAGCCAGAGTATTTACATATTGGGTGGGAAGGCCCCATGATTTGATTTCGGTATTGACGGGTGAAGACCTCTATCCGGATACCGATATGATTCTCCTCAATTTTCATGGTGACGAGGGGAAATTGATCATGCCCGAATTGGACGAAAGTATCTATGAAGACGGGGAACCGCACGGAGATTTTGGACCTGGTGAAATCAAGCGATTTGCCATGCTTCATGGAAAAACTGTGATCGCCAGCGGCTGCACACTGGGAGACCCGGCAACAGCCAAGGCGTTTATGGAGTCCGGGTGCCTAGCTTATATCGGCCCGGATGATTATCCGGATGGGAGCATGGCGCTTATGTTTGTCATTCGCTTCTTCTATGAAATGATTCACCACAAGAAGGATATAAAAGAAGCCTTCCATTTGGCCCGTGCGGTGGACGAGGATATGTCGATGTATCGATTGTATCAATGAACATGGCGCTCATATTTTAGTTCTAAATAGGAACATTTGTTTGCTTTTATATGGGATATTATAGTATGCTAATGATAGGTGGGAGAATATGGATCGCGGAGGCGTTGTGTATGGCTGTTAAGAAGAAGGAAGTATTGGACGAGTTCTCAAGCTTTGTACCTTGGGTCGAGAGTCTTAAGCAATCGGCTGAAGACGTATGGCGGAAGCCGATAGCCGAAGGCAAGTGGTCGCTTCGGGAGATTCTAACCCACATCATGCACTGGGATAAGAATAGCCTGGAAGTGATGGTTCCCCGCATGGACGAGGGGGCGGTGTTGTTATTCGTTGATATCGAGGAGCATAATCGGGAAGCTGAGGTCGTGGCGCAGTCCTACGATTGTCTAGAGAACCTCATTGACGACGTGGTGGAGACGCGCAAGAAGCTGCTTGAATTATTAGAGGAAAGATACGAGGATGACTTGAAACTAACCATCGACAACGAAGAGTATACATATAAGAGATTTGTAGACATCTTCATTCATCATGATGCGCATCATAGACAGCAGGTCGAAGCTTTTTTAAAGCAGGAGAGGCAAGTCTAATGGCATAATGGCCGTATCCTTACCTGGGTTATACATACGATGAACATCTATTCACAACGATATATAGAGCCTTTCACCTCCAGAAGTGGGAGAAAGGCTCTTGTTTATTGTATATGCTTCATGAGGTCAGATTATCTCCACGCACTCAACCGCTCGGTTCTGTGAACGAAGGAGGAGGACATGGACTTCATTCGGGCGTTGAGCAGCAGCTGCCTGCCCTCCAGGTTACGAGTGAACCTCACCTCGGCCTGGCCTACGAGAAGGTTCCATTGCCGGCAGAACAATTCGGCATTCTCCTTGTTGCGTCCAATCCATTGCGGTACTGCATGATAATCCTCCCG
The DNA here is from genome assembly GCF_002272015.1 of Paenibacillus campinasensis. Classification (GTDB taxonomy): domain Bacteria; phylum Bacillota; class Bacilli; order Paenibacillales; family Paenibacillaceae; genus Paenibacillus_AQ; species Paenibacillus_AQ campinasensis. The sequence goes on along the minus strand of NZ_NPBY01000038.1, from coordinate 24,517 downwards.
GTTAATCGGGCCGAGCTTGGACTTGCGAAGCAGCAGATAACGCGGGTTCTCAATCGGATCGAACAGCTCCCGGACCGCATCCAGAAACAGAGTCTGCTCATAGGTGGTCCCGCCCTCAAGCCAGCAGTATACGTAGCCGTTAGAATCACGGTCTGTCTGTACGGTCACTTCTTTCCGGGTCTTTATCAGGTTTATCTGGGTCAGAGTGAGGAGCAGAGCCTCTCCAACATGCTTCATGTTGTCCTCGACCGTCCCGTTGCGGATAAACAGGCGGATTGCTTTGAATGTATAAGGCAGCGCCGCTAATATACCAATGATGGCTGCAAATGTGATGAAACCGAGAAAGGCTTTGGACGACCCCTGGACCCCACCGTTGATTCCACTTAACAGCCGGGAAAAGGTCACCACTCCGATCAATCCTGCCTGAATAAGCAGCGCTCGCAGCGTGTTTATCCATACAAAAGGCTTCGGCATCACCTCGGCTTCCATCCTGATCTCCTCAACCATTCTTCCATTCTGACCACGGGCTATCGCGCGATCCCAACGCTCTTGTAGGTGCTTACGTTCTCCCGCAAGTGTCAGCATGATGTCGTTCATTCGCTGGATGCTGTCCTCTTGAAAAGGCGGCGGCTCCAGTGCCATTCGGTCTATGCCGTTCTCGATGGCATTTCCTTTATTCGACAGTCCAACAAATGTCTTGAATCTGCGGGCCAGGGTGTTCATATCATAATCGTACTCCTGGCCATGCAGCCGGGGTTCGGTGCAGACCAGGTGCCAGATGGTGGATGTTTTGCCGGGGTTCCCCGGCTGGGTCCGGATCGCTCTTCCTCTCATCTGGTTGGACAGCATGAAGCTGCCGACATAAGAGGCCAGAATCAAGGAGTTAATGCAAGGGGCATCCCAGCCCTCACCCAGCAGCGCAGTTGTTCCGGTCAAGACATGGATCTCCCCGCGGCTGAACAGCTCGGTTATCATGCTGACTGTGAGCTGGTTCGTTTTCCCCTGCAAGCGGAGCACGGCGTAATTAGGGTCATGCGGCAGCTGGTGATGCGTGTATGTTCCCGGAGCGCCTCTCTCTTGCCATATGACATCCAATACCGGCAAAGCACTTGTTGGGAGAATGACGATGGAGCCGGTTAACACACCTAACCTGAGGTCCGGTGTTTGGCCGCGCCTGAGCTTCTCAAATATCGGAATGACGCCCAGTCGATTCAGCGGCTTCTCATCATCTGCGCTTGTAGGAAGATCCGGAAGCCGGATATAGTCGGTCAGCACCACCATCCGCAGCTCTTCATGCAGGTTCTGTCGTTCAAACTGAACAATGTCCTGAATGCTCTGCAGCTTGGAGACACTGCCCACAAGCAGGCGGTCCAGCTTCCGGTTCGATTGCAGATATACCTTCCTTCTCTCCACGGCGCCCATGCGCTGCAGCCACGTCCGAATTTCTTGGATGACTTCCTGGTCTTCTTGTCGCTTGGATATCAGGTTGTCCTGGAATATAACGCCGTTCAGCAGCTCTTCCAGCCATTCCAGAGTCAGACTCGGGATCGATTTCGGGTCTGCGCCCAGAACGTGGAGCAGTGGCTTCCACTGCGAACTTCCCGCTTCTTTTAGAAAAATAACGATACTCGAAAAATAGCCCGGTCGCGATAAAATGGCTTCCATATGGTCGGTGGTCGATCGAACCCACGGGTGCTGCTCTACCATCCGCAGGAACGCGGAATTCTCCAGAAGCTTGCTCCGAACCGCATGGGCTTCTCGCTGGAAAGCATGGATTCGCTTTCGCTCTTCTGCAGCAGGTGAAGAGAAATAAATATAATCCTGATGGGGGCATAGATCCCCTTCACGAACCAGCTCGGGCACGCTAATCTCTAGGTCAATTGGGCCGCACAATTCGATATACTTCTGCCACTCGGCAGGGGACACATCGTAAGGCGGAGTGGCGGTCAATGCAACCAGATTAGGGCGCGTGAGCCGATCGCGGAAAGCCATGGTGCTTCGCCACCACTCAGCACGCAGATGGTGGGCTTCATCGAGCACAAGGGTTTCATAACCAACCTGCCTCAAGACAGCCTCTATATCAACCGCCCTGCCGGATACCGATGAAGCTTCCGCTGGAGAATTCGGCCAGTCCACTGATGCGCTTCCAGCTGTTTCGCCGCCATGTTCGATGGATGAATGGCCGCCTTCTTCAGACATGTCCTCCTCGGGCAGCTGCTCATCGAGGAGTTCATCCATTTCTCCCTCCACACTGTCCACTCCGGTTACGTCATACTCGAACCCGTCCTCGTCTCCAGTTGAGCCGTTCTGCGAAACCAGGCTGTGAAGAGCTTGATACGTGGTGACTGTCAGGAATTTAGGATTGCGCAAATCACCGGAAATCCAATCCGGCGTTTCCTGCTCCTGCATAAACAGCTTCACTAACCGGTCAATCCATTGCTCCTTAATGGTGATCGTCGGTGCTAGAATTAATGTTGGCTTATTCAGCCGCCTTATGATTTCGAGTCCAACCACGGTTTTGCCTGATCCCGGAGGTGCCACAAGATGAAAATGACGATTGCTCAAATAGCGGTCAAGCTGGTCCAGCACCTTCTGCTGATAGCTTCTCCAGGGATAGATAAAAGCGAGATTTGCTGGGAATGATTTCATAATGGCATCCTTTCTATGGTGGGTATGCTGTTTACATTTTACCAGAATGCAGCCTATCATGTTGAGGAATACCAGCTTCCCTGGTGCGAACCCCAAGCGCACATGAAATCCCTGGGAGGTTCGCACCCCGCGTCCCGCAAGGGGTTCAGCCGATTTGGTAGAAAATAGGGGGAGGTTATAGTATGCTAAAAAGGAGGTTCGCACTTTTGAACTTATAAAGCCTTGTACAACAATGGGTTATAAGGTGTGCTGTCGCACTCTATACGGGTGCGTGGATTGAAATGGTGCGTTCGTGTTGAATATCGCTTGTTGGCGCAAGAGTCGCACTCTATACGGGTGCGTGGATTGAAATTGTTTTGCAGGCACAACAATCTCGTAATTCCCGCCGGGTCGCACTCTATACGGGTGCGTGGATTGAAATTCCGCACGCTGAGTACGCTGACTCTACCTCCATGTCGCACTCTATACGGGTGCGTGGATTGAAATGCGTCTCCAATTCGGCCAGCACGCGCGGCATGATAGTCGCACTCTATACGGGTGCGTGGATTGAAATCGTGACGTTAACGTAGAAAGCGCGCATATCCGGCAGGTCGCACTCTATACGGGTGCGTGGATTGAAATGATGCCCTCAACAAGATCGCATGGGAAGATGACAACGTCGCACTCTATACGGGTGCGTGGATTGAAATCTAGCTGTGATATGGCTGCTGTTTATCATCCGTGTCGCACTCTATACGGGTGCGTGGATTGAAATGTTACTCCTGATCCTGCTGCCGGTATTTCAAAGTCAGAGTCGCACTCTATACGGGTGCGTGGATTGAAATGAAGAAATCGAGAGATCGTGATTCATCGAATTTGGGGCGTCGCACTCTATACGGGTGCGTGGATTGAAATATTGCGGACAAAGGTCAGCATTTCATTCAGCGTGTCGCACTCTATACGGGTGCGTGGATTGAAATCTCAAGATCAAATAAATCAAGTTGTACAGGACTCAGTCGCACTCTATACGGGTGCGTGGATTGAAATTGGTGCTGCTGGCATTGCATCAGGTACAGCAGCATGTCGCACTCTATACGGGTGCGTGGATTGAAATATTGTGCAAAGGAAGGATATTGAGCAATTGATGCAGTCGCACTCTATATAAGTGCGTGGATTGAAATTGATAGTATTTGGGTCGAGTGGCATCCGCATTAGTGTTGCACTCTATGTAAGTGCTTGGATTAAAATTACCCGCATTGTCCGAATGAAATCGTGCCTGGTGAACATTTTGTAAGTCGCAAATTCTTATCTCCATGCAACCCAAAAGGTTGCTTTTTTGTGATTTTCGTAAAACTACATTAATAGTAGTGCTAACACGTCAGTTTTTCAGAGAGAATAATTACAAGGTGGCTAAGTCAGAGGGATAGATCTATCTTTTTACCTATTTATTGGTGAAATCTGGCGAATTATATGGTAAAATGTAACTAATTGTTATGTCATTTCGCGAGGAGATGTGCTTAATGTATATTGCACACGTTCGAGAACTCGATAAAGAAATTCAACCAATAAACAAGCACCTGCTTGGAGTACAACGGCTGGCGGAACAGTTCGGGGAAAAGCTGGGCCTGAAACATGTCGCTGGGTTAGCCGGGCTGCTCCATGATCTGGGAAAGTATAGTGATAAGTTCCAAGAATACATAGACATCGTTGCCTTTCACCCTGAATTGCCCCAGCCGAAGCGTGGTGAGGTCGATCATTCTACAGCTGGAGGCAGACTGCTGTTTGATCTACTCCACCATAAAGAAAGTTCCTTCTATGAAAAGTTACTGGCCGAAATCGTCAGCAATGCCATCATCTCGCATCACTCCAACCTCCAAGACTATCTCTCACCTGACATCGAATCCGATTACTTAAGACGAGTGCAAGATAAGACGCTTCCTGAGTACGAATTGGCTATTGACCGTTTTTTTATGGACACCATCTCCAAAGAAGAGTTCATCGACTATATGAATGCTGCTGTGGATGAACTCAAACTGTTCACTGACCATAGTCCGATACAAAGCTTTTTTGTTACAAAATACATCTTCAGCTGTTTAATTGATGCTGATCGAACTGACACGCGATGTTTTGAAGAACAGGATGAGGCTGGAGAGCCCACACAGCATCTTCTTTTGTTTGACGCCTACTACCGTCGTTTAATGGGTCATCTTGCCACTTTCAAAGAAAAAAGTAATGCAAGCGAACCGATCAACGTATTGAGAGCCCAAATGTCGGAACAGTGTGATGTGTTTGCTGTCGAACGCCCATCCGGCATTTATACATTATCCATCCCCACGGGGGGAGGGAAGACACTTGCCAGTCTTCGATATGCGCTTAGACATGCTCTCAAGTACGATAAGCAGCGGATCATTTATGTCGTCCCGTACACCACAATCATCGAGCAAAATGCGGGTGAGGTCCGAAAGATTTTAAAGGATAACGAACATATTTTAGAACACCATTCCAATATTATCGAGGAAGAGCAGGAGGGTAAGGGAGATAGTGATGAAGCAGATGACGGGCTTATTACGAATAAAGAGAAACTTAAGCTTGCTCGCGACAATTGGGACAGTCCGATCATTTTTACAACCCTTGTCCAATTCCTCAATGTTTTTTATGCCAAAGGCAACCGCAATACGCGACGTCTTCATAATTTGAGTCATTCGGTGATTGTCTTTGATGAAGTGCAAAAGGTTCCTATTCACTGTATTTCTCTGTTTAACGAAGCATTGAACTTTCTGAAGCAAGATGCCCATTGCAGCATTCTACTATGTACTGCCACCCAACCGACCTTAGAGAAGGTGCAACACAGCCTCTTAAAGAACCGGGATGGGGAGATTGTGCCGAATCTTTCTGAGGTGTCGAAGGCTTTTAAACGGGTCGAACTTGTGGATAAAACGGATAAGTCTATGACCACTGGAGATTTGGCGGATTGGATTAATGCAGAGATTCATGAGTGGGGAAGCACTCTTGTCATTCTAAATACAAAAAGCGTTGTTAAAGATTTATATGAAAGGCTACAGGGAGGGCCCCTGCCTGTCTATCATCTGAGTACGTCGATGTGCGCGGCACACCGGAAAGAGAAGCTCAAGGAAATTCGAGATTTGCTGGAAGATCAGGTTCCGTTTATCTGTGTAACCACGCAATTAATAGAAGCCGGTGTCGATGTCAGTTTTAAATGTGTCATTCGCTCTCTTGCTGGACTGGACTCTATTGCCCAGGCAGCTGGCCGCTGTAACCGTCATGGAGAAGACGAATCGCAGAATGTATACATTATTGATCATGCGGAGGAAGCACTTTCGAAGCTGAAGGAGATTAAAGTTGGGAAAGATACGTCCAGCAACGTACTCGCAATATTTAAGAAGAAAGCTGACAAATATGAGGGAAGCCTGCTGTCACCAAAAGCGATGACCGAATATTTCCTATACTACTATCATAAAATGGAGGCTAATTTAAATTATTTCGTTTCGGAAGTAGACAAAGAGATGACCAAGCTCTTGATGTCTCTTTCACCGGAAAACGATTATGTGACTCACTATCAAAAGAAACATGGGACAAGCTTTCCTTTGTTGTTAAATGGGAGTTACAAAACGGCAGCGGAGCATTTTCAGGTCATTGATCAAAAAACGACTTCCGTCCTCGTGCCTTATGGAGGAGGTAAAGAACTGATTGCGCAATTGAACAGCGGAGCATGGCTTGAAGATGTTAGCAAGTTTTTGAAACAAGCCCAACAATATACGGTGAACCTGTATTCACATGAGCTGAAGCAATTAAGAGAGAGTAACGCAATTGTAGAGCACTTGGACGGTATGATTTATGAGGTGAAAGAGAACTGGTACAGTGATAATTACGGTGTGGATTTGAAGGGGGAAGGAGGAATGGATGAATTGATAGTTTAAAAACCTGTCTTCATAATAAGACAGGTTTCCAATTTTCCCTATAAATATTTCAATCCGCGCTTTATTAAAGCGAATGATGAAATTATACCAGAAGTCGGTTTTAATTTCATCATTACATTGTGAAGTTCATTTAAAGAGAAAATTGAAATAAAAAAAGTATTGACGACCTAGAAAAAACGCAGTAACCTATGAGTGGGATATTTTTCCTATGAAAATAATCCTAAAGGAGGTGATCCAAACCATGAGAAACGAAGTCCAGTTCGAAGTTTTCGGCGAATACGCTCTTTTCACCGATCCTCTAACCAGAATTGGAGGTGAGAAGTTATCTTACAGTGTGCCTACCTACCAGGCAATTAAAGGCATACTAGAGTCCATATACTGGAAACCCACTATCATGTATATCATCGACGAACTGCGTGTAATGAATCCGATTCAGATGGAATCGAAAGGTGTACGCCCAATTGATTACGGGGGCGGGAACACGCTGGCTAATTATACGTATCTTAAGGATGTCCGTTATCAAGTAAAGGCCCACTTTGTCTTTAACGAACACCGGCCTGATCTCGCCTTTGACCGCAATGAAGGGAAGCATTACAGCATCCTCCAACGTTCGTTGAAAGCGGGTGGACGCAGAGATATTTTCCTCGGTACTAGAGAATGCCAGGGATATGTACAGCCTTGTGAATTTGGTAGTGGAGAGGGTTTTTACGATACGGATGAAAGAACGCAGTATTTAGGAACGATGGTCCATGGGTTCAATTATCCGGATGAAACGGGAAGGAATGAACTTTCGGTAAGACTATGGCCTGTTGAGATGAACAAAGGGTATATCCAGTTTCCAAAGCCGGAGGAGTGCACGATTGTTCGTCCCGTTAGAGAGATGGAGCCCAAATCGTTCAATTCAGATAACATCGAGTCAGCGGAACAACTGCTCCGTGATTTAGGAGGTGAATAAGATGAGTTGGCTGCTCCACCTGTATGAAACCTATGAAGCTAATTTAGATCAAGTTGGTAAAACGGTGAAAAAACGTAGTGACCGGGAATACACGCTGCTCCCTGTGTCACATACGACCCAGAATGCACATATAGAAGTTACGATCGATGAAGACGGTGATTTTCTGAAGGCTAGGGTGCTTGATAAAGAGAGCACTTTAATCCCATGCACCGAGGAGTCAGCGAGTCGATCAGGCTCCAAGGTTGCTCCATACCCGTTACACGACAAGTTGAGTTATGTCGCTGGTGATTTTGTAAAGTATGGCGGTCAGATTAAAAATCCGGATGAGCTGCCTTTTGACAAGTACATCCATAATTTAGAAGAATGGGCCAATTCGCCATATGCCACTGAGAAATTGAAATGTATTTATACGTATTTACGCAAAGGCCGATTAATCGAGGACTTGGTGGCCGAAGAAATCATCAAGCTGGACGAGAACGGTCGATTGATAGAGAAATGGGATAAAAAATACGAAGAGAAGCTCGGGGAAAAGCCACCTATTTTCTCAAGCGGGGCTGCAGATACGTCCAGTGCTTTTATCAGATTTAATGTGTTCACCCCTGATTCACCGGAGGAAGTTTGGAAAGATAAAACGATGTATGATTCCTTCATTGCCTTTTACAATCAGAAGCTGGGGGAACAGGATGTTTGTTTCGTTACCGGAAAAACTCGTCCGAGTACGGAGCGGCATGCGAACAAAATTCGTCATGCGGCTGACAAAGCAAAGTTAATTTCTGCGAATGACAATTCTGGCTTCACTTTTCGCGGACGCTTCAAATCGAGTAAGGAAGCCGTAGCGATCAGTTATGAAGTATCGCAGAAAGCGCATAACGCCTTGAAATGGCTGATTCACCGTCAAGGGAAAACAATCGATGAACGCGTCTTCCTGGTGTGGGGCAACGATAATGGTCCTGTTCCGAATACGGACGAAGATATTGTAGACATGATGCGGCATTCAGGCCGGGAAATCGAACGGGAACCAGATACGGACAAACCGTATGCCGAACAAGTAAAACGAGCAATTGACGGGTTCAGGAATGACCTTACATACCAAGCAGAAGTGAATATTCTCGTTCTGGACTCGGCAACGACGGGCCGAATGGCGGTGCTTTACTATCGCCATATGAATAAAGAGCTGTATTTAAACCGTTTGGAAGAGTGGCACAAGTCTTGTGCCTGGGAGCATCGGTACCGCAGGGATGAAGAGAAGTTTATTTCATTCTATGGAGCGCCAGCAACCAAGGATATTGCTTTTGCAGCTTATGGCCCAAGAGCGAGTGAAAAGATCGTCAAAGGGTTGATGGAACGGGTTATTCCTTGCATCGTTGATGGACGCGCAGTTCCCCGAGACATTGTTAGGAGTGCCTTCCATCGGGCTTCGAATCCGGTTTCGATGGAACGGTGGGAATGGGAGAAGACGCTAAGTATTGCATGCGCATTGATCCGGAAAATGCTGCTGGAACAAAAGGAGGAATGGAATGTGCCGCTAAACACCGAGTCCAAGGATCGAAGTTATCTGTTTGGCCGCTTGCTGGCTGTGGCGGATGTGCTGGAGCGAGGGGCGCTTGGCAAAGACGAGACGAGGTCCACCAACGCGATTCGTTATATGAACTCTTTTGCCCAGAATCCTAGTAGAACCTGGAAAACAATTCAGGCCAGTCTGCAGCCTTATCAGGCCAAACTGGGTACGAAAGCCACCTATTTATCCAAGATGATTGATGAGATCGCCGATCAATTTAAGGATGGCGACTTTAATAATGCTCCTTTAACAGAGCAATATTTGCTGGGATTCTACAGTCAACGCCGTGAACTTTATAAGAAAAAAGAGGAGGATACAAACGAATGAGCATTCTTGATCATAAAATTGATTTTGCTGTTATTTTATCAGTTACAAAAGCCAATCCGAATGGGGACCCTTTGAACGGCAATCGTCCTCGTCAAAATTATGATGGCCACGGAGAGATCTCCGATGTAGCTATCAAACGTAAAATCCGCAACCGCTTGCTGGATATGGGAGAGAAGGTTTTCGTCCAGTCCGATGACAGAAAAGCGGATGAATTCAAAAGTTTGCGTGAACGTGCGGATGCTCATCCGGAGCTGGCGAAAATGCTGAAAGGGAAAAATGCATCAACCGATGAATTTGCCAAACTCGCTTGTCAAGAATGGATTGATGTGCGCAGCTTTGGACAAGTATTTGCTTTCAAAGGTTCCGAGCTGTCTGTAGGCGTCCGTGGTCCTGTGTCCATTCATACTGCAACTAGCGTTCACCCGATCGATATTGTCAGCACGCAGATCACCAAAAGCGTCAACTCCGTAACGGGGGACAAGCGCAGCTCCGATACGATGGGCATGAAGCATCGTGTGGATTTTGGCGTGTACGTGTTCAAGGGCAGTATTAACACCCAACTTGCGGAGAAGACAGGTTTTACAGAAGAAGATGCCGAGAAAATCAAGCAGGCGTTGATTACGCTTTTTGAAAATGACAGTTCTTCTGCTCGCCCAGAAGGCAGTATGGAAGTCCATAAGGTTTACTGGTGGAATCATTCTTCCAAGCTGGGACAATATTCGTCGGCCAAGGTGCATCGTTCCTTAACGGTTCGTTCGGAAACTGTGGACCCCAAAAGCTTTGATGATTATACAATTGAACTTGAGGAACTCGATGGTTTGAATGTCGAGGTTATTGATGGTCGTTAATGACGAGGACCGCTATTTGATGTTGTCAGGGCTCCAGCATTTCCAATTCTGCAAACGTCAGTGGGCCCTGATTCATATCGAGCAGCAGTGGGAAGAGAATGCTAGAACGATTGAAGGTCAGCACTTGCATCATAGAGCGGATCAACCTTTTATCAAAGAAAAGCGTAGAGACAAGTTGATTGTTCGCGCAATGCCGATTCAGTCCAAGGAACTGCAGCTTAGTGGAATTTGTGACGTGGTTGAATTTATCCAGGACCCGGATGGCGTAGAGCTGGCGGGAGTGAAGGGTACTTATAAGGTCTACCCGGTTGAATATAAGCGGGGGAAGCCGAAAAAAGGAGACGAAGACGTCATTCAGCTAGCAGCCCAAGCGATGTGCCTGGAAGAGATGATGCTGTGCCGTGTGGACACAGGGTACATATTCTACAACGAGATCAAGCATCGCATCGAAGTTCCGATTAGTGACATGCTGCGGGACCAAGTAAGACAAATGGCAACGGAAATGCATCATTACTACGATAAACGTCACACGCCGAAGGTAAAGACAGGTCCATTCTGCAAAAATTGCTCCTTACAGCATATCTGTGTGCCTAATCTAATGCATAAACGCTCCGTCCAAAGCTACATCGAGGGGAGGCTGAGGGAATGAGGAAGCTGCTTAATACGTTGTATGTCACTCAGCCTGACACCTACTTGGCACTTGATGGTGACAATGTGTTATTGCTTAAAGGTGATGAGAAGCTGGGCCGGTTGCCGCTTCATAACTTGGAGGCCATCGTCAGCTTTGGATACACGGGGGCTAGTCCTGCGCTAATGGGGTATTGCGCTGAGCGGAATATTTCCATCACTTTCTTGACACAAAGTGGCAGATTCTTGGCAAGAGTGATCGGTGAGAGCCGGGGAAACGTCATTTTGCGAAAGACGCAGTACCGAATTTCTGATCATGAAGAGCAAGCAACGAAGATCGCACGAAACTTCATTACAGGGAAAGTTTATAACCATAAGTGGATCCTGGAGCGTATGACGCGGGAATATCCGCTGCGAATTGATGTTGAACAATTTAAAACCGTGTCGGGTCAGCTCTCGGACATTATGCGGGAAGTCCGTAACAGTAATAACCTGGAAAGTCTGCGAGGCTGGGAAGGTCAAGCGGCGGTTTACTATAACCGTGTGTTTGATCAGATGATATTGCAGCAGAAAGAAGAGTTCTTCTTTCATGGGAGATCCAGGAGGCCGCCTAAGGATAAAGTGAATGCCATGTTGTCTTTCGCTTACACGCTCTTGGCTAAAGATACAGCTGCGGCACTGGAGACCGTGGGCCTCGACGCTTATGTCGGCTTTATGCACCAAGACCGTCCTGGCCGCGCTTCACTGGCTTTGGATCTAATGGAAGAGCTGCGAGGGATTTATGCAGACCGATTTGTGCTATCGCTGATCAATCGAAAAGAAGTGACAGCCAGCGATTTTGTTACAAAAGAAAACGGAGCTGTACTGATGACGGACGAGGCGCGTAAATCGTTTCTGAAAGCATGGCAAACCAAGAAACAAGAAAGTATTACACATCCCTATCTGGGTGAGAAAATCTCTTGGGGGCTGGTTCCCTACGTTCAGGCCTTATTATTGGCTCGTTTCTTGCGCGGTGATTTAGATGAGTATCCGCCATTCTTATGGAAGTAGGTGAGCCCTAATGCTTGTACTCATTACTTATGATGTTCAAACGTCTGGGGCAGGAGGTGCTGCAAGGCTGCGTAAAGTGTCCAAGGCGTGCCAGAATTACGGGCAGCGGGTGCAGAACTCCGTGTTTGAGTGCATTGTGGATGCAGCCCAGTTCACTGCTCTGAAATTGGAGTTGACCCAGTTAATTGATGAAGAAAAAGATAGCTTGCGCTTCTATCGGTTAGGCAATAACTACAAAACCAAAGTAGAGCACATTGGGGCCAAGCCGGCGATAGATTTAGAAGAGCCGCTTATCTTCTAGTGGTGCGAACCCCAAGCGCACATCAAATCCCTGGGAGGTTCGCACCCCGCGTCATTAAAGGGTTTGTAGAGATTTTGGCTGAAATTAATGAAAAAATTCGTGCTCGCAAAGTAGGTTCGCACTTTTAGGCATGCGAAGCCTTGTGGCTCAAGGCTTCGCAAGGCCCGCTGTCGCTCTCCATGTGAGAGCGTGGATTGAAATATCGCGTTACCAAGCTGCTCGATATTCGTATTGGAGTCGCTCTCCATGTGAGAGCGTGGATTGAAATCAGTCTCCTGTAAACACACCCGCGATAAAATCAACGTCGCTCTCCATGTGAGAGCGTGGATTGAAATCATCCAATTTCAATTTGACGAATCACCCTAACGCGTCGCTCTCCATGTGAGAGCGTGGATTGAAATCCCGTACCGGATCGCATACGGATTCTCAACGCCAATCGTCGCTCTCCATGTGAGAGCGTGGATTGAAATAAGCAGCTTCAACGGGTCCTCAACGTCCTGCTCCGTAATCGTCGCTCTCCATGTGAGAGCGTGGATTGAAATTTAGAAAAGTAACTCCGCAAGTCTCGCACACGCAGGTCGCTCTCCATGTGAGAGCGTGGATTGAAATGATCTCCACATAAAAAGGGACGACACCGGAAAAGGTCGCTCTCCATGTGAGAGCGTGGATTGAAATATTTTCAGCCGCTCAAATCCGGACCGGTCGAACTTGTCGCTCTCCATGTGAGAGCGTGGATTGAAATGCAAAGATGTGGTGAGAGGATGATATGATGACTGCACGTCGCTCTCCATGTGAGAGCGTGGATTGAAATTTTTGTGGTAATCGCATCGAACGTTACCTTTGTGCCTGTCGCTCTCCATGTGAGAGCGTGGATTGAAATAAAGTTAGGGCCCTTTTGCTCGGTTACTTTACGCTCGTCGCTCTCCATGTGAGAGCGTGGATTGAAATCTTTTGGGTCTAGTGGTTGTACGTTGTAAATCGGTGGTCGCTCTCCATGTGAGAGCGTGGATTGAAATTTCGCTTTATGAAGCAATTGAAAATTACAATAAGTGTCGCTCTCCATGTGAGAGCGTGGATTGAAATATTTAAATAAAATCAACATTACTATTATCAAATAAGGTCGCTCTCCATGTGAGAGCGTGGATTGAAATTCAACACTGGCAATCAAGCCGCCCTCTCCATCTAAGTCGCTCTCCATGTGAGAGCGTGGATTGAAATCTGATCAAAAGGGGGCGGTGGGAAACTACTTTTTGTCGCTCTCCATGTGAGAGCGTGGATTGAAATTGTCCGATTGTCGGTAAACGGACGGTTTGATGCTTCGGTCGCTCTCCATGTGAGAGCGTGGATTGAAATTCTGCATTTTGGGCAATAGTAAGATTCCCCGAGCATAGTCGCTCTCCATGTGAGAGCGTGGATTGAAATCTGATTAGCTTAGGGACGGTAAAAAATGGTTTAGGTCGCTCTCCATGTGAGAGCGTGAATTGAAATTTGAAAGCCAATTATACTCACAAAGTCCAAGAGATTGTCGCTCTCCGTGTGAGCCCATGGATTATTTGGCTCCAACCTAATCACCAGTGCTTGAAATCATAACAGGCTTGAAGCGAAGGGGAAGAGGGAGACTGGAGAAGCAAAGCGCTCGCCTTTGTCCCCGGATTTCAACCGCTGAGGCGGTAGTAATCAAGAAATCTGGGGGTGGGCAGCGATCGGAAGTCCCCTCATTCCCCGTAGCGGCATACTTCACTGAAAATCAAGCACTGATCTCTGATTTGAGCTCTTTATTTTGATGAAAATGGATGAGCGGTTGCACGCCATGCGAGACGTGGTCTTGTGTATATCGCCCATGGACCTGCTAACAGCGTATTGCCATTACCGTTAACACTAAGGTAGTGAAAAATAGCACATGGCTTACAAAACAAAGCGTGTATAATCATCAGGTAAGCGAATTTGCTTTCGGCAAACTCGTGATTTTTTTCACTTATATTGTGAAAAAAATAACAAACTACGAGAAGGAGTAGGTAGCATGAGACATCTTAGGGGCAAGTACGGAAGAAAAAGTTTTTTAGTAGCACTCGTATTTATTTTGATTATGAGTATGATCGGGTGCAGCGGCTCGGACAAGGAAGAGGTCGCTGAAACGGCGGATCCCCAGGGGATTTACACGCCGGGGACTTATACGGGGGAAGCGCAAGGCCTACATAGTACGATTAAGGTAGAGGTGACGGTTGATGCCAGCAAGATTCTATCGGTCAAAGTGCTGGAGCAGCAGGATACGGAGGGAGTCAGCGATGCGGTCTTTGATATCATTCCGCAGAAAATAGTAGAAGGACAGAGTTTGAAGGTTGAGGTGGTGTCCGGCGCCTCCGTGTCCAGCGAAGGTCTGATCGAGGCGATTGCCGATGCTTTGGCGAAGGCCGGCGCCGATATCGATGAATTAAAGAACAGGGAACCGATTAAATCGGCTGCTAAGGAAGCGATTTCCAAGGACACCGAGGTTGTTGTGATCGGCGGAGGTGGAGCGGGTCTGGCTGCTGCGGTCTCGGCTGCGGAGAACGGAGCCAAGGTTATTCTGATCGAAAAATCACCTTCGCTCGGCGGGAACACCCTTCGTTCGGGAGGCGAATTCAACTCCTATGATCCGGTCAGACAGCCTAATGTTGAGATGACCAAAGCGCTGACCAATGAGCTCGAGGAAATTCTTGCCTTCGACGAGCAAGAATTCGGCGATTATGCGGATACGCTGAGAACACTCAAGGGACAGATTGAGGAATACTTTAAGAGCGGGGATACGAGCAAGTTATTCGATTCCCCAGAGCTGCATGCGATTCATACCTATATCGGCGGCAAACGAACCGATCTGGAGGGCAAAGAAATCTCCGGTAAATTCGAACTGGTCGATACCCTCACGTCCAACAGCTATAGCACGATTGAGTGGCTGGAGAGCCATGGCGTGAAGTTCCAGGACGGCATCGGTACGGTTTTGGGTGCCCTGTGGCCTAGAACTCACCATAACGTCGAACCACTCGGAATGGGCTACATTAACAATATGGAAAAAAGAGCGACAGATCTCGGCGCGGAAATCATGTTGAATACGAAAGCGACCCGACTGATTGTCGAAAATGGCAGAGTTACGGGCGTGACTGCCGAGCAATCGGACGGCACTCCGGTCACCCTAATGGCTTCGAAGGGCGTCGTTATGGCGACTGGCGGTTTTGGTGCGAACACGGAAATGGTTCTGGAATACAATAACTACTGGCCTGAACTGGATGCCAATATTCTGACAACCAACACGACGAATGCTACAGGCGACGGTATTGTTATGGGTAAGGAAGTCGGAGCGAGCCTGTGGGGCATGGGCTTTATCCAGCTGATGCCGAGCGGTCAGCCGGGAACAGGGGCCTTGTCCGGCGGCGTGTGGGGGAGTGCGGAAACCCAGATTTTCGTAAACAAGGAAGGCAAGCGATACGTGAACGAGTACGCGGAAAGAGACGTGCTAGCTGCCGCTGCTCTGGAGCAGACGGATCAAACCTTCTTCATCATCAGCGATAATACTTCGCTGGGTAACCCCGATCTGAATGGGAAGACAGGCTGGGGCGATAACTATCAAGACCTGATCAAGAACAAGAATATATTCGTCGCTGATACCCTGGAGGAATTGGCCGAGCAGATGGGGGTTCCGGTGGATACCTTTGTGGCCGAGATGAAGAAGTATAACACCTATGTAGACAACCAATTCGATCCAGAATTCGGTAAGAAGAATTTTGGGAATAAGCTGGAAACCGCTCCGTTCTTTGCAACACCAAGGACTCCATCGGTGCACCATACCATGGGAGGCCTTGAGATTAACGAAAAGGCCCAGGTATTGAATACCGAAGGCAGCCCGATTGAAGGCCTGTTCGCAGCTGGTGAGGTAGCTGGCGGTGTTCATGCAGGCAACCGGCTTGGCGGCAACGCGATTACGGATATTTTCACCTTCGGGCGAATTGCCGGAGCTAGTGCAGCGGGCAATTAATTCGAGTACGCACGGATAACAACCATACAAGCCTCTGCTTCTTCTGCCACCTTTACTGTGGAGAGAAGCAGGGGCTTCTTCCTGTTTATCTGAATATGGCTTAGGCAGAACGTATCACCGAACCGCAAATTTGAAATGCGGCCCAAACCCAGCTATAGTGGATGAATATACACCTATATAACCTGACTCGCCTTGATAAGATGATTCAGACAGGAGAGAGTGGAAATGAAATATTTTCGATATGATTTATTTATAGCGCAGAATACGGATAACGTTCCTGAGGAAGAACGGCAAGAAGTGGACAGGCAGTGGCAGCACAACCGCGAAGCCTACAGTGCTATTCTGAAGACGCTTTCTTCCCGGCTGCCCGTGGATGTGTATGCCCATTTTAACTCGTGGGGATTTCATGATTACCGTCTGACCAAGATGGATATTGAACATCGGAGCCTGCATGATATGAGCGTGCATTTCACGCTCTCCAGTGATATTGATAACGAAGAGAATGAGGAATTGTGGTGCCTCTGCTTCGATAAGGTGTCCTATATTCAGTACCAGCATCTCAACTATGATAACGATCAGTGTGTGATGCATCCGGAAATCGACGACTGGTTATACGAGGAGATTATGCCGGTTAACGAGTCGATGCTATCGTTCGAGGTGCTGTTCTCATCCGGCGGGAATGTGGTGCTGCATTTCCCGGATCAATCGGTATCGATCAAGCGGGTGAAATAAAGATACTCCCTGCGCTGCAAAAGAGGGGAGGGCTCCCCTCTTCATCCCAGCGCGGTATGCATATTCTCCTAGAATTCAACTCCGCGTACTTTGGAGAATACCATCGTATCTCTCAGCGCGCCTTGGACGTCCAGCATATCTTGCCGGAGAATGCCGTCTAAGGTGAAGCCTGCCCGCTCCGCGACACGGCGGCTTCGCGTATTGCGCGAATCGCACCGGATCTCGATCCGGCTCGCTTGCAGTTCGCGGATGGCAAAGTGGGTTATGGCATGTACGGCTTCGGTGATATAGCCTTGTTGTTGACAAGAAGTGCGCACCCAATACCCGATCTCAAAGCTCCGCGACTTCCAATTCATGCGGTGAAGCCCGCTGCTGCCGATGAGCTGTCCTGTGTCCTTATGCACGAGATGCAGCCTCATGTCCTTGCGCTCCAAAAAATGCACCCTCGCTCGCCGAATGCTAAGTTCGGATTCCTCGATGGTCGGAACGGTCTGCGCCCAGGGCATCCATGGTCGTAATTCCTCGACACTTTCACGGACCGCCTCGTTGACCGCCGCACCATCTCCCCATAGCGGGGCACGAATCAACAGTCGTTCGCTCTCAAAACTTTCAGGGAAGTCCAGCAATAAAGGATCGATCGGAAGAGTACGCATCATCTCAACTCCATGAAAATATTTCCAATCACTATACCATGCCGTTTATCCACTTTTCAATGAAAATTTTTCAGCGCGGCCGGGTGGTTGTTCCGGACGGGGAGTTTCGGTCAATTCATGTACTATCCTTCTATGAGGATTGAAATGGCATAAAGAAGTAAAAGGCAGGAGGCGTCCATATTGGCACTAATCACAGATATCCCTGAGAATCATCGACTGTCCTCGCAAGCGCTCATCGAATTTGTGAACCGCTTGGAGCAGCTGCAATTGGAGGTGAACAGCTTTGTGCTGCTGCAGGATGGCAAGGCTACCGCTCAATTCTGGCGGCCGCCGTATCGGCGGGATACCCCGCAATTATTATTTTCCCTTAGCAAAAGCTTCACCGCCATCGCCGTAGGCATCGCATCCGATGAGGGATTCCTGAACCTGGACGATCCTGTGATCTCTTTCTTCCCCGACCAGTGTCCGGATGTCATCTCACCGAATCTCGCCAAGATGACCGTGCATCACCTGTTGTCCATGAACGCAGGGCACCATGATAACATCTATGATCAAGTGGCGAAGGAGCAGGACTGGGTAACCGCCTATCTGGCTCTGGATGTCGAGCATGAACCGGGGACTCACTACCGCTACAGCACGCACTCAACCTATATGCTGTCGGCGATCATTAAGCAGGCGACCGGCCAGGATATGATGGATTATCTGATGCCCAGACTATTCGAACCGCTCGGAATCCAGCATCCAGTCTGGGAGACTTGCCCTCTCGGCATCACGGCCGGCGGCATGGGACTTAGCATGACAACCGAAGATATCGCCAAATTTGGTCTGATGCTTGCGAACCGAGGTGTCTACGCGGGTAAAAGGGTAGTTTCCGAGCGGTTTCTGGAGCTGGCGACCACCGAACAAAGCGACAATCGTGCCGGGGCAGTGCGCATCGATTCCGCCCAGGGCTATGGCTACCAGTTTCATATATGCCGGCGCGGGTGTTACCGGGGGGATGGCGGGTTTGGTCAGTTATGTTTTGTAGCGCCTAAGGAAAATATCGTCATAGCCGCCACCTCCAGCTTCAAGAGCATGCAGCCGCTCCAGACCCTTCTGGATCTGATCTATGCGTATATTATCGATCGCTTGGACAGCGGCGTAACCTATAACCCGCAAACGCATGCCGAGCTGCAGCAACGGCTGGCCCATCTCCGCAGCCGGGTCCCTGCGCCTCAGCCGGTCCCCGTCCGCTTGCCCCTTGTGCATGCCAGCCGCTACCTAATGGACGATAACCCGCGTGGATTGCGAACCGTTGCCTTCTATCTCAAGGAAGCGCAGCAGCTGGAGCTTGTCATGACTTATGCAGATGAGCCGGATCATGTGCTGCCTTTTGATTATTCAGGGCCGATGCATACACAGGATGTCTTTCATAAAGATTTGGCCTTGCATCGGCAGGAGGTTGTAACCTACGCCGTCTGGCAGAATGAGAACACACTTCAGTTAACCTTGTTCTATATTGAGACACCTTATGTGGTGACGTATATGATGACTTTCCTGGATGGGGGCGGGATGGATCTGGAGTTTCATATCAATGTATCGATGAATATCGCGGGATACAGGGTGAGGGGACGATTGGCGAATTAGGCTACAGGAGGAGAGATCCGGATGAGCGCGCGGCTCATGAGTCATGGAACTCCTCCAGCACCTTGGATTTATCTCCATATATTTTATCCAGATGATCTTCACCCCAATAGCATAGATGGTCCAGCGCGGGCTTCAATCCCCAGCCGTAGGGCGTTAACTCATACTCCACTTTCGGAGGGACTTCATTATACACCTGGCGTGTAATGATCTCATCCTTCTCCAGACCTCTGAGCTGCGTGGTCAGCATTTTCTGAGTAATTCCGGGAATTAACCGGCGCAGCTCGGACGTCCGTTTCCGTCCTGTCATCAAATGATATATAATGAGCGGCTTCCACTTTCCACCCATGACTTCTAAAGCGGCTTCCACGCCGATTTGATACTTCTTCTGAACGGAATCATCCATCTGTTCACGCATTCGCTTAAACCTCCGTTAAAAGGCTGAGTTGGGCTCGGAACAACCCGCCGAATCCATGGGATCCATACGCTCCTTAGGTCAGGTCCCTTAGGTCAAGGTCGTCCCTTTGTCGCTGCAAGGGGAATTACCGCAGGGCACCTCCATGTTCCTAGGGCACCTGCATCTCCCTATAGCACTTCAAAGTGCGTTCTTCCAGCCCCGTTTCTTACTGTTTATAATAGCATCAGCCAGGGATCATGGCTAGAAATGAGCGATTGCGAAAGGTAGTGGGGATACCATCATGAACGTGTTAACTGTCGTTTCACATCCGAGGCAGGATTCCTTGACCTTCAAGGTGGCTGATCGGTTCGTACAAGGTCTTGCTGAGGCGGGTCATGAGGCGGAGGTGCTGGATTTGCACAGGATTGGTTTTGATCCGGTTCTGCAAGGCGCAGATGAGCCCGATTGGACCGCTTCGGAACAGATCTTCTCTCCTGAAGTAGAGAAGGAAATCAACCGGATGAAGGCGCATGATGCGCTGGCGTTTGTTTTTCCAGTCTGGTGGTGGCATTTGCCGGCGATGTTAAAGGGATATATTGACCGCGTCTGGAACAATGGGTTTGCTTACGGGGCCAACCACCTTCATCATGAGCATGTGTTGTGGATCGGTCTGGCAGGCGTATCGAAGGAGCAGATGCAAAAGCGCAACTATGATGAAATGATCACCCATCTGCTGAATGTGGGCATTGCCGATTATTGCGGTGTGTCCAATTCCAAGGTGGAACTCCTATACGAGACCCTGGATTCCAAGCCTGAGCACTATGACATGCTGCTGAATCAGGCTTACCGCCTGGGGCTTAATTATGGTAAGGATCATTAAGTAACACGGCGGGTCAGCGAGGATGTTGGGGTTCGCTTTGGCGGAAAGAAGAAGAGGGGGGCGCTATGACCCGGTATCCAGTCCCCCCATCATATCATTCCACGGCCATACACAGGCGGTGGAATTTTGTGCTACCCTCAAATGGTGTCATTTTTTCACAAATGAAATCTTTGGCATACGCTCTATGACAGTTCTATGAACTGGCTGCTACAAGAGGGCTATACTGACTGGTTAAATATAGTAATCAAATGAGAGAGCTTGTTGAATCGGCAGGCAAGTCGTTCAGCTTCGCTAGCGAAGGGGGTGTATATCGTATATACTGGTAGAGCCAATTTAACTTTCTAGGAGTTGTCTGACACACTATGATCAAGAAGGAAGTCGCACATATACGCAAGCAATTTAAGCTCGATAACGATCTGCTGAAGATCGACGACATTCTGAACGTATACATTATGAAGGAAACGAATGAAATCTATCACTGGGAGCGGCAGCCGTTCGAATTGTTGGACCGGGAGAAGCAGGAGCTGTACATGGGCAATTTCAAAAAGCTGCTGACCGGTGAACTGGATCATAAGCTGTTCGAATTGAAGTTTCAGGCGGATACGGGGGAACCGACGCGGGTGATGCTCCACCAAGGGCTGTCGACAGGAGATCCGGAAGAGTGGCAGGACCTGATGCTGATGTTAGTGGACAAAATGATGGAGGATACCAAGTATGAACGGGATACGGTTGTAACGTTCGTTCGCGGAACTTACTACCGTCCGACCAAGGCCCGGAATGAGGAAGCCGAGGAGACCGGCAAGGATGAGGTGTTCGGGCATCCATTCATCCTGTGCAGCGTCAATTCCACCGAGAAGCACCGGAAGACGCTCCTGTTCGATTATGTAGAGAAGGAATTCAAGTACAATGTCATCGTGGATCCGATTATTAAATTGAGTACACCGGAGCAGGGGTTCTTCTACCCCAGCGTGACGGACAATTATTCCGATGTGAATCGCATTCTGTACTGCACGGGCAAATCGAATGATCCGAACCCGCATTTCATCGAGCAGGTATTGAATGCCGAAAGGTCTATGACCGCCATGGAGGAGCGGGGCGTCTTCGAGGAGATCGTGAAGGAAGTGGCGGGCGAACAGCTCGACGCCGCTACGCTCGCCCATGTATATGAGGAAATCAACGCTGTCATTGAAAGCAACCAAGAGGCGGAAGAGCCGCCGAGGCTGGATTATAAAGATGTGGAGCGCGTGCTGACCGTCAGCGGTGTGGAGGACGTGACACCGGAAAAGGTGGAGCGAGCGTTCGAGACGGTGGTGGATGACCGGAATTATGAACTGAAGGCGAGCAGTGTGATTCCTAAATTTTCGTCCAAGTCGATTAAGATTAATACGAAGGTCGCCACGATCTCGCTCAGCCCGCAGGATTTAAGGTATGTGAAGCAGGTGAACTACCAGGGGAAACGCTGCATTCTGATTGAGGTCGATGAGGATGCCGTCATTGAAGGTTTTACGCTGACGACGGAGACGCTGTTATAGGGGCGTTCGTCGCACCGGAATGGATCTCGGACTTTTCTGCAGTTACAATGCGGGGTAATTTTATGGTACAATATGTATATAATAAAGTGGAGCGAGGATGCTGCTAACATCCCCACTCCTGACAACAGCCGCTTTTAAGGGCGGTAGGCTGTACAAGGTTCAGAAATAGGTCGTCACCTTTGCCTAGGGCGGCCTATTTCTTTTTGTTTTGGTTCAATGCCAAGACAATCGTGACGACCAATCCGATAAGCGTGACAAGCAGCGAACCGAATTGCATCATTAATGTCAAAGCATCCTTAACCTCCACAGGCATCACCTCCCTTCCGGGAGACTAGCCGACCGCCCATAACAGCCATTCTGTTGTATGGTTAATTATACCATATCGGAAGAACAGCGCCTATGATGCCGCGTTCGCAATTTGGTTGAACTTTATGCAAAGGAAATATTGTTACATAGGAGGATCCATGTCCTGGAGCAAATTAAAGCAGCAGCTGGAGAGCTTTCTCTCTCCCTCGTTAAATGGAAGGGTCGAGTACCGGGCAACCAGTTATCGTTATCTGCCGGATAAACCCGGCATTTGTTATCTGGCCGTCGATAAGAAGAATGTGCTCAATATGAGTGATACAGCAGGCCCTATACGTTGGTATCAGACCGAGCAGGAAATCAAGAATGACCCGAATATCCAGGTTCCTGTCACCCCAGATGAAATCGAAGCGGTCCGAAAGGATACGAAAGGAACCGTTCCCGAGGATCGTCTGCAGGTGATTGCAAGAAACCGCAAAATAACCGAACTTGCCAAGGAGCTTCTGTCCGCCCAGACCGCATTAAGCAAATCCAACTTTACCGTAGCAGCGACGGCGTATTTAGCGACTTCGATAGAGGAAAGCCTGGAGAGCCGTGACATCCTGTTGAATATTCTAGCTTTGATGGACAGGCGTGTTGGCAAAAAGCGAATGCTGAACATGGCGGAGACAATGAAGCTAAAGCATCCCGCTGTGCAGTACTTTTATGAGCTGCGGCGGAGTATGCTGTGAGCCATATACTTCTCTGGATACGGAGAACTCCGTATCCTTTTTGTTATAGTTTTTACCTATAGCTAGTTATGATTTATTGGTATGCCTTCTAACGCAGCTCCTCATGATATGATTCTCGATATACAATACATGGGGGGATTTACATGACGGATAAGTTTCAAATCGTGGGAAGTTTGCTGCGTCCGGAAGAACTGCTGAAATATAAAACACAGATTGAACATCGTGACGATATACGATACCCGTTTTATGAGGATTTTGAAGGGTATGCCGAGTGTGAGACAGAGGCGATCAAGCAGGTCGTTAAGAAAGAGATCGAGCACAACCTGTCGGTGGTTACAGACGGCGAGTTCTCCAAGTCGATGTGGCATCTGGATTTTGTATGGGGCTTTGCTGGAGTTGAGCGTTATATCGCCGACCACGGCTACTATTTCCGGGATGTGGACGGAACCTCGAAATATGAGACACGCAAGGATATTGGGCTGCGCATTACGGGCCCGCTGAGCGGCAAGAACCATCATTTCATCAAGCTGTTCAAGCAGCTGCAGGATTTCGCAGGCGATCACCAAACGAAACTTTGTGTGCCGTCCCCTTCGCATATCTACGGTGAGCTGTCCTGGTCGGATAACATTGGCGGCACCGATGCTGTGTATCAGAACAAGCAGGAGCTCAAAGCGGGCCTGGTGAAGGCCTATAAGGAATTTGTGTCAGAATTCGCTGCGGCAGGCGGCAAGATCCTGCAATTCGATGATTGCTTGTGGGAGCTGTTTGCAGACGACAACCCGAACTCTCCGTTTACCGGGGAGCATGTTAACCAAGAGGAAGTACAGGGTCTGGCCACGGAATTCATTGATATTAACAATACTTTGATTGACTTCGGACATAGCCTGGGCTTGAAAATGTGGACGCACAACTGCCGGGGGAACTACGATTCCCGCAACATGGGCGGTGGATCCTATGCGAAAATTGCCAACCTGTTCCTGAAGCAATTGAAATATGACCGCTTCTTCCTGGAGTGGGATGATGATCGTGCAGGTTCAATTGAGGCACTGGAGGTGTTCAAGGACAGACCGGAAACCGAAATTGTTCTAGGCCTGCTGTCCTCCAAAACAAGCACGCTGGATGATGAGGAACGCGTCATCCGTCTGCTTAACGAAGCCTCCAAAATCCTTGATAAGGATCGACTGCTGCTCTCGCATCAATGCGGCTTTGCATCCTGCGATGGCGGTAATGAGCTAAGCGAAGCCCAGCAATGGGCGAAGATCGATCAGGGTCAAAAGATTGCCAAGCAATACTGGAACAAGTAAGTTCGGATAACCATCCGCATCATTGAGCTAATAAAGGGATGACTCAGAGGGCCTATCATGGCCCTTGCGAGGCATCCTTTTTTTGTATACAGCGCCTCTGCCCGGTTCAAGGCAGAAACCT
>NZ_NPBY01000037.1 GCF_002272015.1 Paenibacillus campinasensis | reverse complement strand
GGGCTGCATGACGGCGGTCAGTCGACCACATGCGGAGAAATTAGGATCGGTTACAGGAACATGAGGGGAGAAAATAATGATAGATAACCATGATCTGATGAACAAAGAGCAGTTGCTCGCGGAGCTGGATTCGCTGGGTTATTCGGACAGGATGAAGCGGATGGCGCTTCTTGGACGCCGGCATACAGGAGATGCGGATTATTCGGCGCTGGCGTGTTTAAAACGAAAAACTGAATTAGGACGCGATTCTTGAACTCATCATAGCTATGCCTTAGTTGGCACATGTCTGTCTACCAACTTTTGCTACATTACAAAGTAATGTAATCTATTTCATAATCTAGTAACTCATCAAATTTTAGAGAAAAGAAAAAAATATTGAAATTCCAAAAATATGAAGTAAACTATGTATAGCAACCCAATTAATCCCAATTAATCCTTATATAAGGAGGTGATGAGCATGGTAGAAATTAATACTCCACAGCCAATTGGAAAAAAACTTTATGAACCAGCTAATAAAGTTCAAAATGATCAACTTTTTGGAACAGGAGTACTTACTGGACAACAAGAAATGAGAAATGATAACTGGTCAATTATTTTATGTTGCTGTTGCAGTTGTGGTTCCGGCGGCTCTTCTCAAATTCACAAAGATTCTGTTGGCTCAAATCTTTAATAAGACAGTTTAGGGGAATTACAAGAGAGGTGAAAAATTATACTAGAAATTAATACTCCACAGCCAATTGGAAAAAAACTTTATGAACCAGCTAGCAATGTTCAAAATGATCAACTTTTTGGAACAGGAGTGCTCACTGGACAACAAGAAACGAGAAATGACTGGAAAATCATATTGTGTTGCTGTTGTAGCTGCGGTTCTGGTGGTTCTTCTCAAATTGAAAGTGTGACCTAACTTTGTTTATAGAA
>NZ_NPBY01000036.1 GCF_002272015.1 Paenibacillus campinasensis | reverse complement strand
TTTTCTTTATTCACGGCGGGAAAGAGGCATTCGTCAGGCCACCTGGCAGCTGGGGAAATATCAGCAGGGCGATGATGCGGACTAGGGCGATGCAGCGGCAGCGTTCACATAATTGAAGGAATGGCGGGCTTGGGGAAGACGCGGCCTATGGTATACTTAGAAGATGGGAACAATGCAAGTATCGTGTATGATGGAAGATCGAACCTACATATCGAGGTGTATATGGCGTGAATACAATCGTTATTATTGGCGGAGGCATTACCGGCCTCTCTACATTATATTATCTGCATAAAGCGTTGAAGCCGTCCCATCCGGACACGCGGCTCATTCTTATCGAAGCAGGCGATACGCTCGGAGGCAAAATACGAACTTTGCGCGACAGCGAATTCATTATGGAGACGGGAGCCGATTCCATCGTTGCCCGGAAGTCTAATGTGGCTCCGCTGCTGGAGGAACTGGGACTGACGGATCAGGTTGCCTACAATGCGACGGGAACATCGTATATCTACACCCGGGACGGGTTGAAGAAGATTCCGGAGGAGAGCGTGTTCGGCATTCCGCTAAGTCTGCAAGCGCTAGCCGAGAGCGAGCTGGTGTCAGCCGAGGGCAAGGTGGAGGCGCTCAAGGATTACTACACCCCGAACGACCGTTTTACCAAGCGGGATTCCCTGGGGCAGTTTCTGGAGGCGTTTCTCGGCAAGGAGCTTGTGGAGCGCCAGATTGCTCCGGTTGTCTCCGGCGTGTATTCGGGGGAGCTTCATGAGCTGACCATTGCCTCGACATTTCCATACCTGCTGGATTATAAAAATACGTATGGCAGCATCATGGGCGGGCTTGCGGAGAACAAACAGAAGTTTTTGGGCAATGGCTCCAAAAAATTCATCTCCTTTCATAACGGAATGTCGGTCCTGCTGGATACGATGGAGGCGCACTTGTCCGACACAGACATTCGCAAAGGCGTCGCTGCCGAGAAGCTGACCCGAGCTGGCGAGCGGTACGAGATTACGCTTAGCAGCGGTGAACGGCTGGAAGCCGATTATGTGGTGCTCAGCACGCCGGCTGAGGCGGCAAAGCAGTTGCTCACAGACCCGGAATTAAGCGATTTTGATCAGCTCGCCACGAAGTCGCTCATCAGCGTCTATATGGGCTATGATATTGAAGATCGACAATTAGCCTATGATGGCACAGGATTTATAGCGGGCAAGGATTCGGACGTACGATGTGACGCCTGTACCTGGACAAGCCGGAAATGGGCGCACACGTCCGGTCAGCGGCACCTGCTGCTGAGACTGTTTTACAAAAGCTCTAACCCGCATTATGAGGACTTGATCGGGCGCTCGGACGAGGAATTGAAAGAGATTGCGATGGAGGACGTAAGGCGCAGCATCGGGATTACGGCCGAGCCGATTGCGGCCGAGGTCACGAAATGGCATAACAATATGCCGAATTATCACCTGAAGCATCGGCAGGTGGTGGAAGCGCTGGAGCATAAGGTGGCAGAACGGTATCCCAATGTCATTCTGGCTGGCTGCTCCTACTATGGGGTAGGCATTCCGGATTGCATTGCGAACGGGGAGAAGACCGCAGAGCACATTGTTGAGCGGATTCAGAAGGCGGGCAGCTTTCATTCATGAAGAAGAGGGCTGCCGCCGCTTATCGGTGAATAAAAAAAAGACAGCCGCGGCTGTCTTTTTTTTGCTGTTGATCACTAGGGTCGATAGCCTCCAGGTCCGGTAGGGCCTCGAGCTCACACACAGCTCTTCGTTATGTTAAACCTCAGACCCAACGGCCCTGGCGAAATACAGGCTCGACCGTGCCGTCGGCCAGCTCGCCGTCGATGTCCAGCTCTGCCGAGCCGATCATGAAATCGACATGCGTCAGGCTGACGTTGGCGCCCTTGGCTAACAGCTCATCCTTGCTCAGCTTCGTTCCGCCCTCGATGTTGACCGGGTAGGAGCTGCCGAGCGCAAAGTGGCAGGAAGCATTCTCATCGATGCCAGTATTATAGAAGATACGGTTCAGACGGGAAATCGGTGAATCATGCGGCACCAGTGCGACCTCGCCTAAATAGGCGGCTCCTTCGTCCGTTTCGAGCAGGGAAGTCAGATGCTCTCTGCCGGATACCGCATCATAGTCGGTCACTTTACCGTCCTTGAAAGTGAAGCGCAAGCCTTCCACGAGACGTCCGTTCAAGTTGAGCGGCATCGTGCTGGTGACCGTGCCGTTCACCCCGGTGCGCAGTGGCATCGTGTAGATTTCCTCGGTCGGCATGTTGGCTACAAAATACACGCCGGCCTCATTCTCGTCGCCTCCGCCAAGCCACAGATGGCCTTCGGGCAGCTCCACGCGCAGGTCGGTGCCCGGCGCACGGTAATGCAGGCTTTTATAGCGCTTGGTGTTCATAAATTGCTGTCTTGTCTTCAGCTCTGCGATATGCTCACGCCAGGCGGCGACCGGATCGTCACTGCCGACGCGGTTCATCAGGAAGACAGCATCCCACATGGCCTGAATGCGCGATTCTTCCGGCAGATCCGCAAACACTTTGTCCGCCCAGGCACGGGTTGGGGCCTTGATGAGGGACCAGCTGACCTGGTTGTTGCGGACATAAGACTGGTATTTCTCGCGCGCTACCGCCGCGGCTTTCACAGCGGTTGATACTTTCCAGGAATCGATGCCGCGGAACAGCTCCGGATCCGGCACCTTGATATGCAGAACGGCACCGCCGCCTTCGGCCAGCTGCTCCATCATGTCAGCCTGCCATTTCGGATAGTATCCGAAGGAATCATCCGGCGCTTTCTCGTACCGGAGGCGAGTGATGCGCTCATCGTCCCATTCCACCTGAACGTATTTGGCCCCTGCGTCATAGGCTTTGGCTACGACCAGCCGCGTGAATTCCACGGTTTCCAAGGGAGCTTGCACGATTAGCACCTGGCCGGGCTGAATGTTAACCCCAACCTTGATGACGAGCTCCGCGTATTTTTCCAGCATCTGTTCGAAATTGTTCATATGTACAGCCTCCATCTTCAAACTATCCTTCTATTCTAACATAAAGCGAGGAGAGGGGCAGTGGAGGCATCGCTTCATGATCTGACCACGCGCGGTTCAGGAGATTAAGGGGATCGCGAGTCGGCTTCATGCGCACAGCGATGTCTCATTCAGCCTGGCCCGTGCCATCGTAGCGCCCGCCTCGTTTCAGAACCATATCGACCTTGTGCAGATGAGCCGATATGAGCTGGCCTGCACGCTCAGCGTCCTGGGTTGCAATCGCTTCGTAGATGGATTGATGCTCCTTCAGCAGTTGACTGGCAGAGGACTTATCCTCGAAAAACCACAGCTGTCTCGATTTGCCGATCGTTTCCGTCAGCTTGCTCGTCAGCGATTGCATCAGCTCGTTCAGCAGTTGGTTGTGTGACGCGCTTGCGATGGCGAGATGGAAGTCGATATCCGCTTTCTCGCTCCGTGCGGTGTCATCCTGCTCCAGCGCCAGCTCCATAACGGTAACAATTTGCTTCAAGGCAGCAAGATCCTGCTCGGTTCGGCGCTTCGCCGCGCTGGCCGCCGCACCGCTTTCCAGATAAATGCGCACCTCCAGCAGTTCCTTCAAATCATCCGCATCGGCAAAAGGATCCTTGGCATCGCTATGAACGGTCGGAAGCAACTTGCTCACAAAGGTGCCTCCCCCATGCTTGACGTCGATCCATCCTGTCGCCTTCAGCGCACTAAGCGCTTCGCGGATCGTGGAACGTCCAACGCCATATGCAGCTGCAAGATCAACAACCGAAGGCAGGCGCTGTCCCGGCTGCAGTGTTCCATCTTCGATTTGGGAGAGGATCATTCGCTTTACAATTTCATGTCCTTTTTCGGTCTCAACTTTAATGGATTGCATACGGCCTCCAAAAATTTGTAGCATATGCCTATACTGTACATGGCTGTTCCGCTATAATCAACCATAAAGTCATCAGATGACCTGCTCACTTAATCTTAAGGAGGCTATTTATGATCACGGAATCGATGAGCAAACAGCTTAAAGCCATCGTGGGCGATAAGTACTTCAGAACGGATCCGGAGGCGCTGATCACGCATTCTTATGATGGAACACCTATGCTGCAGGCGCTGCCGGACGGGGTGATCTATCCCGAAACGACAGCGCAGGTGAGCGAAATTATGAAGATCGCCAGCGCGAACCGGATTCCAATTGTAACGAGAGGCTCGGGATCCAATCTGTGCGGGGGCACAACCCCGCTCCAGGGCGGAATCGTCATGGTTATGCATCGCATGAACCAAATTATTGAGGTGGATATGGAGAACTTGACCGCGACGGTGCAGCCGGGAGTAATTACCGGCCATTTCAGCAAGCATATCGAGGAGCTCGGCTTGTTCTATCCGCCGGATCCGAGCAGCATGAAGATTTCAACGATTGGCGGCAACATCGCGGAATGCTCAGGCGGCTTGCGCGGGTTGAAATATGGAACCACGAAGGATTACGTGTTAGGCCTAACAGCCGTGCTCCCGAGCGGCGCGGTGATTCATACCGGCGGCAAGCTGGCAAAGGATGTGGCTGGTTATGATCTGACGAAGCTGCTGGTGGGCTCCGAAGGAACGCTGGCTGTCATTACCGAAGCGATTCTGAAGCTCATTCCGCCGCCCAAAACGAAAAAAACGATGGTTGCGATGTATAAGGACATTTATGGTGCCGCCCGTACGGTATCTAAAATTATTCAGCAGCACATCATTCCTGCCACGCTGGAAATACTGGACAATCCGACAATCCGCGTAGTTGATGACTTCGCCAAAATCGGCCTGCCGCTCGATATGGCTGCCATTTTGATTATCGAGCAGGATGGCGAGCCGGAAATGGTCGAACGGGATATCGAGGCCATCTACACCATTTGCCGCGAAGAGCAGGCTGATCGCTTGGAGATCGCACAAACGCGCGAGGAAGCAGAGAAGCTATTGACGGCACGCCGCAGCGCATTTACAGCACTGGCGCGCTTGCGTCCGACTACGATCCTGGAGGATGCAACGGTACCGCGCTCGAAAATTGCCGAGATGATTCTCAGAACGAATACTATCGCGATAAAATACAACGTCAATATCGCCACCTTCGGTCATGCCGGTGACGGGAACCTGCATCCGACGGCAACGACCGATGCCAGGGACTCGGAAGAAGTGCACCGCGTGGAAGAGGCCTTTGCCGAAATCTTCGAAGCGGCGATTGCACTGGGCGGAACGATTACAGGTGAGCATGGTGTCGGGAGTGTGAAAGCGCCATACCTGGAATGGAAGGTTGGCGAAGCGGGAATCGAGGTTATGAAGGGGATTAAGGCGGCGTTTGATCCGCATCATATTTTGAATCCGGGCAAAATGTTTGCCAAGGAAACGAGAAAGAGGCTGGTGATTCATCATGGCTAGTCCGACAGGCAAATTCGGCAAGCCGGCTATTGAGCACAGCAATCCGCTCGCGCGGACATTGCTGGAGAAGCTGGATTACGATCAGCTGACGAACTGTATGCGCTGCGGCTTTTGCCTGCCGGCATGCCCTACCTTTCATGAAACCGGGATGGAGCCGGCCTCGCCGCGCGGGCGAATTGCCATGATGAAGGCGGCTGTAGACGGACTGATGGTGCCGGATCAGCAGTTCAAGGATCAGATGAACCTCTGTCTGGGCTGCCGTGCCTGTGAGCCGGCCTGCCCGGCTGATGTGAAGTATGGTCAGCTGATTGAACAGACGAAGGAAGCGATAGCGGAGCATGCGCATTATACCGCACCGGTCAAGATACTGCGCAATACGTTGTTCAAAAAGGTATTCCCTAAGCGCGGCAGCTTGAAGCTGCTGGGCGGCACGCTTGCCCTCTACCAAAAGTCCGGCTTGAAGAAAATGGCGCGAGCCAGCGGCATGATGAGGCTGTTTCCCAAGCATCTGGCTGAGATGGAGAGCATTATGCCGCCAGCAAGCAGCAAGGGCGTTGTTGAGCGGCTTGGCACCTTCTATCCGGCCCAAGGCGAGAAGGTGGGCACCGCTGCCATGTTCCGCGGCTGTATTATGGATGTGATGTTTGCAGGCACGAACGTGAACACGGTGGAGCTTCTTTCGGCGGCTGGCTTCGATGTGCATATTCCGGATGCGCAGGTATGCTGCGGGGCGCTGCATGCGCACAGCGGCGAGATCAACGATGCACGAGCGCTGGCCAAGGCCAATATTGAGGTGTTCAAGAAGCTCGATATCGATTACATTGTATCCAATGCGGGCGGCTGTGGCGCGCTGCTGGTGGAGTACGATCATTTGCTGATGCAGGATGATCATTATCGTGAGGATGCAAAGTGGTTTGCAGAACGCGTCATCGATGTGAGCACGCTTCTCGTAGCAAAGGGAAACCCGTTGCGATTTGCTGAGCAGGCCGCCGGGCAGGAAGAAGTGAAGGTGACCTATCAGGACTCCTGTCATTTGCGCAATGTGATGAAAGGCGCTCATGCGCCGCGTGTGCTGATGAAGAAGGTTGCCAATACCGAGTACATCGAGATGGTGGATGCGGATCGCTGCTGCGGCTCCGCAGGGATATACAATGTCGTGCAGCCTGAGATGGCCGGAGACATCCTTGCGCATAAGATGGAGCATGCCAACAACACGCAGGCCAGCTATATGCTGACAAGCAATCCAGGCTGCCTGCTGCAAATGAAGCTTGGCATTGAGAAGCATCAGCCACAGCAGACGATGAGGGCGATGCACCTTGTTGACTTTTTGCGTGAGCGAATGATATCCTCGAAATAGTCAAAATTAGTCGAACTGTGAAACACACCGGGCGCTGCCAGATGAACGATATCATTCAGCGAGTGATGCTGTAGTCTTGCTTATGATGGAGATGGATAGAATACAATCGTGAGTAGGTAGATGATGAGTATTAATAACAATGTGTTAATTAAAATTCGTGACATGAAGGATAGTCTGACCCCGGTTGAACGCATGGTGGCAGATTATATTTTGGAGAACACCGAGGAGATTCCTCATCTTTCCATCAAGGCGCTCGCACAAGCGAGCAAAACGAGCGATGCCTCCGTGCTTCGCTTCTGCAAAACGATGGGCTATAGCGGCTATCGTCATTTTATTGTGAGCATATCCGCGTCACTCGGCTCTCGCGATGAGGATCAGAAGGCGCAGTATACCGACATCCAGCCTGGCGATAATCTTTCGACGATCATCTCGAATATTTCCTTGAACAATTGCAAGTCCATCGAGGATACGCTCAGCGTCATTGATCGTGAGCAGATCGCGAAAGCGGTGGAAGCGCTTCGCTCCAGCAAGCGCATCGCGTTTTTTGGCATTGGCGCTTCAGGGTTAGTGTGCATGGATGGCGAGCAGAAGTTTTCGAGGATTAACAAAATATGTCATTCCTATACAGACGGCCATAGCCAGCTGACGGCAGCCACCCTGCTGGAGGAGCAGGACGTTGCTATCTTCGTATCCAACTCAGGTGAAACCGTCGAAATTCTGGACGCGCTGGACATTGCGCAACGAAACAAAACGAAGTGCATTGCCATCACCAAGTACACCCGAAGTGAGCTCGCGGAAAAAGCCGATATTGTGCTAAGCATCTCTACTCCCGAGCTGACGATTCGCAGCGGCGCAATGGGTTCGCGCATTGCCATGCTGACGATCATCGACATCCTGTTTGCGGGTGTAGCCAGTGCGGAATATGAACATGTTAAGGTCCATTTGAAGAAAACGCACAATATTTTATTGAAAAAGCATCGACATTAATCTGTATTATGGGAAAGAAGACGTTAGTCGCATTTGCGGATTGATGTCTTTTTTTGTGTGTAATGAAATAAAACATCGGAATTTTATTTTTATTTGAATTTTTATTTCAAAAAGTATTGACGGTGTGTAAGCGGTAAATTAAGATAGAAATATAGGAATTGTTAAAAAAACTAACATATAAAGTAAAGAGAATGTTAGGAATAACAACGAGGAGGGAGACCATGAATGACTACCTTGCGGGATTGACAACGGAGGCCATTAACCCGGATACCTTGTCGATCGATGAGTGTACCACCGAACAGATGGTGCAGCTTATGAATCAACAGGATGCGCTGGTGCCGGCAGCTGTCGCACAAGAAATTCCGCAAATTGCAAAGGCGGTAGATATTCTACACCAAAGGTTATCTCATGGTGGGAAGATGTTTTATATAGGAGCAGGTACATCTGGACGATTAGGCGTATTGGATGCTTCTGAATGTCCGCCAACGTTTGGCACGGACCCTTCCTTGGTACAGGGGTATATCGCGGGCGGGGACACGGCATTGCGAAATGCGGTTGAAGGTTGCGAGGATAATTTGGAAGAAGGCATGTTGCTAATTGACAGCATTGGTGTAACAAACAAAGATGTGGTCATCGGCATATCGGCTAGCGGCAGTGCGCGCTTTGTCATCGGCGCATTAACGAGAGCGAAGGAGTTAGGGGTAACGACGATTGCGGTATGCAATAACAAGGGCTCCAAGATCGAACCGATTGCTGATGTGGCCATTACACCGGTTGTGGGTCCAGAGGTCATTAGCGGCTCCACTCGTTTGAAGGCAGGAACTGCCCAGAAGCTTGTGCTCAATATGCTCACCACCTGCACGATGGTGAAGCTGGGGAAAACCTACAACAACTTAATGGTAGACCTGAAGGCAAGCAACCTCAAGCTTGTGGACCGCTCTGTTCGCATCATTATGAGAGCAACCGGCGTAGATGCTGCTACCGCTTCTGCTGCGCTTGAGAAGGCATCGATGAACTGCAAACTCGCCATTATGATGGTGAAGACAGGACTGGAAGCCAGCGAGGCAGAACAAGCGCTAACTCAGCATGATGGCCGCTTAAAGCATGCCATTCATGCTCAGATGTCGAGTTAGGTGAAGTGAGGAAGACCAGGTTGGATGCAATTATTAATGGGGAGGCATGTATCTATGAAAAAAGGATTGCGCAGGTTCACGCTGTTGTTAACCGTCATGATGCTTGTGTCATTATTGGCAGCTTGCGGAGGCAGCAACAATAACAGTCCGGGTTCCACAAATTCTGATTCATCCGCGAACACAGGCGGATCTAGCGGCAACGGCGGTGGCGAGCTGGAAAAAGATACAATCACAGCATTGCTGCCGCCAGTGTCCGCGAATTACCAAGCAAGATTTTCAGATATGGAAAAAGAATTCAACGAGCTGTATCCGCATTTGACATTGAAAATTGAACCTGCGAGCTGGGAGGATATGACGTAGAAGCTGGATACTCAGGTTAATGCCGGATCTCCGCCGGATATCGCATGGGTAGGCTCTACAGCCATTTCCAAGTATGCAGCGCTTGATGTTCTTGTAGACCTCAGCGATGTCCTTACCGACGACGTAATTGCAGATTATGATCCAATTCCATTGCAATACTTCCAGTTGGGAGATGGGCAGTACGGCTTGCCGGCCTACATGGCCATCCATTCGATCGGCGGGAACCGGCAGTTCCTTGAGGAAGCGGGAATCGACTGGAGATCTGTACAGCAGAACGGATGGACTTACGATGAATTCCGTGAAGCGATCAAAGCCGGCGTCGTCAAGGATGCAAGTGGCGAAACGACCCGTTACGGCTTCGTATTCGCAACCGCTGGCGTCACCTCCAAGGACTATCTGAGCATTATGGCGAAATCGGCCGGATTGCCAGAGTACTTTGATGAAAACTTGAAATTCACATACACCAGCAAAAACTTCCTCGGTCTGCTTGAAGCGATTCGTGAAATGATCGATGACGGTTCGATGCCGAAAGAGCTGAGCTCGATTGATGCCGGCAAGCGCTGGAACATGTTCCTGACAGGTCAAACGATGATTACAGGTAAAGGTCTAGCAAGCTTCGAGAACTCGGCTCGTCTGAACAATGAGAAAATTCAAGCAAACGATGGCTCTGCCGTAGCCGATTCCATCGAAGCTGAATATATCGCCTTGCCTGTCCCAACCTTCAACGGTGCGGATTATGTGCCGACAACGGTGGTGGATGGTTACATCGCCCTTCGTGGCAAAAAAGAGCCGACAGAGCAGCATATCCACAATATTGCGTTAGCGATGCACTACTTGTCTTCCGGTTCGATCGCGGCGAACTACAGCAATGAACTGTTCTTATCTCCTATTACAGAGTCCGCTCGCAATGCGGAAGTGCTTGAAGAATACCCTCGTAACGAGGATAACCTGAAAGCAGACCAGGCGATGATGGACAAAGCCGTGGCGGCTCGCACGGATATTCCTACAGAACTCGCTGCGGAAGCCATCAAAATTGAAACCGAGGTCATCGTACCGAAGCTTCAGGCATTGCTCGCAGATGAAATTACACCTCAAGAGATGTATGACGCCGTTAAAGCAGCTGCGGTGAAATCCTTCGGTGAAGACGGCGTTGTCGTTGACTAACCGATAGGGGAAGCAGATGAAAGCTGTACGTATCTTGAACGTACAGCTTTCATTCTGGCTTTCGTCTAGCGTATGTACTGTTCCAGGAAGAGAGGTGCGGCCCAGTGAATCAAATGTTGACCAGAAAAAGAAGATTAAAACTTGAAAGTGATACAGGTTGGGGATATGTATTCATCGCGGTAGCTCTGATTGCGTTCAGTTTATTCACCGCCTATCCGGTAATCAATGCATTTGTGATCAGCTTGCAGGAATACAGGCCTTTGGGGTCCACTTATGTAGGGTTGGAGAACTTCAAGGAATCTTTTACAGACACATTGTTTTGGAAGGCCGTTAAAAATACGGTGGTGTACACCCTGTTAACGGTGCCTGCCAACATATTCATTTCGTTCTTAATTGCAATCTTAATCATTCCTTTCAAAAAAAGGACACAGACGATCTTCAAGGCGGTTTATTACTTGCCGGCTGTAGCTTCAGGCGTCGCGCTTGCGGTCGTATGGCTATGGATTTTCGACCCGCTCAAATCAGGCATTGCCAATCAAATCGTGGCATTTTTCGGCATGAGCAATCAGAACTGGCTTGGCTCCAGTGCAACGGCCATGTTCTCCCTCGTGTTAATGTCATGGTTATCCAGCCATGGTACAGCGATCATTATTTATTTGGCTGCATTGCTCGGGATCGATAACAGCTACTATGAAGCTGCTGAAATTGACGGTGCGACATTTCTGCAGAAGCTATGGTATATCGTCGTTCCTTTCCTTAAGCCCACAACGCTCTTCCTACTCGTTACAGGCCTAATCGGCTCCTTCCAGGTATTCCAGAACGCTTACCTTATGACAGGCGGCGGACCAGACCATGCAACGACAATGGTAGGATTGTTAATCTTTAACAATGCGTTCACATATTTTGAATTTGGAAAGGCAGCAGCACAATCGCTGGTACTGGCCGCAATCATTGCCGTGATATCCTTCGCTCAGTTCAAATTTATGGGTAAAGATATCGAATACTAGGAAAAGGGGCGAAACAAATGGCTTTGTATAACAACAATTTTAAAAGCAGATGGGCTTTGTTCGCTCGCAATGGCCTGATTATTGTGTTCCTGATTCTGTTTGCGCTGGCGACCATTTTTCCGATCTACTTTATGCTCATTTCCTCATTCGGAGATCCGGTGGAAGCTGGGGCCATGAGCTATTCGATCATACCGAACAAGATTTCGTTCGAGTCTTATAAATTCTTCTTCCAATTCAGTCCGCATACCTGGGATTGGCTGCTGAACTCATTCATCGTAGCCGCATGCATTACCGTCTCGAACGTGTTTTTTGCCACACTGGCAGGGTACACCTTTGCGAAAATGAAATTCAAGGGCAAAAACATTTTGTTTGCGATCCTGCTGGGGTCGATGATGATTCCGGGCCAAGTAACGCAGGTGCCGCTGTATATTTTGATCGTGAATATTTTTGAGCTGCAAAATACGTATGAAGCCTTGATTATGCCCAGCATCGTGACCGTATACAACATCTTCCTGGTGAAGCAGTTCATGTCTTCGATTCCCGGTGAAATTCTGGAGGCTGCTAAAATCGAGGGCTGCTCTCAGCCTAAAATTTTCTGGCACATAATTATGCCGCTATCCAAAACGGTGATGGCCGTGCTGGCGATTCTGACGTTCATGGCGGCTTGGAATGATTTCTTCTGGCCCTTCCTCGTCACGAACACGATGGATATGCAGACGATTCAGGTCGGTTTGAAAAGCTTCCGCTTTGCCAATACGACATACTTTGCCCCTATGATGGCAGGTGCGACCATCTCGGCGGTGCCGATGTTTATTCTGTTCTTCAGCTTGCAGCGCTACTTCCTTGAGGGGGTAACCGTAGGAGCGGTGAAGGGATGATAACCAGAGCAAATGCATACGCTGTCGGCTTAATGTCTGGAACATCCGTGGACGGAATAGATGCCGCTGTAATCAAGATCCATGCTGTAAGGGAGCAAGAGCTTGACGTACAGCTGCTGGCCTTTGAAAACACGCCCTATCCGGAACAGACCAGAAACCGAATATTCGAGCTTTTTGATCCGGCAAAGGCAACGATGGATAAGGTCGGAATGATGAATATGTGGCTAGGTGAGCTGTATGCCAATGCCACATATTCCGTTATTGCCAAGAGTGGCTTGAAGCCCGAGCAAATTAGTGTCATCGGCTCCCATGGACAAACGATCTACCATGCGCCATGGGATCATGCGATTGACGGTCATACGGTCCGTTATACGGTACAAATTGGCGAAGGTGCTGTTATTGCCAATCGAACAGGCATACCTTGCGTATCGGATTTCCGTGCCGCAGATATGGCCGTTGGCGGGCAAGGCGCGCCGCTCGTGCCGTTTACCGACTACTTGCTGTATCGCAGTGACAAGCATACCAGGCTGCTGCAAAATATTGGCGGCATCGGCAATGTCACCGTGCTGCCGGCAGGCGCTTCCGCGGAGGAGGTGTATGCCTTCGATACCGGCCCTGGCAATATGATTATCGATGCGCTGATTGCACAGCTGTATGCACCCCTTACGATGGATATCGGCGGTCAAATTGCGGCTCGTGGGCAAGTGATGGATGAATTGCTCTCCTGGATGCAGCAGGATGATTATTATGCGATGCCGCTTCCTAAGTCAACCGGGCGAGAACGGTTCGGCATGCAGTACACGGAACAAATTCTAACCATGATGCGAGAGAAACAGTGGCGTGCAGAGGATGTTGTCGCGACGGTTACCTACGAAGCGGCATGGTC
Organism: Paenibacillus campinasensis; assembly: GCF_002272015.1. Classification (GTDB taxonomy): domain Bacteria; phylum Bacillota; class Bacilli; order Paenibacillales; family Paenibacillaceae; genus Paenibacillus_AQ; species Paenibacillus_AQ campinasensis. The sequence goes on along the minus strand of NZ_NPBY01000036.1, from coordinate 90,189 downwards.
GATCTATGACAGCTATAGCCGATATGTTGCTCCGCGGCATCCGGCCCAGCAGCTGATTGTCGCCGGTGGCGGCAGCTATAATGCGACGCTTCTAGGTTACTTGAAGCAGCTGTTCTTGCCGCTCGGCATAGACGTACTGACACAGGAGGAGATTGGCGGCAACAGCGATGCCAAGGAAGCGATTGCCTTTGGCTTGCTGGGCTATTACACGCTGCAGCAGCTGCCTAACAACATTCCGAACGTAACCGGAGCAAGCCGCCCGGTTGTGATGGGCAAGCTGAGCTGGCCTGCACGTTGATGGGATCGTAGGTTGGATCAGATCGTATAAGAGGCAGAAGTCATGTACAGACGCGATGGGCTTTTGAAAACACTCCGTACTGGAGGGATTCCCGATGATAAGACCCTATAGAGCAGATGATTTACCGGAAGTTGTAGCGCTCTGGAATCAGGAGGCGGTCAAGCATCACTACCAGCGATTGACAAATGAATCGTTCACCAGGACATTTATCAAGCAGCCATACTACGATCCGGCCTGTGTGCTTGTTGCTTATGAGGATGATGAGCTTGTGGGGTTTGCAGCAGGCTGCACAGGGGATGATTTGCCGCTAGGCGAGGCTGCCGGGTACATCACCTGTGTGTGGGTGAAGGAAGGCAGCGGCCCGCAGCTCGTGGATCAGCTGGTGGGGCGGCTGGAGCAGAGATTCGTCCAGCTTGGCAAAATACAGGCTGAGGTGCTCTTCTTCAATCCGGTCAAGCTGGGGTGGCATATGCCTTCAGAGCCTCGGCATGAGCATAACAACGCGCCGGGCATAAGCAAGGATCTGCCGTTGTATCGGTGCCTGGTTCAGCGTGGTTACGTGGACCGCGCGACACAGTGCGGCATGTACTTGAAGCTGGGGCAGTTTAACGTACCCGGCGATATTATTGCGAAGGAGCAGCGTGCTGCGGAGAAGGGATATACGGTAGTGCGCTTTGATTCCGCCGTGCATCAAGATCTTAACGGCTTGCTTGCAGCACTGGGCAATCCGCAGTGGCAGCATGAGATTATAGAGGCCGCGGCGGCGGGAGTTCCATTGCTTGTCGCTGCGTTGGACCATCAATGTGTCGGCTTCGCCGGACCGATCATAAGGCAGACGAACGGCCGCGCTTATTTTAGCGGGATCGGCGTGCATCCAGAGCATGAAGGACATGGGCTGGGCAGCGTACTCTTTTTCCGCATGGTAGAGGCGTTCCAGGCAGCAGGTTGCGAGTATTCCACGCTGTTTACAGGCAGCAATAATCCGGCGATCCGCATTTATGAGCGTGCCGGGTTTACGATCGAGAAGCAGTTTTCCATATTGCGAAAGGAGCGATTAGCATGCGTGAACAGCAAACGATCCTAGCCGTTGGTGCTCATGTCGGCGATGTAGAGCTTGCCTCGGGCGGCGTGCTGGCAAGTCATAGTCTGAAGGGCGATCGCATCGTCACGCTGGCGTTAACAGCCGGAGAGCGCGGCGTGCCGGCCGGGCAGGATATGAGGCAATACCGCGAGCAGAAGATTCAAGAGGCAAATGTATTTGCCGAGATGCTGGGCGGAGAGGCGGTCGTGTTCGATTATCCGGATGGCGAGCTTCCCGATACCGAGCAGGTCCGGATGGAGGTATGCGATGTGATCCGCCGCGTCAAGCCGAACGTGATCATTACGCACTGGAAAAACAGCATGCACAAGGATCATGCGCTTACGCATCTTATTGTCAATGATGCCCGTTTCTATGCCAGCATGCCCACGATTGAGCGCGAGCTGCCCCATCATTTCGCGGCCAGACTGTATTACTCCGAGAACTGGGAGGATGCCGTGGACTATGTCCCGTACGTCTACGTTGATTTCGACCAGGCGGCGTTTGATCTATGGATCGAGGCGCTTAGTAAGCATTGGTTCGTCACGGGCAGCAAATCATTCAGGTATTTGGATTATTATAAGGCGTTAGCGGTTGTGCGCGGCTGTGAGGCAAGACAAACATATGCGGAAGCCTTTATGGTTCCAGCTGAAACGATGAAAATTAGACAATCGAGTTTATTATAAAGGCGAGGCTTTTTCACCGCGCGCTGAGAGCTGGACGCTGGGCGGTGTACGAAAAGATAAAGCGGCGTGTTTCTTGGCTTGTCAGCATACCGTCGTTTCTTTACCGCATGAGGAAGCAGCAAGGGACCGGATGCTATAAAGATTAGGAGGCAGCATGAAATGGTACGTAACGGCGTCGATTCGCTACTGAACTATCGTCACCTGCTGGAGGGCAAACGAGTGGGTTTGATTACAACGCCTACGGGCCTTACGGCAGATTTCAGATCGACGATATCCATCGTGCATGAGCATTTTCACTTGGCGGCGATGTTCTCGCCGGAGCATGGCGTTCGAGGCGATTTGGATGCAGGCGCGCTGGTGGATACGTATATTGATCCTTATACGGGGGTGAAGGTTCACAGCCTGTATCGCAAGGACTCCAAGCGTCTCACGCCACAGATGCTGGAAGAGATCGACGTGCTCGTATACGACATTCAGGATGTTGGGGTGCGCTATTATACATTTATCTATACGATGCTGTATGCGCTTGAGGATTGTGCGAAGGCAGGGATACCATTCATCGTGCTTGATCGCGTGAACCCGCTGGACGGCGTAACGGTGGAGGGAAATACGCTGAAGCCGGGCTACAGGTCATTCGTCGGCAACTATGAGCTGGCGGTCCGCTATGGATTGACGGCGGGCGAGGTGGCGATGATGGCGAATGATCAGCAGGGCTGGAAGGCCGAGCTTCATGTGGTGCCGCTGGCGGGATGGACGCGCGATATGCGTTTTCCGCAGACGGGTTTGACCTGGGTGCATCCATCGCTGGGCATGCCGCGCTATGAAACGGCGCTGCTCTATACGGGCACATGCTTGTTCGAGGGAACGAACTGCTCAGAAGGAAGGGGCACGACCTTTCCGTTTGAAATGATCGGCGCGCCTTACATCGAAGCACAGCAGCTGGCCGATGTGATGAACGCGAAGCAGCTGCCAGGTGTTCGCTTCCGTCCCGTGCATTTTAAGCCGACCGTCTCGAAGCATGCAGGTGAGTTATGCGGCGGCGTCCAGCTGTATGTCACAGAAGATCAGCTTATCAGGCCGCTTGAGATCGGTGTCACGCTAATGTTTGCCATTCGGGATATGTATGAGCCGTTTTCGTTCCTACCGCCGATTAAGGAGGGTTCTCGTCCGTTTATCGATCTGCTGTGCGGTGACCGTTTATATCGAGAGACGCAAGCTTCCGCATCACAGCTGCTGGAGCAGTTTGCTGAGGATAGCAGGCGGTTCGCTGAACTGAAAAAGCAATACCACATTTATATGTAAGGGCTGTACAGCGCAAGTGAAGGGGGATCTAAGATGGCCTATGTCATTGGTATAGATGGTGGCGGCACGAAAACAGCGGTAGCAATCGCCTCTGATCAGGGCGAGCTGATCGAGCAGTTCCATGTCGGCGCGATTAATTACAATGGCGGCGATGCCGAGACGATTGCCGCTTCCTTTCAGGAGATGTTTGACCGCATCAAGGCATGCTGTGGTTCGTCCGGCCCGATTCAGCAAATCGTGATCGGGGCAGCAGGCATCAGCAATCCGCAAGTCAGCATAAAGCTCGAGCACAGCGTGCGCAGGCAAGGCTATGAGGGTGCGCTCCGGATAACAGGGGATCAGGAAACCGCCCTGTACGGCGCGCACAATGCGATGCAGGGGATTATTTTGATCGCGGGAACGGGCTCCATCTGCTTTGGGGTCAATGCGAAGGGAGAGAAGCATCGAAGCGGCGGCTTCGGGCATCTGATCGATGATGAGGGCAGCGGCTACAGCATTGGCCGACAACTGCTGTCGGTGCTTGTTCAGGCGGAGGATGGCAGGCTGAGCGATACTGTGATTCCGGCGATGGTCTACAAGCAGCTTGGGCTGCACACGGTGCAGGAAATTATCGGATTCGTATATAGCAAGGAAACGACCAAGAAGAACATTGCTGCCTTAGCGCCAATTATGACAACAGCATGTGAGCAGGGAGATGAACAGGCTCTGCGGATTGCGAAGCGATGTGCGGACAGTCTGCACGAGCTGCTTGTACCCGTGATCGAGAAGCTGGGGCTGCAAGATAGTCCCATTGCCGTGGCTGGCAGTGTGCTGCAACAGTCTCCCTTCGTTCAGGAGGCGCTCGCCAGTAAGCTGAAGGAAACGTATCCGAGCACGCGTTTAATCCTGCCGATGAAGAATGCCGCATACGGAGCCGTGCTCATGGCATGTAAGCTGCTGCGCGAGCGTTCAACATGCGCCACACGAACCTCATGGCCGGCGGACGGCAGATAAAAAGGCAGATTGCCGCTGATCCTTATTGGGATCGCAGCAGTCTGCCTTTGTGTTAGGTTTGGTTGGAGCATGCTCACTGCGTCATGCAGTGGACCGGGCCTAATTTGCTATGAATTTGGCTGCTCTATATGCCAGCCCGGTCCCGCCGTTACCTTACAATCAGTTGCGGACGATTACGGTGTGAACGGCCGAGCTTTGCGCTCCCTTGTCATCAGTCACGGTCAAGCGAACGGTGTAGGTTCCCGCAGATTTGTATTTATGCTTGACTTGGGCTTTGGCAGCGGTGCTTCCATCGCCAAAGTTCCAGTGATAGCTGACGATGCGGCCGTCCTGATCATAGGAGGAGCGGGCGTCAAAATTGATGTTCTGGTTTCTCCGCGCTGTGCTAGGAGCGTTGATCAAAGCAACAGGCTCCAGATTTGCCGGAGGGATTGGAGGCTCGGGTTCAGGCTCCGGTTCCTCACCGCTGTTGCCGGCCGCTACATACAGACGTCCCGGCGCTTGCGTCTCGGCAACATTGCCGTAGCCATCCTGCACGCGGATGACGATCACGCCGCCTTCAAGCACGAGCGAGGCTGGCGTTGTATAAGTTCCTTCATAATGCCCCGGGGCCACCTCTTGAAGCGGTATTTCCCCGCGCGACTGGCTGCTTAGCTCAAACGGCAGCTGGATGCTGAAGGATGCCGCAAGCCCAGGCACGCTGTCGAAGGACACCGTTAACGTCTCTCCGCCTGCGATGTGAACATCCTCAGCCGGCGAAACGTTGAGGATTTCCGGCAGCGAAGTGTTGACATAGACGGAGCGAGTGACCGTCGTTTCATTCCGGGCAAGGTCGGTTGCTGTAACGGTAATGATATTCTCGCCTTCATCGACCAGCAAGCGATGGTTAAAGGCGCCGCTCTCGTCAAGCTGCACAGGCTGACCGTTGATGAACAGCGTGTCCAGGAAATCATCCAGTGCGCTGCCGATGATGCGTACAACTTCGGCGTTAATCTGGCTTCCATTCTCCGGAGAGAGAATGCTGAGCTCCGGCGGCGTTTGGTCGAGTGTTACAACTACAGGGAGCGAGCGGTCGGTAGCTCTTCCGTTGACAACAATTTCGGCTGTCAGGGTATTGGCTCCCGGGTACAGCTCAACATCCAGGGTGAACTGCCCGTTCTCGTCCACCGTTGTCGAACCTGCGGGCTCATCATCATTGTAGATCTGAATCTCCGCTCCGGTGGCTGGAGAAGTTCCTGTCACGGCAATGACAGACTGATTCGTATAGGCGTTCGCTTCAGGCGATGTGATGACAGGTGCATTCACCGGATAGCGCACGATGGCGCGGATCATGTAATTGCCCTCTTCTGCAGGGGAGGCGGACCACGCACCGCTTACCCGCTGCCAGCTGCGCCCGGCATTCGGGCCATTCTCGTCCGTTGCCAGGCCCGGTGCGTTCGGATTGGCAGCCGTTTGGATATACACGATATAGAAATCGCCTTCTGCCGTTACAGGCTCAGGGAATTCCACTACTGTCCATTGATCATTGCGAAGGGCGGTGCCGTCAAATGGTCCAGCGAGCAGGCGTCCCGGGGCACCACCAGCTCCGGAAGCGTCATATACCGCGTATTGGAATGCCGTTCCGCCCGGCGTCGGCCATTCCGTATTCCAGAAGCGGAAGGAGGCGCCGGTAACTTGCGCCACATCTGACTCTGGCGTCATACGGACAGCCCAAGCATTATTAGCGGCGTTAAAGGCTCTTGCATTTTCAGCGGTTCCATCATCATATGCAATCTCTCCAGGGAATCCGATAAACGGCTTTAGTTCAATTGCAACTTCGGCAACGCCATTACCCGGAACGGTAACCTCTACCGTTGTGCTGTAGTAATCGGCTGCCTTGACGGACAGCGTGTAGCTTCCCTCCAGCGCTTCGAGGGTGAAGCTGCCGCTCTCATCGGTGCGAGCCGGGCTTACCGCCGGATCTTCCACCAGAAGAACGGCAGCATCGGCAACCGGTTCTCCGGTGCGCTCGTCGATGACAACACCCTGGATTCGACCCTGCGGGATCGCCTCCAGATTAAAGTTGGCTCTGACATCTCTGCCATCCGCAATCGTGATCGATTGCGTCTGCGGATAATAGCCGTACGCCTCCGCTTTTAATGTGTAGTCACCTGCAACATGTGTGAAGCTGTATCGTCCGGTAGCCGGGTCGGTTTTCACCGAGCGTCCTGTTTCGATCACGGTGACCGTGGCATAGGCCGGCAGGCTTTGCGGCACGATCTCGCCGGTTTTCACAGCGGGCTGCGGCGCAGACGATTGTGCCTGGTTGAACTCGTATTTGTCGGTGCTGGTCACTTTATACCAGGAGTTATCGTAGACCGGCTTTTCTTTGTCCCGGGACAGTTCCAGAACGTCGTTCTTGGTTGCTGTCTCCGGCTCAACCGCCAAGATCCGGAAATCGTCGATGTACCAGCCTGGTCGAACCACACTGTTGTCGGACGTCAGTCTGAAGCGGAATTGCGCCTCATGGCCGATCAGCGGCTCCAGATTGTAGAATACCGGGGCCCACTGTCTGCCGTTCGTGTTGTGGGAGAAGCGGCCCAGCTCCGTCCAGGTGTTGCCGCCATCCTTGGAGGCTTCCACATAACCGAAATCATAACCGCCTTCGATTTCATACCAGTGATTAAAGGTCAACGCAGCTTGAGATACCTCTGTCAGGTCAATCACAGGCGAAACCAGCGAATAGTTGGATCCGTTCTCGTAATTGCTGTCCAGATCCGTGGCCCATACATTCGGAGGCGAGGCCGCCTGGCCTGGTCCGGAGGTCGGAACGCCGCGTTCCCACTCATCATTCGTTCCGGAGTGAGTCCAGCCGTTGTCGCTGTCTCCGTCAAAGGTATCGATGAAGATATCTTCCGGGACGTTCACGGACACCGATACTTCATTGGACTTGGCGCTCTCATTGCCGCTGAAATCGACCGCTGCAACCGCATAGTAATAAGTGGAGCCGGATGCGGTTGTTGTATCCGTATAGGAGGTGGCCGATGCGGAGCCGATCGCCTCATAATCTGCGCCGGATGTGGTTGAGCGGTACACGGTGAAGGAGCTCAAATCCTCATCTTCGGGCGCGGTCCAGGACAGGATCACATTGCCGACGATGTCCGTCTCGGCGGTGAGGTTGGCGGGTGCGCCCGGTGCAACATCATCCAGAGGCTGGACGGAGAAGTCATCGATATACCAGCCGTCTCTTTGCACGGAGCCGTCGCTCGTCTGAACGAACTGGACGAACACGCGCTGACCGCCATAGGAGGTCAGGTCCAAATATTGCAGGCGCCAGTTTCTATCGCTTCCGGTAAAGCTGAACGCTTCTTCAAAGACGAAGTCGCTATCCTCGGAAGCGATATACACCTTGCCGAAATCATAATTGTTCTCGAAATCGTACCAGTGCCTGAAGGAGAGGATCGCGCCTTCAGGACTGTCCGTCAGATCAATCGGGGGAGCCAGCAAAAAGGCGTTGGCATTCGCCTGATAGCTTCCTGCCAGATTGGTCGCAAACAGCTTGTCCCCGGAGTACGCGCTGCCCGGACCGCTTGTTGGTGCCCCCCAGGCCCAGGTATTGCCTGTTCCCCCGGTGGTGAAGCCGAGGTCGCTTTCCTCAAAATCCTGGATGTAGCCAGGCTTCACGCCATTCGATACGGCAACCTTGTACACCTTGCTTTCATAGCCGTTGTTGCCGTAGTCGTTCACTCGAATATAGTACTCCAGCCCTTGCGGCTCGACCAGAAAAGCAGGAATGACGGTCGTATAAGTGCCGGCCTTGCTATCCCCGGCGATGCGCTGCATCGGCAGGTACAAATAGTTATCCGTTCCGGTTGTCTTGGCAAAGGCTTCAACCGAGACCACGCCGACATTGTCTGAGACGTAAGCGGTCAATGGGACATCGATCCCGGTGAAGGCGGAGTTGACCGGCGTATGCTCCAGCACAGGCTCCTCCAAATCGTCGCCAGCCGTCACCACTCTGCCGGATACGGTTCCGATCCCTTCGAGAACAGAGCCGACCGCATCCAGTGCATTGATGATGCCGTGTCCGTAACCGTTATTCGGGGATGTCGGATACTGGCTGTCCGTGCGCGGGGTGGCCGTTTCGGTCATAATCTGTTCCAGCTGATCCACGGTAAGCGAGTGGTTGGCCTGGAGCAGCAACGCTGCCAGCGCAGTCGTATGCGGACCGGCCATCGAGGTCCCGTTCCAGCCGCCCTCATAGCCGCCGCCAGGAACTGCGGAGCGAATGTTGACGCCCGGCGCGGATACCTCCGGCTTAATCTCGCCATAAGGAGACGGGCCGCGAAGGGAGAAGGAAGCGAGATTGCCGTTAATGTCTGTTGCACCGGTAGCAAAGCTTTCCGGATAGTTGGCCGGATTGGCTACCGATCCGGGTCCGCCCGGGTTCGTCAGCGTGGTGTTGCCCGCAGAGAATTCCGGGAATATCTGGGCGTCTCGCCACGCTTGCACCATCGGCCGGAACCATTCATCAAGCCCGGGTCCGCCGCCCCAGGAGTTGTTCACCACATCTGGCGCAAGCTCCGGATGCAGATTGCCCTGAGCATCGACAGGAGCGAGCAGCCACTGGGCACCGTCCAGAATGATGGCATCGGTCGTCGAAGGATTGAAGATCCGGACTGCAATCCACGTTGCTCCAGGAGCAACCCCGATGATATTGTCACCGTTCGCTTCAGAGCCGACCATCGTTCCCATCGTGTGCGTCCCGTGACCATCGGTATCGGCAGGGAGTGAAGCGCGGCTGTGCGGGTCATACCAGCTCAGCTCCGGATTGACTATGTTGCCGGAGGCATCCCGTCCACGCCATTTCCGGGCCAAAGCCGGATGATTGTGGTCCACGCCGGTGTCCAGATTGGCCACCACGATGCCTGTTCCGTCAATCCCGCGCTCCCACACTGCAGGGGCGTTAATATAATCGATATTCCATTCCACATTGCTGTTATTGAGTGCGGATTCCGCTGCAGGCTCCTTCGGTTCAACGGCCGTCTGGGCGCCGCTGCCGTTCGCCGGTCTGCCAGCAGCAGGTGCCTGGGCAGCGGCCTCTGCGTCCTTGCTGGCTTTCGGATCATCCTTAGCGCTATTCTGCTTGTGGTCCGGCGCCTGAACGGATTTGTCAATCACCGTTTCCTGAAGGAAGCGTTCTTCATTCGGCAGGATTTTCTCCACCTCAGGCTGCAGGGCCAGATTCTCCATCACCTCTTTGGTGCTGGTAACCGCAAGCGCATTGACGATGAAGAAGCTTTTATATTCTTTGACCTTGCCGCGGTCAATTTCTTGTTCAAGATACTGTTCCAGGGCGTACTGGGTTCGGGAGGCGGTCTCCCTAAGCGAGCTTACAACGGAGGTTCTGACCGACAGCTTGGCGGCGGCCGGCGTCATTTTCTCCACGGCTGCTTTCTCGATCGCTTGTTTGGAGACGCGAGTGGTGTCCACCTGTTCCTTCATTTTTACAAGATATGTGACATATTCATTGTCCTTAAACTGCTGGTTCAGTTTGGCGTTCACTTTGGCGGTCGAAATCTCGGCCAGGCCGGATTTCATGTCGATCTTCTGCGATGCGGGATTTTCAGCAGAAACCGGATGTACCATCGTAAATGCAAGGAGAAGCGACAGGCCCATCGTTAGGGGCTTACGAAATCTACCAACTTTAAACACTAGTATCCCACTCCTTTTACCCGGTTTTTTGAGTAGTAATCATCGAAAATTCCCTATCCAACAACGAAAACAGGAAGCGGCCGCGATTCGCGGGTACAACACGCCCTAGACTTGATAGATTTGATCATCACCCCCTTTACAGGATCGTGAATTTATTGATGGATGCGGGTCTTGGAGCTTATAGCACAGGGATTATAGCCGTACAGAGGAGAGAGACATTCAGACCGTAAGACTGTTTGGTTGATGCATTCTGAGGAAATCAGCAGGCTTCGTCATTGCAGAATCGGCAGAAGGTATAGGATAACGGAGCCATGAAGGATGTTTACATAAACAGACATGGATGAGTGAATCCGGTTGATAGATTTACAAAATGTTATATTAAATTACATATAATATGAAAAATGTTATCTAACAGTAAATTTATGGTATAGTATAAATTCATCAAATGAGATGCACAAGCTATTTTTTTAGAAATTTTTAGAAATATTACCTTTATAATGTCTTGTTCGTTCTAATGACCTTTGGCGAAGAAAACAAGATATTCGTGTTTGTGAAGAGTTTGGTGAGAGATTCGGACAGATGTACCAGGCTTTATAACTAGTTGAGTTTCGTATGTTACATGAAAAAAATGAGAGAGTACCACAATGGTCCGGTTGATGTTGAATTTTAGCGGGAGGAGGGGGCTAGTGCGCATGGATATAACAGAGCTGCCCGGATGTCCGGGCAGCTTCTGAAGACGGGATTGGATTCAGCTCTTGATCGCGCCAGCCGCAATGTCGGAGATAAACTGCTTGCTGACGAACAGGAAGAGGACAATGAGGGGGATTACCGCCAGCAGCGTTCCGGCAATCACCATCGCATAATCGGTCGTATAGATGCCGTTCAAGGAAGCCAGCGCTACCTGAAGCGTAAATTTGCTCTCGTCATTGAGAATAATGAGCGGCCACAGATAGTCGTTCCAGACGCCGATGAAGGTGAAGGCGGCCAGGAACGACAAGGCGGGACGAAGAATCGGCAGCGCTACGTTCCAATACAGACGGAAGAACCCGCAGCCGTCGATTTTGCCGGCATCCAGCAGCTCCGAAGGAATGGACTCCTGGGCGTACTGCCGGATCCAGAATATGCCGAAAGCGTTTACCATTCCGGGGATGATGAGCGCTTTAAAGGTCCCCACCCATCCGAATGTCGCCATAATAACAAAGGACGGAACGAGAGAGAGCTGGGCCGGAGCCATCATGGTCGCAAGCAGGACGATGAACAGCCATTTTCTTCCCGGGAAATCAAATTTGGCAAACGTAAACCCGGCCAGAGAATCAAAGAACAGCACAAGAATGGTGCAAGCGGATGCAACAAACAACGTGTTCAGGAAGGCTCCAAAAAAATCGATGCTGGCCATCACGCGCGATATGTTGTCAAACAGATGCGGTCCGAACCACAGCTTGGGCGGATAGCTGTAAATATCCGAGGTCGTCCGCGTAGCCATCACCACAAGCCAGTAGAAGGGGAATATGGACAGCAGCAGTCCGATCGTAAGCCCGAGGTAGAGCACAAACGATTTTCGAGTGAACATAAGCTTCACCTCCGTAAAATCAATGGTTGGACGAATTCCCCTGCACCATTCTCCAGTTCAGGATGGAGAAAAGGGCAATCAGAATGAACATCCCCCAGCCAACGGCAGCGCCGTAACCGAAATAGTTGTTCACAAACGCTTCGCGGTACAAATACAGCACGATCGTAAGACCGCCGCCGCTCACACCGCCGTCATTGCCAACCAGCACCTGCGGTTCCGTGAAAATCTGCATGCCGCCGATCGTCGATGTAATGACGGTGAACAGTATGATCGGCCGCAGACAAGGAATGGTGATTCGGAAGAACGCCTGCAGGCCCGAGGCGCCATCGATTTTGGCCGCTTCGTACAGGACGGACGGAATGCTCTGCAAGCCCGCCAGATAGATGATGGCGTTATAGCCGACCCATCGCCAGATGATCATGACCGAAATTGCCAGCTGGATGCCCCACGTTTTGTTCAGCCATTCCACTGACTCGAGTCCGACCAGAGACAGCACGTAATTGAGCAGTCCATAGTTATTGGAGAATACCGTTCCGAACACGATCGCAACCGCAACGAGCGAGGTCACGTTCGGCAGGAAGTATCCGATCCGGAAGAACGTCCGAAACCGCATGAACGAGGCATGCAGCAGGAATGCGATGATCAAGGCAAAAAACAGCATCGGAATCGTGGAATAGATCCAGATCAGCAGCGTATTGGAGACGGCGCGCCAAAATTCCGGATCGGTAAGCATAAACTGATAGTTCTTCAGCCCGTTGAAGGACATTTCCGAAATGCCGTCCCATTTTTGAAAAGAAAGAAACATGGAGAATCCAATCGGGAACAGGCCGAATATCGCAAACAAAATATAGAATGGCGAGATGGCCAAATATTCCTTGCGATGCTTCCAGATGGTACTCATCAGCCGCCGATTGTTCCGTGAATTCGTGGCCTCCGCTTGATGCGGCGGCATCGGGGATGGCTCGACAGGTCGATTCATGGGCAGTCACCTCCAGGGGATTCAAGGTTGATACCATACTTGCATTGAAGCCTCAAATGCATATTCCATGCCTTGACTCGGCTTAGCGGAGAAGCTCTTTCTTTACCCGGTTAAGCGCATCCTCCCAGGCTTTCTCGCTGTTCTTGCCTTGCAGGGCGACCATGGATAGCTCCCGGGTCACAATGCCGTTAATGTTCGCATACTTGGCTCCAAAGTAGGCTGGCTTCACATTGCGAGCTGATTCGGTAAATATTTCGCCGGTCGCCTGGCCTCCAAAAAAGGGTTCTTCCACATGCATGGACTCGGCTTCCAGCGCGGCTTTGGCCGACGGAAACAGGTTGATATTGTTGAAGGTCTGGATCTGATTGTCCGGGCTTTGAATCCACTTGATGACCTCAAAGGCTTCCTGCGGATACTCGCTCGACTTCATAATTGCCAGGAACGAGCCGCCATTGTTGCCGTCTCCGCCCGGCGCTCTGGCCACCTTCCAGTTGCCGGTCGTGTCCGGTGCGGCTTGCTGGAGAATCTCCTTCATCCAGACCGCGCCGACAAACGAAGCGATGCGGCCATTGTTGATCGCAGCGTTCCACTCGGAGGAGGAGGTGTTGGCGTTGGCCAGCAGCCCCAGCTCCGAGGCCTTCACGGCCAGGTCCCATGCGGAGCGCATGGAGGAGGCAGAGCTCTCTCCGATAAACTCTTCATCCCGGTCAAAATAAATCGTCTCGGATTGGGCGTTAATCTGGTTGTAAATGTTGCTGATGTTGTCGGTCAGTTTGACCGAGCCGCCGAAATGCTGCTGCAGCTGCACGCCAGCCTCAAAATAATCTTCCCAGGTGGACAGCATACGGTGCACTTCTTCCGGGTCAGACGGCAGACCGGCCTGCTCGAACAGATCGGCCCGGTAATACAAAGCGGTTGGCCCGGTATCGATCGGCAAAGCGATCATGGTGCCTTCGGGCGTGACGCCCAGCTGCCACTTCCAATCGAGAAAATCATCTTCAATCTCGGCGGCCCCAAGCTCATACAGATCGTAGAAGCGGTCGGAGCTGGCGAACAGCTCGGTAACCCAATCGTTAAATGCAACGATATCCGGGCCTCCGGAGCCGGCAGCCAACGTTGTTTTCAGCTTCGATTTGAAATCGCCGCCGATTTTCTGGGCATCGATCCGAATGCCTGGAAACTGCTGTTCTACCGCCTTGAGCAGCCCGTCATCGAGGCTTCGATTCCAGTACCACAGTGTAAGCGTTTTCGTTTTTTCGTTGGACGAGCTTCCGGTGCAGCCGGCAAGCACCAGAATGACTGCACATAACCACAAGCCGATCATCCGGTATTTCCTCACGTTTCATCAGCCTCCCATCCTTTTTGGCTCAGGTACTAATTAATATTATTCATGGATGTCTTTCATGTGAGTAAAAATTATACAGGCATTCGATAGGGAGCCCGTACGCTTGCGGCCTGGAATAATATCCGGCAGGCAGGACAAAATATGACAGAATGATCGAATAAAATCTGTAATCGTATCGGGAGGATAACATGACAACAGCACGCGAGATTATGACGGACAACGTGAGAGTATGCCGGCCGGAGGATTCGATTGTATCGGCAGCCCAAATTATGCGGGATGTGAACTGTGGTTCGGTGCCGGTGTGTGAAGGCAAACGAGTGGTAGGCATGATTACAGACAGGGATATTGTCATTAACTGTGTCGCTGACGGAAAAGACGTCAATGCAGAAACATGCAGCAGCTTTATGACAACCGATGTCATTACGAGCACGCCGGATACGGATGTTCACGAATTGTCCCGGATGATGGCTGAGCACCAAATTCGCCGTATTCCCATCGTTGAGAATGGTGAACTGGTGGGCATGGCTGCCATCGGCGACCTGGCCAGAGTGAACATTTTTGTAAACGAAGCCGGCGATGCCTTGAGTGAAATTTCCGAGCGGACGACGCATTAAGTCTCGGTCATCATGTGGGGGAGTCCGGAAGCGGCTCCCTGCCTAACAGTGACTGCAGCCAATACCTGTCCTCGTTCAGAGCACAAATGGATGATGACGCATCTCATAGGACCTAGCGGTGGGTTTCCCGCTAGGTTTTCTTATGCCTGCGAGGAGATATCGGCGCTTTCGCAACGGATCGGGTTGATAAAAAGCCATAATGAATTAAAATGATACAGCGCGAATGTCACGGCTACTGCGTGGCCGCTTGTTATTTTGGCAATGTTGGCGTAGTGTAAAATGGAAACGCATTGTTGATGGGAGGCGGAGCATCAATGGACAGAATAGCCATCATCTCTGACATACACGGCAATATTCCGGCGCTTTCGGCCGTGCTGGACGATATTCGCAGCCGAGGCGTGGATGTGATTTATTGCCTGGGCGATCTGATCGGGAAAGGGCCGGATGGGGATATCGCGGTCGATATGATCCAAGCGAACTGCGAACGGATAGTGAGAGGGAACTGGGATGATTTTATCGTGCGTAAGACAGAGGAGGAGGCGCTTCGGTGGCATCAGCGCAAGCTGGGCCAGAAGCGGCTGGATACGCTGGCCAAGCTGCCTTTTTGCATTGAATTTTATATGAGCGGAAAATGGGTTCGGCTGTTCCATGCCTCGCCGAGAAGCGTCTATGAGCGGGTGCAGCCGTGGGATGAGCTGGAGAAGCGGCTGTCGTTATTCGAAGGCTCGGCTTGCTGTTTGTCAGACCGTGAAGCGGATGTTGCCGGTTATGGGGATGTTCACAATGCCTATCTCCAGCATCTGGATGGCAAGACGCTGTTTAATACCGGCAGTGTGGGGAATCCGCTGGACATGCCGCAGGCTTCCTACGTCATTCTGGAAGGCCGTTACGACAGCAGAACCTCCGCTGCACTCAGCATGCAATGGGTCCGGGTGCCGTATGATATTGAGCGGGCGGTGCAGGATGCCGTCTCGTCCGGGATGCCGTTCCTGGACAATTATATTGAGGAATTGCGGACGGGGCGTTACCGCAGCCGGTCCTAGCGGCTCGCCGAATAATATAAACGTCTCACAGTGCTCAGCCCTGAAGCTGCCATCTGTGAGACGTATGATTCGTTGAAGTTTGCTTTAGGATTGTTGATTGCCGGAAGTGCGGTTCTCCGTCGATTGCTGCTGGAATGCTTCGGCAACCTCTTCCTCGGAAATATGGGTTTCATTCTCTCCGGGAATCGGCATTTTGTTTAATTGGGTCGTTTGAACTTCCGCTTTCGTCGGCTGGTTGTTGTTTTCTGTGCTCATCTGGACACCTCCTTTGAATCACAAGCTACGTTTTATTTTGCCAAATATGACATAATATTATACTTTCGAGCTGGATTAAACCGATGGACGGCGCATGGCATGTCCACATGATTTGGTCAAACTAGCAGAGCATCTGCTATGATGAAAGAAACGATTATCAGGGAATGAGGAGAATGAACAACGATGAAAAAGCTGCTGATTTCAGGTTTTGAACCTTTTGGAGGAAGTTCCATCAATCCGACGGAAAGGCTCATTCGGGACATCGTGAACGAGACGATCCCGGGTGCGGAGATTCATACGGTGCTGCTTCCCGTTCATTATGATGAGTGCGCAGAGCTGCTGATCCGGGAGACGGAGCGGGTGCAGCCGGATGCAGTGATCGCAACCGGGGTGGCAGGAGGGAGAACGGCTGTAACGCCTGAGCGGATTGCTGTAAATGTGAAGGATATACCGCAAGAAGCATCCCTAACGGACAACAAAGGCGCCAAGCCGCAGGACGAGCCCATCGTGCCGGGGGGGCCTGATGGCCTGTTCTCGTCCCTGCCCGTTCGTGCGATGGTCAATCAGCTGAAGGAGCAGGGTATACCGGCTTCTGTCTCCAACACCGCCGGCACCTATATTTGCAATAATACGATGTATTCGCTGCTGTATCATATTCAGTCACATGCCTTGCCGGTAATTGGCGGCTTCGTCCACTTCCCGGCTTCAACGGAGATGGCCGTAGACAAACCGTCACTGCCGACACTGTCGCATGACACGATGCTCGCAGCGCTTCGGGTTATTATCGAGACAACGATGGCAGAGCTCGAGTCCAGCCAGGGAGCCGGTCCTGATCTGACCTGATCGGCTGCCGCCTATTCAGATCCCGTTATTCGTCCCGCCTTGGAACAACAAGGCAGGCGATAGCGGGATTTTATATGATTGGCACGTAAAAAATCCCCTTGAAGAATCGCCGGACATCCGGCCATCTCAAGGGGATAGGGAACTCATCACTTCGATTGAATCAAAATGGCGTTGCTGATCTGCCGGCCTGGCGTGGTCAAATATGAGCCGTTGTAGTACAGGCCGCTGGAGGCGCCGCCATCGAGATTCATCGCCTGGTAAGCTCCGGCTTGCTTCATGATTTCAGCCAGCTGCGGAATGGTCGCGCCGCTGGTGGTAAGCAGAATAAGCTTGTGGTCTTTCGTGATGCCGATGGCACTGCGCGCGCCGCCGCCGCTAAGAATTTTCGGATCCTTGAAGCCTTCGTTGCGCACATCAAGAGAGATCTTTCCGTCAGTCAGAAGCCGCGGACCGGCTTGAATGGCGCCCTCAATCCGACCTTCCTCAAAGCGGTCCTTGAATGTCAGTCCAGGCACAATGGTCGCGAGGTTGTTGCGGTCATAGATGAAGATGCTCCGGTTATCTCCCGGGGCTGTCTTCAGAATGCTGCCGCCGCTTGCGATATAGCCGTACGGCGCTTTGAAGGCGCCGGTTGTATAAGCATCAAAGTAAGTGCCGTTGATGGCCGCCAGCGCACCGCTGCGTTTGGCGATGCTGCGAAGATCTTCAACGGCGCCCACCTTGTTATGGGCTAAGGCAACGTCCAGTTTGATTTTGGGATGCAGCAGGGAAACGGTAACGACCTGGGTATTGAACGATCTGGAGCCGACCCGGAACGTTTTTTTGCTGTGAACAACGGGCTTGGCACCGGCGTTAATGAATGAGCCGGACAATACAGGCAGCACTTTGGTTTCTCCCTGGCTTGTAATGGCAAGGGAAGAGCTGCTTTTGTCCCAGGACAGCCGCATGCCAAGATAACGGCTGATCGGCTGCAGCGGCACATAGGCGGAGCTGCCCTCGATGAAAGGAGCTGCCGGAATTTGTGTTTTGCTGCCATTGATTAACGCGGTTTTCTGTCCAAGAAAGAAGGTGAGTTTGGTTCCCTCTCTCGTAACCTCGATCTTTTTCTCCGCAGCCTGATAATTAACTTTAACCCCTTCAATCTCCTTCAACAGTCCTACAGGAATAAACGATTGGCTGTTCTGGTTAACATACGCCATCATTTTGGGCGTCTGACTTGCTGTCGCCGGTGTGGTCCAAGCGAGCAGCAGCAATGCTGCTGACAGCATGATCGCTGTAATTCTTCTACTCATCTCTGGTGTTCATTTCCTTTCAATGTAAACTTTAGCCTCTGCACATTCCTTTTATATCGGCTTTCCGAGATGGTTAGTTTAGGCAAAAATCAGGTTGACTTTTAACTTCATGTCTTGTATGGTTAATTACATGAGTAACTAACAAATGTGGTAATGGGTAACTCGAACGACGAAAGGGTGAGAAGATGGCATTCCAGATTGATGACAGCCGCCCTATTTTTATGCAAATTGCCGACAAAATCGAGGATGACATCATAGAAGAGCGACTGCCTGAGGAAACGCAGGTTCCGTCCACGAACCAGTTTGCGGCCTTTTATCAGATCAATCCGGCTACTGCCGCCAAGGGGGTAAATCTGTTGGTAGATCAGGGGATTTTGTATAAGAAAAGGGGGATTGGCATGTTTGTAGCGACGGGTGCGCGCGAGAAGCTGATTGAGAAGCGGAAGCAGGAGTTTTACGAGCACTATGTGGTCACGACGGTGAAGGAAGCGGCGAAACTTGGAATTACGACTGAACAATTAACAGACATGATTCGCAGAGGGGGAAGCGGACAATGAGTCAAGCGGTGGTCGAGGTTCGGCAGTTGTGCAAGTCTTATACGGATGTCACAGCAGTGAATGATGTGAGCTTCCGGATGGAAGAGAATAGAATATATGGGTTCCTTGGCCGAAACGGCGTGGGGAAAACAACGATCATGCACATGATTACTGCACAGTTATTCCCGACGAGCGGGGAAGTGAAGGTGTTTGGGCAGAGCCCGTACGAGAACGAGGCGGTCCTGCGGAACATCTGTTTTATTAAAGAAGGGCAGCGGTATCCGGATTACTTTACAGTCAAAGATGTACTGGATGTGGCATCCACGATATTCCCGAACTGGGATGCAGCGTATGCCAACGAGCTGATGGAGGAATTTCGCCTGCCACGGAAGCGGATTGTGAAGAAACTGTCCCGAGGGATGCTATCCTCGGTCGGAATTGTGGTCGGGCTTGCCAGCCGGGCGCCGCTTACGATTTTTGACGAGCCGTATCTTGGCCTGGATGCCGTTGCAAGAGAAATGTTCTATGATCATCTGATTGAAGATTACACCCGTTATCCGCGCACGGTGGTATTGTCCACGCATCTGATTGACGAGGTTAGCCGCCTGCTGGAGCACGTCATTGTGATCGACCAGGGGAGAGTCATTCTTGATGCAGAGAGTGAGGAGCTGCGTGGATGCGCCTGCACGGTGGTCGGTCCTGCGGACAAGGTGGAGGCTTTTGTTCAGGGCAAAAAGGTCATTCGACGTGAGCCGTTCGCTTCCATGATCTCGGCGACGGTGATGGGAGAGACAGGGGGCGCCATTCAGCAGGAGGCCGAGCAAGCGGGCCTGAAGACTTCGGCTGTGTCCCTTCAAGATCTCATTGTCAGTTTAACCAGAGTTGAAAAGGCGGTGAACCGGGGATGAACCAGGTAAACAGAGTCATTCATATTCACATGAAACAGAAATTAGGCTGGTTCTACCTGCCGTGGGCAATTATGATGTTCAGTTTTATCGTCAATCTGTTGATCGGTTTCATAGTCAATGGGGAGAAGTTCTATACTGGCGGGCTCGCCACGATGTTTATTTACATGTTTGTCGGTGCACTTATAGGGGTTGTGCAACTGTTTCCATTTTCGTTAGGCTTCAGCATTCGACGAACCGACTTTTATACCGGCACGGTGATCCTTATAATCGGGATCAGCATATTTACCGCTATTCTGCTGCTGCTTCTGTCTTCGCTTGAGAACTGGACCAATGGCTGGGGGGAACGCATGCATTTCTTCCATCTGCCTTACTTGAATGATGGATCGATCCTGGCTCAATTTACCGTGTTTGCCATTCTGCTGATTACGTTCGCGATGCTGGGAATGCTGATAGGCAGCTTCTATCTCCGCTACCGGGGGCTGAAAACCTTTATATTCCTGGCAGGGATTTTCATCCTGCTGTCGGCAGCCGGCGTGATTGTCACAGCCTTTGACGGGTGGATGCCGGTGTTCGAGTGGTTTATCGGCAAGACTGCGTTTGAGCTGTCGCTATGGTGTCTGCCAGGGGCGCTGCTGATGGCGATCGGCTCACTCTTCATGCTTCGCAAGTCCACGGTGTAATCCGGGGAGCTTGTCCCAACAACAGAATCGAAAGATAGAGAAAGGACGAATCCTAAAGCTCAGGCCGAGCGGGATTCGTCCTTTCTGTCGATCAAGAAATGTTATGACGGTTCGTTATGGTGGTCCTGGTCAGCGTTGTCTTGGACCCGGGTCCGGTTCCGTTCGGCCTTTATCCCGCCCAGTGTCATGCCCTCGGGAAGGCTGATCCACGGGTGCTTCGACACCCCGATGCGCTGGGAAGTGTATATTCCCGAGTGGCCGGAGCACAGGTAGCTGATGATGCAGGCCATGAACATGTAGACGGCGCCGTCAGCGCCGAACAGTTCAACGCCCATAATAAAGCAGGCGATCGGTGTGTTCGTTGCTCCGCTGAATACCGCAATGAAGCCAAGCGCGGCCAGAAATGGGGCGGCCAAGCCAATCCAGCTTGAGAGGGAGCTGCCAAGCGTAGCCCCGATGGCAAACAGCGGGGTCACCTCACCGCCTTGGAAGCCTGCCCCGAGCGTCAGGGATGTGAACAGCATTTTGCCGAGCGAATCAAGGGGAGTGGCTTCGCCGGAAAACGCCCTTTCGATCAGGGGGAGCCCCAGCCCGAGATAATCGCGGGTTCCGACCAGATAGACAAGTCCGATGATGATCACGCCGCCTGCTGCGCTTCGCAGCATCGGATTGCTGAATAGGTAGCTGAATCCCTTCTTCAAGGCATGTGTCAGCTCGCTGAACATTCTGCTGGCCAGACCGAACAGCATGGAGACAAGCAGCACCTTCAGGAAGACAAGCGGTTCGAATGCGGGAACGCTGCCCATCGGGTAGTGGACATGGATTACGCCCCAGAGCGATTCCGCCGTGAAATGTCCGATCAGGCTGGATATAAAGGCTGGCAGCAGCGCCTGGTGGGAGATCATCCCGATCGCCAGCACCTCCAGGCCGAACAGGGTACCGGCAAGCGGGGTTCCGAATATGGAGCCGAAGCCGCCGCTGATGCCGCAGATCAGCAGTATTTTACGGTCAAGCTTGCTCACGCGGAATCGCTTGCCGAGCCATTCGGTCAAGCTGCCGCCCATCTGTACCGCAGTGCCTTCCCGGCCGGCCGAACCGCCGAAGAGGTGCGTGACCAGCGTCCCGACTAGCACCAGCGGAGCCATGCGCAGCGGAATGGATTCTTGCCCCCCGTGAATCTGTTCAATGATCAGATTGTTGCCCTTGGCACTGTTCAGACCATATTTGTTGTACATGTAGCTGACGGCCGCTCCGCCGAGTGGCAGCAGAAACAGCAGCCAGGGGCTGCCGAGGCGCAGCTCGGTCACATATTCGAGGCTGTACAGAAACAGCGCCGATGCGCTCCCGGTCAACAGCCCGGCAAAGCTTCCCAGCACCAGCCACTTGATCCATGTGCCAACGACGGAGGTGAACAGCCGCCCTCCAGAATGGTTATGATTTGTTGTGGTCACTAATTTTCACCTGTTTCATATATCAAATCTTACCGGAGGCAGCTATGTGTTGACCTCTCTACTCCGCGATCTTCCCGTTGTCCTGAGACTTTAATTCCTCGGTGAAAACATTATCCTCCAACATGGTGAGTTTGTCACCATAAACTCTGTCGATATGATTCTCTCCCCAAGCGCACAAGGCGTCCAGAATTCCCTGAAGACTCCATCCGTATTCACTAAGCTCATACTCCACTTTGGGAGGAACCTGGTTATGAATGATGCGGTTGATGACCCCATCCTGCTCCAGTTCCCGCAGCTGCTGTGTCAGCATTTTCTGGGTGATTTGCGGCATCAGCCGCTTCAGTTCACTGGTCCGTTTCCGGCCGCGTGTCAAATAACATAGAATGACGCACTTCCATTTGCCACCGATCACGTCCAGGGCGGCTTCGACGCCGATGTTGTATTTTCTCGTCTGCATGCGGTTTCCTCCATTCTTTATAGGCACTAAAAAGTATCTACGATACTTCAAGGTAACTATGTTACAAAAAAGTACGTTCTTCACACTTCGCACCGTTGGTACCATAATAACATTTGCATGCTGATTGAAACCATACCCCATCATTATACAGCTGTATATAAACGGGCAGCTTGACGCGTCCGGGAAGGCGACGCGGCCTGCTGAAGTTTGAAGTGGAAGCTCAAGAGGCAGCAGGATCTAACAGAAGGCGGCGTGCTGTACATCGCGTGCCCATACACATATGGAGGGATTAAGTAATGAATATACAAGGCTTGAAAGATACAACAACGTTATCCAATGGCGTTCGGATGCCCTGGCTGGGACTTGGCGTTTTTAAAGTAGAGGAGGGTTCCGAAGTGGTTGATGCCGTGCGAACGGCGATCATGAACGGGTATCGCAGTATTGATACGGCAGCGATTTATGGGAATGAACAGGGGGTAGGACAGGGAATCCGGGAAGGACTGGAAGCTGCGGGACTTGAACGGGATAAGCTATTCGTCACCTCGAAAGTGTGGAATTCCGACCTCGGGTATGAAGCGACGCTGGCTGCTTATGAACAAAGCCTGGACAAGCTCGGGCTCGGTTATTTGGATCTGTACCTTATACATTGGCCGGTTGAAGGGAAATATAAGGAGGCCTGGCGCGCGCTGGAAATGTTGTATAAGCAGGGCAGGGTGAGAGCGATCGGTGTCAGCAATTTTCATATCCATCATCTGGAGGAACTGATGAAAGATTCAACCATCAAGCCGATGGTCAATCAGGTGGAATATCACCCCAGACTGACGCAGAAGGAGCTGCATGCGTTCTGCAGGGCGCACGGAATCCAGCTGGAAGCCTGGTCACCACTGATGCAGGGGCAGTTGCTGGAACAGGAGGAACTTCAGGAACTCGCGGCGAAATACAACAAATCGGTAGCCCAAATTATTTTGCGCTGGGATCTGCAAAACGGCGTTGTGACCATTCCGAAATCGATTCGAGAACATCGCATCATCGAGAATAGCGCAGTCTTCGACTTCGAGCTGACCGCTGACGAAATGCGGCGCATCGACAGTCTGAACCAGGACCGCCGGGTCGGTCCGGACCCGGATAACTTTGATTTTTGATCACCTGCCCTTTACGCAAGTGTCGTCGTGTGGCTCTTCTGGTCTCGGGCGGTAATGAAGGAAATCGGGAGGGTCCCCTATATTAAAAGAAGGGAGAGATCTTGATATGAATTTGGAATTGAAGGGAAAAGTCGCATTGGTAACAGGCTCGACTTCCGGCATTGGCAAAGCGGTTGCGATGTCGCTTGCAGCCGAGGGAGCGTCCGTCATTGTTAATGGAAGACATGAGGACAAGGTAAAACAGACCATTCATGACATTCACGCTGTGCATCCGGATGCCGAGATTCGTTATGTTGTGGCGGATCTCGGTACGGAGGAGGGTTGTCATCAGGTAAGGGAAGCCGCCCCGGTCGTTGATATTCTGATCAATAATCTGGGGATTTTTGAACCTGCTGCGTTTTTTGATATTCCGGATTCGGAATGGTTCAAGTTTTTTGAAACCAACATTATGAGCGGGGTCCGGCTGTCCAGGCACTATCTGCAAAACATGATCCATCGTAATGAAGGGCGGGTCATCTTTATAGCCAGTGAGGCCGCGATCATGCCTTCCCAGGAGATGGCGCATTACAGCGCAACCAAGACGATGCAGCTGTCTCTTTCCCGGAGCTTGGCCGAACTGACGACAGGAACCCGCGTAACCGTGAATACTGTCATGCCCGGATCCACGCTTACGGAAGGTGTTGAAAAGATGCTGGATACGCTGTATCCGGATGAGGATCTTTCGATCGAAGAAGCCGAGCAGCGGTTTATGAAGGAGAATCGGCCGACTTCCATTATTCAGCGATTGATTCGGCCGGAGGAAATTGCGGATTTTGTTACGTATCTCAGCAGTCCTAAATCCTCGGCGATTAACGGCTCGGCGCTGCGCATCGACGGCGGCTTGGTACGAAGCGTATTCTAAGCAATCGCGTTGCTGTGAACAGACTCCGGGCCGATCAGATGGATTGACAGTGTCGCTTCCCGGGCATGGAGCAACATCCTGGGCGGCAGACCGCTCAAGCCTGTAATCCAGGTATCCGGAGAACATAAGGGAGCATGGGTATTGAACCGTCCCACGCAGTGGAGCTGCGCTTGCGGACGGTTTTTTTGTGCTGCAACGACCTCCTTTGGTGCAAAGGGGAATAAGTAACAAAATAATTATAGAGTAATTATAATTACGTTAAAGAGAAAATTATAATTGACTTTAAGAGTAATTATAAATACTCTATAAAGTAACAGTGTGGATTCGAATCATCGAATAACCACGCTGAATCTAGCTGTGAAGGGAGAAAGCCGGAATGTCACAGGTTCATAGGCTGCAACCGGATATTCATACGCTTCATGGATTTTTCAGCAGGGAACTGGAGCCGGCCCTATATATTCAGTCCGGGGATACTGTCGTGTATCAAACCTTAGATGCAGCTTGGGGGCTGGAGAAACGGGTCGCCCCAGACGCGCCGAGAACGAAGTTTACGGAGCGCAAGCCGGAGCGGCAGGAGAAGCAGTTCGGGCATGCGTTATTGGGGCCTGTCCATATTCAGGAGGCTAAACCCGGACGTACATTGGAGATTCAGATTAATGAAATCGTTCCCGGATCGTGGGGATGGACCTCTGCCGGAGGGTTTCCGAGCGATTGGAACGAGAAGCTGGGCATGACCCGTGCCAAAGAAGTGACGCTGGACTTTGAGTTGGATGCCCAGACAATGACGGGCAGGAGCCAGTTCGGAAATTTCAAGTACAGCGTCGGCCTGAAGCCATTCATGGGGATCATGGGCATGCCGCCGAAAGAAAGGGGTCAGCATACGACTTTTGTACCGCGCCCCTATGGAGGAAATCTCGATTGCAAAGAGCTTACGGCTGGCAGCACGCTGTATCTGCCGATTCCGGTGGATGGCGGGCTGTTCTCCACCGGGGATGGACATGCGGCTCAGGGGGACGGCGAAGTTAGCGGTCCCGCCCTCGAATGCCCGATGGAGAAGGTGTGTCTAACCTTTCATGTCCGAGACGACATGCCGATAACGATGCCTAGAGCCAAGACGAATGCCGGCTGGCTTACGATGGGGTTTCATGAGGACCTGGAGGAAGCCATGTGGATGGCATTAAACGGCATGCTAGATCTCATGACCGAGCTTTACTCTATTTCAAGAACGGAGGCGTATGCCTACGCCACCTTGACGGTGGATCTGCGGGTAACCCAGATCGTCAATACCCTTAAGGGCGTACACGCCCTCTTACCATTTGGGGCGCTCAGGTGAATGTGTAAGGGGATGGCTTCAGACGGATGAAATCACGGAGATCACGCATTGATCATACTTCATTAATATAAAAAACAGTTCTAAGGAGGCTTAAGGTATGCAGTTACACGAGACTATGGTCAATAACCAAGGGGTGCATATTCACGTTACGGAGGTGCATCGGGATCTTAAGAACAAACAAGCCTCGCTGGTCATCATCCCGGGATTGTCCGAGTCGGGCGAGGACTATATCACCATGATGGAGAAGCTGTCCCCCCGGCATATCGTTGTGGTCACGCTTCGCGGCCGGGGCCAAAGTGATTCGCCCGCTTCGGGATATACGCTCGCGGATCATATTAGCGACATTGATGCGGCGATTCGTCATCTTGAACTTGAGCAATTTGTGCTCATGGGATACTCCCGGGGCGTGTCCTATCAGTTAGGCTACGCGGTTCAGAATCCGGAGCGCATTCAAGGCCTGATCATCGGAGACTATCCCGCGGTTCATACCGAGCTGCCAGCGGGATGGGTGGATTTCTTCGCCTCGCTGCCTCCTTGGAGAGGGAAGAAGCTGTCTGATCGTATGAAGACATCAGCTTTACAGGCACTGCAACGGGAATCGACTAAGGCAGACATGTGGAACGACCTAACTCGGTTGACTTGCCCAGTCCTGATAATCCGTGGCGTAAAACCACATCCCGGGTTATCATTAGAAGCAGTGGAACAATATAAGCGAGTTCTGCCTCAGGCAAGAATCGTGGCGTTTGAGGAGCATGATCATAATCTTTTTGAACCGGATGCGGATCTGTTTGTCCGCACCGCAGACTCTTTCCTAACCAGCCTTTAGGAAGAACCATGAATCTATACTAAAAAAGGGTGTAAGCACTTGGACAATCTGAAGCTGAATGTGTCACTGTTACGACAAAGGGTTCCAAACCTGACCAGTGCAGCCAAATCTGTCGGATTACGGCCGGCCACAGTCTCCAACTTATGCACAGGGAAAATTCCCGTTGGCCGGGCGGAAGTCCGCACCATTGCCGCATTGGCATCTCTGGCAAAATGCAGCCTGGATGAACTGATTCTGCGCGGGGAAAGCGTGGAGATGATTGAAACGGGCATCAAACCGCTGGATCTATTTGCCCCTTTGGCAAAAGGCGGTACTGTGGGTCTGGTCGCCCGCCCCGGAATGGGACAGCTGGTGCTGCTCGGCGAGCTGTTTCACCGGTTTAAGCAGGACGGGTACGCCACCATTCTGTTAAAGCCCAATGGGGAGTATCCGGAGCTGAAGGATATGCTGGATGACGTTCAACATGTTACCCATTCGATCGATGACACCTACAATCTGATCATGGAGATGGGAACAGGGGCTGAGATTATGTTCGCGGCCGATCGCGAGCATGTGCTGACAGGCGAAATCTATGAGCTTCAGGAGCGGCTGCAGCAGGAGGGCATTCACAATGTGACCACGTTTCTGGTCGACCTGAAGGGAGCTGTTGTCGACGACGACATGCCGTACGGGCCGCTTGAAACGCTGTGGGTATTCGATGCCGATTTGGCAGCAAGGCATAAATTTCCGGCGGTCCATCCGCTTCATTCCACCTCCTCTGTTCTGGAGGGCAGCCATCTGGATCAGCTGCATCATATCGTTCAACAGCGTGCACAGAAGCTGCTGCGGCGTTACCGCGAGCTGCGCTCCCTTGTCAATGTACGGGGCGTTCAGGGCATCCCGGCGGCAGAGCTTACGGCTTATGAGCGTGGAGAACGGCTGGAAGCCTATCTTACACAGCCATTTGTAATTGCTGAGCCATACACGGGGATAAAAGGGGTGCGTGTCGCGCTTCACGATACGCTGAATGATGTGCAGGCGATTCTGAACGGCAGTATGGATCATCAGGCGGTGGAAAGCTTGACCTGGATCGGTCAATTGCAAGCGTAGCCGGTAAGAAGAGCCGCCGATGCTCCGCCGCGAGTATTCTGGAGAGCCGGCTTTCTTATTCGAGGCTGCCCTCCCTCGATTTCCAAGGTTTTCATTGCTGCTCGCAATGCTCCATTATATAATGAGTGAGAAAATTCATACATAAGGGAGAAATCGGGGATGAAAAAGAGAATATGGGCGCTTGCGCTGGCCTGCGGTGTACTACTGACATTGCTGGTTCTACCGGTACAGCAGTCGTATAGTGCAGAGGGGGATTCGTCTGCAGCGGCGATTACGCAAAGTGCGCTGAAGGACCAGTTCCATTTGAGTCATGTCGTCAAGGTGTATGTGCCTTCCACCGTAAAAGGAGATATTCCGATTACAGAGGAAGCGCATCAGAAGTTTGTCGATCAGACCTTGACCCAGCTGTCCAGCTGGTTCGGCGGAGCTACGGCGATTCCGGGTGAAGGCGCATGGGTGGACGATAAAGGCACGCTCATCAAGGAGAACGTAACGATTGTGTATGCATTTACGGACAAGCTTGACAAGGCGGCTATCGACCAGGTTGTCGACTATGCCAAGCAGCTCAAGGATGACCTGGCCCAGTCGGCCATCTCGCTTGAGGTGGACGGCAAATTGTACTTTATCGAGTAGTTTGGGCGGGCCGGGACCGGCCTGACTTAATAGCGAAAACGAACAGGGAAATCCCTTGCCTGGCCGCATGATGTGCGCCGGGGCGAGGGATTTCCCTGTTTGCTGTCTGTGACAAGTGTTAATACAGAAAGCGCCACAGATAGAAGGTGGCGTAAGCTTCCCAGCCCGACCATCGGGAGGACAGCTCCATTATCTCTGCCTTGGTCGGTTTCCGGTCCATCCCCTGAAGGTGCCGGATCGCATTGTGAAGACCGACATCGTCAATCGGGAACGCATCCGGCATTCGCAGGCATCGCATCAGCACATAATGGGCGGTCCAGGGTCCGATGCCCCGGATGCTGACAAGCCTTTTCTCCGCCAGCTTCAGGCTGCCGGCATTCATAAGCTGTAGTTTGGTTAAGCTTCCGTCAGCGATCAACCGGGCGGTGTGGATCAGATATTCACATTTTTTGACGGTCATTCTAAGCGGCTGCAGATCCTGGACCTCCAAGTGGGCGATATCCTCGGCTTTCGGAAACAGCCAATAGGTGTTACCCTCATGCTCCACACTGTGCCCGTAGGCTTCCACCAAACGTCTCTTGAGGGTATAAGCATAACCCAGATGAATTTGCTGGCCAATGATGCCCCAGGAGATCGCCTCAAACAAATCCGGAATCCCGATCAGGCGCAATCCGTAGAACGCCTTGATGGCTTTCCCCAGCAGCGGGTCAGCTTCCGCCTGTTCATAAAACGGGGCCAGGTCGGTATCCAGGTCGAACCATTCCCAAACGTAAGCCTCCGCCTGGGCCTGCAACTGCAACTGATCGACAGGGGAATCGGGATCCCCGAGCAGTCGGACGGCGATGGCCTGCCCGTCGGCATCCGCTCCGACGTCCATCACGACAGCGCTCCCTTGAACAGGAAGGGCGCGATAGATTCGATCGCTCCGGATCTGGTACAGGCATTCATTGGGCGATCTGGAGAGGTAGTTCAAATTTTCCGAGAAGCGAAATGGCTCGGGCACATCGATTTGAAAGGATAGCATATGTTTCATGGGAGATGGCTCCTTTCCTGGTTATGATACTATCCGCTATATTGGTTGTATCACAACTTCGGCCATTATTGCATTTTGCGATCTTGCGCTTCTATTTCGAAACCCGTGCGGCAGCCCTTGCTTGCGGGTATAATGGTACCGGAGGTGAGCGATATGGCGACCGGATCAAGACCGGCAGAGGAGCAGTGGAACGCGATCATCCGATGCGACTCGGACTATGACGGGCAATTTTTTTATGCGGTTCAGTCGACCGGCATATTTTGCAGACCATCCTGCAAGTCCAGACCGCCCAAAAGAGAGCATGTGCGAATCTTTGCGACTTGTACGGAAGCGATCGATGGGAACTTCCGACCATGCAAGCGCTGCAAGCCGGCCGATGTGCATTCCCCGGACCAGGAATGGATTCAGCGGATCACCGATTATATTCACCGCCATTGTCACGAGGCGTTGACCCTGGATGTGCTGGCGACTGTCAGCCATGGAAGCCCGTATCATTTGCACCGGACGTTCAAACGGATTCAAGGGCGGACCCCGCTGGAATATATACAGGATGTCCGCATGGATAGGGCGAGGCAGCTGCTGGCAGACTCCGGCAAAACGGTGGCGGAAATCGGACGTGAGGTGGGTCTTGAGAATTCGGCCTATTTCATCACCCTGTTTAAGAAGAAGACGGGGCTGACCCCGTCCAGCTATCGCAAATTACATGACAATTCCGGAACTTGAAAAGGGGGCGTTTGGAATGCCTGCTAACGATGATGATGTATTCTGGACCCGGCTGGTCCATGACGACTGGAGGATTTACCTCGCAGCGACAGGCAAGGGCCTCTGTTATATTGGATCCCAGGACAGCCCCTATGAGGAAATGAGGGCATGGTTGGCGGCTCGCTTCCCGGGGCGGACATTACAGCAAAATGATTCGAAGCTGGAACCGTACACGATGGAATTGATCGAATACTTTCAAGGGAACCGGCTTCGGTTTGAGGCGGCTGTGGACTGCAAGGGCACGCCGTTTCAGACGGAGGTGTGGCATGCGCTGAACGACATTCCTTACGGCCGGACGCTAACTTATATCGAGATTGCGAATGATATCGGCAGGCCGAGTGCCGTAAGGGCCGTGGCAGCAGCCATCGGGGCTAACCCGCTGCTGATCCGGATTCCTTGCCACCGGGTCATCGGCAAGAACGGCGCGCTGACCGGGTATCGCGGCGGGCTGGAGATGAAGGGGCGCCTGCTGGCGCTTGAGACGCGCTGATCTGTGGTCGATCAGCCGCTACCCATGCGGGGAAACACCGCGCTGGGATAATGCGCAGTGCAGTGGTGTCGTATGGACAGGCGCGAGCAGAACATAGGCAGCACAGCTGAGGAAGGAGGAGGGGCTCATGGAATTGGAAACAGCATACAAGACGCCGAAGACATTGCTGAATAAAGGCACCGGATTTCTGAACGGCTACAGCCACACCTTGAATCCTTACACGGGCTGCAGTTATGCCTGCTCCTACTGCTATGTCAGGCAAATGCCGGTCTCGCTGTTTCGTGCGCAGGAATGGGGCCAGTGGGTGGACGTGAAGCTTGAAGCAGCACCGCTGCTTCGCAAGGAATTGAAACGAGCCAAGGCGAAAGGGCCGGTCACGATTTTCATGTCTTCCAGCACGGATCCGTATCAGCCGATCGAGGCGACGGCGTGTGTGACGCGCGGGTTGCTGGAGGTCATGGTCGAGGAACCGCCTGACTTTCTGCTCGTACAGACGCGAAGCCCGCTCGTTCGGCGCGACATTGAGCTGCTGAAGGCGCTGAAGGATCGCGTCAGGGTGAGCATGACGGTGGAGACGGATCGCGATGACATCCGCAAGCATTTCACGCCTTCGGCGCCGCCGATTCAGGCACGGATCAAGACGCTGGAGCTGTTGAAGGAAGCGGGGGTGCCTACCCAGGCAGCCATTGCCCCCGTGCTGCCGAGTTCGGAAGCTTTCCCGGAGCTGCTGCGCCCCTTGGTCAACCGGGTGTGCATTGACGATTATTATATGGGTGACGGCAGTGGCGGCAAGCGTACGCAGAAGCTGCCGATCAAGCCGCTGTATGACAAGCTTGGCCTGGAAGACTGGTATCACCCCTCCGCATATGAGCGTGTCTATAAGCGGTTTAGCGAGGTTTTTCCGGCATCGCAATTATGGGTGAGCCAGAAGGGGTTTGAGCCGTAAGCGAAACCTATTGTAGGCGGCATGAACCATGGAGGATGGAAGCTGTGAAAGTGAAACGGTGTGACTCCATTCTGCTCAAATTCGAGATGGGGCGGAAGCTATGACAGACGGTTGTGTGAAAAACAGTTATACGTACCGATCATGTTGCTTGACACGTGATGTGGCGATCAACGCCCCGATCCTTTCTGCCTTGAGCAGGAGAGAGCGGGGCGTTGATCTTATATTGTGGTGGACCGATTCTCGGCGTCACAACGCCCGGACGTCGGACGAGACGGCAGCAATTCAGTCTCAGGGCGGAGCACGAACTGGATCCCCGGAAGGTGTTTGCACTGCCATCATCCGCGTTATGATGGGGAGGAGAAGCTAGCATGCCGATGGAGAGGAAGCGATAGGCATCAGCGGAGCAGGAACGTTACTCCGCCGCAAACCATCGAATGCGTGAACAGCGATGAATGTCTTTAGGAAGGAATGTGAAGCGTATGAAAGGACTGCGAATCATCCGCATGGCTGACGCGGAACGGGATGTGCGGGATGAGGTGGCCGAGGTATTTGTGGACGGTTACTACAACGAATTGTCGTACTTTACCCGGGATCGTTCAATCTTGAAATCGGCCTTTAAGCGTTTATTCTCCCCGGAAGCGCTCTATCTGGCCGAGGAGTCAGGCGTGATTGTGGGAATGGCGGGATGCTCGAGCAATAAGTTGAGGGCGATGCCGGTGGAGCTTCAGCCTTTGCAGGAGGCTTTTGGCATAAATACAGGGGAGCTTGCTTACAACGTGATGAGCGGCGAATTTAATTCCCCTCTGCCTTATGATGATGATACCGGTTATATTGAGTGTGTGGCTACATTAGAGCGGGCTCGCTGCAGAGGGGTGTCCACGTCCCTGATGCATTATGTTATGGAAGAGCTTCCTTACAGGCGCTATGTGCTGGAAGTCACCGACCGCAACGAAACGGCCATCCGGCTGTACCGAAAGCTGGGCTTTCAGGAGATCGAGCGAAGAGCGGAAGATCATGCAGAACAGAGAGACTTTAATGAACGTATTTATATGGAGTGGAGGAAAACTGGGGATCTGAAGGGCATTGAGCTTGAAGCAGGGCAGATGTAACAAGATGGTGTAATCCACCCGGGATGAGGAGATGGACGGGGATGGATGAACGGTCTGGATCGTAGTGATACATCCGACAACTGTGCGGATAATTGTGATACACCGATAACGGGAGCGGCCTCCGGCATGCGCGAAGTTAGGGCGATGCAGGAGGCCTGGTTTTGCCTTTGGATGAAGGGCGATTTGCTGGAAGAGGGTAGCAACTACGGCGTGGACAATGTAACCTCATCCCCGAGCAGTCGTCCATCGTCATGCCACTGTCCGTACATGCGGTTGTCTCTTGTGTTGGTGATGAACTTGTCCAGTCTGCGCTCGAATAGCTCCGGCTGGTGTTTATAACTCTGAATCGTATCGATTCGAACTCGCTTGTACAGATCCGGAAATGCCATAAAGTTTGTATACACCTGCATGTCCTCTTTCAGCCTTCGCTGGATATCCTCGTCGATGGTGAAAGCCTCGGGGCGCATATCAGGCAGAACGTCTCTGCCCGCGTCTGTCATCAGTCCCAGCTTTTCCAGCCGCCGCACCCGCTCTTTATTCAGCTCGGTCCATGAGCTGTTTTTGCTGCGCGGGGACAGCCTTTGGGCCAGCGCTGTTTCAGAGATTTTCTTCTTGGTTCCATCGATCCATCCATAGCATAACGCTTCCTCAACCGCATCCAAGTATAAGATCGTATCCGGTGTTGGCTTCATGCTGACCAGGACCCAGCAGCAAGTTTCTGTTCTGCAATGTTGCTGCAGCCATGCTCGCAGCGCTTCCCTCGTTGTTACCGTTAAGAGGGGATGAGCATTCATCATGGTTGAAGGGTTTGCGTATTCTCCTGATACCAGAAAAGCGAATAATCGTTCTGGATGGAAGCATGGCCGAGCTGCCGCAGCATGGTAGAGACATTGCCCCGGTGATATGTCCCGTGATTGACCACATGCAGCATAATTTCCGAGAGGCGGGTATGCCGAGGGGCCGCGAACGGATTGTTTAGCAATAGCGTCTGCTCCCATTCAGGCTCGCTTTGCAGCCACTCCCGGTACTGGGCGGTCAATGCATCATAAGCACTTCCATATTCCTCTACAGAATCGAGAACCTGACTGTTCAGAGGAATGCAGGCTTGCAGCGCCTCGGGCATCTCCGTCCCTGTTAACACCATATACCACATCGTGTCTACCGCGTAGATATGGCTAAGGGCGTGGGCGATGGTCGGGAATGAGCTGTTCACCTCTTGGTGCAGCACAGTGGAGGGAAGCTCATGGATTCTGCCTAGAATGGTGCGGTTAGCCCAGCTGTGATACTCGAACATTTCTGCGGATGGATTAATCATCGTAATCGTCTCCTTTTCTTTGTCCATCAAATGGGTCGTTGCTATGCCATCATATAAAAAGAAGTATGACAACGGACCGTCATACTTCTTCATAAAGTTTGAGTGTATTGTGCAGCGCCTCTCTCAGGACGCCGCGCAGCTCGGTGGGCTCCAGCACTTCGACTCCGCTGCCGAAGCTGAGCAGAATGCTGCGCAGCCAGCGTGCTTTCAGAGGCTCATGCACCGGAATCCGGATGGTCATGCTGCCATCGGGATGAAATTGCTTGTCTCCTTGGCGAAACTGATCCATCACTTCTGCCAGTGCATCCGGCTTGACCTGGAGCACAACCTCTTTCCATTGATCTTGTTGTTGCTGTTCAGAGACAGCAGCCTCAGCTGCCTCATTCAGCATCTCGGGATGCGGCTCGAATATGTCCTGGGTGCGTGTGAAGTTCAGCATGCGGGATAGACGAAATTCGCGGTAATCCTGCCGCACTCGGCAATAACCGTAAACGTACCAGTTCCGGTGTTTGAAGTGGAGCCTGAGCGGTTCGATGTGACGGGTTAGGCGCTCATTGTTCGCATTAATATAATCAAACCGGACGACATGACGCTCCGTAATGGCCTCGCGCAATTGGCGGAGTGCCTCCGGGTCGGTCTGGAGATTCTCGAAATCGACGGACAGATTCATTGTCCGGTGCTCCGGCCCGATCGTCTGCAGCCGCTCAATCGTTCCATTCACCCGTTCGTCTTCGAACACGGTGGAGAGGCCTTGGAGCACAGTGATCAGGGTGTTGACATCGTAGGAGCCGAGTAAGGTCCGGTCCATTTTATATCCGTCGATCATGCCGTAGCCGCCGTTCGTTCCCTGATACGACACCACCGGGAATCCCGCAGCACAGATCGCATCGATATCGCGATAGATGGTCCGCTGGGAAACCTGGAACTCCTCGGCCAGCTTGGAGGCAGACAAAACATCGTGGTTGAGCAGCTTGTAGATGATGGAGATCAGACGCTCCAATTTCATGAATATCCCCCGCCTGTTCGTGATTTTAGATGTTGCCGAACTCAGTATAACAGATTTTATCTTGTCAGTTGATGGGACTGGCTACATACTATGGCTATGGGGGTGCGTTCGGTTTCGGATCGATTCGGCGTGTCCCCGGGTGAACATTACATATTGCATTATGAAAGTGAGGACAATCAGGATGGGCACAATGATTGCGATTGGCGGAGGAGAGCTGAACAAGTCTGAAACATTGGCGATAGACCAATATATTGTCCAGTCAGCGGGCAAAAAGGAGCCGAAGGCGCTCTTCATTCCGACGGCCAGCTATGAAGCGCAGGGATATATTGAAGCATTTCAGCGGGTGTACGGTGAGCAGCTTGGTTGTCAGACCGATATTTTGTATTTGCTGGACGGCGCAACAACGCCTGCGGAGATGCAGAGCAAGATCATGTCATCCGACCTGGTCTATGTCGGGGGCGGCGTCACCAAGATGATGCTCAGCGTCTGGCGTGAACATGGCGTGGACCAGGCTTTGAAAGAGGCGTATGAAGCGGGGGTTGTGCTGTCAGGCCTTAGTGCTGGCGCGATCTGCTGGTTTAGCGAAGCGTACGGTTCTGAAATGAACACTGAAGATGCGCAAGAACAGCAGGAGCGGCAGTGCCTTCAAGGGCTTGGCCTTATCCCTGCCGCATTCTGTCCTCACTATAATGAAGAGGAATATCGCAGCCGGTTTGATCAGTGGATGCTGAGCGGAGGAGAACCGTCCATCGGCATCGGGCTGGATAATCACTGTGCTCTGGTTGTTCGCGGCACCGAGTTCAAGGTGATCCGAAGCGCCCCGCACGCCGGAGCCTATCGCTTATATTCAGACGATCGCGGGCTTCACAAGCAGCGGTTGGATCAGGAGCAATTTGCCGATATTGAAGAACTGCTACGTATCGGATAATTCCGGACTTTCTACAAGCTATTGCATTACCTGGGCTAATGCAATGGCTTTTTTCATATCATGGAATATAGTAAGCTGATTAGGGAAGCGAATTGGCAGGGGGGAGCGGAGCTTTGCGTTACAACGTAGTTTTATTTGACGCAGACGAAACATTGTTTGATTATACTAAAGCAGAGGCTCATGCGCTGACTTCGGCTTTTCAGGAGATGAAGCTGGAATGCACGCCGCTGCTTGTAGACAGCTACAGACGGATTAATCAGGAGCTGTGGAAGGCATTCGAGCAGGGGAGCATCACGCAGCAGCAGCTGCGAACAGCGCGGTTCGAGCGGCTGGTGGCCGAGCACCGGTTGTCGGAAGCTATCGATGCAGAAGCGTTTAGCCAGGCCTATATCAAGTATTTAGGCGAAGGCGCCTTTCTGATAGACGGGGCGGCTGAATTGTGCAGCCAGCTGCAAGCGGGCGGACAGCGAATGGCAATCATTACGAACGGGATCAAGGAGGTGCAGCTGAGCCGTATCGGAAGATCTGAACTGTGCGATGCGTTTGAATGCATTGTCGTCTCCGAAGACGCGGGTTCTCAGAAGCCGCACCCGGCCATATTTGATTTTGCTTTTGACAAGCTGGGGTTTCCGGATCGGCAAGAGGTGTTGATCGTAGGAGACTCCTTGACATCGGATATCGCGGGAGGCAGCCGGTACGGCATCGACACTTGCTGGTATAATCCCGGGCGCAAGCCGAATCATTCCGACGTTCAGCCAACGTATGAGATTCAGCGGCTGGAAGAGCTTGTTCCGATTCTGGCGGGAGCGACGCATTCGCAAGGCAATACAAGCCCTTCCAGGGCGTAGAGACATAGGAGAGAGGGAGAGATTAACTATGCTGAAAGCTTTTATTTTTGATATGGACGGGGTCATTATTGACAGCGAACCGCTGCATTTTGAGGTGGACATCCAGGTGATGAATGATTTTGGGACCAGCATTACCCGCGAAAAGCTGGAGCAATACGTGGGCATGACCAATCCCGAGATGTGGGCTTCCATTAAGGATGAATACCGGTTGACGCAATCGGTATCGGAAATTATTGAATATCAATTATCAAACAAAATTAGCATTCTTACCTCCAAGGAGATGGAGCCGATCGAGGGGATTCGCGAGCTGCTGGATGCGCTGAAGGCAAACGGAATTCCCGCCGCGATTGCGTCATCGTCACCGCCGGTATTTATTGAGGCTGTGCTGCGCAAGTTTGGCCTTCAGGATCATTTTGATGCCGTTGTCAGCGGAGAAGAGGTGGAGAAGGGCAAGCCAGCGCCGGATGTATATCTGAAGGCGGCGGAGCTGCTCGGGGTAGAGCCTCAGCACTGCATGGTGCTGGAGGATGCACGTCACGGTGTGGCTGCCGCGAAGGCTGCCGGGATGACGTGCATCGGGTTCGTCAACCCGAATTCCGGCAACCAGGACTTGTCCCAGGCTGACCATATCGTGAAATCGGTAAGCGAGGTTGGCGCTATTCTCAATTTTATATGATGAGGCATGTACAGCTTGGTCCTGCGAATGAGACCGAGCTGTATTTTGGTTAGAACCAATTTCAAACTTAATTGCTCTATTGCTCGTTTATGCATATGAGGCGGGTTGACAGCTAGACCTAAGTCCAGGATGATTATCGTCCGAAGTCGGAAGCCATGCTCTTGATGTCATGGTATCCTTGCATTAGTGATGACGGACAAAAGAGAGGAACAGTGGGGGATGGGTCAAATAGAGGACAGAAGGAACTGCCAAAGAGGGGTTGCCAACCGATGGATTTTCTACGTAATTTAGGGGATATTGGACTGTTTATTCATGCGATGATCGATGCGATCATTTTCCCGATTCCGGCCTTGTTCTCCCAGATTTCATTAAGCACATTGTCACCGGAACGGGCGATATGGCTGGCGACCATCGGATTTATCGGCTGTATTATCGGAACGCCCATCGGCTATGGAATCGGCAGAGCGTCGGGGACGCTTGTACTGAGCAAGATGATGAAGAAGAAATGGCATGATTCTGCGACCGCACTGTTTACCAAGCATGGCGAGGCCGCGATCCTGGTCGGTGCGTTTACGCCGATCCCGTTTAAAATTTTCACCATTTTGTCCGGCTGTCTGAAATACCCGCTGTGGAAGCTGATTGCCTATGCGGCGCTCGGCCGTGCGGCAAAATTTTATGCGGTGGGCGGTTTATTCTACGTATATGGAAGAGCAGCAGAGAATATGGTCGATCACGTCCTGACCTTCATTATGCTGGGGCTTGGTGTATTGATCGGGGGCATATGGTTCACGGTGCGGCTGGTGAAGAAGCACAGACAGAAACGTACGGGAGCTGAAGCTAAGGGTGTGCAGGAAACGGCCGTAGGTGCGGATGTTTCGGCAGGCGAATAAATTGTGCCGGGATAAGCGCCATTCAAGACGGCTTGTGGAATTTTGGTTCGGTGCAAATTAAGAAATATTATAACGTTGGATAAGGAGTTATTTATGAAATCCATGAATGAGCACGATATTTTAATATTGACCGGAAGTCTGGGAGAGGGACATAACCAGGCATCGAAGGCCATTGTGGAGTCAGCCAAAAGAAATTACCCTCATCTCAGCGTTAAAGTCGTCGATTATATGGAACTGACGCACCCGAAGCTGCATACGGCAGGCCAATACTTTTTTGTCCAATGGATGAAGCACTTCCCTTCCGTGTACGGTTATTTGTTTCAAAAGACGCGTGATGACAGCGGACTGATACAGCTGCTGAGACGCCTCTCTTCCTTTAATGTGCACAAAATCAGCGACTTGCTCGAAGAGGTGAAGCCTGCGGTGATCGTAAGCACTTTCCCGCCGGCTGCCGCGGCCGTTGCGATGCTGAAAGCGATGGGGCTGACCTCGGTGCCGACCGCGACGGTCATTACGGATCATACGGATCATAGCTACTGGATTCATTCGCATACCGATCACTATATGGTCGGCTCTGAGGTGGTGCAGAAGGCACTGCTGAACAAAGGCATCCCGGCTTCCA
Organism: Paenibacillus campinasensis; assembly: GCF_002272015.1. Classification (GTDB taxonomy): domain Bacteria; phylum Bacillota; class Bacilli; order Paenibacillales; family Paenibacillaceae; genus Paenibacillus_AQ; species Paenibacillus_AQ campinasensis. The sequence goes on along the minus strand of NZ_NPBY01000036.1, from coordinate 51,616 downwards.
AAATATCGGTGACCGGCATACCGGTCCATCCCGTATTCAGCCAGCCTGTTAATCGGCACGCGCTTCGCCGTCAATATGGGCTGACTTCCCGCCATCGGGTCGTTCTGATCATGGGCGGGGGCGAGGGCATGATCGATAAAGAGGTTACCGAGCTGATCAATTCAGGTGCCTATTCGCCTGATATCCGGTTCATCATCATATGCGGGCGCAATGTGAAGCTGTATCATTTGCTCCAGGAGGAGCTTGGGGAGCATCCGCAGACCCGGATTATGGGCTATGTGGATCGCATGCACGAGCTGATGGCCGTAGCCGATCTGATCGTGACGAAGGCGGGCGGATTGACCGTGTCGGAGGCGCTGACGATGGAGCGCCCGATGCTGCTGTTCAAGCCGCTGCCCGGTCAGGAGCAGGACAATGCCGATTACTTGGTCGGCATTGGCGTAGCGCGGCAGGCGATGGAAGGAGAGCTGCAGCAGCAGTTGCTCCGATTGATTATGAATCCGAGGGCGCTGGGTGATATGGAGAGGAAAGCGGCAGTCTTTACACATAAGGAATCCGCACTGTCCGTATTGAGACGGTTGCTGGCGATCCAGCATAGTTTCCGGCGGTCCGCACAATGGACGGGAGCCGTTGCGCCGAGCTATGAAGCGTTAAACAGGGAGGCTTATTCCAGCCAATATATGAACCATTAACAGAGACAGCTGGTCTTGAATAGAAGGGGTTTATCCGGAATGAATTTGTTCGAAGTGGTGGAAGGTCTGTTCGAGCAGTACGGTTATCTGGTGCTCTTGATCGGGCTCCCGCTAGATTTTATTGCACTTCCTATCCCGCCGGGAAACAGCACGTTAACCTATACCGGTTTCTTGGCTTATAAAGGGATTATGGGTCCTGCACCCGCGTTTCTCAGCGCCGTGTTCGGGGCAGTCGCCGGGCTGACGGTCACTTATTTGTTAGGGTATAAGCTGGGCATGCCGCTCATTGAGCGCTATGGCAAATGGCTGTTCCTGAAGCCGTCCCTTATCCAGAAGACGCAGCTTTACTACGATAAGTACGGCAACAAGCTGCTGCTTATCAGTTTTTTTATCCCGGGTGTGAGGCAGTTTATCGGCTACTTTATCGGGATCATCCGAGTGCCATACCGCACGGTTATGCTATACGGATATGCGGGCGTCCTGTCATGGGTCGCATTTTTTTTCGGTCTCGGTTACATTTTCGGGGAGCAGTGGCAGTACATATTGAATCTGATTGAATTTTATCTGAAGGCGTTCTTTATCGCCATCGCTTTCTTGCTCGTCGCCTTGTTTCTGCACAATCGGCTGCGAAAGCAGAAGCGCAAGAAAAAATCCGAGGCTGCGGGCGGATAGCACCGGATACATGGTTCAAAAAGGGCGAGCGATATAATAGAATAAGAGTACAGCGTGTACACCAGATCATGGATAACAAGAGGTGCAAAGGAGCTGTCCACAATGGATGTAAGATATCCGATTGGTACATTTCGGGTGAATGGCGAGATTACGGCATCCCAAAGGCAAATATGGATTCGCGAAATTGAGGATACGCCGGCCAAGCTTGCGGCAACTGTCGCCGGTTTGAGCCCGGAGCTGCTGGATACCCCGTACCGGGAAGGCGGCTGGACCGTTCGTCAGGTTGTCCATCATATGGCAGACAGCCATATGAATGCGTACATTCGTTTTAAATTGGCGCTGACGGAGGATCAGCCGGTCATTAAGCCGTATCTGGAGCAGAAGTGGGCTGAACTTCCGGATTCCAGGACCGGGGAGATCGGCACGTCCCTGGCGCTAATGGAAGGGATTCATCAGCGATGGGTGACGATGCTTCACTCGATGTCCGACGACGATTTCAAACGAACCTTCTATCACCCGGAGACAGAGCAAGCTGTCACGCTGGATTATACAACCGGCATGTACGCCTGGCATGGCAATCATCATATCGCGCATATCGCTTCTCTTCGCAATCGGCTGGGCATTTAGAGTCTGGATCTACCATTTCGTCTGTCCTGCATATCAAGCCATAATCTGAAATCTAGGGCCGGGGAACGGAGGCTGGACTTGCCCGTTTTCCGGCTTGGTTTATCCTGTGCAAGCCCAAGTAACATGCCTGATTCTATAAGGCTTTCTAGCTTGTTCTGAATCCTATTGTCGCCATATCTAATAAATCTGTCGCAATGTTATACTGTAAAATCAGTTATTCGTGTGATAGATTAAGGGCAAGATGTCTTAATATTGAATACTGAGGTGACTGTAATGATTAGAATCGGAAAGATTAGTTATTGGCATGTTCATGCATGGGATTATACGAAGCAGGCGGAGGCACATCCGGATGCGCAAATCGTGGCGGTATGGGATGAGAACCCGGCGCGCGGCAAGGAAGCTGCGGATAAGCAGGGCGTTCCTTTCTTTGAATCGCTAGACGAAATGCTGGCCCGTGAAGATATCGACGGGGTGATCGTGGATGCGCCGACATCGATGCACCGTGAAGTGATGGTGAAGGCTGCGAATGCAGGCAAACATATTTTCACAGAGAAAGTGATCGCTCCGACGCTGGCTGAGGTTAATGAAATTATAGAAGCCGTACAGAAAAACCAGGTGAAGCTGACGGTTTCACTGCCGAGACTGAACGACGGTTATACACTGGCCATTCAGGATATTCTGAAGGAAGGACTGCTTGGCAAGGTGACGCTTGTTCGCTCGCGCTTGTCTCACAACGGCGCTACAGCCGGATGGCTGCCGGAGCATTTCTTCGGACTGGCGGAATGCGGCGGGGGCGCGCTGATCGATCTCGGTTGTCATCCGATGTATCTGACGCGTCTGTTCCTGGGTGAATCCCCTGTTGAGGTGAACGCTTCTTTCGGTTACGTGACCGGTAAGGAAGTAGAGGACAACGCGGTTGCTACGCTCACTACGGCATCCGGCGCGGTAGGTATTGTCGAAGCGGGATTCGTGAACAACTTCTCTCCGTTCGCTATTGAGATTCATGGTACGAAGGGAACTATCCTGTACGGTACGCCGGACAGCAAGCTGTTGATTCGCACATCGGAGAAAGAGGAGTACAGCAGCAGCTGGGTAGAGCTGCCGGTTCCGGACAACCGTCTGAGCGCATTTGAGCAATGGATCGCTCATATTCAGGATAATACAGTAGCGGAAGAGAATATCGCGCATGCCGTCGAGCTGACCAAGCTGATGGAGGCCGCCAACCTTTCCGCGAGCGGACATCGGAATGTCCGCCTGGATGAACTAAAGGGTTAACAGCTTTTCATTTAGATAAGGATGGTTACTGCATGAACAATTTTCCTTATGAGGTAATGCAGGAGCGTCAGGATGCGCTGGAGCGTTTGGATTTGCGGGTGCATTGGGGCCAATATGAAATCCGTGTCCTCCGGTTTCATCTGACGACCTTTCCTCCAGGGAAGATCGTATCGTTTCATAAGCATGCCGAATTTGAATTTCATTTCATCCCCCGGGGCAAAGGCACGGTAATTATCGAGGATGAGCCCTATGCCCTGCGGGAAGGCATGTTCTACCTGACCGGTCCGAATGTCTTGCACTATCAGGAGGCGGACCTGAAGGAACCGATGGAAGAATTATGTCTGCATGTTGACATTATTAATCTGGCCGAGCAGGAGACGGATCAGGGGAAGGGGCTGCCGCTTGTTGATCCGTGGGAGGCATCCGAAGCGAAGGATTGCATGGAACAGCTGGGTTCGCTTCCGCTGAAGCCGACGATGGATACGCATCGGGCGATGCCCTATTTCCTTGAGGCCTATCAGGCCTCCCAGCATAAATTCGCCGGTCTGTACACCACGATCAAGCACTGCATCATTCAAATACTGCTCCGTGCTGTGCGCGCCTATGCATCGGAGCCGATGGAGGCTGAGCTGCCTTCCCGGGATATGAAGGCATACCGGTATCAATTGGCGTTGGAATATATCCATGCCAATTCTTCGGGCGAGGTCGTGCTTGAGGATGTTGCAGAGAAGCTGCATATCAGCTCCAGACAGCTGCAGCGAATATTTAAGGAACAGGCCGGGGGCCATTCCTTCAGCGAAGTGCTGGAGAATGTGCGCCTTGAAGCCGTATGCCGCCGACTTGTGGAGACGAACTGGCCGATTGACAAGATTGCGCTGCATGAAGGCTTTTCAAGTGGAAGCTATTTGCATACGGTCTTCCGCAAGCGGTATGGATTCACACCGTCCACCTACCGAAAAATGAATGCCAGAGCATAGGAGGAAACCATAGAGATGGGCAAGACAATTCGTATTGGAATTATTGGAAGCGGCGGTATTGCCGGAGAGCATGTCAAGCACTACAAAAAGATTGAAGAAGTTGAAATTGTAGGGGTCGCTGATATTATGCCGGGCCGGGCGGAACAGTTCATTGAGCGCTGGGGCCTGGAAGGAACGGTAGGCTTTGACGATCATCGCAAGCTGCTGGAACTGGATCTGGATGGGGTCAGCATCTGTACGCCGAACGTCGCTCACTACACGACAACGAAGGATGCGCTGTCTGCCGGCAAGCATGTCATGCTGGAGAAGCCGATGTCTGTCACGCTGGACGAGGCGATTGAGATGGTGCAGGTCTCCAAGCAGACCGGCAAAATGCTGAACGTCGGTTTTCAGCCGCGCTATGACCCGAACATGGGCATCATCCAGCAGCTGATCCAGAACGGTGAGCTTGGAAAAGTATACTACGTCGAAACCGGGGGCGGACGCCGCCGCGGCATGCCGGGCGGCACGTTCGTTCGCCAGGAAATTGCCGGTGCAGGCGCTATGGCGGATATCGGCTGCTACTCGCTTGATCTGGCGCTGAATGCGCTAGGCTACCCTAAGCCGCTGACCGTATCGGCTTACACTTCCAATTATTTTGGTACGAATCCGAAATATCATAAAGAAGCCAGTGCATTTGATGTGGAAGATTTCGGCGTTGCCATCATCCGATTTGAAGGGGATCTGGTGCTCAACTTCAAAACAGCCTGGGCGATGCATATGGATACGCTGGGCGCAACGATGTTTCTCGGTACGGACGCCGGTATGAAGATCACGCCGGCCGGGACGGGGCCTTGGAGCGGTGTTTGGGATGGAAGAGTGGGCTCCATTTCCCTGTTCCATGACATCCAGGGCCACCATACGGAAAGCGGAATTCCGCTCATTCAGCATCAGGTGAACGTATTCGAAGAGAAGATCAAGGATTTTGTGGACGCGGTGCGCGAAGGAAAGCCCGCCCCGATTCCGGGCGAGCAAATTTTGCGGAATCAGGCGATACTGGACGGCATTCTGCGTTCCTCGCTGGCGAAGAAGGAAGTGGAGATCGAAATTCCGGAACTGTAATATTGCATACATGCAAGGCATCCAAGGGTGCGCCTCTGCAAGATCGTTGATCTTGCAGAGGCGCTTTTTCATGTTGCACAAGATGCAGCTTATATAGTAGTGTACGCAAGGTTGCGTTGACATTCGTCCTGCAATTGCCGATACTAAGATAAGGATACTTAGCATTACGAATGGGCTTGTTCTAGTCGAAGGTGTTGCCGGTCCGCTGTATGGCTTTTTAGTCCTTGCACTGTTTAGTTGTGCGGATGCCCGGCGGCAAGTCTGATGGCAATCAGCTCATGATATACGGAGGGGACTTATGGAGATTATTCATGTGGACGACGTCCAACAGATGATTGATAAACTTAAAAATCAGGATGTATATGTGCATCTGGAGATGACCACTGGCGCTTATGCAGCCCATTATGACAGCAGCAAGCATCCGGCCGCCAACTTCATCACCAACGCCGTGATCCGCTACGCCCACGGCTCCATTTCCGGCAACGGTCCGTACCGAGTCGGTCTGAAGATGGAGAAGGGATGGATCTATGCAGAGGGACTTACACATTATGAGCAGAACGACAAGGAAAGGCTGATCATGGCCGGTCACGATACCCAAGGCAAGCTCGTAGTCGCCCTGCAACTTAGCCGGGAGCCTTTCTGAGTAAAGAGGAGATGAAATCATGACACAAAATATATTGGTAGTTCTGCCCCACCCGGATGATGAAGCGTTCGGGTTGTCGGGAACGTTGGCTAAATACGTAAGCGAAGGGGCGAAGGTGACATACGCCTGCCTGACCTTGGGAGAAATGGGCCGCAACATGGGCGTGCCGCCGTTTGCGAATCGGGTTACGCTGCCGACCATCCGCAAGGCGGAGCTGGAAGCGTCATGCCGGGCGATCGGCATTCAGGATCTGCGAATGCTCGGCTTTCACGACAAAACGATCGAGTTTGAAGATCAAGACAAGCTCGATGGCGTCATTCATTCGCTGCTGGAGGAGATTAAGCCCTCCTTGGTCGTTACATTCTATCCAGGCTATAGCGTGCATCCGGACCATGATGCTACCGGCGCGGCGGTCGTCCGGACGATTCAGCGCTTGCCGAAAGACCGGAGACCGACCGTATACGGCATCGCCTTCTCCAACAACTGTGAGGAAGAGCTCGGGAAACCGGATGTGCTGGTGGATGTCAAATCATTTTTGGAGCAAAAGATGCAGTCGATCCAGGCTCATAAGTCCCAGTTCCAGGCTGCCGAACTGCTCGGGCCGAAGAAGCTGCAGCAGCAAGAAATTGTTCGTCGCTTTGGAACTGAGCGCTTCTGGACTTATTCATTTGAAGATTAACATTGCAATACAATCATCTCTATTATTGTGGGATGTGGAAGGAGTTGTCTCTGGCAGATGTTTGCCGGAAACAGCTCCTTTTTTCAGGCCTGCTCTATTTATCAGCAGAACTGATAAAAGCTATAAAAACATTCGAATTGACCGATTTCTCCAGCTATGATAGGTTCAAGAGAGCAATATTATAAAGTGTATCGTATTACTTGGAATTAATTATGCTTACTACGTGAGGTGGATACTGTTGGAACTTCAAGTAACGAACAGCCCTTTTAATCAGGAGCAGGTGGAGCTGCTGAATCGGCTGCTGCCTACGCTGACTGAGGCTCAGCGCACCTGGCTGTGCGGCTATATCACTGCCCTGCAAGGAACGGCTGCAGGGATCGCGACGGTGGCTGTGCCAACATCGCAGATCAGCCCGGCCCCTGTGGCTCCTGCTGTTTCTAAAGATGTGACGGTGTTGTTCGGTTCCCAGACCGGAAATTGCCATGGACTGGCCAAGAAATTATCGAAGCAGCTGGAAGAGCAAGGCTTTCAGGTGACGCTGTCTTCAATGAGTGACTTCAAAACGAACGCCCTGAAAAAAGTAGAAAATCTGCTCTTGCTTGTCAGTACGCATGGCGAAGGGGAGCCGCCGGACAATGCGATTTCATTCTATGAATTTCTGCACAGCAAGCGGGCGCCGAAGCTGGATCATCTGGCGTATTCCGTTCTGGCGCTGGGAGATACATCCTATGAATTTTTCTGTCAAACCGGCAAGGACTTTGACAAACGGCTGGAAGAGCTGGGCGGCAAGCGGCTTACGCCTCGCGTCGATTGTGATGTGGACTTTGACGAGCCGGCTGCCGAATGGATCAACCGCGTGCTTCAATCGCTGACAGAGCTTACGGCAGCGCCGGGAACAGCAGCGCCAACCGCTATCAGCGCTGCATCCCTGAGTGCGTCGGCAGAATCGGAGTATTCCAGAAGCCATCCGTTTCAGGCGGAGATTCTGGAGAATTTGAATCTGAACGGCCGCGGTTCCGAACGCGAAACCCGACATCTCGAGCTGTCGCTGGAAGGCTCCAATCTGCAGTATGAGCCAGGGGACAGCCTGGGAGTTTATCCGGAGAATCATCCGCAGCTTGTAGAAGATCTGATCACGGCGATGGACTGGAGAGGGGAAGAAGCGGTTGCCACGGACAAGAATGGAACCGAGCGTCCGCTTCGTGAAGCGCTTCTTCGTCATTATGAGATTACGGTGCTTACCAAGCCGCTCATCGAGCAGGTGGCGAAGCTGACAGGAAACAGCGGTCTGCAGGAGCTTCTGTCGGCCGGACGTGAAGCGGAGCTGCGAGCTTATATCCAGGAGCGGGATCTGCTTGACCTGGTTGAGGATTACGGGCTGAAAGGAATCGCTGCATCGGAGTTTGTTACCACGCTGCGCAAAATTCCGGCCCGTCTCTATTCGATTGCAAGCAGTCCGTCCGCTTATCCGGATGAAGTGCATTTGACTGTCCGTACAGTACGATATGAGGCGCATGGCCGCAACCGTTACGGCGTCTGCTCCGTCCAGCTCGCCGAGCGGGCGCAGATCGGCGACAAGCTGCCGGTATTCGTGCAGCATAATTCGAACTTCAAGCTGCCAGCTAACCCGGACACGCCGATTATTATGATCGGGCCGGGGACAGGAGTGGCTCCGTTCCGGGCATTTGTCGGCGAGCGGGAGGAGAGCGGCGCGCAAGGGAAGAACTGGCTCTTCTATGGAGATCAGCATTTCTCAACGGATTTCCTGTATCAGATTGAATGGCAGCGCTGGCTGAAGGATGGCGTGCTGACACGCATGGATGTTGCTTTCTCACGGGATACCGACAAGAAGGTATATGTTCAGCACCGGATGCTGGAGAAGAGCAAGGAGCTGTATCAGTGGCTGGAAGAAGGGGCTTATGTCTATGTATGCGGCGATGAAAAGAGAATGGCCCACGACGTGCATGCCGCACTAACTGCTATCATTGAGCGGGAGGGCGGAATGAGCCCGGAGAAAGCGGCGGAGTATGTAAGCCTGATGCAGCAGCAGAAACGTTATCAGCGGGATGTATATTAAATCATCATTCCAGGCCGCGAGAGGAGTACAGAGCAATGTCAGATAATAATTTAGTTTCACCGAATAGCGCGCCTCACAGTGATGTTGAGGATATTAAACGTCGAAGCAACTATTTGCGGGGCAGTCTGGAGGAGACGCTGCAGGACCCGATCACCGGTTCAATTCCGGAGGATGACAACCGGTTGATGAAATTCCATGGCAGCTATATGCAGGATGACCGGGACCTGCGTAACGAGAGACAGAAGCAGAAACTGGAGCCTGCCTATCAGTTCATGCTGCGCGTGCGGGCTGCCGGCGGTGTTGTGACACCAGAGCAGTGGCTGATGATGGATCGCGTTGCTCAGAAATACGGCAACGGCACGATCCGGCTGACGACGCGGCAGTCCTTCCAGCTTCATGGCGTGCTGAAATGGAATCTGAAAGATACGATCCGCGAGGTCAACGAATCGCTGCTATCCACGCTTGCCGCTTGCGGTGACGTGAACCGGAACGTGATGTGCAACCCGAATCCGTATCAATCGGAGATTCATGGCGAAGTGTATGAATGGGCTCGCAAGATCAGCGATCATCTTGATCCGCGTACGAGAGCTTATCACGAAATATGGCTGGATGGCGAGAAGGTGCTGGACAGCCGTGACAATGAGGAGCAAGAACCGATCTACGGACCGGTCTATCTGCCTCGGAAATTCAAAATCGGGGTAGCTGTCCCGCCGTCCAATGATGTGGATGTGTTCTCTCAGGATCTCGGATTCATTGCGGTCATCGAAGGCGGGCAGCTGAAAGGGTTCAATGTCACGGTTGGCGGCGGCATGGGGATGACCCATGGCGACCCGTTAACCTATCCGCAGGTCGGGAAGGTGATCGGCTTCTGCACACCGGAGCAGACGATTGAAGTGGCGGAGAAAACGGTGATGATCCAGCGCGATTACGGGGATCGTGCCGTGCGGAAGCACGCCCGCTTCAAATATACGATCGATGACCGGGGCATCGACTGGTTTGTGAATGAGCTCAGCAGCCGCCTCGGCTACAAGCTGGAGGAGGCACGGCCGTTTCAGTTCGATCATAACGGGGACCGGTATGGCTGGGTGAAGGGAAGCAACGGCAAATGGCATTTCACACTCTTCATCCAGAATGGACGGATCAAGGATGAGCCTGACTATCCGCTAATGACCGGACTTCGTGAAATTGCAGGCATTCATACCGGCGACTTCCGGCTGACGGCCAATCAGAACTTGGTTATCGCCAATATTACAAGCCACAAGAAGAAAAAAGTGATGGAGCTGATCCAGAAATTCGGTCTGACCGATGGAGCGAATGATTCCGCTTTGCGAAGAAATTCGATGGCATGCGTTGCCCTGCCTACATGCGGGCTGGCCATGGCCGAGTCGGAGCGCTATTTGCCTTCGCTTCTTGACAAAATCGAGCAAATTCTGGAGGAGAACGGTCTGCGTGAGGAAGATATCGTCATCCGAATGACCGGCTGCCCGAACGGCTGCGCCAGACCCATGCTGGCCGAGATTGCCTTCATCGGCAAGGCGCCGGGGAAATACAATATGTACCTGGGCGGCGGTTTCTCAGGCAACCGCTTGAATAAGCTGTATAAAGAGAACATCGGGGAAACGGAGATTGTGGATTCCCTGCGCGCGATCATTGCCCATTATGCTAAAGATCGGCACGAAGGCGAGCATTTCGGGGATTTTGTCATCCGGGCTGGCTATGTGCAAGAGGTGCTGGACGGCCGGCAATTTCATTCATAATTCGGAAAAATACGCATAGGTTTTCTTCTACACCTTCAAGCAAGTGCTCTCATGTCATGCGAGACATGAACACGGCTTGAGGGTGTTTTTTTCGCTTGATGCGTTCGCGGTGCGAAGGATTCAGAGTGATCGGACTAGACTAATAGCTGTGTGATTTCTTGAATTTTTCAGGGGAGATCCCCTCCAATCGTTTGAATACCGTACAATAATAGCTGGTATGCTCAAATCCGGACCTGCTGGCAATCTCTTGAATTTGGAGCTGCGGCTCTAACACCATAAGCTCCTTACTGAATTGAATGCGCTCGCGATTGACGTATTCCATCGGTCTTATATTAAACGCTTTTTTGAACAGGAGACATAGATATTGAGGCGTAATTCCGGCTTGTTCCGCCAACAGCTGGATGGTTAACGGCTGGTGGCAGTGTTCCTTAATGTACCGCGTGACGGGCTGTAGCCGCTCGAAATGCTGATGCCTGGTATGCTGGGTGGCATGAATATGCGAAGGGATATCCAGCAGCAGGCTATACAGCAGCTTGGAGCATTCCAGGTTGGTATGATTGTCATTCGAACCCGCCCCGGTAATGATGTTAGCCAGGTCTGCCTGCATCTTGTCAGCATTCAGAATGTTGTACACCCCTGACTTCATAATGCCTGCTTGGGCGAGCAGCGTAGGACAAAGGCTGCCTTCCATCGATATGAACATCAGTTTCCAAGGCTCCTGGATCGCGTGATAACGATGCGGAACATTCGGGAACAGGCAGATCGCCTGTCCTGCTTTAGCGGAATAAATGCGTTCATCCACATGTACAGCGCCTTCGCCCGACAGGATCATCAGCCATTGATAAGAAGCGAATCCGTCAGGGCGGTGAACAGGGTCCTGATGGTTCCATTGTCCTGCCGACGTCAGATATACGGGCAGGTGCAAGTCTGACTCGCTCAGATGACAGAGATGGATAATGTCCATATACGCAGCACCTCGATTTCAAATATTTAAATGATGATGAATATCGTTTAATAGATAACAAGGAAGCTGTCACTTTATAATGTGAATATAATTATAACAGAAATGGAGTGACGGATTTGGGGAAAACGAAATGGAAATACAGCCCGCCCGCTAACGGATATCCCGAGTGGAATAATAATCCTGAAGTTTTCCAGTTGAATCGCATGGATGCCCATGCCACATTCATTTCCTATGACAGTGTGGAGGAAGCGCTCGAAGGGAGACTGGAAGATTCCCGGAGCTACATGAGCTTGAACGGCGTATGGAAGTTTGCCTGGGCGGAAAATCCAGAGAAGCGGATCAAGCATTTCTATGCGCGAGACTATGATGCTTCGAACTGGAATGAGATCGCGGTCCCCGGACATTGGCAGCTTCAAGGCTACGATTACCCCCAGTATACGAATGTTCGCTATCCGTGGATTGAGCAGGAGGATTTACAGCCGCCTTATGCGCCAACGAAGTATAATCCGGTCGGTTCTTACATCCGCTCGTTTGCGGTTCCCGACAGCTGGAGCGACCAGCCTGTTTATATTAGTTTCCAAGGGGTGGAATCGGCCTTCTATGTTTGGCTGAACGGGGAATTGGTGGGATACAGTGAGGATTCCTTTACGCCAGCCGAGTTCGATCTGACCCCCTACTTGGTGAAGGGTGAGAACAAGCTCGCTGTAGAGGTTTACCGCTGGAGCGATGCGAGCTGGCTGGAGGATCAGGATTTCTGGCGATTGAGCGGAATATTCCGGGATGTATACCTGTACACGGCTCCCGATGCTCACATCTACGATTTTAAAGCGCTTCCAGAGCTGGATGGCAACTATAAACATGGTTCCTTGAGCGTCACGATACGAATCCATAATTACAGTGAACAGGATCAGGGGGCCATAGCGGTGGACATGCAGCTGTATGACGAGCATCGACAGCAAGTATGGAGCCGTGCTCCGCTCGAACAGGTGGAATTCGGCTCCGATCCGGTGAAGATGATCACGCTGTCGGGTTTGGTTGATTCCCCAAGACAGTGGAGCGCGGAAGATCCGAGCTTGTATACGCTGGTGGTCGGTTTGAGTAATGAGAAGAATAAGACCGTCCAATACGTAAGCTGCAAAGTGGGGTTCCGTCGCTTTGAAATTCAGGATGGGCTGATGAAGATCAACGGGAAAGCAATCGAATTTAAGGGTGTCAACCGTCATGAGTTCTCCCCGGTGAAGGGGCGCGCGATCGGGATCGATGAGATGCTGAAGGATATCCAGCTGATGAAGGCGCATAACATTAATGCTGTCCGGACCTCTCATTATCCGAATCATCCCAAATGGTATGAGCTATGTGATGAATATGGGTTATATGTCATAGACGAGGTGAATCTTGAAACCCACGGAACTTGGCGCTACGGGCAGAAAGAGGAGGAGGGTGCGATTCCCGGGAGCAAGCCGGAATGGCTGGACAACGTGCTGGATCGTTCGAAATCGATGTATGAGCGGGATAAGAACCATCCATCGATCGTGATCTGGTCCCTCGGCAATGAATCCTTTGGCGGGGACAATTTCCTGCACATGCATCGTTACTTTAAAGATACAGATCCGTCCCGCATTGTACATTATGAGGGTGTGTTCCATTATCGCCCGTCGGAGGCGGCATCCGATATCGAAAGTCAAATGTATACGAGGATTGATGACATTGAGCGATATGTCAGGAATGATCCGCAGAAACCGTTCATACTGTGCGAGTACAGCCATGCCATGGGCAATTCCTGCGGCGGGTTAAGCGCCTATTGGGAGCTCTTCGACCGGTATCCTGTCCTTCAGGGTGGATTCATCTGGGATTGGATCGATCAGGCGATCCTGACCCGCAACGAAGAGGGCGAGGCGTATCTGGCTTATGGCGGTGATTTCGGCGAGTCGCCGCATGACGGCACCTTCTGCGGCAACGGCCTCATCTTTGCGGATCGAACTGTGTCTCCGAAAATCGCGGAAGTGAAAAAATGCTACCAAAGCGTCCGGTTTGACGGCAGCGAGCTGCCGGAAGGCCGCTTGATCATGACAAATAAGTACTTATTTACGGATCTTGCCGCATTTGATTTTGTCTGGAATGTGATGGCAAACGGGGAGCAGGTCAAGGCGGGAAGAGGATCTGTCCAGGCTGCGCCGGGGGAGACTGTCAAGGTAGATGTCTCGAACCTGCTGGAAATCGCAGCCGCTGGTGCTGCCGGGGTGGAGTACATTGCCACATTCGGGCTAGTGCTGAAAGACAGCACGAGCTGGGCTGATAAGGGTCATGAGATCGCTTTTGGACAATTTGTGCTTCCAGTGGTGCAGCAGCCTGAGGTGAATGTCATTTCCCACGGGCAGCCGGTACAAGTGGAAAGGCAAGAGAATCGGCTTACTGTAGCGGGACAGGCGTTTACGGTTGTTTTTGATTTCCGTTCAGGGGAATTGATTTCCTACATAAGCGCTGGTTCCGAGCTGATCGCTGAACCGCTGCGTCCGAACTTCTGGCGAGCCCTGGTGGACAATGACCGCGGGAATCATCTGGAGCAGCGCAGCGGAATTTGGAGGACGGCCAGTCTGGAGCGGAGATTGCTGGAGTTCTCTTACCGTGAGGCTCCAGCTGCGGTGGAGGTTACGGTACGCTACGCACTGCCGACCGAGCCCGAGTCTATTAGTACATTGCAGTATATCGTGCAGGGCGATGGAAGTATGGATGTGCAGATGGGACTCACGCCCGGCGAAGGGCTGCCGGAGATTCCGGAAGTGGGCTTGATGTTCGCCATGGAACATGCCTTTGACCATATTGAGTGGTATGGCAAGGGGCCGTTTGAGAATTATTCCGACCGAAACAGCGGGGCGAAAATCGGAAGATATGCAGGTCTCGTGAAGGACCAATGGGCGCCTTACCTTCGCCCGCAAGAATGCGGGAACAAAACCGAAGTGCGGTGGGCACAAGTGAAGAGCCGGTCCGGGGCAGGCCTCGCCATTGAAGGCCGCTCGAAGTTCGAATTTAGTGCGCTGCCGTATACCCCGCTGGAAATAGAGGCCAGCGACCATGCCTACAAGCTGCGAGCTTCGGACAAAACCGTTATCCGGGTCATGGCCAAGCAAATGGGCGTAGGCGGCGATGACAGCTGGGGGGCCAAGCCGCATCCAGAGCATATTCTGTACGCGAATCGTGAATATATGCTGGCATTTACCTTGCGACCTGTCGGCCTGTAGGTACAGGGATAGGGGTGAGGAAGTGATGAATGTTATTGCCCATACCATTCTCTATCGCTTGCCTTGTTCAAGTTCTCTATTAGAGCTATAATGAACGAAGGTATTCTATGATACCTGCACCAGATTCAAAGACGAAAGAGAGCGGAAAAGTATGGGCCGTAAATGGAATAATATTAAGGAAAAGAAAGCATCCAAGGATGCTAACACCAGCCGAGTATATGCCAAATTCGGCGTAGAGATTTATGTTGCAGCCAAGAAGGGTGAGCCGGACCCTGAGTCCAACCGTGCGCTGAAGGTTGTATTGGAGCGCGCCAAAACGTACAATGTTCCGAAGGCGATCATCGACCGTGCACTGGAGAAGGCAAAGGGCAGCGGCGATGAGAAATATGAGGAGCTGCGTTATGAGGGCTTTGGGCCTAACGGGTCAATGCTCATTGTAGATGCACTCACGAACAATGTGAACCGCACCGCGTCTGCGGTACGTGCGGCGTTTAACAAAAACAACGGCAACATGGGCGTTAGCGGCTCCGTTTCGTATATGTTCGACCCGACAGCGGTTATCGGTATCGAGGGTAAAACATCAGATGAAGTGATTGAACTGCTGCTCGAGGGGGATGTGGATGTACGTGACGTCCTGGAAGAGGACGACGCGGTCATCGTATACGCTGAGCCGGATCAATTCCATGCCGTACAGGAGGCGTTCAAGGAAGCGGGCGTTACGGAATTTACCGTCGCCGAGCTGACGATGCTGCCGCAGAACTATGTTACGCTGCCGGAGGAGAGCCAGGCCCAGTTCGAGAAGCTGATTGATGCGTTGGAAGACCTCGAAGACGTCCAGCAGGTCTATCATAACGTGGAATTTGAAGATTAATAAGATTACTGGAAAACTCGCTTTTTTGTATCCGTTGCTGATACAGAGAGTGAGTTTTTTTATTGTTACCTATTCATGAAAATGTCTTGACGACCAGAAGGAATGCATGATACCCTCTGGTTAAAGGTTTAACCAATATAAACGAAAGGAGGTTAAACGTTTAACAATTTGGACAGGAGCGATTATGAAGCATGATGTTATATTACACGACGTAGCTAAGGCGGCCAACGTATCTATTGCAACCGTTTCCAATGTAGTCAACGGCAAGGGGCGCGTATCGAAGACAACCATGAAGCGCGTTCAACAAGCGATTGAACAGTTAGGCTATGCTCCCAATTTGTTGGCTCGCCATTTGAAGACGAATCAGTCTCGTCTAATCGGGCTTGTCGTTCAGACGACAAAGCCGGGGCGAATCCAGGATAATCCGTTCTACTGGGATTTGTTGGCGGGAGCCGAGGAAATCGCCCGTGATCACGGATTCCATATGATTTTGGTAAGCATGGGCATGCCGGAGGAGACGCTTGATTTTGTGAAGCAGCGTCAGCTGGATGGGCTGCTTGTGGTCGGGATCACGGATCATCGGGGAGAAGACGCTTTATTCCGCACATTGGATATTCCTTGTGTATACATTGACAGCTATCTGAACGATCCCAGACTATGTCAGGTATGTGTGGATGATCAGTACGGGGGATATGCAGCGACCAAGCATCTGCTTGCACTGGGACATCGCCGGATTGCTTTGCTGATTGGCGATATTCCGATGGATCAGCTGCGTCGTTATGCGGTTCTTCAGCAGCGCTGGCGCGGCTACCGGAAGGCGCTTGATGAAGCAGGCTTGCCTTACGATCCCGGCTTGATGATCCGCTTGCCAACCTCCGTGCAAGGCGGTTATCACGCAGCGGCGTGGCTGGCCAATCACAACGATGTCAGCGCGATCTTCTCGATGTCCGACATCGCTGCATTGGGCTTGATGAAGGGGATCAAGGATATGGGATGGCGGGTGCCCGAACAAGTGTCTTTGGTCGGATTTGATAATTTGTTCATGTCCGGCTATACGCTTCCGGCGTTGACCACCGTATCGCAGAATATCGTCCAGAAAGGGCGGGTGGCGGTCAAGCTGCTGATGGAACTGATGGACAACAAGTGCTCAACTTCTCGAAAGGTGGTGTTGCCTGTCGAACTGCTGGTTCGGGACACAACAACAAAGGCGCATTTAACCGATAGACAATAACGATTTCGACATGGGAGGAATTTAGGTGATTATCAAAAACAAAGGATTCATTGGGGTCTTATGTATCGTTTTGATTGTGATGTTGACGGCATGCGGGCCGCAGAGAGACGTAGAACCAGGACCCGCGAGCGAAGGGGTGTCCGCGGAAACGCCAGGAACGTCTCCTTCGGATGACACCGAGGCGCCGAAGCCGGCAGAGCTGACGATCTGGGCTGATGATAATGCGGAAAAACTCGCAGTATTGCAAG
Source organism: Paenibacillus campinasensis (assembly GCF_002272015.1). Lineage (GTDB taxonomy): Bacteria > Bacillota > Bacilli > Paenibacillales > Paenibacillaceae > Paenibacillus_AQ > Paenibacillus_AQ campinasensis. The sequence continues at coordinate 34,563 of NZ_NPBY01000036.1, read as the reverse complement.
CGATTACAGACAAATATACAGAACAGAGCGGGATTGCGGTGAAAATCACACCGATCGCGATGAACGATCAGCCGCAAACGCTGTCGCTTGACGGGCCTTCTGGCAAGGGGCCGGACTTATTCTACCAGCCGGGCATCGGCAGCCTGTCCGTCCAAGGGCTGGTGCAGCCGATGAAGGCCTCGGAAGCACATCTCGCGCAGTTCACGCCGGAGACTTTGGAAGCGCTTAGCTATGACGGGAATTTGTATGGTTTGCCTTTTGTTGTAGAGACCTATGCGCTTCTGTACAACAAGGAACTGATGCCGGAAGCGCCCAAGACGATTGCGGACCTCGAGCGGATTGCGGAGCAGCAGACGGATGCGGCCAAGGATGAATACGGTTTCTTATACGATGCGACCAATTTTTATTATTCGTGGGCCTTCATGGGCGGCAGCGGGGGTTACATTTTTGGCGAAAAAGACGGCGGCTTTGATATTACGGACATCGGACTCAATCAAGAGGGAACGGTCAAGGGTGTCAGCCTCATTCAAAGCTGGTTCCAAAAGAACTATCTGCCTAAAGGCGTGAACGGCGATATCGTTGGCGGCCTGTTCAATGAGGGCAAGGTTGCGGCCGTTATTAACGGGCCGTGGGCGATCACCGACCATAAGGAGCAGCTTGGCGACCACCTTGCGGTAGCTGCGCTTCCGCTTATGGAAGACGGGACGCATCCGCAATCGTTCATCGGGGTCAAAGGCTGGATGCTGTCGGCTTATTCCCAGCATCCGGAGTGGGCTACGGATCTCGCTGAATTTCTGACCAATGCATCGTCGTCCATGACCTGGTATGAACAAGCGGGCGAAATTCCGGCACATCTGGATGTGCTGAACGATCCGGTGTTGGTTGATAATCCACTTGTTGCCGGGTTCTCGGAGCAAATTCAATATGGCATTCCGTTTCCGAATGTTGCGGAGCTGACCCATGTATGGGATCCGATGGCCAACGCGCTTAAATTTGCTGCGGAAGGCGAGGATGCACAGACAGTGCTGGATGAAGCCGTGGTGCAGATCCAGGACAAAATCAAAATGGCGGGAGCAGAATAAATGCATGATGACTGAGAACAAACACGGCTCGGGAAGATCCAAATTTTATAGGCCGATGTCCAAAGAAGGTGAACCTGCTTGACAGCAAACTTAGTACAACAATAACAGCATCGTCCGGCTCTCGCTGCGGCGCTATCCATCATCCCCGGCATAGGGCAGCTGTACAACCGGAGATTTATAAAGGGGAGTCTGTTCTTTCTGTTATCGGCAGCGCTTTTGATTGCGCTGTATGATTTTCTGAACATTGGATTTTGGGGGATATACACGCTGGGCACGATCCCGATGGTCGATGACTCCCGCGCGCTGCTTGTGCAGGGACTGTTGTCCGTCATTCTGGTTGTGTTCCTGCTTTTGTTCTATGCTTACAATTTGGTGGACGCATACCGGGACGGACAGAAACTGCGCAGCGGATATGCGATTCCAAGCATGAAGGAGAGCTTCCATGCGGTATGGGATCGCGGCTTCCCTTATTACATGGTGCTGCCGGGCTTTTTCATTCTGGTGTTCGTGGTGGTCTTTCCTCTACTGTTCATGATCAGCCTGGCCTTTACGAATTACAATCTGTACAATTCACCGCCAGCCAAGCTGCTGGATTGGGTAGGCTTCGACAACTTCACCACATTGTTCACAGAGCCGATCTGGCGCTCCAGCCTGCTGTCCGTTCTGTCCTGGACTGTGGTGTGGACGTTTGTGGCCACAACACTGCAAATCGTAGTTGCGCTGCTGCTGGCGGTGATGGTCAACGATGCCCGCGTCAAATTCAAGCGGCTGATCCGCACCATTTTCATCCTGCCGTGGGCGGTGCCGTCTTTTGTCACGATCCTGATCTTTGCCGCAATGTTCAATGACGACTTCGGCGCGATTAATCGGGAGCTGCTGGCGCCGTTTGGCGTGCAGATTCCGTGGATGTCAGACCCGGTGTGGGCGAAAGTCACCATCATCATGATTCAGGTATGGCTCGGCTTCCCGTTTGTATTCGCATTGTTCAGCGGGGTGCTGCAGAGCATCTCCAATGACTGGTACGAAGCGGCCGACGTGGACGGCGGCAGCCGTTGGAACAAATTCCGCCATATTACACTGCCGCATGTGCTGTACGCCACCGCGCCGCTGCTCATCATGCAGTACGCGGGCAATTTCAACAATTTCAACATCATCTATCTGTTTAACGAGGGCGGTCCTCCGGTTCGAAACCAGACGGCAGGCGGTACGGACATCCTGATCTCGTGGGTGTATAAGCTCACTTTCGAGAACAACAACTACAAAATGGCTGCCGCGATCTCCATCATTATGGGCCTGGTCGTTGCGATCTTTGCATTTTTCCAATTCAGCCGCAGCCGATCGTTCCGAGAGGAGAAGATGTTTTGATGAACCGGAAGCTCAAGAACCGATTGGAATTAACGCTGATTTATGCGGTCGTGCTGATTATGTTTGTGGTCATTTCGTATCCGCTGCTGTGGACGTTAAGCATCTCGCTAAATCCGGGAACGAGCATGTTCAGCTCCAGTCTCGTGCCGGAGCGGTGGTCAACAACGCACTATGAATGGCTGTTCACGAATCCGCAGAGCGATTATTTGCTGTGGTACAAAAACACGCTGCTCGTGGCGTCTGTCACATCCGCCGCTTCGGTTATCATCGTCTCGTTTGTCGCTTACGCCTTCTCCCGGTATGACTTCATTGGGCGTAAATACGGCATTTATTCGTTCCTGCTGCTTCAGATGTTCCCGGTGCTGATGGGAATGGTGGCGATTTATTTGCTGCTGAACGTGGTGGGGCTGCTCGATTCGCTTTGGGGACTGGTTATCATATATATTGGCGGCGGACTTCCGATGAATGCCTTTCTTGTCAAAGGCTATCTGGATACGATTCCGAGGGATCTCGATGAATCGGCCAAAATTGATGGCGCCGGCCATTTCCGGATTTTCTTTCAAATCTTGACGCCTTTGGCCAAGCCGATCCTGGCGGTTGTAGCGCTGTTCAACTTCATGGCGCCGTTTATGGATTTTCTGCTGCCGCGCATCATTCTGCGAAGTCCAGAGAAGTTCACGCTGGCGCTTGGCCTGTTTAACTTTATTAACGACAAGTTTGCCAACAATTTCACCCGTTTCTCGGCCGGGGCGATTCTGATTGCGGTGCCGATTGCCGTCGTGTTCTTGTTCCTGCAGCGGTATCTGATTACAGGTCTGGCCGAGGGCGGAACTAAAGGGTAGTGCGGTGTTGCTGCCCGGATGCGCGTGTTGGCGATACTCCTTGTGACATGGGACAGATAGAGCTTTGGGCAGGATGAGGAAAGAAGTGGAAACCAGCTGATCATGATTGTTGGAGGGATGAGCATGAGAAGACTGGAAGGACTGGCACGACGTGCGGTTGCGCTGTTTATGGCCTGCTGCATGCTATTGACATTTTGGGGGCCGTCGGCCTCCGGAGAGGCGGCTGCGACCGTGACCGCCGTGATGATGGAAGCGGAGCAGGCGGCGCTGAGCGGCGGGGCATTTGTGGATAACGAGCATCCCGGTTATACGGGAAGCGGGTTTGTTGCGGGGTTCACCGACAATAACAAAGGGACAGCCGCCGTCACGTTTACCATGAACGCATCTGCAGCCGGGGAACGGGAGGTCACGCTTCGTTATGCTAACGGCACAGGTGTTACGATGACGATAAGCCCTTATGTGAACGGGGTGAAAATGGGGCAGCTAGCGCTGCCGCCGACATCGTCCTGGTCCGAATGGAGGACGGTGACGGAGACGTATGCCTTCCGGTCCGGCAGCAATACGCTGCAATACCGGTTCACGGCAGAGGATTCGGGCAATGTCAATCTGGATCATGTCGTGATCGGAGACATCATGCCGGGCAACGGACCGGAACCAGAGCCGAACCCGGGCCCGCCGAACCGCTATGAAGCGGAAGCGCAGTTTCATACCGGCGGTGTATCCCACGTGTCAGGAGCGCTCGAACATTTTGATGCTGCCGGAGCGAAGGTAGTATTCACGGTCAATCTGTCATCTGCCGGACAGAAGAACGTCGTTCTGCGTTATGCCAAAAGCACGGCCGGAACCGGATCCATGAAGCTCCAGGTCAATGGCATTGACGCGGGCTCGGTGCAGCTTCCTTCCACCGGCGGTGCTGAAGCTTGGGCGGAAACAGCCACTCAGCTGCCGCTTCGCAAAGGGCTAAATACGATCACGTATGAGGCTGTTGACCGTTCAGCTGCCGGAGTGAGAATGGATGCGTTGACGGTTGCAGACGGCTTGCCACTGGCTGAGCGGGGAGCTACGGTTCCGTATCAGGAGCTGGAAGCGGAGACGGGAACTACGAATGCCGTGACGATTGGGCCGTCCCGCACGTACTTGACCGTCGAGGCGGAATCCTCGGGTCGGCAAGCGGTCAAGCTGACATCGACCGGTCATTACGTCGAGTGGACGGCGCCGGAGGCAGCCAATGCGCTGGTTGTCCGCTACAGCATGCCGGATGCCCCGCAGGGGGGCGGAATCGACGCGACGCTTAGCTTATACGTGAACGGGGTCAAGCGTCAGACATTGGATGTGAGCTCCAGGTATGCATGGACGTACGGCAGCTACCCGTATAACGATAATCCGGCCGACGGAGGCGCACATCACTTTTATGACGAGAGTCGTTATCTGGTTGACCCGATCCCGGCAGGCGCAACGGTTCGACTTCAGAAGGACGCGGCAGACCATGCCGACTATTACACAATCGATCTGATCAATCTGGAGATGGTAGCTCCCGCATATACGAAACCGGACCATTTTGTCAGCATTACCGACTTTGGCGCGACGGCGAATGATCATACCGACGACACGGCAGCGATCCGGGCAGCGATTCAGCATGCCGAGGCGACGGGGAGCGGCGTCTGGATCCCGGCGGGCACGTTCCGGATGAACGACCGGGTGAATGTGTCGAATGTGCACATCCGGGGAGCAGGCATGTGGCATACAACGCTGCAGGGAACCGGTGGAAAAGGGGGCTTCTACGGCACAGGAGGCAATGTCTATATTGCGGACTTGTCTATGTACGGAGACGCTCTCTACCGGAATGACGCGGAGGATCACGCCGGCCTTGAGGGACGCTTCGCCTCCGGATCGCTGATCCAGGGCGTTTGGATCGAGCATATGAAGGTGGGCATCTGGCTCAACGGCGGCACGGATGGGCTGTATATTGTGGACGGCCGCGTGCGCAATACATGGGCTGATGGCGTCAATTTTCATGGCGGTGTGAAAAATACGACGATCAGTCATTTCCATGTGCGCAACACCGGTGATGATGCGTTTGCCATGTGGTCGGATGGCGTTCCGAACGAGAACAACCTGTTCCGTTATAACACGGCTCAGATTCCGGTGCTGGCCAATACATTTGCGATCTATGGCGGCAAAGACAATAAAGTGTGGGATAACCTCGGAGCGGATACCGTCACTGCATCAGCCGGGATTGCGGTCAGCACCCGCTTTAACGCTGTCAGCTTCAGCGGAACGACGGAAATCAAGCGCAATACTTTGCTTCGCACCGGCGGGTATGAGCCGAACTGGAATACAAGCTTTGGCGGCTTGTGGATCTATGCCGAGAACCAGAGCATTACCGCTCCGATCTTGATTGAGCAGGTCGATATCCTTGACAGCACGTACGAAGGCGTGAAGCTCAGCTATAATCAGCGGATTCAGCATATTGCGTTTGATCGAGTCACCATCGACGGGGCAGGGACGTACGGCATCTATTTTGACACCGTTACCGGCTCGGGAACGTTCTCGAATGTGGTCATCTCCGGAACCGGTTCAGGGCCGGTGCACAACCCCGGACAGGCATTTCAAATTGTTAGAGGCCCGGGAAATATAGGCTGGTGACTGTAAGTCCGGCATAGATGAACGTATCGAGCAGCTTAGGAGCAGTGAGGATGAGTGATGTTCGGATGCTGATTTTCGGATTGGGCGGAATTGGGCTATAATATGGTAAAACGTTTAATGTAGAGAGCGGTGTCTGAATGAAACAAGAAGTCAGCATTGTGGATGTGGCTAGGGAAGCGGGCGTATCGATCGCTACCGTATCCAATGTTGTGAACGGAAAAGGCCGTGTATCCACGAAGACGATACAGAAGGTCAGGAAAGTGATTGATGAGCTCGGTTATACACCGAACTTGCCTGCACGCAATCTGAAAACAAAGAGAACGGATCTGATCGGGGTTGTCGTTCCGACCATGAAGCCGGGGCGGTTGCAGGATAATCCGTTCTACTGGGATCTGCTTGCCGGTGTAGAGGAGGGGGCGCGGGACCGCAGCTTCCACATTATATTGACCGGGATCGACGAAGCGACGGAGACGTTCTCGTTTGTGAAGGAGCGAAGGCTGGATGGATTGATTGTCGTTGGGACGAACGAGGGATCGCAGGCGGTGCAGCGGGTTACGGGGCTCGGGGTGCCAGCTGTCTTCATCGACAGCTATTTGAAGGATAGCGGACTATACCAGGTGAATCTGGATGATCGGCAGGGCAGCTACCGTGCAACCTCGTACCTGATCGAGCAGGGTCATCGCCGCATTGCGCTGCTGATCGGAGATATTCCGATGGAGCGGATCGCCTACTACGGGGTGCTGCATGAACGTTGGCTCGGTTACCGGGATGCGCTGGAGGAGGCTGGTATCCCGTATGATCCGAGACTCATGATCAAGCTTCCGACCTCGCTGGCAGGCGGCTATAAGGCGGCCGACCAATTGGTGGAGCTGCCTGATGTGACGGCGATCTTCTCCTTCTCGGATGTCAGTGCGATGGGGGTTCTGAAAGGGTTGAAGGAAAAAAATAAAAGTGTGCCAGGCGAGTATTCGGTGATCGGCTTTGATAATTTGTTCATGTCAGAATATACGTCACCGTCACTCACAACGGTGTCGCAGAACATTATTGAGAAGGGGCATGCGGCGGTCCGCATGCTCCTGAATCAAATCGACGGGGAGCCATTAAGCGAGCGCCGCATCGTGCTCCCAGCCGGCCTCGTTGTGCGGGAGACAACCGGCCCGGGTCCACATCAATCGTCAGAATGATCCTGCACCTACCTAAGGATTAGGCGCCGCCTATCTGCTGGATTAAGCGATGGGTGTGCCGTTTGGGACAGCGGTGTCGGGAGCGAGCAGAATGACATCGCCTTCCTCGGGAACGCCACCGAGTACAAGCACTTCGGACTTGTAGCCGGCAATTCGTCTTGGCGGCAGGTTCACCACAGCGGCGACCTGACGTCCGATCAGCTCTTCCGGGTCATATCTGCGGGTAATCTGCGCTGAGGATTGCTTTATGCCAAGCTCGCCGAAGTCGATGGTCAGCTTGATGGCCGGCTTGATGGCCTCGGCAAAGAATTGGGCGGTTACTATTGTGCCAATGCGGATATCCAGCTTCATAAAATCGTCGATGGTTGCAGTCATGGATCGTACGCCTCCCTTAAAGATCTATAAGTAGAATTAAATTTAGGATCAAGACCACCTGAGTGCTCAATAAGTGCATGGTGGCTCTCCAGCCTCTTAGCGGAGTTATCCTCCCTTAGTTCAGGGATGCCCCTGATCAAACGGGATAATGGTGCTAAGCCTGCAGGCAAAGATTCCGCTTCCCCCATTATATAAGCGTTCATGGCTGGCGGCAAAATTTTCGCAATCATTGCAATTTCATGAAATATTCAGTATGATGTTGCTGACAAATGACAAGCTCGATGTGTAACTGGCGAAGCATGGGGAACCATGAGGGAGCACATCCGGTTAGAGCAGCCGTACGCCTGGGCAAGGTAAGGGACATTGGGTACCCTTGCCTTTTTTTGTTCTTTAACCATGATAACAAGCGGAAACTACATAGTAGAAGGAGAGCTGCAACCTTATGTTCAAAACGAAGAAACTGCTGCTGCTCGGCTCTGGCGAGCTTGGCAAAGAAGTGTTGATTGAAGCGCAAAGATTGGGTGTGGAGACGATCGCGGTCGACCGTTACGAAGGTGCGCCGGCGATGCAGGTAGCTCATCGTCATGTGGTGATTGACATGCTGGATGCCGGGAAGCTGAGGGAGGTCATTGAACGCGAGCAGCCCGATCTGATCGTGCCCGAGATCGAAGCGTTGGCCACATCCGAGCTGGTGAAGCTGGAGGAGGAAGGCTTCCGCGTCATCCCGACTGCGCGAGCGGCCAAGCTGACGATGGACCGTGAAGGGATACGCCGTCTGGCGGCGGAGCAGCTGGGGCTGCCTACGGCCGGGTATCGCTTTGCCGATACGTACGCTGAGTTTGAGCAGGCCGTTCGTGAAATGGGCTATCCGTGTGTTATCAAACCGCTGATGAGCTCTTCGGGCAAAGGACAAAGCGTCTGCCGGAGCGAGAAGGATATCCGGACATGCTGGGAAATTGCAATGGAAGGCGGCCGGGTTCAGAACGGGCGTGTCATCATTGAGGAATTCATTCGGTTTCAGTCGGAAATTACATTGCTGACCGTCCGCTCCGTGAGCGGAACCAGTTTCTGTCCGCCGATAGGTCATATCCAGGAAAACGGGGACTACATCGAATCATGGCAGCCTCATCCGATGAGCGAACGACAGCTCGAAGAAGCGAAATCGATAGCAAGAGCGATTACCGATGAGCTGGGCGGGTACGGCTTGTTTGGCGTTGAGCTGTTTCTGGCCGAAGATAAGGTCTACTTCAGCGAAGTGTCTCCGCGTCCGCACGATACGGGCCTGGTGACACTGGCAAGTCAGAATCTGTCCGAATTTGCGCTGCATGTTCGCGCGATTCTCGGCTTTCCGGTTCCGGAGATTGAACTCGTGGCGCCAGGTGCGAGCCGGCCGCTGAAGGCGCCGGAGGAGCTGGATAATTATGCGATTTGTGGCGTGGACAAGGCGCTGGCCGTTCCCGGCACGCAGGTGCGAATTTTTGGCAAGCCTGTAACGAAGGTGGGCCGCCGGGTCGCGGTGGCCTTATCGACAGGCGAGACGACCGAGCAAGCGCGTGAGCGGGCCGCTCAGGCACTGGCGGGTCTTGTAGTGGAGCAGGCATAAACATCCGGTAGGGCCGGAAGTCTCAGGGGTTGTGAACGAGGCTTCCGGCCCTCGGTGCGAAATCGAACAAAAATTTATGTTGATCATCCAACGGTTCATGATAATATAGCAGTAAATAGAGACCGCAAGCACTAGAGAATAACATAATAGGAGAAATCGGATGAGAGACTTAACCCAAGGGAGCCCGGTCAAACTGATCATTGCTTTTACACTGCCGCTCCTGATCGGAAACTTGTTTCAGCAGTTCTACAACATGGCCGATACCTTTATTGTCGGAAGGACGATCGGGGTTAATGCTTTGGCGGCTGTAGGCTCGACGGGCAGCATTATGTTTTTTGTGCTCGGTTTTGTCATGGGGATGACGGCGGGGCTGTCCATCGTTACTGCCCAGCGATTTGGTGCGGGAGATATTGAAGGCATCCGAAAAAGCGTAGGCGCAAGCGCATTGATCAGCCTCGTCTTTACGGTGGTGCTGACCGTGCTTAGCGTCATTTTTACCAAGCCTGTGCTGGTCATGATGAACACGCCGGCGGAAATTTTGGATGATGCATACGATTACCTGATTGTCATCAACTTCGGACTCGGTGCGGCAGTGCTGTTCAACCTGTTGTCCAATTTGCTTCGGGGGCTGGGCGACAGCCGCACGCCGCTCTATATTTTGATCTTTGCCAGTGTCGTTAACATCGTGCTGGATCTGGTGTTTATTCTGGTATTTCGCATGGGAGTAGCCGGGGCTGGGCTTGCGACTGTGCTTGCTCAGCTGCTGGCCAGCTTCATGTGTCTGATCTATATTCAGAAAAAGGTGCCGTTGCTGCAGTTTAAAAATGCGAATTGGAAGCCGGGCTGGAAAAGTCTGCGCGAGCATATGAACATCGGCCTGCCTATGGGCTTCCAAGCTTCCATCATTGCGATTGGGGCCATCATTTTACAGATTACGCTTAACGGTCTCGGCGCCGCTTCGGTTGCTGCGTATACGGCGGCGCAGAAGATTGATATGCTGGCTGTCATGCCGATGAACTCTTTCGGGGTGACGATGGCCACCTATACGGCGCAGAACTACGGGGCGGGAAATATTAATCGGATTCGTCTCGGGGTTAGACAATGTATTATCCTCTCCGGCGTATTCAGCATCGTGATTGGTTTGGTGCTCATTCTCTTTGGCAACGGGGCAGCGACGCTGTTCGTTGGCAGCGGCGAGGAGGAGATTCTGTCGCTGACTTGGCTGTACTTCGTATCCAATGGCAGTACGTATCTGATTCTGTCCTTGCTGTTCATTTACCGGTTCACCCTTCAGGGGCTTGGACAGAGCTTTGTTCCGACCGTAGCCGGGATTATGGAGCTGGTAATGCGGGTGGTCGCCGCGATTTTCCTGACCGAGCAGATTGGGTTTCTGGGCGCGTGTCTCGCCAATCCGCTGGCCTGGCTCGGGGCCTGTATCCCGCTGGGCATCGCGTATTACATGAGCATCCGAAAGCTCGAAGCGAAATCAAAAGCGCAGCCGATTCCCATCCAGGCCTGAGGAGAGCGATTTGCTGAGAATAATCACAAACCTTGGATTCCCTTCATTGGAGGGCTCCAAGGTTTTTTTGCATGGTGGTAGACGAGACGCGAAGACTGAGGATGAAGGAACCCTCTGATCGAGCTAAGGCGCCGCCTGACGGCCACATTAGCATAAAAGAGCTGCAGTATCGTCATATATATGAATATGAATATATCATTATATGAAAAATTCATAATAGAAAAGGGAAGACGATATCAGTCACTTCGATCATCTTCCCACGTAATCTGTACTTAGCTTCTCCATTCCATCGTTCAAATGGAAGGGCTCCGCTCACCAGATGAGATGCGAAATTGGACGAGGACTCTAACCGGAACCGGGATGTTCAGCGACCGTTCCGGGCCGCTTCGGAACGGGCCTGAGAGGGGGTCATCCCTTTGTATTGCTTGTACAGCTTGGTAAAGTAATTCGGGTTGCCGCAGCCTACATGGCTGGCGATTTCGGTAATGGTCCAGCGCTGCTCGCGAAGCAAGCGCTGCGCCTCATTCATTCGCAGCAGATTTACATAATCCACATACGTGCGACCGGTAAGCCGCTTGAACATTTTGCAGAAATGAAAAGGGCTTAATCCGACCTGAGCGGCAGCTTCTTCCACCGACATGCGGTCGCATGGCCGCGCTTCGATCCGGCGGATCAGCTGCTTGAACAGCTCACGTCCGGGAAAATACGCTTCCTCTGCTTTGCCGGCCAGCTGGTCGGGGAGGAATGTGCGTGCCATCAAGGCAAAAAAAGCATGCAGCTTGGACTTGGCAATGAGCTGGAAAGCCGGAGGCCGATGAGCAAGCTCCTCAATCACCTCGTGAACGAGCGCGTAAGCATCGCGGCAGGCCGGGTCAATATCCGCTGGCTTGGCGGGGAAACGCACGCGCCCCTCCAGAAACGGGGCAACATACTGGGCGTGAACCGGATCATGCATATAATCATTGAACAACGACGGATTCAGCACGACACAGTCGAAGCGGACAGCCCCTTCATCCAGTGCGTAGCCGACATGCAGGCTCCCTCCCGGAATCATCAGAATCTCTCCGGCTATCAGCGTATGTGGAGCGCTATCGATATGAAACACAGCCCGGCCTTCCCGCATCAGGATGATCTCGGCATGCTCATGCCAGTGGAGGTAGAGCACGCAGTCTTTGGCGGCTGCCTGGTATACCTCGTTGCGGAATAGCTGAAAGGGGTAGGCTTTATAATCCAGCCTTGTATTCTCATGAAGCTCTTTCGGATTGGACAATCTCAACACCTCTTTCTCAAGCGCAAGATTTGAGTGGTAAATGACAAGGTTGGGTAGAGAAATACGGTGAAACTGCAATTATAATGAAGTTGCTTACTTCCTACAGTAAGACAATATCGGAGAGATATCAACCCAAAGTGAAGAGTGGGCCGTGAGGCGCAACCACTCGGGATGAGCATACATTCGTATGATAAGGAGCGAGGCAGATGGGGAAACGTTACAGCATTCTGATTGCAGGTTGCGGAAGCATGTCTAACCTGTGGGTGGAGTACGTAAAAGAAAGAGAAGATGCGCACATTATCGGACTAGTGGACTTGTATGAAGCGACAGCCCGGGCGATGGCGGAAAGGCATGGCCTGAGCTGCCCTGTATTTTCGAATATAGAGGAAGCGCTTGCTTCCACCAGCCCGGACATCGTATTTGATATTACGGTGCCTGCAAGCCATTACCATATTAGCCGGGCTGCATTATCTCACGGCTGTCATGTATTCAGCGAAAAGCCGCTGGCCGAGTCGATGGATCAATGCCTGGAGATCGTGGAACTGGCAAGCCGCGAGGGCAGAACCCATGCGGTGATGCAGAACCGCCGCTTTGATCCACGCATCCGCGCTTACAAGGACTTGATCCAGAGCGGGGCGATCGGGCAGCCGGGCTTTATAGGCGCCGACTTTTTCCTGGGCCCACATTTTGGCGGGTTCCGGGAAGCGATGGAGAGTCCGCTCTTGCTCGATATGGCGATCCATACCTTCGATCAAGCCCGCTTTCTGAGTGGGGCGAATCCGGAAACGGTGTACTGCCAGGAATTTAACCCTCCGGGCTCCTGGTATGCAGGCAATGCGATGGCCGTATGTATTTTTGAGATGTCGGACGGCACCGTCTTCAACTACCGGGGTTCTTGGTGCGCTGAGGGAGCGCAGACATCCTGGGAAGCGGCCTGGCGCGTCACCGGGTCGAAGGGAACGGCGATCTGGAACGGCTTTGAAGAGGTGTATGCAGAAGTGGTGGCAGATCAAGAGGGTGCGGGTCAGTTTTCGCGCAAGCTGGAACGGGTGCAGGGCATCATCCCGGAGATGAGCAAGACCGGGCACCATGGCTGTCTGGAAAATATGTTTGCTTCCCTGGAGGCTGGCACGAAGCCGGAAACGGACGGCAGCGACAACATTTACAGCATGGCGATGGTACTTGGAGCACTTGAGAGTGCGAGAACAGGAAGAAAAGTGAAAATTTCAGAATTCATGGGCCAGCCGCGAGGCTGATAAGCGTTGGCGTGGATCCCATTCTACAGGTTCTACAGGGAGACGCTGGAGATTCACTCCCGTTCACTAATGAGGATCCGCGTTTCCATGCTTGAAGCTTTCCGGACGTTTGCGTTACAATACGGAAGAGCAAGCAAGGGGGCGGTTACATGAACATCGGAAAGGATGGAGCGGTCGGCAAATCGGCGGCGTCCTGTCAATCCAGTTATAAAAACTTCAGCCTGGCGCTGCAAGCACTGGTCGCGCTTGAGAAGCATTCCGGAAAATGCTCAAGCGGCGACCTGGCGCTTTATTTGCAGTCTGAGCCGACGGTTCTCCGGCGTATTCTCAAGGCGCTTGCCCAGGAGAATATCATTGAATCCAGGGAAGGCCGAGACGGCGGCTACCGCCTGATCCGAAGCGCCGACAGCATCTCGCTGGCCGATGTTTATAACGCGCTGCACATTCACAGCCACATCAGTGCCGGCATGCTGGATGCAGCGGGAGAGCATCACTTTGGAGAGCGAATCAAATGTGCGTTCTCGGATGTGATATCCGACTTGGAAGAGAGCATGCTGCAGGTGCTGAGCGCCCGTACCATTGCCGACATTGCGGAAAAAACGAAATCGGACCAGCAAGAGGATTGACAATCGCTCTTGCCTGCCTTATACTGTGCATGAATCACCACAGTTAACTTCATGGAATTTCAGACTATAGAAAATATAAGTATGCAGGAGGGAAAGATGATGTCCATGCTGGCCATTCAAGATTTTCATACCGTTGTTCGCGAGCGTCACTCGGTTCGCCATTATGATCCATCGGTGAAGATTTCAAGAGAGGAAATGGAGGAGATTCTGAAGGACGCAACACTTGCTCCGTCCTCCAGCAATTTGCAGCCTTGGCGTTTTCTTGTCATCGACGATCAGGCGTTGAAGGAGAAGCTGCATCCGATTGCGAACAACCAGCAGCAAGTGCTGGATGCTTCGGCTGTCATTGCAGTTCTCGGGGACTTGAGATGGTATGAACAAGGGGAAAAGATCTACAACATGTCCTTTGAAGCCGGCTTTATGACCGAAGAGATCAAGGAGCGTTTTATTCAGGTCGCGAGCAATGGGTATGCCAACATGAGTGATGAGGTCAAGAACAGCATCATCGATGTGGATGCAGGTCTGGCTTCGATGCAGCTGATGCTGTCGGCGAAGGCAAGAGGTTACGATACGGTGCCGATGGGCGGCTACAACAAGGAGCAATTTGTTGAAGAATTCAATATTCCAGAACATTATCGCAGCGTCATGCTGATTGCGGTCGGAAAGGCAGCATCGCCAGCCCGTCCTACGGTGAGACTTCCGCTGGAAGACGTAATATCCTGGAATGAAATGAAATCATGATTCTGCAGGGGAGGCCTTGGCCTCCTTTTTTTTGTGATATGAATCCAGGCTGAAGAGCATTCAACCAAGCTGGTCATCTTATCGTGCTGTTCCAAGGCTTAGCTTAACGTTTGTAATTCACCTTGTTCCATGCCGCTGCCAGCGTCGAGGAGATGTGGCGGATAATGGTCGGGTTGGAGAAGTAGCCTCTGTGGGACAGCGGATTCCAGCTTGTCAGCCAATGGCCGGCATTGACATCGACGTCCTTGCGCACCGTTTCTTTATAGGCAGGGTCCACCCCTTGAAGCGGATAGCCTAATATATCGTCTTTATCATAGAAATTGATCCACTCGCCTTCGAGCCTGCGATGATGCAGCTTCAGGTGATCGGAAGGAACGCGGATCGGCTGGTCGAAATCCCGGTAGCGCAAGCTCCATAAAGGCAGTGTCGTGCCGAGGGAATAGAAGAAAGCGAGGGTTTCCCCATTCTCAATCGGCGCCTCCGGGTTGATGACCAGACGTTTCCCGCGGGAAGAGAACTGTAAATCATAGAAGAAATTGCTGGCAATCACCGTGCCGAGGCTGTGGGAAATGACGCATAGCGGTGCAGTCGGACCGGCTGCCAGCGACAAGCGGTGCAGGGCGGCGCTAAGCGTGCTGTGAACCTCTTCATAGTTCTGTGCGTCACCCTCTACCGGCTGGTAAGCAACCGCATCTGCCAAGTAGTGGATGACAATGCGGCGCAGCCAGCGGTACCGCAGACGGTAGGATGTGACGATATCCTGGAATAACTGTTCTTCTCGCTCCGCAAACACATGAGCCCAGTGAACGGCTTCAATGGCAAGCTGGTCGGTAGAAAGTCCGGAAGCTTCGGCAAACGCTTCGCTTAATTTACGGATGAGTCGTTCTGCATAATTTTCCTTCTGTCTTCCCAAACCATGAACGATCATCACGGCAATCTTCTGCTCCATCAAGGTTCACACCCCTCTACGAATCATCTGCTTGCAGCTTTGCTTTAACTTCATCGTACATGATAACCAGTATAAGGTGAATATAGGAAATTAAGATAATTCCAAGCGGCCAAGATCGAGGCAGCAACTTCTGGATACAAGAACCGGAGGTCATGGCGCCTTGAAATCATATATAATAAATAGACATTTATATTATGAAGGGTCCTTGAATATAATCAGGACGCCAGCAAAATCCGAAGGGGGCTTGTTGCTGATGACGGAGAAAAATCATGAATACTGGATGAGTGTAGCTATCCGGGAGGCGCATCATAATGTGCTGAACACCGAAGGCGGCCCGTTTGGCGCGATCGTTGTAAAGGACGGAGAAATTATCGGGAGAGGCCGGAATCTGGTCACTTCGCGAAATGACCCGACCGCGCACGCCGAGGTGCAGGCGATCCGCGAAGCCTGCCAGCATCTGAACCATTATCAGCTGGAGGGATGTACGATCTATACCAGCTGTGAGCCGTGCCCGATGTGTATCGGAGCGATCTACTGGTCCCGGCCGGATGCCGTATATTATGCATGCACCCAGCAGGACGCAGCCAATATCGGCTTTGACGATAAGTTTATATACGATGAAATCGCTTTGCCGATGGAGAAACGCTCGATTCCGATGCAGCAGCTGCACATGGATGAACGGCTGCTTCCTTTCCAGGCATGGACCACATCCACGGGCAAAATCGAATATTAAACAAGAAGAAACCGGGAATCCGCCAGCGGAGACCCGGTTTGTTGCTGTGTTACATAACGTATATAACGATGATGGCTGATGCGCGAGGGGCGTTCCGGCGGCAGGCAGAATTGCCTCCCTATTCCAGCCAAGGCAGCTCGCCGGTCAGCCGAATGCCGAAATAACGTGCCAGTGCCTCGGTGTATTCCTGCTTGCTGGACGGATGGAAGACATGTACCCCTTGCTTGGTGTAGATGCGGAACTCGCGGTCATCGATGGTGTTTCGGCCTTCCGCGGTTCGGATCGATACTCTGGCTGTTTTGTTGAAGGGGGAGTCCGGCGCATGCTCGCACCAATAGGACGTAGTCAGGAAATCCTCGGTCAAATTAGGCTCCTCGGTAAAGGAAAAGACCGGGTTCCAGTCCTCGCCCTTTTGCTCGTACAGCATCCATCCATAGGCGGCAGATTTGCTTAATCGGTAGCACTCATCCCCCTGGGTCTGCGGAGCATCCTCAATCAGCTCCAGCGGCTCTCGCGGTCCGGCCCCGCCGACGCCAACATCCGTGATGTAGCGCTTGCCATCGATGACCACATGCAGAATATGATGCCGGCGCTTGGCTGGCGTGACAGGTTCGTCCTTCCAGAAGCGCCCGAAGTAATTCGTCACTTCATAGCCGGCCTGCTCCAGCAGCCAGCCAAACAGGGCGTTCAGCTCGAAGCAGTATCCGCCGCGCCCGGCGGTGACGATTTTGTGGTACAGCTCAGGCACCGACAGGGAGAGCGGAATGCCTGCCAATATATCCAGATTCTCATATGGGACGGCATGGACATGGAGGCGCTGCAGTTCCTTGAGTACTTCCAAGGTCGGCTCGAGCGGACCCTCGTAACCGATGCGGTTCAAATAGGCGGCTACATCACATTGCTCACTGGTATGGATCATTTGCAGATCACCCGGCTTTCTTATCCATTTTGGCGTTCAATTGCTTCCACATAATCTTTTCCATCCTTTAAAGACAGCTTGAGCTGGTCCCGTACCTCTTTAATGGCCTGGATCTTCTTTCCTTGGTTCAGAAGCTGCCGCACGCGCTCGTCTACATACAGCTGCTGTTCCGTTGGCAAGTGGGAAGATACAGGTGAAGGGGAAGGAGAGGGAGCGGCAGCTTTATATCCGGACGCGGTCGGGAAGTTGACCTTTCTTGATATCCGGTCCAGATCATCTCTTAATTCATTCACCTTGGCTTGCAGTGTGACGACCCTTAACAGCAGCAAAACGGAGACCAGGAGGGCCAGGATAGCTAGAATCTCTGAAGTATTCACATCGTTCTCCTCTCTGGGTTCATTGCCCATAACATTTGGATTTATTATATCACAATGCTCACCGCTTTCGGCCCGGGAAGGCTGCTGTGCGAAAATAAGGCAATGCGAAAAAAAAGCTCTTGCCCTTTGGACCGGGCAAGAGCTTCTCTTGGATTAACCGCAGGTGCAGTTCAGCACCGGCTTGCGGGCTGCGGTCGTTTCGTCAAGACGCTTGACGACCGTCGTATGCGGCGCGTTGATGACCACTTCCGGTGTCGTCTCCGCTTCCTTGGCGATTTGAATCATCGTGTCGATAAAGCCATCCAGCGTTTCCTTGCTTTCCGTTTCGGTCGGCTCGATCATAATGCATTCCTCAACGTTAAGCGGGAAGTAGATCGTTGGCGGATGATATCCGAAATCCAGCAGGCGCTTGGCAACATCCAGCGTACGGACACCGTACTGCTTCAGCTTTCTGCCGGACAGGACGAATTCATGTTTGCACAGTCCCGGATAAGCTACCTCATAATAAGGGGCCAGGCGGTGCATCATGTAGTTTGCGTTCAGCACAGCCAGCTCCGATACGCGGCGCAGCCCTTCCGGACCATAGGTGCGGATGTAGGTATATGCGCGAACAAGGATGCCGAAGTTGCCGTAATATGCTTTCACGCGGCCGATCGATTGCGGCCTGTCATAATCCCAGTAGAAGGTGCCGTCCTCGCGCTTCGAGACGATCGGTTTCGGCAGAAACGGAATCAGCTTGCTTTTGACGCCCACAGGCCCAGCACCAGGCCCGCCTCCGCCATGCGGCGTGCTCATCGTTTTGTGCAGATTCAGATGCACCACGTCAAATCCCATGTCGCCAGGGCGGGTGATGCCCATAATCGCATTAGAGTTGGCGCCGTCGTAATAGAGCAGCCCGCCCGCTTCGTGAACGATCTCGGCGATTTCAACGATCTGCTCCTCGAACAGGCCAAGCGTGCTCGGGTTGGTCAGCATAAGCGCTGCCGTATCGCTGCCGACAGCGGCCCGGAGCGCATCCAGATCGACCATTCCGCGTTCGTTAGATTTGATGGTGACCGTATCGTAACCGGCAACGGTGGCGCTGGCCGGGTTTGTACCGTGCGAGGAGTCCGGTACAATCACCTTGGTGCGATGCTCGCCTCGCGCTTCATGGTAGGCGCGGATCAGCATGAGGCCGGTCCATTCCCCATGAGCGCCTGCAGCCGGCTGCAGCGTTACCTGATCCATGCCTGTCAGCGCAGCCAGATCGTTCTGGAGCGTGAACAGCAGCTCAAGCGCTCCCTGAATGCTCTCTTCCGGCTGATACGGATGGATTTTGGCAAATCCGGCAAAACGGGCGACATCCTCATTAATTTTCGGATTGTATTTCATCGTGCAGGAGCCGAGCGGATAGAAGCCGTTATCAATCCCGAAGTTGCGTCTGGACAGCTCGGTGTAGTGGCGAATGACATCCACCTCGTACACCTCAGGCAGCTCGGCCGGCTTCTGGCGAAGCAGATGGGCAGGAATCAGCTCCGATGTCTCTTTCTCCGGCACATCGCATTCCGGCAGGGAATAGGCGGTGCGTCCAGGCTTGCTCAGTTCGAAAATCAACGCTTTTTCCGGTTTCATACCATCGCCTCCAGTTCGCTGATAAAGTGGTCGATCTCTTCCTTCGTCCGCCGCTCGGTGACGGCGATAAGCATGCAGTTCTCAAGTTCCGGATATACCGCTCCTAGGTCGTAGCCGCCGATGAACCCGCGCTCCAGCAGCTTGGCATTCAGCTGCTTCATGTCAGTTCCCGCAGGCAGCTTGACCGCAAATTCATTGAAGAACGGGGATGCGAACGCAAGCGACAGAGAGCCGCTGGCAACCCGCTCAGCTGCATAGTGGGATTTGCGAATGTTCAGCAGCGCCGCCTCTTGCATGCCCGCCTTGCCGAGCGTCGACATATATACGGAAGCACACAGCGCAAGCAACGCCTGGTTCGAGCAGATGTTGGACGTTGCCTTCTCCCGGCGGATATGCTGTTCGCGCGCCTGCAGCGTCAGCACGAAGCCGCGCTTGCCTTCGCTATCGACCGTTTGGCCAACGATCCGGCCTGGAATTCGGCGCATCAGCGGCTCGGATACTGCGAAGAAGCCGCAGGTAGGACCGCCGAGGGAAGCCGGAATGCCAAGCGGCTGGGCATCGCCGACGACGATGTCGGCGCCAAGCTCGCCAGGAGACTCCAAGAGTCCGAGGGAGAGCGGGTTCACGCTGAGCACGAGCATCGCTTTTTTGTCATGCACAAGCGGCTCGATGGCTCTTACATCCTCAATGCAGCCGAAGAAGTTCGGCGACTGAATCAGCACGGCTGCCGTATCCTCCGTGATGGCTGCAGCCAGCGCCTCCTGATCGGTTACCCCGTCCTTGAAGCCGACTTCGATGACATCCAAGCCGAGGCCATGAGCAGAGGTCAGCACAATCTCTCTGGCTTCCGGGTGCACGGCGCGTGAGATGACAATCCGCTTGCGCTTCGTCGCGCCGCTCGCCAGCGCTGCCGCTTCCGCAAGAGCAGTGGACCCGTCATACATGCTCGCATTGGCTACCTTCATGCCGGTCAGTTCACAAATATACGATTGGAATTCGAAGATCGCCTGCAGCTCGCCTTGGCTGATCTCCGGCTGGTAAGGGGTATAAGCGGTATAAAATTCCGAGCGGGAAATGACATGATTCAGCACGACAGGGATGTGATGGTCGTACAGCCCGGCACCAAGAAAGCTGGTGTAGCGGTCGAAATCGGCATTTTTGTCAGCCAGCGCACGCATGTGCTTGAGCAGCTCATACTCGCCGAGTCGGGATGACATCGGCAGCACTCCTTGGTAACGAATCGCCTCGGGAATGTCGGCAAACAGGTCCTCTATAGTTTCTGCACCGACAGCAGCCAGCATTTCAGCCTGATCCTGATCGGTCATTGGCAGGTAACGATGCTTCATGATTTCGCAGCTCCTTTTTTATAGAATGGGGTTTTTACAACATTGGCCTTCAGCCGCTTTCCGCGGATTTCAACCCACACCTCTGTGCCGATGGCCGCATGCTCCGCGTCGATCAGCGCAAGGCCGAGGTTGCGTTTCAAGGTCGGGGATTGCGTGCCGCTGGTCACCTCGCCGATGAGCGAGCCATCGCCGTCGTATACCGCGTAATGCGAGCGGGGAATGCCGCGGTCGATCATTTCAATCCCGACAAGCTTGCGCGGGATGCCTTCGTTCTTCTGCTTCAGCAGCGCGTCACGGCCGATAAACTCCCCGGCGTCCAGCTTCACGAAGAATCCGAGGCCGGCTTCCAGTGGGGAGATGCTTTCCGACAGTTCCTGCCCGTACAGCGGAAGTCTCGCTTCGAAACGGAGCGTGTCGCGTGCGCCAAGTCCGGCAGGAATGAGTCCGTCGGCTTCGCCAGCCGCGAGCAGTCCTTTCCAGATCGCCGGTGCATCGTCTGCCGAGCAGTAGATTTCGTAGCCGTCTTCGCCGGTATAGCCGGTGCGTGAGAGAAGCACGGCACAACCGCACACTTCGGCGCGCTCGATAAAATGGAATGGGGAAAGCGAAGGGAGGGGATCTTTGACCGCTTTAGCCATTACGGCATCCGATGCCGGTCCTTGCAGGGCGATCAAAGCAGTCTCGGATGAAATGTTCTCCAGCAGAACATCTCCGGACACATGCCCGGTCAGCCACTCGAGGTCCTTGTCAATGTTGGAGGCATTCACGACAAGCATGTAGCGGTCTTGCGCCAGCTTGTATACGATCAGATCGTCTACCGTGCCGCCATGCTCATAGCACATCAGTGTGTATTGCGCTTGGCCCGGAGACAAGCGGGTCACGTCATTGGTGGTCATCCGCTGAATGAAGGATTCCGCATCCTGACCGGTAACCAGAAATTCTCCCATATGGGAAACGTCGAACAGGCCTGCCTGTCCACGTACGGCTTCATGCTCGCGAACGATGCCCGAGAATTGGACTGGAAGCTCCCACCCGCCAAAATCAATACAGCGGACGGAAGGGAATTCCGAGTATAACGGGTACAGCGGTGTGCGCGCTAATGAACTCATCTTCTCACCTCATCATGTGGTATGAAATGTAAAACACGGAACTGCGAAACAGCAAAAAAGGACAGGCAGAAGGAAAATGAAGCTGTGCAGCAAAATTGCCGCATGCCCATCGTGTTCCTCTGCTCTGTCCTTTGTACCTGAGAGTTACCCCACCGCCATGTCAATATCATGTAATGATCGTGTGAGTTTCCCCTTGGGTGATCCTTTTTCATTAGGATTCTCTCCAGAGATGCGTCCGGTAAAGGTCCTTTTGCCTGAGAGATTCACCGATACATCGGCTTACTCCTTCGGCGCTACCTGTCGAGCTGTCGGTAATCTCTCCCGCTACCATCATCCGCTATGTAATTGTTCATATCCAAAAAGCTCCTGTGATTATTATAAACGTCCGATTTGGTAAAGTGTCAACCATTATTTCGCCCAAAAGCGCTTTAAATTTTATTTTTTGTAAGAAATATTGACATCGACTCGTCCCTGTTTTATTCTGTGGGAGATATAGCGACCAACCGAATAAGCGAATGACGATGGACGGGAGAGACTGCAGGCAGGTGATGTCGTCTGCGGCACCGAAGGAGCAAGCCGTTATTGTCTTGCCGGCATAACGAACAATCTCTCAGGTAAAAGTACCGTCATCCGACGCAGCTCTGGAGAGCGCGGAAGCCACCCAAGGGGAAACGAATGTCCGGAGGATACCGGAGATTCGGGAAACTCTCAGGTATCAAGGACAGAGAACAGGCCGCAGGCCTTTCCATGTCCTTTTTTTCATTTAAAATGCATAAGAGAACATTCCAATTCGAAAAGAGGAGACCAAAAATGAGTGAAATCAGAGAGCAACTGGTGTACAGCGAGGACCATGAATGGGCGCTGAAGGTAGAAGGAAATGTGGTGCGTGTCGGCATTACCGATCACGCGCAGAACCAACTGGGCGACATCGTGTTTGTAGAGCTGCCGGAGATTGGAGCTGCGGTAGAAGCGGGCGATAGCGTCGGCACGATCGAATCGGTTAAAACGGTATCCGAGCTGTATTGTCCGGTATCCGGCACCGTCACGAAAGTCAATGATGGGCTGGAGGATAAGCCTGAGCTGGTCAACGACGAGCCGTATGAAGGCGGCTGGATGTTCGAGATTGAAGTAGACGGCGATCTGGAAGAAGCGCTGGCGGGTCTTCTGACAGCGGAAGCCTACCGTGCGAAGGTAGACGAGTAAGACTGTTTAATATACGCGTTCATAACAGAATAGACATACAGCAGAACCGGCAGGATTCCTTGAAGCGAGTAGCAGCTTGAGGAATACCGCCGGTTTTTTAGTTGTGCTGTGCCCGTGACGATCAGGCTGTCGTATGCAGGCCCCGGTTGCCGAAGCGTCTGGTAAGCTCGCCCAGGTTCATCACGACAATCCCGATCACAATCAGGATACTGCCGAGGAGGGAGTACAGTGTGATGGCCTCGTTATAGAACAGAAACCCGAGTCCGACCGCAACCATCGGGGATATGAAAAGCCAGGTCGACGGGAAAAAGGCATTCGTTGCTTTCAGCAGCCAGGCATACAGGCTGTGGCCGACCATGGAGCCGATCAGGGTCAGATATAACATGGATCCTGCTCCGGGCCAGGTGAGCACCGCGTCGATATGGATCCGCTCGGTAAAGACTGACAGTACGAACAAGGCCAAACCGCCGTAAATCATCTGCATTGAATTTATCGCAATCGGGGAGATGTCGGTATAGGTAACCGTAAGCTTTCGGGTCAACAGACTGCCGATGCAATAGCCGAGCTCTCCGATCAAAATAACGACACAGCTGAGTATCCACAGCGTGTCTTGCTCCAGCACCATCTTCGGCATAATGAGCACGCATACCCCGGCAAATCCGATGGCCGCTCCCCAGTACTCGCTTCGTTTGGCCGACTTTCTTGCGATGGTCGTCTGCAGCATCAGGATCATCATCGGTCCCGTTGCCGATAGGACGGCGGCCACCCCGGAATCTACGTATTGCTCGGCCCAGTACAAGGTCGCAAAGGTAGCGAAGGTGCTGGTCAGACCGACAAGGATCCAATCCTTGCGAAGCAGCAGGGAAGGGCGGATTTTTTTGGTGACGATCATCCACAGCATGATCAGAAGGCCTGCGGTGAAGAAGCGAAACCCTGCCGCGAAGAATGGAGGCAGGCCTGCCTCAACACCGACCTTGATCGCCAGGAAGGTGGTGCTGAATATGGCGCACATCAGTATGTAGTTCAACAGAATCATGTAGGGCTCTCCTCCTTTTTTGTATACTATAATGGATTATGAATAGAACAGATGGTGAAGAGTAGAACAGATTGCAGAAGGACGGAGAGGGGATGGAGAAATGAGTTATTTGGAGCCGGGTTCGGGCAGGCCAAGGGGAACGCTGCATCAATCTGTATATGATGAGGTGATCTTGGGCATCCAAAGCGGCGAATGGAAGAGATACGAGAAGTTGCCATCCGTTCGTGCAATGGCGGAGCGCATGCAGGTGAACCGGCTGACAGTACACAAGGCGTACCAGCGTCTTGCTGAGGAGGGGATTGTTCAGGCCCGTTATAAATCAGGCTATTATGTATCGAGCGAGCCTGCTCCCAGACCCGGTTCAAGGTTTCTGGACGATCCGCCCTGGGAATATCAGGCCAAGCCTGTGCGTGCCCCGCGAAGCCGGTTGTTCGAAATTCATCGCAAGAAGGTCGCGTACAAAATGTCCGAAGCGCTCATCGATCCGGCGCTGCTGCCGAACGCCTTTTTATCCGGGCATGTGAAGGAAGTGTTCGACCTGCATCCCAAAGTGCTGTCCACCTATTCTTCCGTATCCGGCGACGAGGAGCTTCGTGAGGAAATGAGCAGATATTTTACGGAAAAGTACGGCCTGTCTCTATCAGCGGATGAACTGCTCGTCACGACAGGATCGCAGCAAGCGATTGATCTGATCTCCCGCTCGCTTGTCCAGGCTGGGGACCGGGTGCTGATCGAGCGACCGACCTACAGCCCGGCCATCGATGTGTTTCTCAGGCAGAACGTCCGTCTGCTTCCCGTGGAAATTACGCCGGAGGGCTATGATCTGGATCGGATCGAATATTTGATGCGTACGGAAAAGCCGCAGCTGTTCTACATGAACCCGACATTTCAGAATCCAACGGGATACACGGTCCCGGCGTCGCAGCGAAAGCAGCTGCTGGAGCTGGCGGAACGCTATAAGTGCATATTGGTGGAGGATGATGTGTACCGCGACATTTACTTTGAGGATCCGCCACCGCCGCCGCTTTTTTATTATGATACGGAGGGGTATGCGATCTACATTTGCAGCTTCAGCAAGTTTGTAGCTCCGGGACTGAGAATTTCGCTGCTGGCTGCGAGGCCGGCGCTGATGGATTCGATTATAGCGGTGAAGGCACTGGCGGATAACGGCACGCCGCTGCTCACACAGAAGATCTTCCAGCATTATTTCTTCTCGGCCAGGCTGCAGGAGCATGTGGCAAAGCTTCGAATTGCGCTGGAGCTGCGCAAGGATCGGATGGAGCGTATTTTGGCGGGGACCGGCTTTCGCTGGGCAAGTCCGGGTGGCGGTCTGAACCTGTGGATTAACCTGCCGGAGGAGGTGCCGGTTGACCTGCTGCTCGAACGCTGTCTGGAGCAATCGGTGGCGTTTGTCCCGGGAGAAATCTGCGATCCGCTCGGTGAAATGAAGTCCTGGATTCGGCTGAGTTACTCCTATATCAGCGAGGCTGAAATGGAGGAAGGGCTGCGCCGGCTAATTGGGATTGCGGAGGAGATGAAGGGTGGCATCACTTTTCCCCGAACCGATTTGAACTAGGCGAATATACTGGGAGTGAACTCACAGCCCAAAAGAAAGCAATGCGTTAGGCACAAGTCTTTGTCAAGGAGGGAGCCATGGCGGTCAGCATCATACAAGGGAGCAGCCGCGTGCCGGGGTCCTCGGATATTCATGTGGTCATCGATGTCATCCGGGCGTTTACGGTGGCCCATTATGCTTTTCTGAACGGAGTGAAAGGGATCTTGCTGGCGCCGTCGCTGGAGCAGGCGTTCCGTTATAAGCAGGAGCATCCGGATTATTTACTGGCAGGGGAAGTCGGGGGCCTTCCGATTCCGGGCTTTGATCTGGATAACTCCCCGAAGCGATTGGATCACAGCGATGTGGCGGGGAAGTATCTCATCCAGAAAACAACGAACGGCGTCCAGGCTACGCTCCAGGCGTTGCATGCGAAGCAGGTTCTGGTCACAGGCTTCTCCAACGCCCGAACTACGGCGAGGTATGTCAGGCAGCAGTGCATGACAAGGCGAGACGATCCTTCTGTCGTTATCGTGGCTTCACATCCGACCGGTGATGATGATCTCGCATGTGCGCTGTATATGAAAGGCATAATCGAGGGCACGAATGAGCAAACGGCAGCGCAGACCATCGCAAGGATCAGGGCTTCGGAAGCGGCGAAGAAGTTTTATGACCCGAAACGTCCAGAGTTTGATGAAGCTGATATCGGCTATTGTGTCCAGGAACTGAATTCGGATTTTGTGATGAACGTGAGTCTCGACAACCATATTCCAACGATTGAGAGGCTACAAGCATGAGGAATACCGGGCTACATCTGCCAGAGAGGCAGTCCAAACCAAGGCAATCGGGCTTGACGGTGCTGATTGACAACGGAGTTCCGCTCCAGTTCTTTCGCGATACTCTGGAAAGCGCTGCAGCATACATCGATTTTATCAAGTTCGGCTGGGGCACATCGCTGGTCACACCGCAGCTGGAACAGAAGATTGCCATCCTTCGGGATCACCAGGTTGAATTTTTCTTCGGCGGAACGTTGTTCGAGAAATACTTAAGCCAACGGAAGCTGGAAGATTACCGGGATTTCTGCCTGCGATGCAAAGCGACCTACATTGAAATCTCCAACGGCACCCTGCCGATTTCCAACCGGGAAAAGGCGAATTACATTAAACAGTTCAGTGATGATTTTCTCATTATGAGCGAGGTAGGACATAAAGATGACGAGGTGTCCGAGACGTTGACTTCATCCGAATGGATTGAATCGATTCTGGAAGATCTGGATGCCGGGGCTTACAAGGTCATTACCGAAGCGAGGGAGAGCGGAACGAGCGGCATATGCCATAGCACAGGCGAGATGCGGCTTGATATCATCAACGATATCGTCGAGTCAGGCATCAGTCTGGACCGGATCATATTCGAAGCGCCGAACAAGCGCATGCAGACTTGTTTCATCCAGCTAGTCGGATCTGACGTGAATCTGGCCAACATTCCGTTCTCGGACCCGATCTCGCTGGAAACGCTTCGTCTGGGGCTTCGCTCAGACACCTTCTATACCTTTGCGTAATGATAGCGTACCGTAAGCCCGTAACAGGAGAGGGTTACAGCAGAGGGTCAACGTATTGTAAGCCGCTTTGCGAGGGGGAACGCCGCCGCGAGGCGGTTTTTTTTGTATTTCGGAAGAGCGCGAGTTTTATTGTGAAAGAATCGTGAACCTAGATTCGCATTATGGCCTGACGGGTAATAAGGGGGCGAATTGACAGGTCACTTGTTGCCCATCTTACCGTGCTTGAAGTACCAACAACTGCGAATCGGGAGGTTTGGACAATGAAGGAACAGCAATCTCGCAACAACAGGCAGCAAACAAGCAAGGAGAAGCAGCTTGAGCAATTCACCGTATCCAATGACGGCAAGCCGATGACGACCAACCAGGGCGTGCCGGTATCGGAGGATGAGCATTCACTGAAAGCCGGCGTGCGCGGCCCCACCCTGATGGAGGATTTTCATTTTCGGGAGAAAATGACCCATTTTGACCATGAGCGGATTCCGGAGAGGATCGTCCATGCACGCGGATTCGGGGCTCACGGTTATTTTCAGGTATATGAGTCGATGAAAGCTTATACGAAGGCACAATTTCTCCAGGATCCTGAACAAACGACGCCGGTCTTCGTTCGCTTCTCAACTGTTGCAGGCTCAAGGGGATCGGCCGATACCGTCCGGGACGTCCGGGGATTTGCCGTTAAATTTTATACCGAAGCCGGCAACTATGATCTGGTTGGAAACAATATGCCGGTCTTCTTCATTCAGGATGCGATGAAATTTCCGGACTTGGTGCATGCCGTGAAGCCTGAGCCGCATAACGAGATTCCGCAGGCGCAGTCGGCCCACGATACCTTCTGGGATTTTGTCTCGAACAACACCGAGAGTGCACATATGATGATGTGGAAAATGTCTGACCGCTCACTCCCGCGAAGCTTCCGCATGATGGAGGGCTTTGGTGTGCATACATTCCGTTTCGTCAACGACGAGGGACGGGCGCATTTTGTCAAGTTTCACTGGAAGCCGGTGCTCGGCATGCACGCGCATGTCTGGGATGAAGTGCAGAAGCTGGCCGGCAAGGACCCGGACTACCATCGGCGGGATCTGTGGGACGCCATCGAATCCGGAAACTATCCGGAGTACGAGCTGGGGGTTCAGCTCATTCCGGAAGAAGATGAATTTACCTTTGATTTTGATATTCTGGACCCGACCAAGCTGTGGCCGGAAGAAATCGTGCCTGTGCGGATCATCGGCAAGCTGACGCTGAACCGCAATACCGACAACTTCTTTGCCGAGACAGAACAGATTGCTTTTCATCCGGGTCATGTGGTGCCCGGGATTGACTTTACGAATGACCCGCTCCTTCAGGGGAGGCTGTTCTCGTATACGGATACACAGCTCTCGCGTCTTGGCGGGCCGAACTTCCACGAGATTCCGATCAACCGCCCGGTCGCGCCCGTGCACAACAACCAGCGTGACGGTATGCACCGGATGACCATCAATCCGGGGCAGGTCAGCTATCACAAGAACGGGCTGGCCGGCAATTCGCCGTCCCCGGTGCCTGAAGAAGAAGGCGGTTACGCGCACTATACGGAAAAGGTGGACGGACGCAAAATCCGGGAGCGAAGCGACAGCTTCAAGGATCATTACAGCCAGGCATCCATGTTCTGGAACAGCATGTCGGAGGTGGAGAGAGAGCATATTGTGTCCGCTTTCCAGTTCGAACTTGGAAAGGTGAAGAGCAAGGACATCCGCCAGCGGGTCGTTGACATGTTCGCGAACGTGGATAAGGAGCTGGCTTCCCGGATCTCCGAAGGGATCGGAACGGTTTCCCCTGGCGGCCAGGGCGCGGCTTCCGCATTGTCCTCTCCGGCGCTCAGCATGATGAATACAGTGAAGAGTCCGCGATCCCGCAAGGTTGCCGTTCTGGCGGACAACGGCTTCAGCGAAGCGCTGACGGGCGTGCTCGAGCAGCTTGAGCAGTCTGGCATCATCGCCGAAATCGTGAGCACCAAACTGGGCGTCATATCCGGTGAGGCCGGAAGCCAGCTGGAGGTGCAGCGTTCGATGTTGAACTCGGACTCCGTTCTGTTCGACGCCGTTCTTGTAGCCGGCGGCAGACAAAGCGTCGATGAACTGCTGGCTAATCCGAAATCGCTGGACTTTGTCAAAGAAGCGTTCCAGCATTACAAGCCGATCGGTGCGATGGCCGAGGGCGCGGAGCTGCTTCTTGAGCCTTCAAGTCCCGGCGTTGTGGTGGCTCCGGCTGAACAGGACAGCCCGTTGTTTGCGGAGGAGCTGATCGAAGCCATTGCCGAGCATCGGTATTGGTCAAGAGTGGTGTGACTATTTATAACTAAGTAAAGGCCGAAGAACACGGTTGGGACTGTGTTCTTCGGTTTTTTCTTGCCTTTTTTGCGAATGTGATTACACATGAATAAAGGGGGGAAGAGCGGTAGAATGCCGAAAGGCCTAAAAAGTTCAAAATATTTTGGCGAATTATAGAAACTATTTACCATAAATTACGTCTAATAGTATGGCATTATTGGAGTTATAAAAATCGGAATCAGAAGGAGTTTAAGCATGAAATTGAAGACAGCTGCTTTGCTAACCGTACTTATTATCTCTCAAGTAGCTGGGACTCTGCCGGTTAGCGCGGAGTCAAGCAATACGCCAGCATCACAGGAAGCCGTATCCGGCGCTGAGGTGACGACGCAGGCGAATCCATCCTCAGGAGTACAAACAACCGAAGAACAGCCTCAGGGCGGTCAGACCGATGCGACAACGGATCAAGCTGTTGCATCTGAAGTAGTTGAAGGCGAAGGGGAAGAGAATCAGCCTGGAACAGAGAACCAGGGGGGAGCGGATTCCGCTAGCGCAGGCAACCCGGACGGCGAGGGAAATCAGACGACAGAGAAACCTGCCACATCCGAGACAGCCGGAAATCCTAACGAACTCATTCTTTATTTTAACAGTACAAAAATGGTTCACGGGGGAACGACCTATCACGCGCCGCAGCCGATGCAGGTCAAGAAGGGCGTCTCTTATGTTCCGATCCGGGCGCTTGTAGACCGTGTTGGCTTTAAGGTCAGCTACGATCAGAAGACGAAGGAAACCCTCATCCAAAAAGACGGTACGGAGCTTCGCTTCAAAACCGACAGCGACCAGTACTTGGTAAACGGTGTGGCTAAGACGATGAAAGGCACTTCATACCAGACGAACAATACGTTCATGGTACCGCTAACAGCCATTATGCAGGCGCTTGAAATTCCATACAAGGTGGATAATCAAGGCAAGCGTGTCATCATGAATTTGCAGGCTAAACCGGTCGCCAAATTCACGGTGGAGCCGAAGGAGATATTTGTCGGTGAACCGGTGGTGTACATAACGGAGTCCAAGGCTGCGGAAGGCACCATCATCAATGAGCGCTGGGAAGGAAGACAGGATGTCTTCAACGCGCCGGGACAATATGTGGTTACTTATTCGGTACAGGATTCGAGCGGCGCATGGAGCGCCCCGTACAGCGTGACACTGAATGTCATTCAGCCGAACCAGCCGCCGGTAGCTCGCTTCGAGACCGACAAGCCGGAGTACAAGATGGGTGAGCTGATTACGATTACGGACTTCAGCTATGATGACCGTGATCCGAAAGAGCTGCTCACTTACAAATGGGAAAATCGTGCTTATGCCTATTTCACGCCAGGGCCTCAAACGATCAAGCTGACCGTGACGGACAGAGGCGGGCTGAGCACCACTTATGAGCATACGGTGAACATTACGTCGGAAACATTGTACAGCGAGGAAAACTTTAATATGCTGTTCATCCCGGAAGGCGAGAAATACACCTTCATTGGCAATGTGATGAGCAGAGACAAATTGAACTACAGCTTCTATGATGAGCCTAGCACGCTGATCCGGAGCAACAGTCCGGAGACGGTGAACAGCGAAGGCATTGTATACCGCGAGACGGCTTCCGGGGATATGCGGTTTATGATCCACCATGTCAACAACGTGAATAAAGATGTGAAGATGTATGTTGTGGCGACCAACATTAACAATGCGCCGGTCACACTGCGAACTGACTACCTTGGATTTGCCGGTCCATCTCCGATTGCGACAGCAGCGGGCAAACGCTCGGTGCAGAATTACTTCCAGTCCATGCTGGATGGATCGAAGCAGTCCTCGGTTACACTTGAGCCGGGTGAACAGAAGCTGGTTATGACCGAGCTGAGCGCGATCCGGATGAGACAGGGGCATGTCATTTCCCTTTACTCGGATATGTACAGTGATTTGCCGGTTCAATTCGATGTCATTATGATTGATGACCAGGCCGATCCGCTGGAGGTGCTTGATCAGCTGCCTATCCTGGACCGTGACGGCGTCCATAACCGTGGTACCTACGAGGATTCGACCCGTGTCATCCGCTACGCCGACCTTATCGGGCGTCAGCCGGAACGGCTCGCTCTCGGAGATAATGCAGATGATCCTAACCTCGTGGGCGTCGACCCGATGGTGGGAGACATTACGCATAATACGGGGAACTTCGGTGTTCTGTACAAAATCACACTGGACCGCGTGGCTCCGAACGTACTGATCTCCTTCAATCCGCGTGGCGGCAAATACTCCGGTTACGCAATGGTCAACGGCAAGATCGTACCGATCTATTCGCTCGGACAGGTATCGCCAACCGAGCAGGCGGTGCTGCACAGAACAGGCAACTTCGAGCAGAAGGTAGAAATTTTGCTGACGGCTGCGCCTGGCAGCAATCTGCCGATCAACCTGCTGTTTACCCCAATGCCTAGCCGGGTTGAATAATTGAATCTACTGTAAACGGCGCCGCCTTACAGCATAGGCGGCGCCAGCATAATAAGGACTCCACTTCCCTAAAGCTTAATCCGGTACACCGGAATCAAGCTTCATCAGGGAATGTGGAGTCCTTGTTCGTTCAACAGCTGGTTGTTTGCAGGTGTCGCGGAGCTAAGCCGGG
The DNA here is from genome assembly GCF_002272015.1 of Paenibacillus campinasensis. Classification (GTDB taxonomy): domain Bacteria; phylum Bacillota; class Bacilli; order Paenibacillales; family Paenibacillaceae; genus Paenibacillus_AQ; species Paenibacillus_AQ campinasensis. The sequence continues at coordinate 2,702 of NZ_NPBY01000036.1, read as the reverse complement.
CTGTCAAGCCCTCAGCCAGCCAGGCGAGCGAGCGTTATGCGGACTGGGCCGGCTGCATGCTGTGCTTCGCCTCCAGCTGATCCAGCTGGTAACAGCGGGCGGTGACCGCAAAAGCGCCAGCGGCGAACAGCGCTCCGGCCCATGGCAGATAGGCGACGCCTACGATATCGATGACAAAGCTGCCGAGAAAGGAACCACCGGCAATGCCGAGGTTGGAAGCGACGGGCATGAGCGAGGCGGCAAAGTCTTTGGAACCCGGCGCTGCATTGTCGGACAAGTCAATCAGATACAGCTGCGCCGCCGCGCTGATGGCATAGGAGAAGCAGGCCACAAGCATCAGCAGTACGAGAGCTGTCCATGACAGCTGGACGGTAAGCGCCAGTGCTGCCATTAGAGCGGTCTGGATCAAGAAGATGATTTTGAGCTTGACGCGGGAATTCCCTTGGGCGACTTTGGCGCCAAGCCAGTTGCTGAAGATCGTAAGCGCTCCGTATACGAGCAGCAGGGAGCTGGTCCATTGCTGAGGAAAGCCGAGCACATCCTCGAGAAATGGAGTGATATATGTATAGATGATGAACACCGATCCTACGCCCAGCACCGGTATCATAAAGGCGAGCACAATGCGTCGGTTTTTAAACAGCGCGAGCTGCTGGGCGACCGGAACGACACTTCGGGTCAAGCTCTTGGGCATGATGGCCATCATAATGATGAGCGGGATGATGCCGACAATCGCGGTCCACAGGAAGGAGGCTTGCCAGCTTGTGGCACGTCCGATGAGCGTGCCAAGCGGTACGCCGAGGACGTTGGCGATCGAGAAGCCGCCGATCACCCAGGCAACGGCTGCGGCTCTTCTTGCGGCGCTCATAAATTCACTCAGCATCGCAATGGCGAGGGAAAGTGTCAGTCCGCAAAGTATGGCTGTACTGATACGAAGCGTTAACATTACGGGGAAAGAAGCGGCCATCGATGTCACAGCCGTTAAGATCAGCACGGCGGCATATGCGGCGGCGATGGTCATATGTCTCGGGATGTGACCGAGCCAGGCAACAACAAACGGCGTGCCCATCGCATAAGCGATAGCAAATCCGGACACAAGTATTCCGCTTGCAGCCAGCGAAACGTTCAAGCTGGTGCTGATGTCCTGCAGCAGGCCCACTATGACATACTCGGTGGTGCCCAGAATGAAGGCGGCAAAGGTGAAGGCAAACACAAGCAGGTTTTCGATTTTTCTCGACATGGTCTCTACTCCTGATCTCTATAAGGTATAGTTGATTTTACAGGTTGAAAAGGTTTACAGGTCAAGACCTAACTTTGAAGGGGGCTGCCTCATGATCCAATCGCAGGTATGATCCTGGGATTCTGTGAGGCGGCAAGAGGCGAAATTCATGTATAATGTAAAGAAAAAAAGTGGGTGGGGCATCGTGGAGCAAAACAGAATCAAACGCACATGGCGGGCAGACAAGTTATCGCATGTCGGCTCTTCCATATTTGCTGAGGTCGCCCAATGGAGAGCGGAGTCGGTACAAGCCGGCATGGATTTGATTGACCTCAGCATCGGCAGTCCGGATCAGGGGCCGTCCTTGGCCATCCGGGAGGCCCTTGCAGGCGAAGTGCTGAAGGAGGATCAATACCGCTACCCGGGGACGCGGGGAAGTGAGGAGTTCCGGCAGCATGTTGTCGCCTGGATGGAGCACCGATTCGGAGTCAAGGTAAATCCTGCAACCCAGACGCTAGCGCTGATGGGTTCACAGGACGGATTGGCGCATTTGGCTCAAGCTGTGTGCAACCCCGGGGATGTGGCGATCGTGCCGAATCCGGGCTACCCGATCTATGCGGGAGCATTGGCGATTGCCGGAGTGAAGCCGTGGTATCTTCCGCTGAAGGAGGAGAACGATTTTCTCCCGGATCTGGACAGCATACCGGATGAGGTGTGGGCAGAGGCTTCGTTTATCTTGCTCAATTTTCCCGGCAACCCGATTGCGGTATCGGCCGATTTGGATTTTTTTGAGAAGCTGGTCGCACTTGCGAGGAAATGGAATGTTCTTATTGTGCATGATCTGGCCTATTCCGAAATGGGCTTTGACGGTTATCGTCCGATCAGCATATTGCAGGTGCCGGGAGCGGATGACATCGCCGTGGAATTTCATTCGTTTTCGAAGAGCTTTAACATGGCAGGCTGCCGGATCGCATTTCTGGTCGGGAATGAGGAGGCGGTCGGAGCTTTACGGGATTTGAAGAACAACATCGATTTCGGTGTGTTCATGCCGGTTCAGAAGGCTGCGGTTACGGCAATTCAGCAGGCGATGTCGTCCACTGGCGACGCGCTGTATGCAGGGACACTGTATGAGCATCGGCGAGACGTGCTGGTTGAGGCCCTTGCAGCTGAAGGCTGGCATGTGCATAAACCGAAAGCAACGATGTTTGTATGGGCCAGGATCCCGGATACATTGAGGACGGGGGCGGACGCCTGGACATCCCGGCGTTTTGCTCGTGAGCTTCTCCTCAGCGCAGGCGTCGCAGTCATTCCGGGGGATGCCTTTGGCTCCGAGGGTGAAGGCTATGTGCGCATTGCGCTCGTCCAGGACGAGGAGAAGCTGCGTGAAGCTGCCCGGCGAATTGGACGTTTTATACGGGAAGCGGCCGGGAGTGAGGGCTAGAAGGGCATCACCATAAGCAGCGAGTCATAGCGAGTCATCTAGTAT
>NZ_NPBY01000035.1 GCF_002272015.1 Paenibacillus campinasensis | reverse complement strand
GTCATTATCGCTTGGTCGGTGTATTTGACCGTCCGTCCGGAACTCAGATCTTGACGGAGCTGGTTTGTGCTCCGGTCTGAAGCTGGCTGGACCAGCTTCTGCGCCATTTTATCTGCATAATAAGGGTCAGTGCCAGCGAACCGGCAGCAATGATCGCCAAAATGATAAAGCCTGGCGTATAGGAGTTCGTAGCCTGATACAGGCGTCCGAGAATGAGCGGCAGCGCGTAACCGCCCAAACCGCCGGCTGCGCCGACGATGCCGGTCACCAGCCCGATCTCGGCTCCGAAACGCTGGGGAACGAGCTGGAATACCGAGCCGTTGCCAGCCCCCAGGCACATCATGCCGAGGAACAGCATAATGACAACCAGCAGGAGCGGCGGCAGGAAGGAGACGCCAAGCAGCATGATGGCGGCACCGGAATACAGCATCATCAGCATGCGCGATCCGCCAATCCGGTCAGCGAGAAATCCACCCACCGGACGGAAGAAGCTGCCGGCAATGACGCAGATGGTTGTAATATCCGCTGCCTGTACAGGGGTAAGCCCATATTGGGTGTTGAAGAAGATGGTCAAGTAGTTGGCAAGTCCGACAAAACCGCCGAAGGTGACGCAGTACATGGCGCAGAACACCCACGTATCACGCTGCTTCAGAACGTTGGCATACTCGGACATTTTCTTCGGCGCAGGCCGATTCGGGCTGTTGCGGGCGAACAGGCTGAAATAGATGAACACCAGCGTGACTGGAATGATAGCCAGACCGAAAACGACTTCCCAGCTGCCAAAATGCTGGGCCAGCCGGTTGGCAAACAAGGTGGCCAGCACCGTACCGCTGTTGCCAGCCCCTGCAATGCCCATCGCGAGGCCTTGATGCTCTTTCGGATACCACTGCCCAGCGAGGGGAAGTGCAGCTGCGAATGAAGCGCCTGCGACGCCAAGCAGCATAGCAACAACATACAGTTGATCCAGCGAGCTGACCCACAGCCAGCCAAGCAGCAGTGGAACCAGCGTTATCAGCATGCCGATCTGGGCGGTCAGCTTGGGGCCGATCCGGTCGGCGAGAACGCCCAGCACCAGTCTGAGTATGGAGCCTCCCAATACCGGCAGTGCTACCAGATTGGCTTTTTGCACCGGGTCCATCGGGTAATCGGCTGCAATGACAACCGCCAGCGGACCGAGCATGCTCCAAATCATAAAACTGATGTCAAAATACAGAAACGCACCAAACAGTGTGGGCTTGTGCCCGCTTTGCCAAAATCCCTTCTTCTCCACTTCTCGTCACTCCTCATCCAATGAAATTCTTTGTTTACGATCATTTTTATAGGCTTCTCTCCAGGCAGAAAAGGCCGCAAAACGTCCAATGAAAAGAACGTTTTGCGGCCTCATTGCCGTTATGCGGGGCACTTCATTGTGCTGCCGCACTCGCTGATCACAGCGTTGTGATTTTGATTCACATTATAGATATTATCATTATTGAATGTCAATATATATTACATAAAATTTCGAAAAATAAAATTTTGAATAAAATAAAGGGATTATGTGTTAGAATTATTGA
>NZ_NPBY01000034.1 GCF_002272015.1 Paenibacillus campinasensis | reverse complement strand
GGATTATGTGTTAGAATTATTGACATATATAAATCTTGAGCTATACTGAATTCATATAAGTTAAATGATATGTGAGAGTCGGATACAATGGTGTATCGGCTTTGAGGCAACGGCGCCCTTTTCCTGAACGAACGGAAAAGGGCTTTTATATTTTCTGACATCGAATTAACACAGGGTGGAGGCGGCCGCATGAACAAGAGAAAGAAGTTGATTGTAGTTGGCAATGGTATGGCAGGGGTCCGGTGCATCGAGGAAATCGTGAAGCTTGCGCCTGAACGGTATGAAATCATCGTGTTTGGTGCCGAGCCGCGCCCCAATTATAACCGTATCCTGTTATCCAAAGTTCTCGAGGGGCAGCATGCTTTTCAGGACATTGTTCTGAATGACTGGTCCTGGTACGACCAGCACGGAATCCGGCTTCACGCTGGTGAGACGGTATCCTTTATCCATACACAATCCCGCTATATAGAGACCGTCTCCGGGATGAAGGAGAGTTATGATGCACTTATTGTGGCAAGCGGCTCGACACCCTTCATCCCGCCGATATCCGGGACGGATAAAGCAGGCGTTCTGACATTTCGAACGGTGGATGACTGCGTCAAGATGAAGGAATTGTCCAACACCAGTTCCAAAGCGGCTGTCATCGGCGGAGGTTTGCTGGGGCTGGAGGCGGCTCGCGGCTTGCTGAATCTGAACCTCGAGGTCGATGTCATTCATAACGCTCCTTATATAATGAATCGTCAATTGGATGCGATGTCGGCCCGTATGCTGCAGAAGCAGCTTGAGGAACAGGGGATGCGATTTCATCTGTCCCGGGAGACCACCCGAATTACAGGAAGAGCGAAGGTCAAGGGACTTCGTTTCTCCGACGGCGCAATCCTCGATGCGGATATGGTTGTGATGGCAGTCGGAATCCGGCCGAATATCGAGCTTGCGATGAGAAGCGGCATTCATACCCGGCGGGCTATAGTTGTGGATGATTATATGCGAACGAATGTCCCCGATGTCTATGCGGTGGGCGAGTGCGCCGAGCATCGCGGAATCAGCTACGGGCTGGTTGCTCCGCTGTATGAACAAGGCAAGGTGCTGGCCCGGGTGCTGTGCGGGATGGATACGCCGCCTTATACCGGGTCTATTCCGTATTCTCAATTGAAAGTGTCCGGGGTAGACGTCTTCTCTGTCGGTGAAATTGGCGGGGAGAATATCGATACGGCCATGCAATCCTATAACATGATTGACGGGACGTATAAGAAGGTCACGATGCGGCATGGCATAGTGGCAGGGGCTATTCTGTTCGGTGATCCATCGGAAGGCCCATCTCTTCTGGGATTGGTGAAGCGTGCAGCCCCTGTATCCGAGCTGATCCGGGAGGAGGCGGGAGGGATGACCGCAGCCGAGGCTGCAGCAGATGCTCTGCCGGAACATGAGACAGTCTGCTCCTGCAACGGGGTCAGCAAAGGGATCATTATGCAGGCCATTCTGTCTGACGGACTTGAGACGGTCGCCGAGGTGAAAGCGAGCACGAAGGCTTCCGGCTCTTGCGGAGGCTGCGCACCAGCGGTCGCAGCGCTAGTGAAGCTGGCGAAGGCAGGGGGACAACGACAACGGAGCCAGAAGTCGAGGTCGAACACTGCAGACCGCTCGTCAGCTAAAGCTGTATGCCGCTGCACAGACCTGAGCCATGCGGCCTTGCGTCAAGCTATTGACGAAGCGATGCTGCAGGCACCGGCTTCCATATCCGACCTGATGGGAGCGTTGGGGTTTGCGAATCCTGCTGGCTGCGGCATATGCCGTCCGGCTGTGCGCTATTATGCTGAACTGGCTGCTGTGGATCGTATAGGGAATCCGGAGACCGTTCAGTCTGTTGGCGCTTCCGACTCGGCACCCGAGGATACGAGTTATCGCGGTGTGCACATTCGGACCGGGGACCCCGCGGAGCGGACGGACGCCGATGTTGAAAGGGGGATGCGCTGGATCGAGGAACAGCTGATGAGGGACTGGGCGAATCTGTCATTGCCCTATCCGGTGACGGCGGGCATAGCGGAGAGCACGCATGGCGCCGTCAGCGTCCTCGTGCAGGGGATCGGCATCGCAGCTTCTCCCGCTGGCTGGGAGGTGTATCTGGGCGGACATGCGCAGCATCCTGTACGAGAAGCCCAGCTTGTCGGATTGGCAGAAGAGGCGGGGGAGGCGGTGCGGCTCGCCTCGGCTTGTCTGCAGTGGTATCGCCAGAAGAGCCGGTTTGGCGAGCCGCTGTGGCAATGGGTGGATCGCGAAGGCATCGTACCGATCCGGGAACATGTGCTGGATGCATGCCTGCAGCAAGAGCTTGCCGACAAGCTGATCGGAAACAGCAAGCGGTATGATGCGAACCTGGCGTCAGGCCATCGTTATGAGGCGAAGGTGCTTGGATGATTCACTGACTACGATTCAAACATGTGTCATATAGGAAACTCCATCAATGATAGGAAGAGGTGTGGAGAGTGAAACAGAGACAAACATTTGCCTATGCAGGCACACGGCCCGAAGCGGCTACACAGTGCCCATTCTGCAGCGTACAGTGCAAAATATCGGTGGAGGAGGTTTCCGAAAGCATTGCCGGTCAGCGGCGGGCAGCGTTCAGTGTGGAGGGCGTGCCGAACGCAGCCTCCCAGGGGCGAGCCTGTGTGAAGGGAATGAACGCCCACCAGCATGCGCTGCACTCGGAACGCTTGCAGCATCCGCTCATCCGCAGAGACGGGGAGCTTGTGCCTTGCACCTGGGATGAGGCGATTGCGGAAATCGCCGGCCGTTTTCAGGAGGCCTCCGCGCTGCACGGTCCGGATGCGCTGGGCGTGTACGGCGGCGGTTCACTCACCAATGAAACGGCATACTTGCTGGGGAAATTCGCCAGAGTGGCGCTCGGCACCCGCTATATCGATTATAACGGCCGCTTCTGCATGTCGGCTGCTGCGTCTGCCGGTGTCAAAACATTCGGCATGGACCGGGGGTTAACCTTCCGGCTGGCGGATATTCCACTGGCGAAGTGCATCATTCTGGCGGGCACCAACATTGCCGAGTGTCAGCCCACCCTGATGCCTTATTTCAACGAGGCGAAGGAGGCAGGTGCACAGCTGATTGTCATCGATCCGAGGAGAACGGCGACCGCAGCAGCGGCGGATCTGCATCTGCAGATCCGTCCGGGAACGGATCTATCGCTTGCGAACGCTCTGCTGAAAGTCGTGATGGAGGAGGGGCTGATTGACGAAGCGTTCATTCGCAGCCGAACGAATGGTTATGACGATCTGCTCGCATACATGGCGAAGGTTGATGTGGATGTGGCTGCAGCAAGATGCGGGGTGGAGCCGGGGATGATCCGGGAAGCTGCCCGCGCTTTTGGCATGGCAGAGACGGGCATGGTGCTGACAGCCAGGGGCGTTGAACAGCAAACGGATGGCCATCTGGCGGTTCGTCATTTCCTCAATCTGGTGCTTGCAACCGGCAAAATCGGGAGGGAAGGCTGCGGCTACGGGGCCGTTACCGGCCAGGGCAATGGCCAGGGAGGACGGGAGCATGGCCAGAAGGCAGACCAGCTTCCGGGCTACCGATCCATTGAGAATGAAGCGGACCGTGCCTACATCGCTTCCGTATGGGGAGTGGAGCCTTCCAGCTTGCCGGGGAAAGGGGTGTCTGCCTACGAGATGATGGAGCTGGTGCATCAGGGCGTGATAAAGTCCTTGTTCGTGATGGGCTCCAATCCAATCGTATCCAATCCGAATGCAGAGCTGGTTGCCGAAGCACTTAAACAACTTGATTTTCTGGTGGTGGCCGATATGCTCATGTCCGAAACAGCCCGCATGGCCGATCTGGTGCTGCCAGTGACGTCCTACATGGAGAATGAAGGGACGCTGACCAATCTGGAAGGCAGGGTGCTGCTGCGAGAAGCGTCGCGTCCGGCACCGGGTGAGGCTCGGCATGATTGGGACATCCTCTGCTCGATTGCAGAGGCGCTGGGCAAGGGCAGGTATTTTCGTTACAAGGATGCTGAGGCGATCTTCAACGAGCTGAGACTGGCGAGCAAGGGAGGGATTGCGGACTATTATGGGATCACGTACGACCGGCTGCGCCGGGAGGAAGGGATATACTGGCCGTGTCCTTCGACGGAGGAGGAAGGCAGCGGGCTGCTCTTCCGCGATAAGTTTGCCCACCCCGATGGAAAAGCGGTGTTCACCGCTGATCAAGGTCCAGCTTGGGCCGGTGTGAACGAGGCGTATCCTCTTATTCTGACAAACGGACGGGTCCTGTATCATTACCTGACCGGAGTACAGACCCGGAGAAGCCCGTCGCTTGCTGCACGAGAGCTGGAGAATTTCGTGGAGCTGCATCCTTATACGGCAGAGCGCTATCACATCCAGGATGGGGAATGGGTGCTGATCCAATCGGAGTTCGGCAGCTTCAAGGTGAGAAGCCGAATCAAGGAGCATATCCGTGAGGATACCCTGTTCGTGCCGATGCATTGGGGCGGCATCCAAAATGTCAACCGGGCTACCCGCCCCGAGCTTGACCCGAATTGTAAAATGCCTGGCTTTAAAACCGCGGCGGTTCGAATCCGCCGATTATAACAGATCGGATTCGTCCTATCTGTTAGGACGCGTCGAAAGATACCGGTCTCAATCATCACGATTGCTGAATTCCGAGCTGCTTATACTTAGCTCCGCGCCAATGGCTCCGAGAATGGCAGCGATCGCGGCCGAGATGACTGTGAGATTGAGAATCAGTTCCTTTTTGAGATACTCCATCCTATCGAACTCCTATCCGCAATGAACGAAATCTATGAATCTCCTAATCACTGGATGTTCATTTACAGCACTATACCATATAATAGTAACAACTCAAAATATAGAAAGGATGTTCGATATGAGCAGTAATGCCATCATTCATTCCGTTATATTTTCATTAAAGCATGAGCAGGGTTCAGAAGAAGAGCAGCGCTTTTTGGAGGATGGGCGGACTGCGCTCAGCGCGATTCCTACCGTAAAGAATTTTCAAGTATTCCGGCAGATCAGCCCCAAGAATACCTATCATTTCGGCTTTTCCATGGTGTTTGACAGTGAAGCTGATTATGAAGCTTACAATGTTCACCCGAATCATGTGGCGTTTGTAAAAGAGCGGTGGGAGCAGGAAGTGACGCAATTCTTGGAAATTGATTATAACGAAATATAACGCAAGTCAAGGAGCGTTTCCCGACAGATCGTCGGGGAATGCTTTTTTTTATTATGCAGCGAATGTGATCATGGCCGCGAAGGTGGTGCCGCTGTCACAGATCGTTTGAATTTGGTATGACGGCAATCACAAGCGGAGACACCTCCTTCTATATACTTGATGGTAAGCAAGACGATTGCAACAGGAATGGGGGAGTGAAACATGAGTACATTAACACTTCAAACGCAAGTATCTGATATTGTGACAGCCGTACCACAGACCGCCGATGTATTCCGTCAGCTTCGGATTGATTTTTGCTGTGGCGGACAAGTTTCATTGGAAGAGGCCGCCCTTGGCCGGGGACTGGACCCGGTTAAAGTGCTGGAGCAAGCACAGCTTGTGGAGCGGAAATTTGCGGAATATCAGCAGCATCGTCCGGCCGAACTGACAGCGCTTGAGCTGATCGACCATATCCAGAAGAAGCATCACGCTTTTCTAATGGAAGAGTTGCCTGCGCTGGTGCCCTATGTTACGAAGCTGGCGCGTGTTCATGGAGGTGCACATCCGGAGCTGCTTCGGGTACAGGAGCTGTTCTCGGATTTGAAGCGAGAGCTGCTGGATCATACCCAGGATGAGGATGAGGTGGTGTTCCCATTAATCACACAATTTGTAAGCGGGCCGGGTTCGGAAACGGCGGCGGCGCTGAAACCGCATCTGTCCGAGCTGGAGGATGAACACGAATCGGCTGGTCAACTGTTGAAAGAAATGCGGGAAGTCACCAGCGATTATGAACTGCCAGCAGATGCTTGCGGCACTTACCGTCTTGTCTATCAGCGCTTATCCCTTCTGGAGAAAGATACGTATGACCATATTCATCTGGAGAACAATATTCTATTCCGAAACGTTCGCGCTGCGATGTAAATCGAGGAGTTTGATACCGCGGTGTGGCTGGAACGCACACGTATCAGTTATAGATTTCACGAGTAGAAGTAGAGACCTCGCCATCGGCGGGGTCTTTTTCGTGCCAGAATGCCCGATTGCCAGAATGCCCGGTTGCACCCATGCGCCCATGCCCCCATGTCAGCCCTTCTTCAAGCTTAGCACCGTTATCCCGATGGATCAGGGGGACAGGCATTCATCCGCAAAACAAGGGAGTTCGCCAAGCGATATAGGAGTTTCCCTAATAGGAGGGGAGGGGGCCGCTTCTTCATAATAAGATTATACGAATGGACGACGCATTGATTCCCCGCCAATCATCGTCATTCAAGCAGAAGGAGTGGAGCGTCCTATGAAACGAAACAAGGGACTGAGGTTCTTCAAAAGGGTGGAAAGCTATTCGGACAATTGGTCCATTCTTGAGGAGAAGAGCCGGGAATGGGAGAACATGTACCGCAGCCGCTGGTCGCATGACAAGGTGGTGCGAACGACGCATGGGGTTAACTGCACCGGTTCCTGCAGCTGGAAGGTGTTCGTGAAGAACGGCATTATTACTTGGGAAAACCAGCAGATCGACTACCCTTCCTGCGGGCCGGACATGCCGGAATTCGAGCCTCGCGGCTGCCCGCGCGGCGCGTCGTTCTCCTGGTATGAGTACAGCCCGCTGCGCGTGAAATATCCGTATATGCGCGGCCGATTGTGGCGTCTGTGGAATGAGGCGCTGAAGCAGCATAGTAATCCTGTCGCTGCCTGGGCCAGCATTGTGGAGGATCCCGCGAAATCAAGACAGTACAAAGCGGCGCGAGGCAAGGGCGGTCATGTCCGGGTGTCCTGGCAGGATGCGACCCAGCTGATCTCCGCCCAATTGATATATACGATACGCAAATACGGACCGGACCGTATCGCAGGCTTCACGCCAATTCCGGCAATGTCGATGATCAGCTACGCCTCCGGTGCCCGTTTCATTTCTTTGCTCGGAGGCGAGATGCTGAGCTTTTACGACTGGTATGCCGATCTGCCGCCGGCTTCTCCACAAATTTGGGGAGAGCAGACCGATGTTCCGGAATCGAGCGACTGGTATAACGCCGGCTATCTCATGATGTGGGGTTCCAATGTGCCGCTGACGCGCACGCCGGATGCACATTTCATGACCGAGGTTCGCTATAAGGGAACCAAGGTTGTCTCCGTTGCCCCGGATTACGCCGAGAATGTGAAGTTTGCCGACAACTGGCTGGCGCCAAACCCTGGAACCGATGCAGCCATTGCCCAAGCCATGACCCATGTCATTTTGGATGAATATTACCATAAGCGTCAGGAGCCGATGTTCCTGAATTATGCCAAACAGTATACGGATATGCCGTTTCTAATACTGCTTGAGGAGTTCGAGGACGGTTATAAAGCAGGCCGCTTCCTGCGGGCAAGCGATCTGTGGGAAACGTCGCCGCCGCATGCTGAGTGGAAGCCGGTTCTCATCGATGAAACGACGGAGGAAATCCTGGTGCCGAACGGAACGATGGGTCAGCGCTGGGAGGAAGGGAAGCCGTGGAACCTGATTCTGGAGCGCGAGGACGGCTCGGTCATCTCGCCTTCGCTTTCGGTTGAGCCTCATGGCGGAAGCTATCAAACGATTCATTTTCCATACTTTGATCACGATGGCGGCGGTACGTTCAAACGGATGATTCCTGCCAAAACCATTCAGCTGGCTGACGGAACGCAGTGTCTTGCAGCCACCGTGTACGACCTGATGCTGAGCCAGTACGGTATCCGGCGAACGGGAAGCGAGCTGGAGGCCGGCGGTTATGAAGATGCGACGTCGAAGTACACCCCTGCCTGGCAGGAGAGCATTACGGGTGTGAAAGCCTCCATCGTGGTCCAGATTGCCCGGGAGTTTGCGCAAAATTCACTGGATACAGGCGGGCGTTCCATGATCATCATGGGCGCAGGGATCAATCACTGGTTCAACAGCGACACGATCTATCGCTCTATCCTGAACCTGGTCATTCTTACCGCTTCCCAAGGGGTCAATGGAGGCGGCTGGGCCCACTATGTCGGTCAAGAGAAATGCCGCCCGATTGAGGGCTGGTCGACCGTAGCCTTCGCTAAGGATTGGCAGGGGCCGCCGCGGCAGCAAAACGCAACTTCGTTCTTCTACTTCGCTACCGATCAATGGAAGTATGAGGAGATGGATACCGAGTCCTTGAAATCGCCAACAGGCGGCGATATACGTTACAGCCATCCCGCAGACTATAATGTGCTGGCCGCAAGGCTCGGCTGGCTTCCGTCCTATCCGCAGTTCAATAAGAGTTCTCTGGCGTTTGCGGAGGAGGCGAACCGGCAGGGAAAAACAAGCAACGAGGACATTGTGAAGCATGCTTATGAGCAGATTGTGTCCGGTAAAACAACGTTTGCGGCCGAGGACCCCGATGCGCCGGAGAATTTCCCGCGCACGATGTTTGTGTGGCGCTCCAACCTGATATCCAGCTCGGCCAAGGGGCAGGAATATTTCATGAAACATCTGCTGGGAACATCGGATAACCTGCTCTCCGCTCCGAACGAGGAGCAGAAGCCGAAGGAGATGGTCTGGCGGGAAGAAGCGGTAGGCAAGCTGGATCTGCTGGTTGCCCTTGATTTTCGCATGACGGCGACTCCGATGTATGCCGACGTTGTTCTTCCGGCTGCGACCTGGTATGAGAAGACGGATCTGTCCTCGACCGATATGCACCCGTTTGTGCATCCGTTCAATCCGGCTGTCGATCCGCTCTGGGAATCGAGGTCGGACTGGGACATCTATAGAACGCTTGCCGCGACATTCTCGGAGATGGCGAAGGAGCATTTGCCCGGCGTACACAAAGACCTTGTGGCCACCCCGCTCGCGCATGATTCCGTAAGTGAGATCGCTCAGCCTTACGGGATGGTGAAAGATTGGCGCAAGGGTGAAATTGAGGCAATTCCGGGCAAGACGATGCCGAATCTGACGATTGTGGAACGCGATTATACGAAAGTGTATGACAAGTTCATTTCGCTGGGGCCGCTTCTTTCCAAAGGCAAGGTGGGCGCGCACGGCGTCAGCTTTTCCGTTGCGGAGGAATACGAGGAACTGAAGCGGGTGAACGGCATCTACGAGGACGGGTCGATCAAGCAGGGGCTTCCGAAGCTGTATACGGCACGGGATGCGGCTGAGGTCATACTGTCGATATCGTCAGCTACGAATGGCAGGGTGTCCCAGCGTGCCTGGGAGGCGTGCGAACAGGATACCGGCGTGCAGCTGAAGGATATTTCGGCAGACCGGGCGGCGGAACGCATCACATTCCAGAGCATTACGGCGCAGCCGCGTGAGGTCATCCCGACACCGGTATTCAGCGGATCCAACAAGATGGGCAGAAGATATTCTCCATTCACAACGAATATCGAACGTCTCGTCCCTTTCCGTACGCTGACCGGCAGACAGCATTTTTATATCGATCATGAGATTTTCCTGCAGTTTGGCGAGGCGCTTCCAGTGTATAAACCGACACTTCCGCCGATGGTGTTCGGCCCTCGGGACCGGCAGATTAGCGGCAGCAGTGAGGCGCTGGTGCTGCGCTATTTGACCCCGCACGGGAAATGGAACATCCACAGCACGTATCAGGACAATCTGCACATGCTGACGCTGTTCCGGGGCGGCCCTACGGTATGGCTGAACAATGAAGACGCAGCGGCCCATCATATTGAGGACAACGACTGGCTGGAGGTATTCAACCGCAACGGCGTGGTCACCGCGAGAGCTGTGGTCAGTCACCGGATGCCGAAAGGGACAATGTACATGTACCATGCCCAAGACAAACACATCTACGTCCCGGGCTCTGAGATAACGAAAAACCGCGGCGGGAGCCACAACGCCCCGACCCGAATCCATGTGAAGCCGACGCAGGTCGTTGGGGGCTATGCCCAGCTCAGCTATGGATTCAACTATTACGGACCGATCGGAAACCAGCGGGATGTATACGTGGCTGTCCGCAAAATGAAAGAGGTGGATTGGCTTGAAGATTAAAGCGCAAGTGGCCATGGTGATGAATCTGGACAAATGCATCGGATGCCATACCTGCAGTGTAACCTGCAAGAGCACCTGGACAAACCGGCCCGGAGCAGAGTATATCTGGTTCAACAATGTGGAGACCAAGCCGGGGATCGGCTATCCGGTTCGCTGGGAGGATCAGGAGAAGTACAAGGGTGGCTGGACGCTTAAGAACGGCAAGCTGGAGCTGAAATCCGGCAGCAGGCTGTCCAAAATCGCGCTTGGCAGCATTTTTCACAACCCTGACATGCCGGAGATGAAGGATTATTATGAACCGTGGACTTACAATTACGAGCATCTGACGAATGCCGGAGAGAAGAATAACCAGCCGGTTGCCCGCCCGAAATCCGCGGTAACCGGAGATACGATGGATCTGGAGTGGGGACCGAACTGGGAGGACGATCTGGCGGGAGGCCATGTGACAGGCCCGCGCGATCCGAATATTGAGAAGATCGAGGAAGAGATCAAGTTCAACTTCGAGCAGACGTTCATGATGTATTTGCCGCGGCTGTGTGAGCACTGCCTGAATCCGAGCTGTGTGGCTTCCTGTCCATCCGGAGCGATGTACAAGCGGGATGAGGACGGGATCGTGCTGGTCGATCAGGAGGCTTGCCGGGGCTGGCGCTACTGCATGACCGGCTGTCCATACAAAAAGGTATATTTCAACTGGAAAACGAACAAAGCGGAGAAATGCACCTTTTGTTTTCCGAGAATCGAAGCGGGACTGCCGACGGTCTGCTCTGAAACCTGTACCGGGCGCATCCGCTATCTCGGCGTGCTGCTGTATGACGCGGACCGCGTTCAGGAAGCAGCGTCCATGCCGGATGAGCAGGATCTGTACCAGGCCCAGTGCGATCTGTTTCTGGACCCGAGCGACCCTGCTGTCATCGAGCAGGCACGGGCCGACGGCATCCCGGAGGAATGGATTGAAGCCGCGCAGAAGTCGCCGGTCTATAAACTGGCGATTGAATACAAGCTGGCGTTTCCGCTGCATCCGGAGTACCGGACCCTGCCGATGGTATGGTATGTTCCGCCGCTCAGTCCGATCATGAATGTGTTTGAAGGCAAGGATTCGATCTCGAATCCGGACCTGATCTTCCCGGCGATTGAAGAGATGCGGACGCCGATTCAATATTTGGCAAACATGCTGACCGCCGGGGATACGAACACGGTCAAGGAGGCGCTGCAAAGAATGGCCATGATGCGCTCCATGATGCGTGCGGTCTCCTCCGGTGCAGACTTCGATGAACGCCGGCTGGCACGGGTAGGGCTTACCTCGCATCAAGTCCAAGAGATGTATCGGCTGCTGGCAATCGCCAAGTACGAAGACCGCTTTGTCATCCCTACCTCCCATAAGGAAGCGTATATGGACGTATATCGTTCGCAGGGGGACGAAGGCTTCGGTCTCGGCTGCTCGGGCTGCGGACCTGAAGGTTTCGGAAAAGGCGGCAAGACACAGTACGAAGAAAACTTCTACGGGGGGATATGGCGTGATTGATCTCGAGAAGCTGCATGAACAACAAGCGTTGTTCGCCTTTTATGCCCGGCAGCTGTCCTATCCGGAAAAGATCGACTACCATCCATCGGTCTGGGCCGAAGCGCTGATTGCCGGACATCCTGCTTACCCTGCACTGCAGCAGTACTGGGAGGCTATGCAGACATACAGCATGGAGCAGATTGAAGAGATGTATGTGCAGACCTTTGATTTCCAAAAGAAAACGACATTATATATGACGTACTACCAATATGAGGACAGCCGGGAGCGAGGCTCCCTGCTGGTCCGCCTTAAAGAGGCCTATGAGCTGTTCGGCCTTGAGATCGAAGGTACGGAGCTGTCGGACTATTTGCCGCTGATGTGCGAGTTTCTGTCAGCCGCCGACTGGCGGGGGCACGAGCAGGAAGCCGCGAACATCCTGGGGTTGATGCTGGCGGTTATGGAGGACGGCACCTACCGCTTGCAGCAGGCTCTGAAGGAGGCGGCCAGCCCGTACTTCCATCTTATCAACGGACTGCGCGATACATTTAAGGCGTGTGTCATTCAGGAGGCGCAGGGCACATGAGGATGATAGATCAGTTATTGTGGGTGATTTTCCCCTATATTTGTGTTTCGGTTTTCGTTGTTGGTCACATTTACCGTTACCGGACAGATCAATTCCATTGGACGGCAAAGTCGAGCGAATTCGTCGAGAAAAGAAGACTGAAGGCAGGCAGCCTCATGTTTCATATGGGCATCATTCCGGTAATTGCCGGCCATGTAGCGGGGCTTGGCATTCCCCAGTCCTGGATGGAAGCGATCGGGGTGAACGAGCATCTCTATCACATCGGAGCCGTCTATATCGGTGGGGCTTTCGGGTTTTTGACACTGGCCGGGATGGTGCTGCTCACCTTCCGCAGATTCACGATGAAGAATGTGCGACAGCTCAGTTCCGCCTCGGACATGATCGTTAACGTGCTGCTGCTGTTCATTGTGGCGGCAGGCATGTACAGCACGCTCGTCACCAATGCGCTGCAGCCGGATTTCAACTACCGGGAGTCGGTGTCGGTATGGTTCCGCCAGCTCTTTATTCTCCGGCCGGACCCGGGCTTGATGACCGATGTGCCGCTGTCTTTTAAAATTCACATCACCGCAGGCCTGTTCATTTTTGCACTGTGGCCGTTCACCCGGCTTGTTCATGTGTGGAGTGTGCCGTTGAATTATATCGGCAGACGATATATTCTGTATAGAAAGCACCGTAAATATGACATGTAGCTAAAGGGAAGGCTGATCGCGGCCTTCTTTTCTACATCAGAGGAGTTAGGGGTATGACCATGACGAATCTCCATTCATTTCATTATCAGCAGGAGATTGACGGCATTCGGAGCAGGTTTCAATTCGACTTTGTGTCATTGGCGCTCGTGCAGCCGGCTGAAGACCGGTTTGTGCTTACATGGCAGTACGTTTCGGGGAACAGGAACGACCGGTACAAGCGGATCGTGCTCCATTCCGGCAAAGGCGTCGCCGGGATCGTATTTAAAACCGGGAAAGCGATGCTGATTCAAAATGTCAGTGCCGATATCGAAGCCAAGGATTTATTCAATTATCCGATCATTGTATCAGAACAGTTGCGGAGTCTTGGCGCCTTGCCTTTATGGGAGGGATCCCGCGTCATTGGCGTGCTTCTGGTCGGCTTCCGGAAGGAGAACGAACTGGATGAGGCGTCCTTTGCCCGATTCCAGAACAGCCTCGGAGCCTCATTGGGCGCTTTTCAAATCAGGGAGGTGTCGCAGCCTTGAACGCTTTGAGCGGAGAACGGCTAGGCGAGTTGATGAACAAGCTGTACCGGAACAGCATGGAAGCGATGATCTTCATCGACCAGGAGGGCAAGGTGATCGATATGAATCCTGCGGCGGAGCAGATTATCGACCCGCGAGTCATTGAGCAGATCCGCACAGGGGCAGATCCCTCCTTCTGTCAAACCTGTGAAGGCTATACCGATGAACAGGAACTGATCTCCTGTGCCCGGTGCTATCTGGATTATCCGCAGGGGGAATTTTCTTCTTTTCAGGTGTTTCTCAAGACTAGGGACGGGGGTGTCGTTCCGTTTGCCGCCAGCTACCATACGATTGATGAGGCTCGGGGGGGGCGGGTGTTGATGCTTCTGGATCTGACCAAGCAGCAGAAAACGCAGGAGATGCTGCAGCGCAATCATATGCTTAAATATGTCATTAAAGCGCAGGAGGACGAGCGCAAGCGAATATCCCGCGAGCTGCATGACAGCGTGGCTCAGGAGCTGCTCAGTTCGCTGGTCGATCTGCGCGTCATTAAATATATGGATGTCGGGGAGGATGTGCTGAAGAAGCTGCAGCATACCGAGCAGTCTTTGACACGGCTTCTGGATGATATCCGGCACTTGTCGGTAGAGCTGCGCCCTTCCTCCCTGGATGATCTGGGCCTCGAAGCAGCCTTCCGTTCTCATTTCAAGTGGCTGGAGAAAAATTACGGTCTGCTGGTGAAGTTCTCGGCCGAGCTTGCGGCGGCCCGGTACGGCAGCGAGCTGGAGACGGTCGTTTATCGGGTGTGCCAGGAGGCGCTGCTGAACGCCCTGAAGTACTCGGGTGTGGATGAAGTGTACGTACGGCTGTGCGAAGAGAACGGCCATCTGCTGCTGACGGTCCGCAATGAAGGCGTAGGCTTTGATATGGTCATTGACGAGGCGAAGGGAACCGGCCTCGGTTTGTATGGGATGCGCGAACGCGCCGAGCTGGTGGGCGGCCAGTTTATGCTTCGTTCGGCACTCGGGGAAGGAACGACGGTTCAGCTCAGCATTCCGCTGTCCCGGGCAGAGCAGCAGGAGGTGGGATGATGAGGATTGTGATTGCGGACGATCATGCTGTTGTTCGGAGCGGATTTACGATGATATTGAACTATCAGGAAGACATGGAAGTGGTAGCGACGGCAGCGGACGGTCTGGAGGCTTATGCGATGGTGGCTCAGCACCGGCCGGATGTGCTGCTGATGGATTTAAGCATGCCGCCCGGGGAAAGCGGACTGATCGCCACCGGCAAAATCAGCAGCGAGTTTCCTGACACGAAAATTATCATTTTAACGATGTATGATGACGAAGATTATTTGTTCCATGTTCTGAAGAACGGCGCAGCGGGCTATGTACTGAAAAATGCACCGGACGACGAGCTTGTCTCGGCCATTCGCATGGTTCATGCAGGCGGCACCTATATCCATCCGCAGATGGCGACCTCCCTGGTGCGGGAATTCATCAAAAAGGACAGCGAGAGCGCCGAGCAGGATCCGTTCAACAGCCTGTCCAGGCGAGAGGTCGAAATATTGCCGCTGATCGCCAAAGGTTACGGCAACAAGGAGATCGCCGAGAAGCTGTATGTTTCCGTCAAGACAGTGGAAGCGCATAAGGCCAAAATTATGGAGAAGCTCAATTTGAAGAGCCGGCCGGAGCTGGTTGAATATGCGCTGAAAAAAAAGCTGCTTGATTTTTGATTTCCTCCGCCAGGCAGGGGGAGAGGTTTCGGCGCCTTGAAGTTATCCATTCATCATAATAGGGAAGTTCCTTGCTCAGGTTCAGGGAACTTCCCTATTATTTTTGTGAATAAGTGCACTTACAATGAAAACGGGGATCAATCGTAAGAGCCATTCATTATGCACAGAAAAGGTGATTAGAATGATCAAGAAGCTGCAGCTGCCGCTGCAAACGATGAATCTGGTGCTTGGGTTTATGGTATGGGTGATCATCTCGGCGCTGCTGCCCTTTATTCGGGAGGATATCGCCATCCCGGCTGACCGGATCGCCATCTTGACCGCCATCCCGGTTGTGCTCGGGTCCGTCTTGCGGATTCCGCTTGGCTATTACGCCAATGTGGTAGGGGCACGGATTGTGTTTATTGTCAGTTTTATTCTGCTGCTGTTTCCGGTGTATTTCATCAGCACGGCTTCAAGTGTAACGCACCTGGTAATCGGCGGCCTGTTCCTGGGGATTGGCGGCGCGGTATTCTCGGTAGGGGTTACCTCTCTGCCCAAATACTATCCGAAGGAAAAGCTGGGACTGGTTAACGGCATTTACGGGATGGGCAACCTGGGAACGGCCATCACGACATTTGCTGCACCGGTCATCGCTACCCAGATCGGATGGTCGGCTACAATCCAAATGTACTTGATATTGCTGCTCGTCTTTGCGGCATTAAACGCCGTACTGGGCGACCGGAAGGAGCCGAGGGTGAAAACCCCGGTGATGGAGCAGATCAAGGGTGTATATAGAAATGATAAGCTCTGGTATTTCTCGCTGTTTTACTTTATTACGTTCGGTTCATTCGTGGCCTTTACCGTATATTTGCCGAACTTTCTGGTCAGTCATTTCGAGCTGTCGAAGGTGGATGCAGGGCTGAGAACAGCCGGTTTCATCCTGATCGCCACCTTCCTCCGTCCGGTGGGCGGCTGGCTTGCGGATAAATTCAAGCCGCTGTTTCTGCTGATGGGGGTATTTATCGGCATGACCTTGGCGGCGGTTCTCCTGGCGTTCTCGCCGTCCATCGCGCTGTACACGGTTGGATGCTTAACCATCGCGGTATGCGCTGGGCTTGGCAACGGCATTATTTTCAAGCTGGTGCCGCTTTATTTCAATAAACAGGCGGGCATTGTCAATGGTATCGTGTCGATGATGGGCGGCCTGGGGGGATTCTTCCCGCCGCTGATGCTTTCCTTCATTCATTCGGCAACCGGCCAATACTCAATCGGCTTCATGGCGCTGTCCCAGGTTGCACTAGCCAGCTTTGTACTGGTTGTGTGGATGTATTATCAGGATAAGCTCGCAGTGACCTCCCAGGTGTTCAACTCTACCGGCCAGGGCATTCTGGTCACGGATGCGAAAGGGCGTATCTATGCTGTAAATCCTGCCTTCACAAGACTAACAGGCTATGCGGAAGAGGAAGTGCTTGGCAGAAACCCAAGTCTGCTTAAATCCGGAAGGCAATCGCCGCAGTTCTACCAGTCGATGTGGGCGGAGATAATGGAGAAGGGCAGCTGGCAGGGTGAAATTTGGAACCGGAGAAAGAACGGGGAACAGTATTTGGAGCTGTTGACGATCAATGTGGTGAAGGATGAGACGGGGGAAATCGTGCACTATGTAGGCACCTTCAGCGATATTACAGACCGCACGCCAGGCGCTTCAGCCATGGAAGACCGCGTGGCTAAACCTTGATCCAGCGTTCAAATCGTAGTGGAAAGGTGGCGAAGGTATGAAGGAGTCGAGAATTGTAATCCCCCGCGAGCATGGAGGCTGGGCTATGCTTGCCGTGCCTTATATGATCGGCACGATGGCGGCACAGCCGATCCTGCTTCACGTGCCGCTCTTTCTGGCCTGGCTGCTGCTCTATCTGGCGTCGTACCCACTGCTGCAGGCTCTGAAGAAGGGGAGCAGGCAAAGAAGCTGGATCAGATGGGGGATTGGCTATGGCGCTGCGGCGGTCATTATGCTCATCCCGGTTGTGCTGCAGGAGCCGTGGCTGTTCGGGTATGCTCCGGTCTTGCTGCTGTTCATCATGGTTAACATATGGCATGTGCTCCGGAAGAAGGAGCGTGCGCTCTTTAATGATATCTGTGCAATACTGCTGTTTTGCACAGGCGGGGCTGCTGCCTACATGCTGGGGGGAGGCGGGTTTGATGCCGGACTCGCAGCTGTGGTGTTGTTAAACTTTCTGTACTTTACGGGGACGGCATTGTTCGTGAAATCGGTGTTCCGCGAGCGGAAGAACAGGCGGTATACATACTACTCCAAAGCTTATCATGCTGTGATTCTGCTCGTTCCGTTCCTGCTCGGCTATCCCTGGCTGACGCTGGCTTTCCTGTTTCCGTTGGCGCGCGCGCTGGTGCTTTCCGGGAAGGTCATCAAGCCGATGAAGGTTGGCATACTCGAAATTGCCGGAGCGGTGCAGTTTCTCGTGCTGGCCATGATCTTTCTCCATATGTGAAAAAAACCTCCAAGAGCAAGGCCAATCTGTTCCAGATTGGCGCTCTTGGAGGTTTGTTTATGATAGGAACCTGTTAACATGCCCGTACAAGCTTGTTACGGTAGAATGTTACCCGCTGCGCGATATACTTCGTACCATTCTTGACGCGTCAAGGTGATATGAGTAGCCTTAATGCAGTCTTTCAGACGCTCGGTATTCATCGTCCCGATAATCGGCTGCATGTTGGCCGGATGGCGGAGCAGCCATGCAATGGCGATCGTGGTATTGGTGACGCTGTATTTCTCGGCCAGCTCGTCGATCTTCTGATTCAGCTCCGGGAATTTGTCACTGCCCAGGAAGACACCCTCGAAGAATCCGTACTGGAACGGAGACCAAGGCTGGATAGTGATGTCATGCAGCCTGCAGAAGTCAAGCACGCTGCCGTCGCGGTTGACAGCCGACGCATTCTCCATATTGACGTTAATGCCGCTGGAGATCATGGTGGCGTTGGTGATGCTAAGCTGCAGCTGGTTGGCTACAATCGGCTGTTTGACCGACTTCTGGAGCAGCTGGATTTGCATCGGGTTCTGGTTGGAGACACCGAAATGCCGAACCTTTCCGGAACGCTCCAGCTGATCGAATGCTTCAGCTACTTCCTCGGGCTCAACGAGCGCATCAGGGCGATGAAGCAGCAGCACATCCAGGTAATCGGTCTTCAGTCTGCTCAGAATGCCGTCAACCGAAGCGAGAATATGCTCTTTGGAGAAATCGAACATCCCTTGCCGAATACCGCATTTGGATTGCAGAATCATCTGCTCGCGAACGGTCGGATTCATCTGAACAGCATCTGCGAAGATTTCTTCGCAGGCACCGCCTCCATAAATATCAGCATGATCGAAGAAGTTGGCGCCTTCCTCCATCGCTGTGCGTACGAAGCGTTCCGCTTCTGTTTTATCCAATGAATTGATCCGCATGCACCCTACGGCGACCGCGGGAACTTCAAGTGAGCTGCTTCCGAGTGTAATCGTTCTCATGTGTGGGATCCTCCTAATTAAAGTATGTAGTGCAGCACTTCCTCTCTATTGTGACAGGAGGGAACGGAATGTCAAGCGTTCGGAGCGATAAAAACAACACCAGTCAAACGAGCAGGCATGAAGTCGAATCCGGTGATGTCACAAGCCTGTGGAACACCAAAAAACCCGCGTTCATATAATAAGAAGAACCATCCATGCAATTGGAGGGGATCGATCATGAATGAAGAAGACAATCAACGCCTCGTTACGCTTATCGTTGTCATTGTAATCCTGGCATCCCTGATCGGGGGATTGGGCGGATCAAGCATCCTTGGAGGAGCAGGCAGTCCTATCGTTATCGTGTAGTGGGGAGGTGGGGAGCCCGTGAGAATAAATGGCAAGAACGGCAACAACGGAAATAACGGTAGAAGCAGAGCAAAAAGCAAAAAAAAAACCTCGCTCCCCAATCTGTCTCCACAGGAAATCGCCGTGATCGTGGGTATTCTGACCAATGCGCTGGAGGTTGAATCCGTCCTGGTCGACCGGGACCAGAAGGTGGCCATTGTACTTGCAGGCTCTCTTCGGAGAAGGACAGAGGCGGATCGGCTGGCTGAGGAGATAGGCAATGTGAGCGTGGGCGATCTTATTAATGCTTTAATACGAAGATGATGCAGCGATAAGGCAATTATTCGATCAGCCCTAATTCCTGATAGACTTTGGAGCTGACAACACCGTTTTCGGGGAGGCCGAGGTCCCGTTGATACCGTCTTAGTGCTGCTGTGGTATTAGCGTCAAATTTGCCGTCACACATACCGTCATAATAACCGGCACTTTTCAAGCGGTTCTGGACGAGCTGTACATCTCCTCCGATATCGCCTGCAGCAAGGTTTCTTGGACTCTGCATCCAATCTCCGAGCACATGGCCGAATATAGTAACTTTAGTGCCAATGGGGACGAGATCGAACAGTTCTATGACCTCATGATTATACATGCGGATGCATCCATGACTTCTATGCTGGCCGATGGAATAGGGCTTGTTCGTGCCGTGAATGCCGTAATGTCCCCATGGAACATTCAGCCCGAGCCAGCGAGGCCCGTAAGAGGGTCCCCAATTTTTGCCTTTATAAGTGATGAGGTATTCTCCTACTGGCGTTGGCGTGGATGGGTTTCCTACGGCAACCCGGTAGGTTTTTATTATCTTGCCCTGCTTTGACACGACAAGCTTGTGGTGAGAGGGATAGATATCAATGGTGTATTCTGGATCTTCCGCTATGATCGGCAGGGAGGGATCCGCATAGACGGTATCGGTCCCGATATACATATTGCCTAAAGAGATAAAGAGAACAATCGTCCATATATGGATATGTTTCATTCGAATACGCTTCCCTCTGTCGATAATGATGTTTATGAACACATACGTTAATGCTCATAAGTCATGGGTAATATTCCCTTGCAGAGGAGGGCCTATACGAGCAGGGCGATAAAATAAGGCAACAACCCTCCCTAGGGGGAGGATTGTTGCCTAAACGATTTGCAAGCTGTTAAAGCATTAGCTCAGGGTCTCGCATTCTTCCAGTAATCATAGGCATGAACGACGATGCCTGAATAAGAGGACGAGTGCTGCAAAAGTCCGGGCAGCTTGGCAAGCTCCTCTTCCATATAGGCAGCGCCTTCTTCATAGAACGTAATATGATTGCCTTCATGACTTTCCTTCATTTCGACCGAAAGGAGAATGGACTTTCCCAGCTCATCTGCATATGCAATTTCTTCCCGGGCGATGCTGACGATCCCGTTCGAGCCTTCGGCCGTATCGCGGAAGGCCATGACGGATACATGATCCATCCGGCTGATCATCCATTTGGCCAGGGACAGGTTCTCGCCGGGTACCGCGTGTTTGTCCAGCCATGCGGCCATGTCCATGCTGGACTTCAACTCCGAGTCACGCCTCATTTCGCGGACAAAAGCATCGATATTGGATGTCCACTGGGAAATGATATCCGGCGTATGGCTGCTCCAGCCAGGAAGCACATAAGGCTCGATATCCAGATGAATGCCGTGGAAGCGGGAAAGGCTGTCCACATTCCGGTTATAGTCCTTGACGTAATGGACAAGCCGCATCATTCTGTCCCGGTTCTCTTCAAGCGCCCATAGCGGATGACCGCCCAAGGCGTGAACTTCAATTCCGGCCTCGGCCGCATCTCGGACAAACGAAGAATAAGCGCTGAACGGCTGTTCAAGGTCCAGCCGGACGTACATTAAATTCAGATTCTTCTCACGGGCGAATTCAAGAATTTCCTGGCTCTCATGTACCGCCTGTTCTGCTTCCCATATATAAGTCCCTCTTATCGGCCCAGCATGCTCGATGGGGTCAGGGGCTGGAACAGGTTCCCCGGTTCCCGGATCAGGGGCCGGTTCTGGAACAGGATCTGGAATAGGAGCAGGCGCTTCATTATCAGGCGGCTGATTCGGTCCACTATCCTCTGAATGGGGCATACTCTCCCAGCTGCGGTAGTCATGGATCGCCAGCCCAGCGAAGGAAGGGAAAGAGCTGAGCTCATGCTGCAGTTCGAGCAGCGTCTGATTCATATACGTTTTCCCGAGTCCATAGAAGGAGGTATGAGGCTCCTTCGGCATCTCTTTGGTATTGACGGCAACGATCACCCGATGTCCTAGCCGACTGGCAAGCTCCAGCTCAGATTGAACCAGAGATATGATTCCGTTCGCTGAATCGAGCTGATTCCGGTAAGCCATCACCGTAACGTAGTCAAAATCGTTCATCAGCGATTCGTTTAGTCCGGTCCCATCCGCCAGGGTGAAAGAGTCAAACCAGAATGGGATGTCTATTCCCGTTTCCAGTCCGGCATCGGATATGGTGTTCAGAAATGCGGTCAAATTGCGCTGCCAGGATTCGATGATCGACGGATGCTGATCTTCCCATTGATCAAGCACATAGGGTTCGATATCGAGGTGGATACCGTCAAATCGGGCAGCTGCCTCCCTATTGTAGCTGGTAACCCAATCGGCAAAGTCCAGCATATCGTTACGATACTCCGCAAGCGCCCATCTAGGATCTCCTCCCAGGGCATGGACGGCAATTCCGTTCTCGTGAGCCTGCTGGATAAAGTGTTCGTACATTGGTTTTGGAAGCTGGCGCTGAATTTGTAAATAAATGAGGTTGATTCCTTCATCTTTTGCAAATGCAATAAGCTGCTCTCCGCGATCTGCAATGAATTCTGTCTGCCACACCCAGGTTGCCCGAACTCCGGTCGCTTCTCCATGTGCAGGAGCCTGAAATCCGGCCAAAAGAAGAGCAGTCAGCAGGACTATGAGCATTTGACGTTTTTTCACATTCATCCATTTCCCTCCATTCTTTTGCGAGAACCTTTCTCTTTATGGATTTAACCGGGCTTATTATAGCATCGAACATAGAAAAAGAGATGAGGCCAAGTTCTTAGGTGTCTGAAGCGCTTCAGCCGCGGCTGGCACGGCCTGCTCACATGGAACTATTTTTGCTTCATTATTACTTTCCAT
The DNA here is from genome assembly GCF_002272015.1 of Paenibacillus campinasensis. Taxonomy (GTDB): domain Bacteria; phylum Bacillota; class Bacilli; order Paenibacillales; family Paenibacillaceae; genus Paenibacillus_AQ; species Paenibacillus_AQ campinasensis. The sequence continues at coordinate 23,189 of NZ_NPBY01000034.1, read as the reverse complement.
GATATGGAATATTAAGGCATTGCGAGGATTTTAGTGCCAATCGCACGGGCATAAAGAATGATCATCGATTAGGAAAAATGACGAAGGAATGAAACATTTTCCCTTTTTCATCGTTTGGTAGAACGAGAGTACAAGTTAATGGCGGAATGGAGGATTGTTATATTTGAAAACTGCAAAACATTGGGCGAAAGGTGTTCTGGCGGTTCTGCTTGCGGTGACGGTAGGTTCTATCGGCTGGAAGACCCATGCGCAAGCCGCTCCAACCGTACAGCCTGTAAGTGCTGCTGGCGGAAATGGTCATGGCGTTGCCGCTTGGAGTGACGGCTCTGTCACCGCTTGGGGTTACAACAAATTCGGACAGGTTGGGGATGGGACGGCCATTCATCAATTCGTTCCCAAGACCGTGGAAGGATTGTCGGACATTATTCAGGTTCAGGCCGGAGGCAGCACTTCATTTGCTCTAAACAAGGACGGTGAGGTGTGGGCATGGGGAGATTTCTATACACCTTATATGAACGGTGACGCACACCTGCCGTTTCAAAAACGGGGAGATCCGATTCAATTAACGCAGCTGCACAATGTTAAGCGGCTTGCTTATTCCGAGGCATTCGGCTCCATTGTCATTCATAAGGACGGCACAGCGACGCTGTGGTATCCGTCGTTCCGGGATCACCAAGCCTTCGATATCCGGCTCACTCGCCTTAAGGGCTTCTCAGATGTTCGGGAGGCCGTGATGGCCAGATATGAAGCGGTTGTGCTGGATGAGGACGGGAACGTAGGGACACTGAATATGTACAACAGCTTTTATGACAGATATCGTACAGAGAATGAGCTGAGGGAAGTAAAACCTCTAGCTTCTTCAATTGAAAGAATAGCAGTGTCATATTCAGATGTGTTCCTCCTCCATAGCAATGGTACCGTTCTTCACTGGAACGCTGATAGCAACAAGCCGCCTGCAGCTGTGAAAGATGTGATCGGCATGAAACAGATTAAAGAGATCAAGACAGGCTACCAACGTCTGTATATGCTGAAAAGCGACGGGACCGTCTGGCAGTGGAACTACAACACGGTACCTACAGCGAAGCCGTTTCAGGTCAAAGGACTCACCGGTATCAAGGCCATCGAGGGCTCGGCAAGCCAAACCGGCTACGCGGTCAGCGAGGATGGAAAGCTGCTCGCATGGGGCGACGGTTACTATTCGGGAATGGGAACTGTCGCCGGATCACAGCAGCTCAAAGGCAACAGCGCAGCCCAGGTGCTCCCAGCCATGACCTGGAAGGTGAACGGGGAGAACGTCCGGTTCTATGCATCATCTGCCGTCATTGACGGAGAGCTGTACGTACCGTTTACCAGTGTATTTCAGTCGCTGGGCGTCACCACGAAAATTGGGCAGTCAAATCCGGATCCGAAGGCCAACAATCAGAGGTATCCGGTGATCTCTTTTTCTTATAAGGGAAAGACCATTGCGGTTAAGAAAAGCAATCCGCCGGTACTGCTAGTGAACGGGAAAGCGACCAAAGAGAAGCTTGAACTTCCGTATCTGGCCAATTCCACGATGTATCCGCTGGAACTGATCTGCGAGAAGCTCGGTATCCCTCTCTATTGGAACCAGGAAACCGGAGAAGTGCAGCTTGGGGAAAGCATCAGGTAATCCTCTATTGAGCAGAATGTCATTATAATAGCGCGGGGTTGGTAGGATGTGTACAAAGGTCCGGGAACAGGCTCATGTAGGAGCGCTGTTTCCCGGACCTTTTATTGTGATATAACCTGAACCATCCTAGAACATGCTCCAGTCCAGCTCACGTGACATATGCTCCATAAGATGTACACCAGCTTGGCTGTTGCCTTTGTCGTTCAGCGCAGGTCCGACAACGCCGATGCCGCAGTATCCGGGAACAAGTGACAGGATGCCGCCGGACACCCCGCTTTTAGCAGGGAGGCCGACCTGGATGGCGAATTCTCCGGATGCATTGTACATGCCGCAGGTCGTCATAAAGGTTTTGGCGATTTGCACATATCTGCGGGGAATGAGCGTTTGGCCCGTCATCGGGTCAACCCCGTTGTGCGCAAGCACGAGGCCCATTCGGGCAAGATCGGAGCAATCTGCAAGGATGGCGCAGTGGCGGAAATAGACGTCCAGCACCTCTTCAACATCCCCATTCAGAACGCCGTTCTCCTTCAGGAAGTAGGCAATGGAGCGGTTCAGATTTCCGGTCTCGGATTCGGAGCGATACACCTGAAGATCGTAATCGAGGCCAGGGTTGCCGGTCAGATCCTTGAAAAACTGAAGGATTCGTTCGGATTTCTCCTTGGGGTCTCTGCCTCGAATGAAAGAGGAGACGGTAATGGCCCCGGCGTTAATCAGCGGATTGAAGGGAATGCCTGGACGCACCAGCTCGAGCTTCAGCATGGAGTTGAAGTTGTCGCCGGTCGGCTCCATGCCGACTTTGCTGAACACCTCATCTTCCCCGTGATCCATGAGAGCCAGAATGAGCGTGAACACTTTGGAAATGCTCTGGAGCGTAAAGCGCATGCCGCAGTCGCCCGCGCTCGCAGACTCCCCGTCCTTCGTTAGAATGGTGACTCCAAGCGCGTCTGCAGGTGCTTTGGACAGTTCAGGGATATACGAGGCTACCTTTCCATGTGCTGCATGAGGCCTGCTGACCTCCACCCAGACAGGCAACTGCTTGCGTATCGTTTCCATATCAACAGCCAACATTGTAGATCTGTGCTCCTTTCATGAATCCTCATTAGAAGTTACTAAGGGCCCACTTTCCTTATTGTATTGGCCCCGGCGGGGGTAGCGCATAGTATATATCTTCTTATAATAGAACATAAGATCAGTCCAATATACAGTCAACAGTAAATAAACAGGTTGTCTCTCCTGGCAGAGCTTGACCACGGAAATCAATTCCATGATAATCGGTATATATTTAAAATCGACGAATTTCAAATTGGATGGACATATTCTTGACGAGATGGAAGTGAACACAATCGAATGAAGATATCATTTACGATACAAGAGACGAACATTCATCATTCATTGACGATGCGGCAGGCACAGCCGGAGCATACGGAGGCGGTCATGGGCCTGCTGCTGGAAACGGCCCGCTGGCTGAAAAGCAAAGGCTCCGATCAATGGAGCGGACTGCTTGAAGGCAAGGACTCCCATGATACCCCCAGCGCAATCGAGCGCGGCGAGGTATTTGTGGCGATGGACGGGGAACAGGTTGCCGGCATGGTCATTCTGATGAAACAGCCAAGCCAGTGGGATTACTCCCTGTGGGGCGACAAGGCGCATCCCGAAGATCGGGCCCTGTACTTGCACAGGCTGGCCATCAATCGCCAGTATGCGAATTCCGGACTTGGCGAAGCGATCCTCCGCTGGTGCGACGCCGGCATCCGTTTTGAGGGTAAGGATCGGGTAAGGCTGGACTGTATTGCTAACAATCCAACGCTGAATGCATTTTACAGTGGGAACGGGTATCGCTTTGTTGGGACGAATGGGGAGTTCAACATTTATGAGAAGCCGGTTCAGGCGTAAGCACCGGTGTATCCAGGGTCGCGGAACAAGACGGTTGGTGTAAGCACGTTGTAAGGTTGGGAGAGGGGATTATGGAAGACCTGAGCAGTTACGTCCTTCCGGATGGAACGCTAAACGGGCAAGGGTTGTGGAAGAGGGAGCCGTTATATCAAGGAATGAATGGCCGATGGGTAGAGCGTTTCTATCCAGGGCCAGAGCAGAGCTACGTCTTCAAACCGCTCACCAATCGGGAGAGCATCGACAGGGAGGCGTGGATATATCGGCATGTATTGAGTTCTTTTCCCTCGATTTTCCCGCTGCTGCTGGCCTCATCGGGGGAAGGGGCCGGGGAAGACGGCTGGACAATATTCGAGGATCTTGGACTGCTGCGGCATGAGTATAGTGTGGAGCTGGCGACCGAGGTCGTGCAGCAAATGGCTTGGTGGCATTCCTTCCCGGAACAGCATTGGAGCGGGTTAAACAGCCAAGGGCCCAAGCCGTCGATTGCCAGCATGGCGTCTGATCTTCTGCTGAAGCGGGAGAAGGCCGCTTCTTTGCTTGCAGAGCTCGGATGGGCGTGGACGCTCGATGATTGGATCGATGGTTATGTGTCCGGTCAGGCGTTGTCATCAATCAGGGTATTGTCTCACGGCGATTTGCATCTGGGCAATTATGCGAAGGGCGAGAACGGGCGTCTGTACATTATCGACTGGGAGCACGCGCATCTGAACTCGCCATTCTGGGATCTCTACCATCTGATCGATATGACACATCCGATGTTTCCGAAATCGGTGACGCCTGCGGAGCGCGAGACGCTGCTAAGCGTGTATGTCAGCTTTTCAATACCGTATGGCCGCAGCTGGGAGCTGGAGACATTTATCCGGGACTACTGCCGTTTCTCCGTGATATTCTCACTGTGGATGCTGCTGTTGATCTCAGGTGATCTGAAGCGGGATGAGGCGATATGGCCCAAGGAGCGTCTGCTCGTCCAATATGAGGAAACGGCTGCCAATCTCGTCGGCTGCCTAAGCAGGTTAGCTCAACAGCCATAACGGACATCGTCTATCACGTCCCGTCACAGCGGAGATCACATGCCTTGCTTAGCGGTGCCAGTCAGCTGGCACCCAGGTATGCTCTAAGCTGTGTCAGGGAAGGTGCAAGCAAGTTTCGAAGGGGCTTCAAGGATGATACCGGTATTCATGGAGACAGCCCCTGCTTACTTGCACGGAGCAAGAACGATATGATACACTCGGCTCACCTTATTAAACGGATTTAATATGTTGGAGGGGGACAAGTGTTGAACGGATCTATCGCAGACCCGAAGGCAGTTAGAAGAACGATTCTGAGAAATTTGCGGTCCGCGCTGCTCGAGCTTGGAAGCGCTACAAAGGCGGAGCTCAGCGACAGGCTCGGGGTCAGCTTCCCGACGGTCAGCAAGTTTCTCGGGCAGATGGAGAAGGCGGGTGAGCTCCTCCCGGTGCAACTGGATGACTCAAGCGGCGGCAGAAGAGCGAACCGGTACAGTTACAATCCGGAGGTTATGCTTGGTCTGGCTCTGTTCCTGGAGCGAACGGAAACGAGTTATATCGTCTTTAATTGTGCCGGCGAGGTGAAGGATCAAGGTCATGCTGCGAGTGTGCTGACAGCGGATATTACAGACTTTGATGCCCTGATTGCAGCTTTGGTGAACAAACATCCCCAAATATCAGCGGTTTCCGTCGGCGTGCCTGCTGCAGTGAACAATGGACGGCTAATTTATATTCCGGAATATGAACAATTTCATGATTTGGATCTGAAAGCACACTGCGAGCAGCGCTTCCAGCTGCCTACCGTCATCGAGAACGATATGAACGCAGCCGTATACGGCTACTATATGGCGAGACATCAGCGAAGCGAGCTCCAGCCGTCGCTGGTGTATCTGTATTTCGGTCAGAACGGGCCGGGCTCGGGGATTATGCTGGACGGGAACATCATGCGCGGCAGCTCTTTTTTCTCCGGGGAAGTGTCATTTGTGCCTCTATACGATCAATATAACTTCGGGGAAGCGATGCGGGCGTCCCATCCTCACCCGCGCTTCCCGGACGGAGATCTGTCGGTGGATGCTGTTGCACGCCTGATTGCGGTTTTTGCGGCTGTGCTGAATCCGCACGGGGTCATTTTGTCCAGACATGAGGCGAATGAAGGGCTGCTGGCGCAATTGGAGGCTGCAAGCCAGGCCTATATTCCGCGTGAGCATCTTCCGGCATTCATACTTAGCGATTGGGAGCAGGATTACTTGTATGGCTTACAGGGATTGTCCCTTGATCTGATGCTGTCCAGGGAGGCAGGCGGGAATTGATCCGGTTCAGAACAGTGATGGATTAGGTATGACAGAATGATGATTCGCTTGATGGAGAAGAAGGGAGGTTGCCACGTGCGAAACGCAAACCAGGAACGAATCATTCGGGAGGCGGCACGTTTTGCCCGGGCTGTACATGAACAGGACAGCAGCGGTCATGACTGGTGGCATGTTATGCGCGTCACCCGTCTTTCACGATTGCTCTCGGTGATGGAGGGGGCAGATGCCTACCTATGCGAGCTGGCCTCGCTGCTGCATGATGTGGCGGATGAGAAGCTGAATGCTTCGAAGGAGGTAGGATTACACCGAGTCCAGCGCTGGCTTGAAGAAGCGGGAACAGCACCAGCGGACCGGGAGCATGTGCTGGACATTATCGGGACGATGTCGTTTGCCGGGGGTTCAGGGCAGGCGATGAAGACGCTGGAGGGCGCCATTGTGCAGGATGCGGACCGACTGGATGCGCTGGGCGTTATCGGGATCGCGAGAACCTTTGCATATTCGGGATGGAAAGGACAGGGGATATACGATCCGGCTATACCGGTAAGAGAAGGGATGACCCGGGATCAATATCGGCATGAGAAGAGTACAGCCATCAATCATTTCAGTGAGAAGCTCCTAAAGCTTAAAGATCGCATGAATACGGATACCGGACGCATGCTGGCTGCGGGCAGGCATCAGCTGATGGAGCTGTTTCTGAACGGGTTTGATAAGGAATGGGGCTTCGGCAATGAGCGCTATCTGCTGGAATCCCCGCTTCATCGGAGCGCGATAGCCCGGGTTCATGTAACGTTTGATGAATCGGCAGCCGGATCGCTGCGGCTGGCTCTGCGGAATCGGAACCGTCAGGGGGAAATGGTGATTGCCCTGCCGGATGATTTCATGGTGGGCCCGCTGCCGAGAGGGCGTGAGGGAACGGAACTCCAGGAGCGTCATCATTGGCTGCTGTCCCGCTTCGCCGTATCGGAGGAGGAACATGATGGGACGAGGTTGATGCTGATTGATTCGACAGCAGCCTGGCTAACCTGGCCCGATCAATGGAAGGATACCGAATGCGTCATCTGGGCCAGCGACTCCGCTTCCGAACAGCTGGGGTTGCGACGTCTAATGACACTGCTTCCGGATGAGGCCGAGGTCTTCGTTGTGAATCCCGGGCGTATGTTGTCCGATCTGTACCCGCAGATCGATTACAGGCGGACCGGTGAGATCGTGCCGGATAAGCTTGAGCCGCTCCTAGAAGACGGACCTGTGAAGCTGACGCTGCAGGCGAAGTCGGACCTTCGTGCAGACTGGGAGCGCCTGCTGCTTGAAGATGGCTGCCTTCGCATTGTTCTGGACGGACAGCTGTGTACGGTCGAGGAGTCCCATTATGATGCTTTCATACTTGCGTGTGCGGATGCCATCGGAGCCAGGGACGGCAGGTTCCTTAAATCGGCACGGGTGATCGGGGAGGTGATCGGAAAGGCCGATCAATACATTTCTGATACGTTCATTGCCTACCGGGTACGGCAATTGATCCGGCAGGGGAAATTCCGGTATACCGGCCATCTGGACGCGATGCGCCATTACAGCATCTCGCTCTCCGATGCTGCGCTCGCCGCCATTCCAGATGATGAGCCGCGCATCCGGCATTGTGCCACGCTTCGAACAGCCGCCATCGAGCTGGCGGAGAGCAGGGATCACGAGCGGAGGCTGCTCCAGGAGCTGGAGCAGCTGGATCCTTCAAGCCTGTACCGGCTGCTGCCGGATGACTGCCATGCCAACATCGATGAATTTACCGAGCAGTTGAAGAAGATGCAGGACCTGGAGCGGATGTATGCCAGGCAGCAGGCGTCTTTGCAGGAAGCTGTGATGCGTCTGTCCGACCATCTGGATAAGCCTAAATCCAGCTAGATATCGCAGGTGTCCCGGCAGCAAACGATCCATTCGGGGCACCTGTAATGAACACAAGGCAGAGGCGTTGCCGCTCTTCACGCAGCCTAACGAACTTCCCCGAAATCCTTAATGACCACTTTAATCTTATTCTCCACTTCAACATGAGGAAATTCTTCGCGCCAATTCATCTTCTTCCAGTTGGCGTAACCGATCTTATTGCGCACAGCCGATCCGAGGCCGAGGCTGTCCACTTTGTGCTGCTTTAGCAGCGCGATCATGCTGTCCGCTTTACGGGTAAGCTTGTCGGAGATGCGGCGCTCCAGCTTATTCCGATCCTGTTCATTGCTAATCTCCAGATCACCGAGAAATTCCAGAATGGAGCACATAATTTTGATCTCACAGCGGACTTTAATCTGCTGATTATGGTAACTCACCTTTAGCTTTCTTCCGCTGACAAGCGAGCTGAGCATGGCGTATTCCTTCTTGTCTCCGTTCTCCGAAAGATCTACATTGATCTCGCCTTCCTTAAAACTGCCTTTCAGAAACGCAAAAATCATCGTATCATCTGCAGGGATCTTGGCAACATAGCGATCGTCCTGGAACAGGGCGATGCCGTTGATCTTAATGCTGTTCCCCATATCTTTGATAATAGGGGTGATCGGGTCGATGCCATCGTCAAACAAGTCCCGCAGGAAGCTAAGGATGGTCACCCGGGGAATGGTCTGCCACGAGGATTCCTTCTCCAGCAGGTGGTCGATATATTTCCCGGTTCTCGGGTGCTGGTCATAGTCCTTCCTCAGAAGCTCCCCGGCATTGCCTTCTACGATACTGATCTTTAACTCCGGCGATATGGAAGGGTCTCTAATGAGTGTATCCATATAGCGGTAGATCCCTTTTTTTGCCATCGACAATCCGTACAGCGCGTTCCGTATCTGTCCGCTGACCAATATGAGCTGGGTTTCTCGGGACATTTTAATCCGGCCATTCTTGGTGTTCTCAGCAACCACCGTCAAGACTTCCCGCTTGGCAGAGGCTTCGGGGTCAGCCATCGGAATAGAGGCGGTGATGCTCAGCATGCCGTCTGGCAGCAGGTCATAGCTCGTGGTCTGAACCATGCCGAGATCCTCCAATATACGCGAGTCAGCCGCACAGCCAGATGCCGTCAAGCTGAAACACAGAATAACACACAGGATCGCCTTCTTCATCCGTGCTTCACCACCTTTCTTCGTTGGATAAGGAGCAGCAGAATAAGGATAACCGGCAACAGGAAAGCAATGACGATCTGGGCGCATCCGAGCAGATAGAGAACTCGAAGAACCTGATCGAGGGCGACAGGGACTGTCGAGACGATGAGGGAGCAGAGGATAATCACAAAATAATGCACACTGCTTTTCAGTTTCGGAAAAATTCTCAAGGTGCTCTCGCCTGCCGCCCAATAGTACATAACCAGCGTGATCAGCGTCGTGAACAGGAAGAACCCATAGAATAGATTCTCGACCCGTTCGATAAAGGGCAGCTTGATATACGCCAGCAGATCAAGTAAGGGAAACAGCATTTTCTTGAGCAAATTATGGCCCGCAATCCCATAAGAAACGATCCCGAGCATCAAATAGAAAAAGGTTCGAATCAGATGGCCGTACATGACAGCCTTCATCAGCTTTGTTTTTTTGTTCACGTACGGGAACAGAAGAAGGCTAAGCTCATAGCCGATATACGCGATATAAATGTTCAAAAAGCCGGTGAACATATCCCCGCCCTCTTTAAAGAGAAAGGTGGTCAGCCGCTCCAGTTTAATATCGTCCAGCGCTTTGAACACGAGCAGATTCATCCAGATTGTAGAGAAGAAGAAAACGGTTGAAGCTTTGGAAATGTTATAGACGCCTTTGATCACTAATAGAAAGGCAAGGATATCAATCGCGACCTTGAATACCATCGGACTGGTTGTAGGGAAAGCATACATTTGAAAAATAAGCACGTACTCTTTGGCTACGAGACAGCCGATCATCGACCACAGAGCCGCCAGACCCAAATAAATAGGGAACAGGATGAACTTCGGAATGCTCTTCTCCAATATTTCAAAGATGGATCTTCCATTCGACATCCGGTGCACGATGGCGATCAGCATCAGGTTCACGAGAACGACAAGCGAGGTAAACAGCGCCATAAGCCAGCCATTCGTTCCAAAATGCAGCGCCTCCAGATGAGTGATGCTGAAGACCACGACACCGGTCTGGATCATATAAGTCAGGATCATCACGTGAAAAAAGGAGAGTTTTTCCTTCAACTTGGTCACCTTTTCATTTTTTGTCTTGTCTTATTCTGTGCCCGGTTCTGCGTTGGCCGCCGGTTCAGCAGGCGGAATGGGAACCGGAAGAATACATCTCTCCAATCGTAGGGCTGAAACGGTGCCACCGGCGTCAAATAGGAGCTGCCAAGGCTAGTCAAGCCGCTTAGATGGATGACCATATAGGCGATACCGATCACAAGACCCAGGTTCCCCCAGAGACCGGCCAGACAAATCAGACCAAAGCGAAACAGGCGAAAGGCAGCGCTCATAATGTAGCTTGGAATGACAAAGGAAGCGATCGCCGAGGAGGCGACGGATATGATCAGAACATTGCTGGTCAGCCCCGCCTGCACAGCGGCCTGACCGATGACAATACCGCCTACGATACCGATCGTCTGGCCGATCTTGGTCGGCAGCCGGGCGCCTGCTTCCCGGAGGAGCTCAATGGTTGTCTCCATCAGGAGCGCCTCGATAATAGGGGGGAAAGGTACCCTGCTTCTGGATGTGGTCAGCGTCAGGATAAGATTCTCCGGGATCATCTCGTAATGAAACGACGTAATCGACACATACAGCGCGGTAAATGTTACGGTAATGACGAGCGCCATAAACCGCAAGAACAGGGTAGCCGTCCCGATAGCCCAGCGTTGATAGTAATCGTCGGCCGAAGCAAAAAACTCAAAGAAAGATGATGGCGCGCTGAGCAGAGACGGACTTCCGTCAACCAAGCAGACGATTTTTCCCGATACGAGCTTGGAAGCGATGGTGTCCGGCCGCTCGGTAGTCATATACTGGGGAAACATCGAATAGGGATTGTCATCGATGCATTGCAGCAGCATGTTCGTATCATGGATCGCATCGATTTCCACATTTTTGATTCGTCTGATCAGCTCGGACAAATAATCTTCATTCGCGATATCTTCCATATACAGGACATAACAATCGGTCTTGCTTATCTCCCCGACGGATAAATGAATCACCTTCAGATGAGAGCTGCGCACTCGCTTGCGGATTAATGACAGATTGGTGAGCGCATTCTCGTTAAAAGCTTCATGGGGACCATTGATGATGGACTCGCTCTCGGATTCCTCCACGGATCGGGAGGCAGGGAGCGTAACATCTGCCAAATAAGCCACGTTGTTATAGAAGATGGCGGCGTTGCCGGATAGAATTCCTGTGACACAATCCTTCGCATTTTGCACCTGTTGGAATTGAGATTGTTCATTCAGTATGATATCGGCCGCCGGTGCAGCAAGCAGAGGAGGGAGCAGGTCCCGTTGAAGCTTGTCCTCATTGATCATATGACTGAAATATATGACATCCAGGCCTTCACGCGGGTATCGATGATGGATCAGATCGGCACTTCGCTTGAATTGATCCAGAATGTGCTGGAGATCGGCGGAGGCGTTCTGTTCCGGCTTATCCTCGTTATGGTTATGGTCCTGATCCTTGTTCGTCTCGTTTAACGGATTGAACAGCACTTTGCGCAGCATGGATGTTAAGATGCCCATCATGATCACCCCGGATGCTATATGATTGTCTAAGTATGCGGAGTTTCATATTTTTTTTCCCAAATGATGGGTGGGGCTCGTGAAGATGAAAAGCCGGGGAAGAGGGGGAGATGGATAGCGGGAGGCACGTACGGAGATTGGTGTTTTGGATATTGCTAGTTTTATAGGTCGGTATACCTAAAATCTTCGCTTGGATTGCGAATTATATCTGTTCAGAGCCGAGGAGATAGTGTACCATATTTGGTGAAAGATTCCTCTCAATGGAAATGGAAATCGAACGAAAGCGCGCAATTCCCTAGCGGATAGATGAATTAGGAGTGGTGCTGTTGTCATTTAATATCATGAAGCTCCTATTTGTTCCGGTTATTTCGGTATTTATTATGATCTCCTCTGTATATCTCGGATATAGCTCCAACATTCCCGTCATGGTCCTCACGGCGATCCTTCTCTATGGCAGCATGGTTCTGGACCGGAAGTACAAATGGCTCCGTTATGGGCAGTTTCTGTTCTTGGGAGCGTTTCATTTATCCACCCAGCTGAACTGGTGTGTGCTGCTGTACTACATCCTGATTATTCATCTGATCCACCGAAAAGCGAGCTTAAAGGAAACGCTGCCGATCAGCGTTCTGCTTGTGCTTCAATATTCGCTGATCCGGCAGGTGTACATGCCGCCAACCAGCTATAACCTGCTCGTAACGGTATTTGACTTTATTTCCTCACTCGTCGTTGTGTTCTCCTACCACTTCGTTCACCGGCTCGAGTATGAGAAGAGCAAGCTATGGAAAGAAAAGCAATTCCTCACCTTCCACGATGTCTTGACCGGACTGCTGAATTATGATGGGTATATGAACAAGGTTCAGGAACTGGTAGAGTACCGCACGCCATTTCAGCTGGTTCTGCTTGACATTAACAATTTCAAGTCATTGAATGGCAAAGATATATCCACCGCTAACGAAATTCTGATCAGCATGGCCAAAGCCATTCAGCTCAGATTTGATGAGCATCTAATCGGCGCTTCAAGATATGCGGGTGATCGCTTTGCGATTCTATTAACCGAGCAGGCGGTGATCGATGACGAGAAGTTTAAGTTTGACGCGATCGGGGTCAAAGTATGTTACAGCATTACCTGTTATCCGCATGAAGCTTCAACGTTCCAGGGGCTGATTACGATGGCGGAGGACCGGATTTTTCAGATGCGTCGGAATGTGTGGCTAAGAGAGCAGGACGAGCTGTTCCGTACGGAAAAAATGAAGATGATCGGAGAGCTGGCGGCAGGCATGGCGCACGAGATTCGCAATCCGCTCACCTCCATCAAAGGCTTTATCCAGCTGTCCAAAATTCAAAATTACAACATCAAGCCCTGGTACGATGTCATTATGGGAGAGATTACCCGCGTTGGGGAACTGACGGCTGAATTCCTGCAGTTCTCGAAGCCGCATGCCAGCAACATGAAGCTGGAATCGTTGTCCGGATGCATGATTCGGGTATACTCCTTGTGCGAGTCCGAGGCAGCCTCCTATGGGCATACGTTCTCACTGGATTTGCCGGATCAGGAGATTAAAGCCAACATGGACCGGGACAAAATTATTCAGTTATTGATCAATTTGATTCGCAATGCGTTCCAGGCGATGGAGAAGACGGGGCATGTTTCGTTTTCTTTAACAGAAGAGAGCAGGGTGGCGGTCATTCAGGTAACGGATACGGGGAAGGGCATTCCCCCGTCTGATCTGCCCCAAATTTTCGAGCCTTTCTATACAACTAAAGAAGAGGGCACCGGTCTTGGGTTATCCGTATGCCAAAAAATTGTGGAGGATCATGGCGGGAGAATTATGGTTGATAGTGAAGTGGGGACGGGCACAACATTTACCGTCCGGATTCCGATTGTGACCGAGGTCGATTAAGAGGTCGATTAATTAGAGGCTTAACCGGCATAAGCACTAGGACAAGGCTATCCGGAATAGGCAGGCTGGAAGCCATCCCGATACTCAGGCTGGAAGCCATCCCGATACTCAGGCTGCCGGCTTGAGATTGCCGCCGGGGCTTTCCCTGCTAACTGATCGGAACCACTGGTACCCGAGGGCGATCATCATCATAATGTCCACGGCATCTCCGCCATAATACATCAGCATGCTGCCGGTCTCTGCCTGAGCTAGAGGCACACCTACAGGCGGGTGGGCATAAAGGTGCTTGGACAAAATGTTGTGTGCGGCCGCTGCGAGAATGAGCACAATGACCCGAAGCGGGAGCCGGTACCGGTGGGGAGCCGGCTCATTGGCAAGGATGGAGGCGGTGAACAGATACCCTGCCAGAAACACATGAATATGAATCAGAGTATATAGGAAGCGCGATTCGTGCATGGCCGCATATAAATCGGTCGTGTAGAGAACCCACAGGCCGCCGATATTCAGCAAAGCCGCCATGACGGGATGACTTATGATTTGCACATAACGGCTTTTTAACAGACGGGTTAGCCGCCGTGCGGAGCTTGTGCGGAGCGTGCGCAGGAGCAAGGTCACCGGGCGGGAGAAGGCGATGAACAGCGGCCCGATCATGCCGAGCAGCAGATGTACGGTCATATGAGCGGTAAACTGATGGTGAGCCTCCTTAGCCACTGGTCCGATGAGCGATGCGGCAAGGCTGGCCAAGCCCAGCGCCCAGCAGATAGAGCGGAGCACCGGCCAGCGCTTAAGATGCCGGCCGGTGGCCCGCGCAGCTGCAATATAGGCCACGAGCAGGGCTGCACCTATGACAAGCACGAGTGTGCCCGGGATGTGATAATCCAATGAGTGGGCATTATGTACATGATGCATAATTATAACCTCCGCGATAATGAGTGGGGCTGCACGGCTTTCTCGTCACGTTCTGGTGCGGCGGATGAGAAACAGCCCTGCTGTGAGAACGATCGCTGCAAGGATGTTCCAGGTAAGGTCGTAGGGCAAGACATCGACCTCATACCGGATCTGGTGCAGCCGCATCAGCTTGTGCTGAATGATGCCATCATACAGCTGGAAGCCTCCGGCACCGGCAAGGGCGCCACCGATCCAGCGCATGCTGTGCAGCGCTTGACGTCTGCGAAGATCGGCATACATGAACAGGGAGGCGATCGTTGCAAACCAGCTGAACGCATGGAACAGTCCGTCTGTGACGAGACCGACACTGGTCGTTGAACGGTCGTAGAAATGATGCCAATGTAGCAGCTGGTGAAAGACAAATTCGTCAATAAAGGCGACGAACCCGAGGCCAAACAATATGCCGGACCACAGGCTTCGCTTTGCATTTTTTTGCATGGGCATACTCCTTTGGATGATCTGCTTGGTTCATCGTTCAAGCGGGTGGATAGAATTCATTACCCCATTCTGTCCGGTCTGAATGGAAGTCAAACCGAAGCAGCAGGAAGGAAGACAAACCCGGCGTCGCTGTTGTGCCAGCCGTTGATAGAAGTCAGAGTAGGATATAAGGATCTGGAGGCTAGACAGGGAAGGGACGTAAAGCCGGTTAATACCGGTTAATACCGGTTAAAGCGGGCCACCCCTGCCTTTGGATAAAAGACGGCATAAGAGGGAATCTTGTGGGATGAACGTCATTACGAGGAGTTGGCATGGATGTACCATTTGTACACGCACAATGATCTGGACGGTGTCGGATGCGGCATTATAGCCAAATGCGCTTTCGGTGACCAGACCAATGTCCGCTATAATTCGGTCAACGGATTAAACCTGCAGGTAGAACGGTATCTGGACAGAATGTCCATTCCGGATCATCCGTATGACATGCTGTTCATTACGGATTTATCGGTGAATCCCGAGGTCGAGAAGCGACTGCATGTGTTTGTTGATGAGGGCGGTCATGTTCAGCTCATTGATCACCATAAAACGGCATTGCATTTTAACCAATATGAATGGGGGCTTGTTGAAGTCCATCACCGGGACGGCCGGCTCGCATCGGCAACTTCCCTGTTCTACGAATATTTGATTCAACACGGACATATTGCTTCAACGGAGACGATGGACCAGTTTGTAGAGCTGGTTCGGCTGTATGATACCTGGGAGTGGGAGGAAGTGAACCGGGTGGAGGCCAGGCGGCTCAATGATCTGTTCTATATGTTGTCCATTGACGAATTTGAGGTCAAGATGGTGGAGCGCCTGCGCCAGGGTCAGGGTTTCTATTTTGACGAATTTGAAGAGAAGATTCTGGAGATGGAAGAAGGGAAAATCGAGCGTTATATCCAGCGCAAGCAGCGGGAGATGATTCAGACGTACGTGGATGAATACTGCGTTGGCATTGTGTATGCCGAATCGTATCATTCCGAGCTTGCAAATGAGCTTGGCAATCTCCACCCGCATCTGGATTACATCTCAATTCTGAACATGGGCGGCCGTAAAATGAGTCTGCGAACGATTCATGATCATGTTGACGTCTCGGAGGTGGCCATGCGTTACGGAGGCGGTGGACATGCCAAGGCTGCAGGCTGTACCATAACGGAGGAAGTCTACCGCTTGTATGCGGCGGAGCCGTTTGAACTGGAGCCGATTCGGTTCGATGCCGTCCGGAACCAGTTCAATGTCAAGGGCGCAGAGTCCGGCGTGTTGTACGAAAGCTGGGGGGAGGACCTGCTGTTCGTCTACGCACAGGCAGGCGAATGGGTGATCGAATGGAACGGGGAGTCACTGCCGTTTCGTTTCTCTACGTTTCACGATGCCGAGCGGCATATGAAGCGCCAGTATGGAGCATGGCTCGCCCGGGACGACGTGTATGTGCAGATGCTGAAGGATCAGCTGATCAACACCCGAACGAGCAGGGAGCTGGAGCGGCTCTCGCTAACTTCGGATCGGGATGATGAGAAGACGCTTGAGGATGGTTAGCCGCGCCTGTTGCGCGAGCGTGCAGCCCGTGCGTGGAGCCCGTGTCGCCGCGGGCGCAGCAGGTGAGGTGCGTGCTTGGAGCGGGTAAGACCGTACCCCCGGCACTACTGGCACAACAAAAAAACGGACTGCGTGAGGCAAGCCTCGCGCGGTCCGTTTTCTTATTAACTTGATTAGTGATTTGATCGGGCAGTGATCACGAGTACCAGCCCCATACGAAGATGAACAGGGTGCCGAAGATGGTCACCAATCCGACAAACAGAGCGTAGGCAATGTTGATATACACGGATTTTTTATCTTCGCTCTCGCCTGCATGCATGAACAGCACGAGCTGTACGGAAGCCTGCAGGACGGCCGTTACTACCAGGATGGCCATTTTCGAAGCAAACGGCATATCGAGCAGAACGACCAGCGCTACCGCCGAAAGGACGAGGGAAGAAATGTAACCCGCAACATGCTTGATTGGAAACAGCTGTTTCAACATATTACATCAGTCCTTTCAGGTATACAAAGCTGAAGATAAAGATCCATACAACGTCCAGGAAGTGCCAGTACAGCGAGAATATAAACGATTTGTTCGCTGTCGAGTGATCCAGGCCGTGCTTCTTGAGCTGGATCAGAATGACGCTTCCCCACAAGAGACCGAAGGCCACGTGAGCACCGTGTGTGCCGAGCAAGGTGAACAAGCTGGAAGCAAAGGCGCTGGTAGAGAGCGTCAATCCTTCATGCACGTAGGTGAAGAACTCATAAATCTCAATGCCCAGGAACGCGGCGCCGAGAAGCAGGGTAATAACGATGAACATCATGGTCTGCTTCTTCAGGCCGAGCCGCATCGCATGGATCGCAAGCCCGATGGTGAAGCTGCTTGTCAAGAGCAGGAAGGTCTCCAGCAGCACCGGTGTCAGTTCAAAAATTTCTGCTCCGCTAGGACCGCTGGCATAGCGGTTCACCAGAACGAAGTAGACGGTAAACAAGGTGGCAAAAAGCGCAATTTCAGCTCCAAGGAACAGCCAGAATCCAAAGATTCGGTTTCGATTCTCTTCCGTTCCGTATTCAAGCGGCTGAGTGGCATCTATTTTCATACCGTATCACCCCGCAGTTTCTGTTCGGTTTGAACAATTTCTTCAGCCGGAATGTAATAGCCATGATCACGTTCAAAGGACATGGTAGCCAGAATGATCAACACGGCGATCCCGGCGATGATGGACGGTGTCCACCAGCTGAATACCAGGAAGAAGCCCAGGAAGAAGAAGGCGACACCGAGTACAAACGGTTTTCCGGTATTGCTTGGCATATGAATTTTCGTAATCTTCTCATCCGAGAGCGGTTCATTATTCTTCTTCGCAAACCAGAACGCATCGCGGCCTTTCACTTTAGGCGTAACCGCAAAATTGTATACCGGCACCGGACTTGGCGTTGACCATTCTAGCGCGCGTGCATCCCAAGGATCGCCCGTTTTGTCGCGTGGCTGGTAACGTGTACTCCAGTAGATGTTGTACACAAGAAGAATGAACCCGATCGCCAAACCGATCGCACCGATCATGGACAGCAGGTTCAGCGGACCGAACCCGGTTTCTTCCGAGTAGGTGTAAGTCCGGCGTGTCATCCCTTGCAGTCCCAGGAAGAACATCGGGAAGAAGGTGACGTTAAACGAAATGGCGATAAACCAGAATGCCATCTTGCCAAGACGTTCGTTCAGACGGAAGCCGAACACTTTCGGGAACCAGTAATGGAAGCCGGCAATAACGGCAAACACCGCACCTGGAATGAGCACATAGTGGAAGTGGGCAACCAGGAACATCGTGTTATGGTACTGATAGTCCGCACTGGCCATGGCCAGCATGACACCGGTCACGCCGCCGATCGTAAAGATCGGGATGAAGGCCAGGGAATACAGCATAGGTGTCGTGAAACTGATTCGGCCCTTATGGAGCGTGAAGAGCCAGTTGAATATTTTGACCCCTGTCGGAACGGCAATCGCCATCGTTGTAATGGAGAAGAATCCGTTGACCATTGCGCCTTGACCCATTGTATAGAAATGGTGGGCCCACACAAGGAAGGACAGGGCGGAAATGACAACCATACTCATAACCATCGAGGTATAGCCGTACAGATTCTTTCTTGCAAACGTAGAGATAATCTCACTGAAAATACCGAATGCAGGAAGAATAACGATATATACCTCAGGGTGTCCCCATACCCAGAACAGGTTCGCCCAGAGCATATCCATGCCGCCATTGGCCATCGTAAAGAACTGAGAGCCGAACAAACGGTCAAACATCATGAGCAGCAGCGCGATCGTAAGCACCGGGAAAGCGAAGATGATAATGAGACAGGTGATTAGCACCGACCAGGTGAACATCGGCATGCGCATCAGTGTCATTCCCGGAGCGCGCATTTTCAGAATCGTAACGATAAAGTTGACGCCGGTTAACAGCGTACCGATCCCTGATATTTGCAGGGACAAGGAATAATAGTTGTTGCCGACCGTCGGACTGAATTCAATGCTGGCTAGCGGGAAATAAGCGGACCAGCCTGCGTCCGGCGAGCCTCCGATAATGAAGGAGATGTTGAACAGCATCGCGCCGGCAAAGAACAGCCAGAAGCTGATGGCGTTCAGCTTAGGGAAGGCAACGTCACGCGCGCCGATCTGCAGCGGAACGATCACGTTCATCAAGCCGAAAATGAAAGGCATCGCCATGAACAGAATCATAATGACGCCATGCGTCGTGAAAATCTCGTTATAGTGCTGTGCGTCCAGAAACTTCATTTCTGGCGCTGCGGTTTGAGCACGCATCAGAAGGGCGTCAACGCCGCCCCGGAACAGCATGAGAAGGGCGCAGATGATGTACATGACACCGATTTTCTTATGGTCTACGGTTGTCAGCCATTCCCGCCACAGGTATCCCCATTTCTTGTAATAGGTTAAACCGAATAGGATCGCCAGCGAGACGAGAACGATGCTCACCATGGCCCCGTATATTAACGGATCTCCGGTAACGAAAAATTCGTCCCATTTCATAAGGGTCTTGCTCCTTTCTGGATGTATGAAGTGAACCGGGCTTGCCTCGGCAAGCCGGATTTAGTGCCCGTCATGACTATCTTGCTCGTCATGGTTGTCGTGTTCATCCTGTCCATGATGCCCGTCATGCTCAGTATCCGGGCTTTCGTCGGAAGAATGGTCGCCGCCGCTGCCATGATGATGGCCTTCTTCTGGCGGAGGGCTAAACTCAAGATGAGTCGATGAAAATGTCATTCTGCCGACATGGGCGGTGTTCAGCAGTTTGTTGAACTCGTCCTCGGTCAGCTCCGGTGCGGTCGCTTTTACGTCATCGACCCATTTCTCATATTCAGGAGCCGACATGGCCAGCGCCTCAAACTCCATATGGGCAAAGCCTTCGCCGTTAAAGTTAGCGTTCCGGCCCATCATGGAGCCCGGCTCTTCCGCAACCATGTTCAGCTTGGTGATCATATCGCTCATCGCATACTTCTGACCATGAAGCTGTGGAATCCAGAAGCTGGTGATCGTACCGAAGGAATACAGTCTGAACTCAATCGGGCGATGTGTAGGAATGTTGACATAGTTCACAGTTTCAATGCCTTCCTCAGGATAGCTGAAATGCCATTTCCAGTTGGAGGAAGAGGCATAGATAACCAGCGGTTTCTGGCTCTCGTAGCCTTCTGGCACATTCTCTACAGCAACGGTTGTTTTAACAGTAACAACAGATAGAATGGCAACGATAATAATCGGAATCGCAGTCCAGGTAATTTCCAGCCAGATATTTCCCTCCTCGTGAGGGGGCTCATATCCTTCGTTAGATTTTCTGGCCCGGTATTTCGTCAGCATATAAATGTAGAGCACGTAAACGACGACCAAGACCCCGATCATCATCAGAATCGAAAATATGATCGTATCCGATAGTGTTCTGGCAGCGGGTCCTTTCGGATCCAGAACCGTAAGCGAGCTGCATCCCGATAAGAGCAAAACAACGCTCAAAAACAATGCAAGTAACGGTCCTCTTTTCTTCATGATGTACCCCTTTCCTTGAAACGGCTTCATTCGATTCAATAGTTTGATTACCCTTATACTAGGAAGTAATAAATTTCTTTGCAAAACATATAAAATAGAAAAAATAACAATAAAATCCATATTCGTGGCGATGTGTTTAAGATTATGTGTTCAAATTGTTACAAAACAGCAGGGATATGAAAGAAATCATTGTTATGGCGCGGTTTTCCGACTGTTCATTGTTTGTTCAAAATTTCACGAGAGTTCCCAGGATCGTCACAATTTCAGACTCGTTTTCGCATCGGAAACGGGGGTGAATGGCGGGGGAGAAGCGGGAGAAAGCCCTTGCCAGCAAGCGATTCAGCGCGATATGAGATTTTTTTCACATAAAAAATGGAAGGTCGTTCACTTAAAATGCGGCTCCATCGCTCCCCGATGCCGGGAGGGGGTTCGCGCGGGATTCCCGGCAAGGGCATCGGGATGAATCCGATGGATGGGCTATAAGTTGAAATGGCCTGATTAATATTTCTGGATCAGATCAGCCAAGCGTTGCAGCCCGAACTCCAGCTGCTCCAGGGAGGCATAGGCATAGGACAGCCGAAGATGCTGACGATCCTGGCGGTCATATACTTGACCGGGGTTGAGAAGAAGTCCTTCTTTCAGAGCCTGTTCGAATAAGTGGCGGATGGGCGTCTTCTTCATAAGGTGAAGCCAAATGTAAAACCCGCCTTGCGGTACAGTCCAGGAGGCGAGCCCTTGAAAATGCTGTTCCAACAGGTTAAGAACGAGGTCCCGGCGCTGCTTCAAGGCAGCCCGAATCTCGATCAGATGCTGTTCATATTGCCCGGTAGCCAGCCAGCGGGCAACGGCAAACTGGGACAGGGAGCTGGAGCCGTAATCGGTCTGCATCTTGATATCTGCCAGCCGGTTGATGACCGGCTCAGGTCCGGCAATCCAGCCGATGCGAAGCCCCGGTCCAAGCGTCTTGGACATGCTGCCGATGTGAAGAACCATCCCTTGGCGGTCCAGTGCTTTCAAAGGCGGGGGAGGCGCTTCATCAAACCACAAATCCCGGTACACATCGTCCTCGATAATCGGAAGACGTTCCTGCGTGCATACTTGCAGCAGCGCCTTGCGTCGTTCTGCCGTCATCAGAATACCCGTCGGATTATGAAATGACGGAATGGTATACAGCAGTGCGGCGTTATGCTGGCGCTTGAGCCGGGCGAGGGTATCTGTGCGGATGCCGTGATCGTCCATCGGAACCCCTTGAAGGCTCATGCCAGCCGATTGAAAGACATGGACCGAGTTCAAATAGGATGGGGTTTCCAACAGAACGGTGGAGCCACGGTGAAGCAATCCGAGCGAAATGAGCTGCAGCGCCTGAAGCCCGCCAGATACAATCATAATGCCGGCCGGAGACGTCTCAATTCCTCTGGCGCGAAGATGCTCGCTTAGGACCTCCCGCAGGCGGAGGCTGCCTTTCGGCTCCGAGTAGCCAAGCGTGAACGGCTCGTCTGCCTCGGTTTCGCTAAATATCTCCTTCATTTTCTGCGCGGGCAGCAACTCGGGGGAGAGCTCTCCTGTTCCGAGGCGGATCATACGGTCATTCGTCTCGGCGTCGTTAATCTGCTGAATGATTTGAATATTCGGCTGATAGGAGCCAGACTGTACGTAGTGGTTCCAATCGGGCGGCGGCTCGGCTGCTAGCGCATTCCAGGTATTATTCACAACGACGGTACCTTTACCGACCCGGGCCTCTAGCAATCCGTCCGCAATCAGCTCGTCGAGGGCATAGATAACCGTGCTCCGGTTGACAGCAAATTGGGCGGCGAGCTGCCGCTGGGAGGGGATGCGGGTCCCGACCGGCCATTCCCCGCTCATGATTTTGTCTTTCATATCTTCATAGATTTGTTGATAGAGAGGAATTCGGGAGGATGTGTCCCATTCGGATGGTGAGCGCATAGTCAGTCCCCTTCCTGCTTCGTATGGGTCCATTATATCGAATTGGTTGGGATGGATGTCAACCAATTGGTTGGAGACTTGGTGAAGTGGATTCATTACAATGAAGCCAAATGATGCAGGAGGAATTGAGGATGCTACAAGCAATGATTCATGGGCTGATTCTGGCTTTCGGACTTATCCTACCCCTCGGGGTACAGAATGTGTTTGTGTTTAACCAGGGGGCTGTGCAGCCCAAATTCAGCAAGGCGCTGCCGGTGATTCTGACAGCTGCGCTGTGTGATACCCTGTTGATTACGCTGGCGATTATGGGCGTATCCGTTGTCGTGCTGGAACTGGAAGGGCTGCGGGTGATGCTGTTTTTGTTCGGCATCTTATTTCTGATCTATATGGGAGTAACAACGTGGCGCAGCAAGCCGTCGTCCATCGGAGAGGAGAAGCGCGAATCCCTCTCCCCAGGCAAGCAGGTGGCGTTCGCGATGTCGGTGTCTCTGCTGAACCCGCACGCGATACTCGACACCATCGGTGTTATCGGGACAAGCTCACTGACGTATTCGGGAGCGGACAAGACCGCTTTTGCATTGGCGTGCATTACGATTTCCTGGTTGTGGTTCATCGGGCTCGGGCTGGCCGGAAGAGCTGCCGGAAGACTGGATCGCTCGGGAAAAGTGCTATCTCTGCTGAACCGTGTCTCGGCCATCGTGATGTGGGGGACGGCAGGATACCTTGCGTACAGTATGTGGATGGCGTAAGGGTGCGAGCCGCTTGCATCACTATCCTATCGGTGAAGAGAGTGAGCCTAGTGCGATGAGATGATCCCGATGGTTT